>CABIYO010000012.1:0-2109 GCA_902362975.1 Caryophanales bacterium
AGCAGAATAAGAAAGAAGCTGGGACATAACCCAGTAGATTCATAAGAAAGAGGCCTCCGTGAGCGAACAAGTCGCTCACGGAGGCCTCTTGTCATTTTTATGGGTTCGCACACGTATTTCGAACTAAAAAGAAGGGGTCCGACCACCGAAAATCGGTGACCGGACCCCTCTTTTTATCAAAAATCTTTAAAACCGGCTAATTATGTCCGAGCATCCTGTTCACGCTCGTCTCATTTCTTGCATGCGTTCGAGTTGATGCGTCAGTTCGCCGATCGGCACGAATCGTGCCCGGCGAAGCATTTCTTTCCCGTCGATGAAAAAGAGGACGACCGGAACGGTGAAGATGGAGAAGGCGCCTGCGACTTCCGGCACCTCGTCCGAATCTACTGAGACCGCCTCAATTTCCGGAAACTCTTTGAGCATCTCTTCGATTTGAGGTTTCAGCGCATGACAGACACTGCATCCCGGATGTGACACGTAGACGAGCAGCTGTTCCGTGCTCGCAATCCGTTCATTCAATCCAGTCAAGGTTGTCATTGCTTCCATCTTACATTCCTCCTACTTGATTAGGCGTCGAGCCACAAGACACCGACCGTCTCGAATCCGGCATGTACCGCAATCGAAGGACGGAATCGAGTCCGTACGACTTCGAGACCGGGTAGTTTCGACTCGATGAGTGCGACGAGGTCATCTTGCATGTTCGGTGCGAGTGCCGTCTGAACGAACACCCGATTGTCCTTCACACCGTTTTCCGCGTGACGACGTTCGAGTTCACCGACCATCTCCGCATAAGCCTTCTTCAGTGAACGGGCCTTTTTGAACGGAATGACTTTCCCCGTCTCATCGACGGTGATGATTGGCTTGATGTTCAAAATGTTCGCAAGGAACATTTCACCAGAAGAAACACGACCGCCTCGGCGCATCGTCTCCATGTTTCCGATGATCATGAAGAAGTTCTTCTTATCGCGCCATGCTTCAAGAAGGGCGACGATTTCCTCCACTGACTTGCCTTCCGCTTCAGCAGCCTTTCCGATTCGGACAAGTTCTTGTTGCGCTTCGAGCGCGGCATGCGAGTCGATGGTGTATACGGTAAAGTCAGCCGCTTCTGCCGCTGCTTTCGAGTTTTTTACCGTACTGCTCAATCCATTCGAGCAATGGACGGCGATGGCACAATCATATCCCTCTTCTTTCAAGCGTTCGTAGCGGGCGATGAAGTCTCCGAAGATCGGTTGTGACGTCTTCGCTTCTTTCTTTTGCTCAATCATATACCGATATAAGTCTTCAAGCGAGAGTTTCGTTTCACTATAGCCGTTCCCGTCCACAATCAATTGAATCGGAACGATATCGACACCGAGACGGGCTGCCTCTTCTTGAGAGAAGTTGGCCATACTGTCGGTAATCCATGCGATTTTTGTCATAACTAAAAAGCCTCCAATAGTCGTTCATTTTTGTCCAATCCCATTATACCTTATTTCCCGCCCCTATTCCTACTCGACCGAACGGAACGAAAAAAACAGAACGACACGCAGTCGCCCTGCTCTTCTTCATTTGGTCGAGATCAATTTTGTATGGGCGAACTCGTCGTGCGGCAACTCGAGGTCTTTATTCGACTTCATCTGTCGGAGTGCACGGATGAGCGGAATCCCGAGCGTCGCCGGGTAGACGACGTCTTTATAGAGTGTTCGTTTGACGATTTGTTCCAGTGAAAGCGGGCGTCCGTCCGCACTCACGACTTTAATTCCGACGACGCGGTCTCCTAACGTCTGACCGTTTTGATACAACATACAATACACTTCTCCGGCCATCGTCACGACGGTCGGTAAGTAATACCGTTTCACTTCTTTGTCTGGCCAAATCTTTTGACGGACGGCCTTTTCAATCAGTTTTGCCGGTGTCTGAAAGACGAGTTGGTCGATTTGACCGGCGACGGCTCGTTTCCAAAGCGGGACTGCCACAGCAATCATCCTTTCTCTCGGTTCTAGCCTTTCAATTCCTCTTTTACCGACTGACGAAACCCTGAGAACGGACATCCCCTTCGAGCGAACAAGTTCGGTGTCTTGATCTGATTGTCGTAATGCTCGTGAAAAACATGCGTCGTCGCAGGAGAGA
>CABIYO010000012.1:2357-59476 GCA_902362975.1 Caryophanales bacterium
AGTGGCAATAGATCATAACGGTCCGTATCGGCCAAGTTTCGTGCCCCGATTTCCGTCTCCATGTACCAGCCATTGAACGGGACCGACGTAAACCGGAGCCCTCCGATTTCAAGCTCCATATCCGCAATCGCCGGGACCGCGTGCCATTTGATGGTCCTTCCGTCAAACAGGTCCACATCTTCGTGCTGAATGTCCACCTCAAGCACGGCCTCGTTCGGCAACTCAAACAAGCGGACGTCTCGTCCGTCCGTGATTATGAGCGGGAGGATATCAAACGGCGTGCCGGCTCCGACCCATCCGAGCTCTTTCGCGCGCTTCGTCAGCGTGACGGACATCGGGTCTCCGATGATTCCGTCAGGTGTCTCATATCCCGCGTACCGAATCAATTGTGTGTTCAATAGTTTGAACTCGTTTGGAAGGACCGTCATCGTCGAACGGATTTTTCCAGCGTTCGTAGCGAACTGAAGATGGTCGACAAGATGGTCGTAGACAGCCTCAAACGTATCGGCGTCCCGTGCATCGATCACATGGAGGGTCTGCCAAAACAAGCGGCCGATGCAACGATTCGAATTCCGCCACGCCACCTTGGCACCCTCACACAACTCTTCCGTCGTCAACGAATAAGTGCCCGTGCGCTCAATTTCATCTTTGATTTGTCGGAGGCGTTCGGACGGGTCGTCATGCAATTGCCGCATCCAGTCGCTCGCTTGTTCATACAGATTCATATCTAAGATCTCCTCACTCCATTCTCTCTTTCTCCATCTTAGAGAAAAGGAGACCCCTGTTTCAACTATCTATTCTCACACGCGACACGTCGGGTACTTAGAACCCCTCTGGCTGTTGAACGAGTTCGATATAGTCGGTGACATCTTCGTTTCCGCTTACTATCCGTGACGTCACCATTGACGCGATGAATCCACTTTTTGAAAATCGTCATACAATCTCTCCTTTCGAAAGAGATGGAAGTTTCAAATGGAAATTCTCTTGTTCACACAAAATGACTAGTTGATAAAGCAATAATTACCAATTCTTCATCATTGTGCCATTAGAAAACCCCACTTGTTTCAAAGTGGGGCAGACTGTAGACAAAGTATAGGTCTAATGTCTTTTATATGCCCAACCCGGACACGGCTCGCTTTCCTAGGGGCAAGCAGGGAGCCGCATCGCGACTGCGTCACTGCTGGGTCTCCCTTTGCTTGCTATTCCCTCAGGAGCCTCGCCTGCCCGTTCTTGGTCACCTTTTGTCCTTCATCCCATATAATGGTGTGAGAAGAACACAGAGGGGCGGATCTGATGATCAACAAGTCGACACGATCCATCCTTCACGGTCTGACGAACAGAACGGATGTTGAACGGCGGGAAGAGGCGGATGATCTTGGGATTGATGGCGGGCGGGCTCGGCGTTTACCTTCCCTTTCCCCTGATACGTCGATTCGAAGTAAGGATTGAGCTTTTTCTTCGGCCGTCGTGGTCTTAGAAAAAGACAAACGGCCGCCAGATGACGACCGTTTTCGTTGCTCGCCCGACGGCGCCCCGACTCCTACAGGAAAGCAATCCGACGGAGACCCAGCAGCGACCTAGGTCGCGATGCGGCTCCGGGATTGCCTGAGGAAAGCGTGGGCGCCGGACAGGCGAGCGATAAGATTCATGTTAGTCAACAAGCTGCCCCACTTGTTTAAAGTGGGGTCAATGATTAGTTCCGTTCGAGGACGAACGTCTTGTATGCAGGCACGCTCACTTTTCCAGTCGCGCGCTTGATTGTCTTCGTTCCGGCACGGTCGCCATCGACAATCACGTTCCAGTTCCCTTTTGGAAGGGTGACTTGGACATTCGTCGGGTTGGCGTTATGCGTGATGAACAAGTCGTTCTTTTGACCCGGTGCCTCTTCGTCGATCGTGTACGTGATGACGTTCGCTTCCGCTTTGTGGAACGTCAAGAATCGTTTCACATCGCTCGCTTTTGTCATCCGAAGACCTGGGTTGGCTTTACGCA
The DNA here is from genome assembly GCA_902362975.1 of Caryophanales bacterium. Classification (GTDB taxonomy): domain Bacteria; phylum Bacillota; class Bacilli; order Exiguobacteriales; family Exiguobacteriaceae; genus Exiguobacterium. The sequence goes on from CABIYO010000012.1 coordinate 4,350, forward strand.
TCTCAATCAAACCTTTCATGTATTGGACGTCCGCCTTGCGGTCGGCTGCCCGTTTCCAATCGAGCTGGTTGATCGAGTCTGGTGATTTGTAGGAGTTGTGGTCGCCTTCCTTCGTGCGCATGAACTCTTGTCCGGCGTGAAGGAATGTCGTCCCTTGGCTCGTCAAAATGATGCTTGAAGCGAGTCGGTGCATCTTCGTCTTGTTCACTTCAGATGCGATCGGGTTCGTCAACTCCAGCTTGTCCCATAACGTGTGGTTGTCGTGGGCCTCAACGTACGTGATCGCTTGCGTCGGTTCTTTCGTGAATCCTTTAATCGTGTCGCTATATGCGATCTCACCGACGATTCCCGTCTTCACGCGATTTTCCATGCCTTCTTTTCCGTTGACGAATCCTTTGTCCTCATCGAAGAAGACGCTACCTTTCAAGCCGTCACGGATGTTGTCATTGAAGTGGGCGATGCCCGGCATGTCGTAGGCGTTCTTTTGATTTGCTTTTAATTCAGCATCGAGCGGTGTACCGAGGTCCCATCCTTCTCCGAAAACGAGAATCGACTTGTCGACTCGATTCAACTCCGAACGAACTTTGTTCATCGTGTCGACGTCATGGATCCCCATCAAGTCGAAACGGAATCCGTCCCAATGATACTCTTTTGCCCAATAGACGACAGAGTCGACGATCAGTTTTTGCATCATCGCCCGTTCAGATGCCGTATCGTTTCCGACACCTGTACCGTTGGCGAAGTCACCACCCTCTGTGTAACGGTAGTAGTAACCCGGTACGATTTTGTGCAAGTTCGACGCCTGCGCATCGAACATGTGGTTGTATACGACGTCCATGACGGCACGTAAGTTGTTGTCATGCAATCCTTGAATCATCTGTTTCATTTCCATGATGCGTACTTTCGCATCGTAAGGATTCGTTGAATACGACCCTTCTGGTGCATTGTAGTTTTTCGGGTCGTATCCCCAGTTGTACGTCGCCATCGGATTCGTCTCATCGACCGATGCCGTGTTGAAGTCATAGACCGGAATGAACTGAACGTGTGTCACGCCGAGATCTTTGACATGGTCGAGTCCCGTCTTCGTTGCTGTTTTCTTTCCGTCAACGAGAAGACGTGTTCCTGGTTCGATGACGCCGAGGTACTTGCCTTTGTTTTGGATGCCTGAGTCGTATTTGTCCGTCTTCACATCGAAGATCGAGAAATCACGGACATGCGTCTCATAGATGATCGCATCCGTCGATTGTTTCAACTTCGGTTTCATCGAATTCCAACGCTTTGGATCTGTCTCTTTCAAATCGACGATGACACCTTGGTCACCGTTCACGCCGACAGCCGTCGCATACGGATCGACCGCACGGACCTTCCCTGTCGCATGGGTCACTTGGTACGTATACCCGATGCCGTCCAGGTCACCACGAACTTCCGCCACCCACGTGCCGCGTTCACCACGTTTCATCTGAATCACTTTCTTCATATCTTTGTCGTTCGTTGGTCGGTTCGTTGGCATGTTCCACAGTTCGAGTTCGACTTGTTGAGCCGTCGGAGCCCAGAGAACAAATTTCGTTTTCGACTTTTGGTACGTGACACCGAGTTTACCGTCATATGCATATTTCGCATCGAATTCTTTCGAACGAAGCACCTTGCCTGCTTGGAGCGTCTGTTCTCCAAACTCCGGGTGCGAGGCTTTGATGACTTTCGCTAAGTCGATGTCTGACTTGAATTGAATCGTCACCGACTTGTCGCTAGCCTTTTCAATCGATTCCACCGTTGCCCCGTCCACGCTCAATTCATCGATGAACGCATCCGTGATGACACGGTTCGTCGTGAGTGTCGCTTGACGGAACGTGTCCGCCGAGAACGAGACGAGCTTCGGAGAGCGATCGATCTGTGGCTCTGAATAGTAGATTGTCGAATCTCCTTCAACGAGCCAAATCTCTTTTGCAGTCCCGAGAACGAATCGGTCTTCACCATCCTTATCCGTCCATTCTCCTTTTTTCGTAATCAAGCCCATGAGTCTCTTCGATTCTGGGTTGGTGAGTTTCACGTTCGCGACGGCACCGAAATCATCAGCCCCATCGAAGGCGATGCTCTGTCCGTCCCCACCGTCTGGCCAAGCCCAAAGACCCCAGTCCGTGTATGTATTGTCGTAACGGAAATAATGAACTTTCATATCGATTTCCGTCGAAGCCGTCTCCCCGTCCGGATTTGACGTATAGATGGTCGGGTCGCCCGACTTGATCCACACTTCGGCGACGCCATCTTGAATCATGTCGCTCGTGATGAAGCGGTCATTCTCAGAACCTTTATCTTTGTCCCAGTTGTCCGTGCGGACGATGAGACCGATTTTTTCAGGTGAGTCGACTGGGAATTCGTAAGCCGCCACCTTTCCGAATGTATCCTCCCCGTTGAATGTGAAGCCTTTGTTCGGGAAGTAATCTGGGTCGTTCGCCCAAAGCCATAAGTTCCAATCCTTTTCGTTATCCGGCGCCTCTTGATAATGGACGACGACAAGTGTCGACTTCCCTTTATCTAAAGCGGACGTCGGCATCGGAAACATTGACAGAATTAGTGCAAACGTTAGCACAACTGCCCATACGGGTTTCCATTGCTTTTTGACCATGAGGGTCCCTCCTTGTAGCACTATTTTTGAGAAAACGCTTACACAGAAATTGTAAACGGTTTCTTTTAGTGAAGCAATGTTATTTTAGAAAAGGGTCAATTGGCATCATTTTCTTTACAGCCCGTCTAAGAAATATGAACTAAAAAGACGGATCCCACTCATCATCACAGAATCCGTCAAAGTTTATTCCATTCTTCGAGCGACTCCAAATACCATCGATAGCTCATTTTGATTTCTTCATCTGTTAAGTCCGCTAGTAAGAGTGACCGTGGGACTAGACCCGTGAACTTGGCACCTCCGACATGCGCAAAAATATAGGAGCCGACTTTCTCTGACATGTCTCTTGTCAAAAAACCGGTCACATACTTTCCATCCTTGCTCTCGAAGACGATGTCGAGTCGGCGACCTTCCTGTTCATCGATAATCAACTGATTGTAAAGTCGATGTGCCTCATCTTTGTGCTTATATACCATCCCACGCCTCGCATTGTCATCAATCTCCCACTGATGGTCTTTTCTCTCTTTCGCCGTGAAGACTTGATCGAGCATTCTTGGGTCATCAATCGTTAAGCAACAAAAGATATGTTCATACGACAGCTGATCGTCGTTCACCAAGTCCATGATGTCCGTCTTCGGGATAATCCTTGCCTTGTAGCGCACCATGACACGACGGACGACTTCTTCTTTGTCAAAAATGAGCCACTGCTTCCGTCGCTCAAACTTCTCATGTAACATCTTATAATCCATCCACTTCACCTCACGTCCAGCATATCAAAAAACGACGCCCGCAATGGACGTCGTCTTGCTCAGTTCCCGTATTTTTTGAACAACTGATAGTTCTTATTCCCACCTGACAAGTTGTACACGTCAGTGAATCCGAGGTTACGAAGCACGTTCTGGGCCGCGTTCCCCGTCACCCCACCGTTACAGTAGACGACGGTCGGTTTGTCCTTGTCCATGTTTTTCGCCGCTTCCCGGAGGTTGTCGAGTGGGATGTTGACCGCACAATCGACACACGCCTTCTCGAACTGTGAAGCTTTTCGCGTATCGATGATTTGCATGTCTTCCCCGGCATCGATTCGCATCTGCAGCTCGGCCGGTGTGATGAGTCGCGCCACCTTGTCGATACTGTTCGACAGCACCATCCCTGTGTACATGACCGGATCTTTCGTCGTCGAGAACGGCGGTGCGTAGGCGAGGTCGAGGTGGAACAAGTCGTCGACTTTCGCCTTGAGCGTGATGGCCGTGACGAAGACGTCGATTCGTTTGTCGACTCCTTCGAATCCGACGATTTGGACGCCGAGCAGTTGACGTGTCGCACGATCCGCGACCGCTTTGATCGTCATGTCTTTCCCACCCATGTAAGCAGGCTTATCTGGCTTCGTATTATGAAGCACCTCGATATCGTATCCGAGTTCGCGTGCTTCTTTTTCGGTCAGCCCCGTCTGTGCGACGGTAAGTCCGAACACTTTGAAGATACCCGTGCCGAGAATACCGCGATGCTCGAGATGACCGCCCGTGATGACGTCCCCAGCGGTCCGCCCCATCTTGTTCGCTGTCGAACCGAGCGGGCGCCAAATCGGTTTACCCGTCACGATCGAAAAGCTCTCCGCGACGTCTCCTGCCGCATAGACGTCTGGGATGTTCGTTTCCATCCGCTCATTGACGGCGATCGCACCTGTTTCACCTAATGTGACTCCCATCTGCGTGGCGAGTTCGACGTTCGGACGAACTCCGACCGACAAGATGACGAGGTCGGTCTCAATCGTCTTCCCACTCTCCGTGACGATCCGTTCGACATGTCCGTCGCCGACAAGTTCTGTCACGGTCTCTCCAAGCATGAGCTTGATTCCATTCTTCTCAAGGTGCTCCTCGACGAGACACGCCATGTCCTTGTCGAGTGGCGGCATCACTTGTGGTACACGTTCGATGATGGTCACGTCCACACCGCGAAGCTTCAACTGTTCCGCCATCTCTAGACCGATGAAGCCGGCGCCGATAATCGTCGCGTGTTTCGGGTCAGTCGAATCGACGAAGGAACGTGTCGCCTCCGCCTGTTGGATGTTTCGAATCGGGAAGACATTATCCGACTTCACCCCTGGAATCGGTGGGATGATGCTTGACGCACCCGTCGCGAGGACAAGGACGTCATAGGCGTCCGTGAACGTGTCACCTGTCTCTAAGTTTTCGACCGTCACCGTCTTCGCATCCTTGTCGACAACTGTGACGTTGTGGCGTGTCATGACGTCGATGTTGTAACGCTTCTTGAAGAAGGCAGCGTCACGCGGCGTCAAGTCGTCACGAGACTCGACCTTTCCACCGACGTAATATGGAATCCCACATCCCGAATACGAGATATCGTAGTCCCGGTCGTAAATCGTAATCTGTGCGTCTTCGTTGTTCCGACGTGCTTTTGCCGCGACCGAGGTCCCGGCAGCGACTGAACCGATGATGACTAGTTTCATATAACCACTCCTCAATAAAGTAATAAGCTGATATATAGACCGAGCAACGTGATAGCCAGTGTCGGAATCGTCAAGATGATCCCGACTTTGAAATACTCACCCCAGCCAATCTTGACCCCTTTCGTACGAAGGACGTGAAGCCATAGAAGTGTCGCTAGCGACCCGATCGGGGTGATCTTTGGACCGAGGTCCGAACCAATGACGTTCGCATAGATTAACGCTTCCCGAATCTGTCCGGTCGTATGCGTCAAGTCGATGGCGAGCGCATCAATCATGACGGTCGGCATGTTGTTCATGACCGATGACAAGACGGCAGCCAAAAAGCCCATCCCGAATGTGGCACTGAAGGCGTTCACCGCGAACCAGTCGATAAAGTTCGCCAGTACTTGAGTGAGTCCTGCGTTTTGTAAACCGTAGACGACGATATACATCCCAAGCGAGAAGAAGACGATGGCCCACGGTGCACCTCTCACGACTTGAGTCGTCTGTACCGCTGACGAGCGATTCGCCATTACGAGGAAGAACAAGGCGATGATATCCGCGACGAGCGAAACGGGGATTTCGACTAAATCACTCGTGAAGTAGCCGATGACCAGTAACCCGAGTACGACCCACGATAAGCGGAACATCGTATGGTCTTTAATGACGGACGAAGGTTCAGCCAACTGTGAGGCGTCATACTGTTTCGGGATGTCTTTTTTGAAATATAGATACAACACGAGCAGACTCCCCGCGACCGCGAACACGTTCACGAATACCATCCGCGCGGCGTACTCGGCGAAGCCGATATCAAAGAAGTCGGCTGAAACGATGTTGACGAGGTTCGAGACGATGAACGGGAGACTCGCCGTATCAGCGATGAATCCGGATGCCATGACGTATGCCAAGACGACCGCGTCCGGCAGTTTGAGTGCCCGGACCATCGCCAAGACGATCGGCGTCAAGATCAGCGCTGCCCCGTCGTTCGCAAACAAAGCCGCGACGAGGGCACCGAGTAGTGTGATATAGACGAAGAGCTTCACCCCGCCACCTTTGGCGATTCGCGCCATATGTAATGCGGCCCATTCAAAAAATCCAATCTCGTCTAAAATGAGCGAAATGATGATGATTGCGATGAAGGTGAACGTCGCGTTCCAAATGATGCCCCACACCGTTCCGACGTCATCAAGATCGACGACACCTGAAACGAGGGCGATGACGGCCATCCCCATCGCCGAGTAACCGATGCCGAGGCCTTTCGGTTGCTTGATGATGAGGAAAAGCGTCACAAGAAAAATTAAACTAGCAATCCACTGCACAATAAGTTCCTCCTATAATCTCTATTGTCTCTCTCCTTACATCGCACAATCGGGCTCACAATCACAGCTCGGTTCGACGGTTTCTAGATTGGCTAACAAATCCGTGACGAGCGGATAAAACGGGCTCGTCTCGTTCAATCGGTAATGAATCCACTGTTTGTCTCGACGTTCTAACAGTAGTCCTGCCTGACGTAACATTTTCAAATGACGACTGATCGCCGGTTGCGAGATATCGAAACAGTCGACGAAACTACACGCACACTGCTCGCCTGCCTCCATTTGTTTCAACATCGTCAATCGGGTCGGATCCCCGAGCACCTTGAGCACCTTGCTCAATTCTTCAACGGCATACATCTTCTCCCCACCTTTCATATAACGAATCTGTTATATAACCTGCACGTTATGAAATTACCACAGTTTTTCATCCGAAGCAATTGTCATTTTGGACTCAATTCTGTATGATGAAACACGTTGAAAATGAACGGATTCCATTATTTTGATTTTCGTGAGACTCGAAAATCAAATCATTATAAATAGAAAGGTGTGTTCTTTTGGAAAGATTGAATACGTTGAACCACGAATGGTTCGGAAATGTCCGGGCCGACATTTTGGCCGGGATCGTCGTCGCCTTGGCGCTCATCCCGGAAGCCATCGCCTTCTCCCTCATCGCGGGAGTCAACCCGATGGTCGGGCTCTATGCCTCCTTTATTATCGCGATGATCATCTCTGTTGCCGGAGGTCGTCCGGCGATGATCTCGGCTGCGACCGGTGCGATGGCGCTCGTCGTCGTCTCGCTCGTCGCCAATCATGGGCTTCAATATTTACTGGCCGCTGGTATTCTGACCGGAATCATCCAAATCGTTCTCGGTTACCTCGGCATCGCCCGCTTGATGAAATTCATCCCGCGCGCTGTCATGGTCGGATTCGTCAACGCGCTCGCCATTTTGATTTTTCAGGCGCAACTCTCTAACTTTGAAGGAGAGAGCTGGATCATCTGGGCAATCGTCGCCGCCTCGCTCGCCATCATCTTCTTGTTCCCACGTGTGACGAAAGCCATTCCGGCGCCGCTCGTCGCCATCGTCGTCATGACGGTCCTCGCGATCACCCTTGGACTCGACACGAAAAACATCGGGGATATGGGAACGATTTCAGCGACGCTCCCAGACTTCTTGTTCCCAGATGTGCCATTCACGCTCGAGACGCTCATGATCATCTTGCCGTATTCGATCTCACTCGCCTTCGTCGGCTTGATCGAGTCGCTCTTAACGGCTCAAATTGTCGATGACATGACAGGAACGGACTCGAACAAAAATCGCGAATCGCGCGGACAAGGCATTTCGAATATCGTCGCCGGATTTTTCGGTGGGATGCCAGGATGTGCGATGATCGGGCAATCGGTCATCAACGTCTCGTCTGGCGCCCGTGGTCGACTCTCGACATTCACAGCCGGTCTCGCCCTCTTCATCATGATCATGACAATCAGCGACGTGCTCATGCTGATCCCGGTCGGCGCGCTCGTCGGGGTCATGTTCTTCGTCTCGTACGCGACGTTCGATTGGGGTTCGCTCAAAGCGATGCGTACCGCACAAAAGTCCGACACGGTCGTCATGCTCGTCACGGTACTCGTCACGGTCTTCACGCATGATTTGTCACTCGGTGTACTCGCCGGGATTTTGACAGCAGCAATTCTCTTCGCTGCTAAAATCTCAAAAATCAATCTCGAGCGGAAAATTGATGCTGACAAGGCTTATTACATGGTGAACGGTCAGCTCTTCTTCGCCTCGACGTCTGAATTCGTCAATCAGTTCGATGTGGCAGAAGACGCGGAAGCGGGAATCAAACACGTCACGATCGATTTTGCGAACACGCATCTGTGGGACGACTCGGCCATCGGCGCAATCGACAAGGTCGTCTTCAAATATCGCGAAGTCGGCATCGAACCCGAACTGCTCAATTTGAACAAAGACTCAGAAAAACTGCTCAACACGCTCGCCCTTCACTTGAAGCAACAAGACGCGAACGCGGGGCACTGATTCACCGTTCCCCCGACTCGTGAAATCACCTATACTAAAAATAGAACGTGCGAAAGAGGAGGAGTTTTCATGGGAAAAGTATTTTTAGGGGCAGACGGTTCTGCCCACTCGAAACGTGCGCTTGAAAAAGCGATTCAGCTCGCAAAGGCATCGAATGCATCGATTGACATCGTGCACGTCATTAGTGCGAAGGAATCGAAAGAAGCGGTCCTCAATTCGACAGGAAAAATCGACTTGGAGACGAAGCGAAAGCAGATGCTCAAGCCATTGTTCGACCTGACGGAAGCAGAAGGCATCGCCTACGAATACATCGAACTTCGTGGGGAGCCGGACGTCGAGCTCGTCAAATATGCGAACCATGAGCCGTACGAATATGTTGTCGTCGGATCACGCGGATTGAACACGCTCCAAGAGTTCGTGCTCGGTAGCGTGAGTCATAAACTCGCCAAACGCGCTCTCGCTCCTGTCATCATCGTCAAATGACGCATCGTCCCCATCTCCGTCGTGAGATGGGGATTTTTTGTGTCACATACAGGGGACATACCGTTCATGTAGAATGTGTTTAAGAACAGTCTAATTCAAAAGGAGGTTCTCACGATGGACATCGTAAACGACCCGAATACCCTTTTTCTCATCTTACTTCCCGTTTTGATTTTGCAACTCATCTTACTCGTCGTCGCCTTGATTGACTTGTTCAAACGCGACGTGACGAACGGTCCGAAATGGGTATGGCTTCTCGTCATCGTCTTCATCAACATACTCGGCCCAATCATCTACTTCTTATGGGGGCGGACAGCGCGATGAATGTCACACATGTAACGAAAAAATTCGGCTCCTTCACGGCGCTTGATGATGTCAGTTTTGAATTACGCCCCGGTTGCACGTCTCTCCTTGGCGAAAACGGTGCCGGGAAGACGACGCTTTTGAACTTGCTCGCCCGCGTCACCGAGCCGACAAGTGGCGACATGAGTGGACATGAACGCATTCGAATCGGCTATTTGCCTCAGCGCCCGGCCCTGTATCCATCGTTGACACCCGTCGAGACGATTCGGTACGCCGCTGAATTGACGGGGACCAAACACGTCGATCCGATTCAACTATTGAAACGAGTCGGGCTCGAACCGGTCGACCGGCCGGCAACGAACTTATCGGGCGGGATGCGCCAGCGACTCGGGATCGCCCAAGCGCTCGTTCACGACCCGGAACTCTTGTTACTCGATGAACCCGTCTCCGCACTCGATCCTCGCGGTCGACGCGAAGTGCTCGATCTGTTGAGTGACTTGAAACGAGAGCGGATGATCCTGTACTCGACGCACGTCCTGCCGGATGCCGAAGAGGCAAGTGACTGGGTGCTGCTGCTTCGACAAGGCAAATTGCTCATGGAAGGAACCGTGACCGACCTGCTCGGTTCAAAGTCGACCATCGAGTTGCGTCTCTTTGAGGATGAGACGAGTGAAGCAGACTGGACGCAGTTAGAAGGCGTGGCCCGGACAACGAAACGGGGTTCCACGTGGACGTTCGAGTCAACGGACCGGAATCTCGCCGAACGGGCGATTTTGCGGCGCGTCCTGGAACGGAATGTCACCATCCAATCGCTACACGTCGGCCATCCGTCACTCGAATCTTTATTCTTGGAGGTGAACGCCTGATGCGTACCGCAATCTTTAAACAGGAATGGCGAGAGGCATGGTCGAACAAGCGACTCATTTGGATTCCAATCGTGCTCATGCTCCTTGCTTCGATGCAACCGCTCACGCTCTATTTCTTACCGGATATCCTCGCTTCCGGTGGCAACTTACCGGAAGGCGCCGTGATTGATCTCCCGACGCCGACACCAGAAGAAGTGTTGATTTCAGTCAGTGAACAGCTCCGCCAAATCGGACTTCTCGTCGTCTTGTTGTCTGCGATGCACACGTTCAGTCATGAGCGGACGAACGGGACGCTCGCCTGGCTCAAATCGTTACAGATTCCGACGTCTCGCATCGTCGTCAGCAAATGGGCCCATTACGTCCTCTTGACGGTCGGTGGTCTCTTACTCGCCCAACTAGCGGCGGCGTACTATACGGTCATTCTTTTCGAGCCGTTTGATGTACCCGCATTTCTCGTCTCGACGGCACTTCTCGTCTGTCATTTCGTCGTCCAGCTCTCCATCTTCATTCTCCTCGCCTCTATGCTCGAGAGCGGGGTCGTCGCGGTCGTCTTGACGCTCGGTCTTCATTTCGTCATGTCACTCCTCACCGAATGGGTCGACCTCGATTGGATGCCATGGATGCTCGGTCCACGATCGAGTCAGGTGTTCTTGACAGAAGTGAATCTCGTGTGGCCGATTGTGACCGGAACCGTTGTCGTCATCCTATCCCTGTATATGGCTTCGAAACGACTTCGGTTCATGAGTCATACGGCGTAAACGTCTGACCTTACAAATGATTCATTTGCCACAGCTTCATCTTGGATAAATATGGGTATCTCCTCTGTATGCATACAGAGGAGGTCACATGAATGACATGGAAAAGAAGAGTCGGCATCGGTCTGTTAATCGGTGCAGTGTGGACGAGTCCACAGTTCGCATCCGCTGAGGGTTTATTCCAACAGACGGAGAATGGCATCGTCTATACGTCGAGTGACGGGACGGTGTTGACGGGATGGCAAGAAATCGACGGCCATACATACTATCTGAATGAAGATGGCACCCTCCTCACAGGTTGGCAGGAAATCGAAGAGGCTACCTATTACTTTGAGACAGACGGTCGACTCGTCACGGGTGCTTACGCGATTGACGGCACGACATACACGTTTGACGAGAACGGAAAGCTACTCACCGGCTGGCAGGAGCGAGATGGCCTCATCTACTATTACGATGAGATCGGTCAACCCGTCACCGGATTCCAGACAATCGCTGGCAAGCGATATTACTTCAACGAGGATGGGGTCCGTCTCTCGGGATGGCAGCAGCTTGGTGACGCCAAGCATTATTTCTTCCCAGACGGCACCATCCGTACAGGGATGTATACGATTGACGGCAAGAAATATTATTTGATGGAGCAAGGGGAGATGGCGACCGGATGGCAGACGATCGGCACACGTCGCTATTACTTCGGGGATGACGGGGTACGTCGCCAAGGACTCGCCCGGATCGGTGACAAGATGTACGGTTTCCATCCCACTTACGGATACCGCCTCGAAGGACTCTATCGCATCAACAATCGACACTATTTGTTCGGAAAATACGGCGACCGCAAGTATGGGCTACAGCGAATCGACGGTGTCATGTATGGATTCCATCCGACGTACGGGTATCGGTTAGAAGGTGTCCATAAACTAAATGCACGTGTCTATTCATTCGACCCATACGGACGACGCGAGTATGGGTTCCAAACGGTCGATGGGAAGAAAGTCGGATTCCACCCGACCTACGGCTACCGGCTACAAGGGAAATTCAGATTGGATGGGAAGACGTATCATTTCCACTCGACGGGTGTCCCTGAAAAGGGATGGAAATATACGACCCAGTATGAGTATTACGCTCCCGCGTTGACGAAGAAGACGGATTGGCAAGCCATCGACGGCAAGTGGTATTACTTTGACACGTATGGAAAGATGTATCAAAACCGTCGTGTCGGCAACGCCTCGTTCGATGCGCGGGGCGTCTATTCTCAGGCACTGTCCACCTATAAGATGAGCGTCCCACTCTATCGTCAGTTCCCAATGGGCTATCCGTCCGGTTGCGAGTTCTTCTCCCTCAAGATGGCGCTTGAAGAGAAAGGTCGTGCCGTCAGCGCCTCGACCTTATACAACGAGATGCCAAAGAGTATGTGGAACGCACGTTATGAGAACCGTCTCTATCGCTGGGTCGACCCGAACGTCATGTTCACGGGAGATCCGAAAGGGACGCTCGGCAAGTATAAGAACTATGGGATTTACCCGAAAGGGATGATTGGATTCGCCAGCAAATATCGTCCCGTGAAAGACTTGTCCAACCAGGGCCTCGACTCGATCGAGCGTGAACTGTCAATGGGTAACCCGGTCATCGTCTGGGCAAGCGTCGACTTCAACAAACCGTACGGCTACTTCAACTGGTACACCGCTTCGAACAAGAAGTTCACCGGTTACGTCAATTATCACGTCATGTTGGCGACCGGTTATGACAAGTCAAACTTGTATATCAACGACCCGTATCGAGGTCGCTTGGTCATTCCAAAATCCAAAGTGAGTGCCGTCATGAGCGCGACCGGATGGAAAGCGCTCGCGGTCAGATAAGTAAGAAGGAACGTGTCTTTCATCGAAGGGTACGTTTTTTGTGTGCGATTAGGAGAATAGTACGAAATGCAGAAATATAAATTCCTATTTTTAATAACAAATATTGAAATTAAATTTCTGAATGGTACACTCCTGTTAAGAAATTGAAGCGCTTACATGAATTAAAGGAGGAACTTCTGATGAAAAAGTGGATGGGTAGTATGGCTGCGTTGACGATTCTCACGACTTCCATCGTCTGGTTGGATGCCGATGCGAAGTCTGAACCGAAAAAACCCAAGGTCGAACTCGGGGTCGACCGGTTGATGGAAAACCCGGAAATCTTGAAAGGAAAACGGGTCGGACTGATCACGAATCCGACCGGGATCAACGCGGAGAGAACGAGCATCGTCGACCTATTCGACCAGTCCGATGACTTCGAGTTGACGGCATTGTACGGACCAGAGCATGGCGTTCGAGGAGACGCCCAAGCCGGTTCGACCGTCAGCTCCTACATCGATGACGTGACGGGGTTGCCTGTATATAGCCTATATGGTGCGACAAAGAAACCGACGGCTGAGATGCTACAAGATGTCGACGTGCTCGTCTTTGACATCCAAGACGTCGGGACACGCTACTATACGTATATCTATACGATGGCGTATGCGATGGAAGCCGCAGCCGAGAACGGGATTCCGTTCGTCGTCCTCGACCGTCCGAATCCACAAGGTGGGCTTCGCGTCGACGGTCCGGTGCTCGACCCGGACTACTCCAGCTTCATCGGTCTCTATCCGATTCCACTAAAGCATGGGATGACCGTCGGAGAACTCGCGCGACTGTTCAACACCGAGTATCAGATTCAAGCCGACCTCGAAGTCGTCAAAATGAAAGGATGGAAACGTTCGATGATGTATGAGGACACGGGACTCCCGTTCGTCATGCCGTCACCGAACATGCCGACGACCGACACGGTCAATGTTTACCCTGCGACCGGATTGTTTGAAGGGACGAACTTATCCGAGGGGCGCGGGACGACGAAACCGTTTCAGCTGATCGGCGCGCCGTATATAAAAGCGCATGAATATGCGAATGAGCTGAACGAACTCGAGTTGCCAGGTGTCGCCTTCCGGGCCGCATCGTTCACCCCGACGTTCTCCAAGCATGCAGGCAAACTGACGCACGGGGTTGAGGTGTATGTCACTGATCCAGCTCGATTCGAATCGACAAGAACTGGGATTGCGATGATTCAAACGGCTCATGACATGTATCCGGACGACTTCGAATTTTTAGCGAACGACTTCATCACGAAACTGACAGGAAACACCTACGTGAAAGACATGATTCTCAAGGGAGCTCCGCTTGAAGACATCCTGACGAAAATCGAGGACGAGCGGGACGCCTTCCTCCCGATTCGAAAAGAGTATTTGCTATATAAATGAAGCGAGGATGGGCTCACGAAGTGCCCATCCTTTTTATAAGATGAATTATAAAATTTAGTGCAACACCCAAAAGTGAACGCACAAAAAGCCCATGACGCTTTCCTCGTGTAGAATGAAGTCACCACAACACACATTCAGACGGAGGAATCGCTATGAGCTACACCCATCTTACCACAACGGAACGCGTGAAAATAGAGACGTATCTGGAGCTCGGGATGTCCATTCGGTCCATCGCGAGACGGTTTGATGCGCGTCCGGACATCGTTCCAATTGGACGGTGTGCGTTGGTATAAGATCCAATAGGGTAGCGGTTACGCTTATCTGCCCATCCATGTCCAAATCTTTTTGACGAAATAACCGCTGAAGGACAGTCACGTCGTGGCTGTCTTTTTGTTCGGCAAAACAAAAAGCGGATTTGCATCCGCTCTTGAACCTGACACTCCTTATATCTCATGCTCTTTCACGAGCACACGAAAACGCGGTCGGACGGTCAATTCAATTGACGTCACGGTCCGCTTTCGATCTTCAGCTAGCACAATCAACAACTCTGCGTGGTCTCGTCGGTCTTCTAAAATCTCCACCTTGCTGACGGTGCGGAGCAGTTGATAATATACGAGCTCCCCGTCCCGATCTTTAATATTGATCTCAAACTCGTGATAGCTCGGGGATATTTTAAAGTAGAACGTCTCTCCATGTTTATTCGCGAAACGAAAAACTGACTCATCATAATAGAACGGGAGCGTCGAATCCATTCGTTTCGGTTCGACTGTGCAAAACGCAGAAAGCACGATTTCGTCCGGGAACAACGCCCCCTCTTGTTTGTTGAATTGCCATCCTTTCATCCAAATCCCTCATTTCGACACCGCAATTATCTGAATAATTAGATTATTGCACATTTCGAGGGTTTCGGACAGGTAAATTCGTGACGATCCTCGAACACCTTTGTGTAGAACGAGGAATATTTCACATGAGAAAGGCGTATCACGATGTATGAGGGGCAGTTCCCGTTCCTCTCCATCATTCTCATGATCGGCATGACCGACATCGTTTTCAGCATCCTCGTGTTGAAGAAACGACCTCTGACCGCTTGAAAAAGCGAGTCCCCCACATTCAGGAGGACTCGCTTGTTCATTGTTGAAGTGTCGGCACGACTTTTTCAAAGAAAACGTCGACGAGAGATGGGTCGAACTGTTTTCCTGCCTCTTGTTTGATGATGGCAAGTGCCTCGTCAATCGTCCTCGCCTGTCGGTACGGTCGCCCCGTCACCATGACATCGAACGTATCCGCAATTGCGATGATTCGTGAAGCAAGAGGGATTTCAAAATCTTGTAACCCTTTCGGATAGCCTTTCCCGTCCCATCGCTCATGGTGCGCCAAGACAATCTCGGACAACGCGACATATTCGGGTACCGTACTCAAAATATTGTAACTGATTTCCGGATGACGCTTGATTTCACACCATTCCGATTCGCTCAACTTACCAGGTTTATCTAAAATGTCATTACTGATTGCCACTTTTCCGATATCGTGCAAAATGGCGGCCGTTCGAATCTCATTCACTTCAGCATTCGTGAAGCCCATCGCTTCTGCTAGTTGCCCCGCTAAATTGGCGACTCGTTGAGAATGCGCTTCTTCTCGTGGAATCTTCTCATACAGCGTGCGCATGATGATTTGAATGGAGTGATGACGCCGACTCTGCTTTTCAGAAACCTTGTGGTGATACATCCGATCTTCCGCTAAATTGAACACCTCGGTCAATTCGACATTCGAGTCATGTTTGACCGCTTCACCGAACGATGCGGAAATCGGTAATCCTTCTACCGTCTGTTCGTGGAAGAGACGACCGAGACGGTCCGACAGTTGCTTCGCCTCATCGAGCGTCGTATTCGGGGAGATAACGACGAACTCATCGCCCCCGATTCGCGCCACTTCATCTTTCGCGCGCAATTTATTTCGTAAAATATTTGCCGCTTCGACGAGCAGTTGATCTCCGACCAAGTGACCGAACGCATCGTTCGTGAGTTTCAGACCATTGATATCGATGACGATGAGTGCGAGCGGATAAAAATGCTCATCATCATAGCGCTCCAGCGCCTCTTCAAAGTAACGTCGGTTTTTGATACCCGTCAATTGATCGTGATAACTGAGATATTCAATCTCTTTCTCATATGTTTTCTTCTCCGTGACATCTCCGATATAGCCGTGCCATAAGACATGACCTTCCGCAATCTTCTCCGGACGGGATGACCCGAGAATCCAGATGGTTCGTCCGTCCTTGGTCAACACACGAAACTCTGCGTCCCAAATCGTCAAATTACGATACGATTCATCAATCGACTGCATGACATGCGGATAATCATCCGGATGCATCCGGCGGAAGAAAAGACTCGCATCTCTCTGTACCTCTTCTGCCGAAATCCCCAACATATCTTCAAAGCCCCTGCTAAAGAACGGGAAGTTGAAGCTTCCGTCAGGCAACAATTCGAATTGATAGATGGCACCCGGGATTTGGTCGGATAGTTTCGTCAAGAGGCGGTCCCGGTCGGCCAATTTTTCTTCCAATTGGACTCGGTCTGTCACGTCCTTGGCGACCGCATAAATGTAACCCCCTTGAAGTTTACAATGCCACTCGATTGAGCGGTACGTATCGTCGATTGTCCGGAAGCGGTTGACGAAGCGAAACAACTCGCCACGTTCCTCGAGTTCTTCAAAAGCAGCTTCTGTGATGACATCATCGTCTGGATGAATCAAACGGAGGAAATCCATATTTTCAAGTTGTTCTAATGAATATCCGAGCACCCGCTCCCACGTTTCATTTAAATGTAAGACTTGACGCGTATTGAGCGCCATGATGCATTCCAAGTCGAGCGTGCCAAATCTATCGAACATTGATTTCTTCGTTTCACCCACTTGATGATCGGCTTTCGTCAATTGCTGAAGTACATGGACGAGATACAACTCGACGAGACCAAGGCGATTCGCTTGTTTTCCTTGCTCCATCACAATCGTCAAATCCCCATACAAGATGCCATCTTTTTCGATTTTAAAGAGAACGACTTCTCCAAGTGAGAAAATTCGAAGTAGATTTTTGACGAGTCGCTTCGGAAGGGCACCATCAATCAGTGGGTCAATCCCATCAAAGACAAGAGGATTCGATTGTTTGAACAGGTCACGCCGCTGATCCGTCATCGGCCATTTCCTTCCGACCGGATGAAATCCAAGGATATCGAGACTTCTTTCTAACATCTCGTCTATGCCGGATAAGGCGACGGTCGTGTAGGACTCTCCATCGTTCTCCATTAAATTAAGCGTGACCGCCTTCGCTCCCGTGAAATCACGAATCTGGTCGAGGAATTGTTGATTCATCAATAAATCGCTACCCGTCGAGACGAAGCGATGGGAGACGTTGACGAGCTGCTTCAACGCATTGTTTTCTTGTACATGTCGGGTGATGTCATGGAACATGACCGATACGAATCCTTGGCGTTCACTGAACACGGACATCTCGAACCATGACTTGTTGCGCCGAGAGAAATGTTCAAACGTCACCGTTCCACCTTCGTTGACGACGTGTGCCACTTGAATCATCCACTCCCGCTCGCTATATTCAAAGTCCTTTAAGGCGCTTGATACTTTTTTCCCGATGAAGTGTTTTCGCTTCCCCTTCATGATCTTCTCAAAAGCAGGATTCACTTCAAAGAATTCATAGTCAATCGGCTCCGAAGCATCGTCGTAAATCACTTTAAACTCGACGTAGCCTTGGGGCATATAACGCAACAATGTGTCATATGAAGAATGATGGGGGTTTGTCACGTCACTTCCTCCTCAACAAATAAAATCTCCACTTAGTTTACCTCATTTATGATAGATTCCCTATTTTTCCGAACTCATTCCCAACTTCTTATTTTAAGTTTTCGTAAACTGCATGCTCTTCCCTTGCCCCATCCTCGTATCTTTGTTAGGCTGATTTCGAAAACCGATATCGAATTTCGATATTAAGGAGATGACACGTATGGAAGAGCGCGTCTTACGAAAGCTGTTTCTCGGTTTCATCCACATCCACATTTTGCACCATGCCGCGGAACACCCCGTGTACGGAGCATGGATGGTCGATGAGCTTCGAGAACACGGATACGAGATCAGTGCTGGGACGCTCTACCCGATTTTGCACGGGATGGAGAAGGATGGCCTTCTCGTCCGTGAAAACGAGACGGTCGATGGACACGTTCGCAAAAATTACGTGACGACCGAAAAAGGACGTTCTGTGTTGGCGGAAGCTCGTCAAAAAGCATACGAGTTATTCAAAGAAATCAAGGAGTGAAGACATGACGACACAACGCGTGACGTTCAAGACGTTACTAGAGATTTTATTCGTTTCAACGAGGCTCGGTCTCACCTCATTCGGTGGGCCGGTTGCCCACCTCGGGTACTTCCACGAGGAGTATGTGAGACGACGCAAATGGATGGATGAGAAAGCATATGCCGACCTCGTCGCCTTATGCCAATTCTTACCTGGACCGGCGAGTTCACAGGTCGGGATCGGCATCGGCATCGTCCGCGGTGGCATATTAGGTGGGATCACTTCATTTATCGGCTTCACAACGCCGTCGGTCGTTGCCCTCATCCTATTCGCTTTATTGTTGTCTGGACTCGACGTCTCCGATGCAGGCTGGTTATACGGCTTAAAAGTCGTTGCCGTCGCTATCGTCGCCCATGCCATCTTAGGGATGGCGAGTAAACTGACACCTGATACAAAGACACGAACGATTGCCTTTTTTGCCTTGGCAGGCGTCCTACTCTGGCAAACGACGTTCAGTCAGGTATTGTTCATTCTCCTTGCGGCCTTCGCAGGATTCCTGTTGTTCAAGCCGGACCGTCTCGATGCAAAATCAAGCACGTTCCCCATTTCAAAACGGCTCGGCGCCGTCTTGCTGTCGGTATTTGGGGCACTTCTCGTCATCTTACCGATTTTACGGGAAACGTTTGAAAATCAAACGATTGCCTTGTTCGATAGCTTTTACCGGGCCGGTGCCCTCGTCTTCGGCGGCGGACACGTGGTCTTGCCGCTACTTGAGCGTGAGCTCGTACCCGCTGGCTTCTTGAGTGAAGAAGCCTTCCTTGCAGGATACGGTGCCGCTCAGGCCGTCCCTGGTCCGCTCTTCACGTTCGCTTCTTATCTTGGAACGGTGATTAACGGTGTGCCGGGTGGGATTCTCGCGACGATTGCGATTTTCTTGCCGGCCTTCTTGCTCATCCTCGGGGCACTTCCGTTTTGGGATGCGCTCCGTCATAACTCGAAAGT
Organism: Caryophanales bacterium; assembly: GCA_902362975.1. Lineage (GTDB taxonomy): Bacteria > Bacillota > Bacilli > Exiguobacteriales > Exiguobacteriaceae > Exiguobacterium. The sequence goes on from CABIYO010000012.1 coordinate 23,742, forward strand.
CGCCGGCGCTCTTATCGGCGTCAACGCGGCAGTGGTCGGGATTTTGATCGCGGCATTCTACAGCCCGATCTTCACGAGTACCGTCAACGATGCGGTCGACTTCGTGTTCGCCGCCTTCCTGTTCGTCATGATCGCCTATTGGAAACTGCCCCCGTGGGCACTCGTCATCGCCGGGGTACTCGGTGGGACGTTGATTCAGCTCGTTTAAAGTACAAGGGACCTCGTGTCCCTTTTTTTGTCGGATTTTCACGTCATTTGATTGTTAATCTTTTGAAACCATTCCCTCTTCCTCGCTCGTTATACTGAAGAATAGATTCAAAAATAAGGGAAATGTCCGCTTTACTAGAAAGGAAGTGGGGGCATGCAACCACTCAAACATACAACGTATATGCCTGGTCTCGACGGCTTGCGCACGTTCGCCGTCTTGGCTGTCATTTTATATCATTTAAATGTACCTTACATACCCGGGGGATTCCTCGGTGTCGATGTCTTCTTCGTCCTGTCCGGTTACTTGATCACCGGCATCTTGATTCGCGAATGGACGAAGACCGGCACAATCAATTTGAAAAAGTTCTACATCGCGCGTTTCCGTCGTTTGTTGCCGGCACTCGTCTTGATGCTGTCGGTCGTGATGACATATGTGACGCTGTTTGACCGCTCCTTGCTCGATACGGTGCGCCAAGATTCGCTGGCGGCACTCGCCTATGTGAACAACTGGTGGTATATCTTTCACGAAGTCTCCTACTTCGAGAGTTTCGGAAAGCCATCACCGCTTCAAAATCTATGGTCTCTCTCCATCGAAGAACAGTTTTATGCGTTCTGGCCGTTGCTCCTACTCGTCGGTCTCGCGTTCCGGAAGCGATTGCTCCAACTACTCGCTGCGCTTTTATTCGTCTCCGCCGCCTGGATGGCATTCCGATATGTACCGGAAGCCGATCCGAGTCGCGTCTACTACGGGACCGACACGCGATTGTTCGGTCTGCTTATGGGGGCCATTCTCGCGTTCGGTTGGCATCCGGATACGTTTAAAGAGACGATTCCGAAGATCGGACGTCACATTTTGAATGGTGCCGGCGCCATTTCGCTCATCGCCATCGTCGGCATCATCCGAACCGTCAACGCCTACGACACGTTCCTCTATTACGGAGGCTTCTTGCTCGTCGCGTTCCTATCCGCCCTATTGATTGCCGCTGTCGCCCATCCGGCGACTATTTGGTCACGACTGTTTGGAAGCGCTTGGCTTCGCGTGATCGGCACCCGGACGTATGGGATTTACTTGTGGCACTATCCGGTCATCATTCTATCGACACCGCTCGATCGACTCGGGACGTTCTCGCCACTTCTTTCCGTCGGACAAGTGGCGTTGACGCTCTTGATCGCCGAGTTGTCGTATCGCTTCGTCGAGACACCGATCCGTCGAAACGGATTCAAACAAGCGTTCCGTCAGCTCGTCTCAACACCGACGCATCCGAACGCACGCTTTGCCGCCACAGCATGTGCGACCGCACTCTCACTCGTTCTCGTTGGGAATTTGTCCATCCTGGCGTTCTCTGAGTCGAAGCCGGTTGAAGATGAAATTCCTGTCGTGAAAGTACCGATACCAAAAGACTTTCCGAACGAAACGGAATCCAGGGAAACAGAGGAAGTCCCGTCTGAAGATCAATCGACAAAAGAAAACAAAGCACCAACTGAAAAACCAGAAGAACGAACATGTCCACCGGCTCTTGCGATTGGCGACTCAGTCATGCTCGGATTGAACGAATATTTGGCAGATGCTTTCCCGAATATGAAAATCGACGCCCAAATCGGACGTCAAGTTCGTGATGCGATCCCAATTGCCTCACAGTACCAATCCTATAATGCCCCAGGGCACATTGTGTTCCTCCATCTCGGAACGAACGGCGCCTTCAAAATGGAGCAACTCGAGACACTGCTCAAGCAGTTCGAACGAACAGATGAAATCTATTTGATCAACACACGGGTCCCACGTCCATGGGAAAGTGAGGTCAATGAAAAACTCGCACGGGCAAGTGAACTTCACGAGAACGTGTCCCTCATCGATTGGCATGAACGGTCAATTGGGAAAGAAGCGTACTTTGAAAGTGACGGGGTCCATTTGAATATTAAAGGTGCCGAAGCGTTCGGCCACGTGCTGAACGAAGAAATCGGCTGTCAAGCAAACTAGGCTCTTGCGAGTGCAAGGACCTAGTTTTTTTCTTTTCTGAATACATAACGTCCTAACAGTTTCACAAACGCCAACACTTCACGAATGAGATATCGTCCTTTCGCAAGCGGTGGGGTCGGTGCATAAAGGGCATCGCTCTCGAGCTGAAAATACAGTCTCGCAATCAGACGGGCCCGCGGCACATGAAAGTCATTCGTCACAATCGTCACACCGGACGCCCCGTCCCAAAACGGTCGGCTATGTTCAAAGTTCTCAATCGTCGACGTCGATGTCGCTTCCACATGAATCCGTGCAGCATCGATTCCTTGTGCCATCAGTTCTCGTGCGATGACATGCGCCTCCGCCATCCCTTCATCCGGTCCTTGTCCACCTGTTGCGATCAGTTCGACATGAAGATGTGCCTTCGCATAGGCGGCAGCCACGTCAATTCGATGTTGGAGCGCTCGGGATGGTCGAGTCCCATTCACTTTCGCCCCAAGGATGATGACGAACCGATATGTCCCTGATGCGTTCTTTCTCATGTTGTCACCCCGCCTTCTTACGTTCTTTCCTAACTTTACTCAAACAAAGGAATGATTGCACGAATCCGCTCTTTTTTACAATTTCAAGTAAGTATATTTACATAAATATGAAAATAACATTTGAAACACCCAAGAAATGTTTTATGATAAGAGAGGTAAGACTTCTTGAGGGAGGACTGGTGAACCATGACAGATTCAGATAAGTGGTTATCCACCCGCTTCTTATATACACGCGATGCACGACTATTTGCAGAGATTGAGGTTGTCGAGCTCGACCCGACTCACTATAAGTTCGTGATTCATCCGACACCGCTTGGCGCCGGGGAATCTCCTTATATGCGACAAGGTCCTCTCGATTCGGACCATCTCCCCTCTGCCTTTTCCGATGTCAGTCGTGTGTATACGAGACAGCTGGATTGCTTACGTGCCGCGACACGTCTCGTCTCTTCGATTGGACCAGCTCGCTTCACAGCACATTGACCAAAAGAACGGAGTCGCACAATTGCGACTCCGTTCTTTGTTATTGCTTCGATCATTTGACGATGATTGGAATCGGCTGATTGATTCCTTGATATGTCGCCCGTAGAACAACCAAAGGGTCCTGTTGATTACGCTTAATCGTCACGTTATATCTTTCTTGTCGTGTTTATTCGGTTTCATCGGACAGTCGCTGAAGGGCTAATCGTAACTGACTAATCTCGGCAGACTGCTCCGATTGAATCGTACGAAGTTCATCAAGGTGTCGCTTCGTCGTCTCGAGTTCCTCACGCATCGACTCCAGTCGTTGCTCCCGATCCGCTAACTTCCACGAACAGATCCGATTCGCACGACGAGCATGCAGTTGGTCGTAACGAACGTGTGGATAACGAGCCACTAAATCGACTTCCTCGGTTCCCTCTTGTCTCACCTCTTCGAGCAGATCAAGCAGAAGCCGTTGCGCCGCTTCATCACGGAAATGTTCATCCACGAGTGCGGCCGAGAAACGAGCGAGCTCTCGTCTCGTTGTCTCATCCATCAACTCGAGAATCGCCTCACCGATTTGCCCTGGTGAATATCCCTCATACTTATTCCCGATGCCACCAAAGTTCGTACTTGCGATATCTTGCCACGTCGAAGGAGTGACCAAGCCTTGATAGCTTTTGCTCCCGACAGCGATGGTCGGTTTGCCGACCGCCATCCCTTCCAGCGCAGAACGTCCTGGGGCGATGACGAAATCGGCACGACGCATCACTTCGGGTAAATCGTCTTGCTCGACCCAACCAAGCCACTCCATCGTCTGACTGGTTCCTTCAAGCGCTTTCTCATAACGGGATGCGTATTTTTCCCGTTGTGTCCCGTCCCCGACAATGAGCCAATCAATCGGTAAAGACTTGAGTCGCCCATCTTCTAGCGCATCCAAAAAGACATCTAAAATGAAGAGCTTGTCCGCATCCAGTCGTGAGGTGAATAGGCCGGTCACCCGCTCTGACGACACACTCGTCGCATCCGGCACGAATGCATCATCGACTCCGTTCGGAATGACGGTGAGCTTCGATTCGATGGCCGGACAGTGCTCCACGAGATGCGCCGCGATCCGTTCTGAGACGGCGATCACTCGCGAGACGCTCGCATGATACTGCTCAATCTCATCATCATACATCCCATGGATGACGAGAACGAACGGGATGCCGTGCGTCTCTGCCACCGCTAGGCCGACCTGTCGTGAATCGAACGGATGGGCATACACCATATCGAAGGATTGGGTCCCTACCGCATCGATCACACGTGTGACGTCCTCATTGGAATAATCGGTTCGTATGACCTGCCCACCGAGCGCCTCTACCTCTTCGGCAAAGGGACCCGGCTTACAGACGACGGTCACCTCATGACCCTCTCGAATGAGCACTTTCACAGATGAGAGGATATGTCGATGAAGCCCACCCATCGCGGAGTGGAAGAATACCGGTAGCAATACGTTCATGAAGCGCACCTGCCTTTTCGAAGGAATCGCGTTCGATCACAGACCTTCTTGATACATCGAACCGAGTCCTGTGATTCGGTCATTGTGTAAGAACAGAACCGCATCGACATCGTTCTCTTTCGCATATTCCGCAATGCTGACATCGTAGTCATCGAGATAGCGAACGTCGATTGCCGATACTGTCCCGAACGACTCGCCAAGGTAGCCGAGTACCGGGTTCGCATAAGAATCTTTCAACACGAGGAGATGATCGTCATTTTTCGGATTCTCCTGCGTGATTTTCGCGAGGGCGTAGTTGTCACCCATGAACAAGTTGTAGTAGTTCGTGAAGTCGTCCGTGTTGTTCAACACGTCTTTGTCGAGGACACCATGTCCACAGTCATCCCCGTTTTGACAGACCGTCGTCGTGAATCCGTCTTTCGGTTCGAGATACGTGAACGTGTCCGCCGATTCGACATACGGCATCGAGATTTCCCGAGCATGTGACCCGTAGAACGTCCCGTCGACCGTCTTCACGTCCATCTCATCCGCGGTCAACACCGGTGCATCCGGGAACTGTCCGCTTAAGCGTTCCATGATTTGTTCATAAGCCATGAACGCCCCTTCCGCTCGCCAGTGGTGATCGGTTTTGAAATAGATGTCCTCTCCCGGCTCATCACCGAGCGTCTCTTCCAAGTCGATGAGCGGGATGTCATTCTCTTCGATCCGCTCATGTAACTCGTCACGATTCTCCGCATCCGCCGACTCGATGTAAGCCGGGAAGATGTTTTGTCGCGTCGCATAGACCGGCTTACTCGGTGCCGAGGCGAAGTAAGACGGGATGCCGGCATCATCCATCTCTTTTTTGAATTCTTTGAAGAATACACCGAGCGAATCATACTGACTTTCGTTCGCATCCGGATCGTATAAGAATCCATCGATGCTGATGACGCCGTTATTCATCTGTTGTTGCAACACGTTCAGTTGCACCCAGGCCTGCGTTTCAATCCACAGGTTTCGCTCAAACACCTGGTCGTTCGCCGACGCCTCGAACTCTTCCATGTACGACCCATTTAAAATCGTTTCGATGGATGGCTCCGGGCGCTGGGCCAACATGCGTCCCTCGGTGGCCGAGCGTTCCTGCTCCGTCCCGAAAGCGTAGACGGCAAGTCCGTAAAAGATGGTGCCAAGGAAGCCGAGCAAGAGGAGACTGTTGACCACCCAAGAGAGGCGCCGTCCTTTCGAACGGACTTGTTCGCTTTTGGTTTGTTGTTCCATTGTCAGCCCTCCTTAGAACCGGAAATAAATAAACGGATTAAATGTACTTGAGACGACATACGAAATCGAGATGCCGAAAATGAGCAAGATATAAGCTGCTCGGGCAAGACCTGCGCTCGCGGCAAGAACCGGACGTTCCGAGTCCACCTCGTGGCGCAAGAAATGAGCGACCAGCATCTTCGGAAGCGGTGTGGCAGCAATCATCGCCAACAGAAGAACCGTTCCGTATTGGACGAGATAGAAGTATGCCGTTTGGTCGAACACTTCACCGCCGTGTAAGCCGAACATGACTTGCAAATAGTCAATCGCGTACGTGAAGTTATCGGCACGGAAGAATACCCAACCGATGACAACAACGAATAGTGTGAACACATGCGCGAGCCATGCTGGCCACGCAGCGAGCCATTTCCCGAGAAATGCCCGTTCGAACATGATGAAGATCCCGTAGTAGAGACCCCACGCAATAAACGTCCAGCTCGCCCCGTGCCATACGCCAGTTAATAACCAGACGATGGTCAAGTTGCGATACGTCTTCCATGGGCCTTGACGATTCCCGCCGAGCGGGATGTACACGTAGTCTCGAAACCAACTTCCGAGCGAGATGTGCCAACGACGCCAAAACTCAGACACCGATTTCGAAATATACGGATAATTGAAGTTCTCAAGGAAATGGAACCCAAACATCCGACCAAGACCGATGGCCATGTCCGAATAACCGGAGAAGTCAAAGTAGATTTGGAGCGAGTAGGCGATGATTCCGATCCAGGCGAGTGTCGTCGACAAATCCCCGGTCGATTGACTGAATACTTGGTCGGCCACATACCCACAACTGTTCGCTAAAATCATCTTCTTCCCTAGACCGATGACGAAACGTTGGATTCCAGAGACGAAGTCATCGACTGTCTCACGGCGGTCCACAATTTCATCGGCGACCGTTTGGTAACGGACGATCGGTCCGGCAATCAATTGCGGGAAGAACGAGACGTAAAGTGCCAAGTCGAACAAGTTCTTCTGGAGACGACCATCGTTCCGATACACATCGATGACGTAACTCATCGCTTGGAACGTGAAGAATGAGATCCCGAGCGGAAGAGGAATATCCGGATCGTTCAGCGAGAAACCGAACACCGAGTTGACGTTCTCGACGAAGAAACTCGCATACTTGAAGACACCAAGCATCCCGAGGTTTCCGAGAAGCATGAGCCCCATTGTCCATTTGATCTTCTTCGCATCGTCTCGATACTTGTCGACCATGAAGCCAAAGAAGTAGTTCATGACGATCGAAGCGAGCATGATGAGGACGAAACGTGGTTCACCCCATGCGTAGAAGAACAAACTTGAAACGAGTAGAATCGTATTCTTCAGCCAGCGTGGTGACACGAAGTACAGCAACAGTACGACCGGCAAGAAATAAAATAGAAATACCGTGGAACTAAATAACATACCGAATGGTCCCTTTCTCCCTTAAGACTTGCTCCGTTCAGCGGAACGTTACATAGAGGTCATCGAATCGTACTGTGATCGGGTCAAGCGTCTCGACGATGTATTTGTACGACATCTTGAAATACTTGGCGCCTTCCACCTGTTTCACGACTTCTTCAATCGGATTCATCCCCGGATTCAACGTGAGCGAGAAACGTTTGTTCGAAAGACGCTCCTCATCTGAGTACTGCATGACATACAGTTCAAATCGAACGGTGCGATCGCCTTCGACATAAACGGCAGTCTTCATTTCCATCACGTCCCCTTCATCCATCTTGGCGTCTGCCAAAAAGATTTTTGACGGTGGAATCTCAAACTTCAAATCAAACAATTGGACGTAAATCGAGTCCGTTAACGCTTGTGGTAAAAATGTGACTTCTGTCTTGTATTCTTCTTCGCGCATCGACATATGGTTTTTATGCGGTCCGCGTGGATAGTAATGATAAATCGCCGGACGAATTCGCTTCGTTGACATACAAGCACCTCCGAATCGTTAGAATGATGATACAGAAAAGAGTTGCTGTGCTGGGCACAAAACAACTCTATTCGCTTTCATTTAGTTGGCAAGGATGGCATCGACGATTCGACGTGACGCCTCACCATCACCGTACGGGTTCGATGCTTGTGACATCGCTTTGTATGCCGTTTCGTCAGACAAGAGCTCATCCGCGAGTGAGAAGATGTTCTCTTCTTCGATTCCTGCGAGTTTGAGCGTCCCTGCAGCCACACCTTCTGGACGTTCTGTCGTGTCACGAAGGACGAGGACAGGTACACCGAGAGATGGTGCTTCTTCTTGTACGCCACCTGAATCCGTTAAGATCAAGTGCGACATCGCCGCATAGTTATGGAAGTCGAAGACGTCAAGCGGTTCGATCAAGTGGACACGTTCGACATCGTGAAGAATCTCGTTAGCGAGTTCACGAACGACCGGGTTCATGTGGACCGGATACACGACTTCGATGTCATCATACTTCTCGATCAAGCGACGGACCGCACGAAACATGTTGCGCATCGGCTCACCCAAGTTCTCACGACGGTGAGCCGTCAACATGACGAGGCGACGACCTTGTGAACGGATGCTGTCGAGCAACTCGCTCGCATAGTCGTCACGGACTGTCGTTTTGAGTGCGTCGATTGCCGTGTTCCCAGTGACGAAGATCATCTCTTCATTCTTGCCTTCACGAAGGAGGTTGTCACGTGACGTTTCCGTAGGTGCGAAATGAAGGTCAGCCATGACACCCGTCAATTGGCGGTTCATCTCTTCCGGGAATGGTGAATATTTATTATGTGTGCGCAGGCCAGCCTCAACGTGACCGACTGCGACTTGGTTGTAGAAGGCTGCGAGTGATGCCGCAAATGTCGTCGTTGTGTCCCCGTGGACCAACACGATATCTGGCTTCGTTTCAGCGATGACCTCGCCCATCCCTTTCAATACACGTGATGTGACATCGTAAAGCGTCTGCTTCTCTTTCATGATGTCGAGGTCGTAGTCCGGTTTGATTTCGAACAACTCAAGCACTTGGTCAAGCATTTGACGGTGCTGCGCTGTCACGACGACAATCGGTTCTACCCCTTCACGTTTTTTCAACTCAAGTACGAGTGGTGCCATTTTGATGGCTTCTGGTCGCGTCCCAAAGACGGTCATGACTTTTTTCATAGGTCGTTTCGCACGGTCTGACTTCGCCGTGCTTCCTCCTCCCAATTGCTCACGCTTCGTTCGATACAGCGACCGACGAATGGCGTGTTTGTAGTTGTTCTTCTGTCAAAGGCGGTAAGATATAGGTCTCTCCGAGCTCTGTCGCATCGACGACCGTCGTACGACGTTTGAGCTTATCGGCTTTAAACGCGTCTTGTTGCTCTTTTGACAAGTTGCGGAACCATTTCAAAAACTTGTTGTACTCCCGAACGACTTCATCGACCGGTCCATATTCGCGCACTTCTCCGAACTCAAGCCAAAGGCCGAGCGTACAGAATTGGCGAACTTGTGAGACCGAGTGACTGATGAAGAAAATCGTCTTCCCACGGTCTTTGAACTCGTTCATCTTGGCGAGACACTTGTCGGTGAACGTTTGGTCCCCGACGGAGAGCGCCTCATCGATGACGAGGATGTCCGGGTCGACGTTGATCGAGATGGCGAATCCGAGACGGGACTTCATCCCGCTCGAGTACGTCTTGACCGGCTGATTGATAAAATCACCGATATCGGCGAACTCAATGATGGCCGGAGTCAAGTCGATAATCTCCTGTTTCGTCATCCCGAGCATCAAGCCTTTGAGCTCGATATTCTCGAGCCCCGTCAAGTTGCCGTTCAAACCAGAAGAAATCGCAATCAACGCCGTCTTTCCGTGAAGTTCGATTTTCCCGTGGGTCGGTGGCATCACATCAGCCAGCAAGTTCGACATCGTCGACTTCCCTGACCCGTTGATGCCGATGATCCCGACCACTTCTCCGGGCGGAACTTCAAACGAGACATTACGGAGCGCATAAAACTGTTTGCCCCCTGCTTTACTGAAGAAGATTTCTTTCAGCTTATCAGATTGCTTGTTATAAAGCGTATATCGTTTCGATACGTTTTCAAATTTAACCTGGTACATAAGGTCCTCCTCAAATGTAATCGATGAAGTGTCGACGGAAACGCACATGAATCATCGACCCGACGAAGAAGAGAACGAAGACGATGGCCCAGTAATAGAGACCGTAAGCCCAGTTAGTCGCCAACCAGTCGGTTCCGAGGAACATCGACCGATATCCTTCGACTAAATAATAGAGCGGATTGATTTGTAGGATCTTCGCAAGTTCCGCCGGCGGCACCCAAAAAATCGGTGTCAAATACATCAACATCCGCATCATCGACTGAAGAAGGTTTTGAAGATCGCGCACGATTGTCGTGAGCGCGGACGTAATCAAGGCGAGCGAGTACAGTAGTGCGAGCGCACTGAACGCCAAGTAGATAAACCAGAGCGAATGTAGCCCCATCGGGAATCCGAATGCCCACATCAAGATAAACGAGACACCGACTAACGCCACGTGACGATAGAAGAGTGAGAGCAAGACGTATGCCGGGATCGTCGAGATTGGGAAGCTCATTTTGGAGACCATGCCGATTTTCGAATAGATGGACCGGGCCGTCGAGGTGATGGCCGAGGCAATGAAGAACCAGACGACAATCCCTGCGACCAACCATGGCAGAAACGGCACGCCATCAATCGGCCTGCCGCTTCGAATACCAAATCCAAATACGAACCAGTAAACTCCAATCTGCAATAACGGTGTCACGAACTCCCATAAAAATCCGAGGTACTGCATCGAGTTGTTGCTTCGCGTCTCATATGTGGCGAGACGGAAAATCAAGTACAAGCTCGACTTTAGCTCTGAAAGAATAGCTTTCGCGGATTTAAACATGTTCACTCACCTGAATCAAAGAACGAGATTCGTTTCCTTTGTATATTTGTAGAGGTTGCCGTAGTTGACGACCGCTACGTCTTCACCTTCTGGTTTCACGATGTTACGTGTGTCGAAAATCATCGGACGACGCATCATTGCCTTGAGCTCTGCGAAGTCGAGGTCTTTGAACTCGTTGTGGTCAACCAATACGAGGACGAGGTCCGCGTCTTTGAGTGCTTCTTCTTTTGAAACGAGCTCGAAACGGCTTGATGTTGATTTTTCAACGTGTGAGTCGTGAACAGAGATGTTCACACCACGGTCAAGCAAGATTTCAGCAATTTCAACCGCTGGGCTCTCACGCATGTCGTCGACGTTTCCTTTGTATGTCACACCAAAGATCGCGACTTTCGCGTCTTCGATTCCAGCAGTCAACTTCTGAACGTTGTCTGCAACGTAGTATGGCATCGAGACGTTCGTCTCACGTGACAAGTTGATGATCTTCGCAAGGTCAGGTGATTTCGCGACGATGAAGTACGGGTCGACCGCGAGACAGTGTCCACCGACACCTGGGCCTGGGCTATGCAAGTTGACACGTGGGTGCTTGTTCGCCATCTCGATGACGTCAAGAACGTTGATGTCCAAGTCGTTACATACTTTTGCGAGTTCGTTCGCGAGTGCGATGTTGACGTCACGGAACGTGTTTTCCATGAGTTTCGACATTTCTGCCGTCTTCGCATCCGTTTTCACGATTTCACCTTTAACGAATGTACCGTAGACGCGTGCGCCTGCTTCTGCACATTCTGTCGTGATTCCACCGACGATGCGGTTGTTGTGCACGAGCTCATGAAGGATTTGTCCAGGCAATACGCGCTCTGGGCAGTGTACGAGATAGATGTCTTCACCGACAGTGAATCCAGCTTCCTCGACGAGTGGTTTGACGAAGTCGTCCATCGTACGTGGTGCGATTGTCGACTCAACGATGATGACGTTGCCTTTTTCAACGAATGGCAACACTTTGCGTGTCGCATCCAAGACGTACGTCAAGTCACATGATTTGTACTCATCGTCGTTGTTCGGTGTTGGGACCGCGATGATGAAGGCATCTGCTTTCTCAGGAGAGAGTGATGCACGGAACTTTCCTTTTGCCACGACGTCTGCGACCATTTCGCCGAGACCTGGCTCTTCAATGTGGATTTCTCCACGGTTCAATTTATCAACAACATGTTGTGAAATATCGACTCCGACGACGTCGACGCCATAGTTCGCAAAGACAGCCGATGTCGGTAATCCGATATATCCAAGACCTACTGTACATACTTTCATTGTGTGGTAACCTCCAAATGTTTTGACGCGCTTTTTAAATAGCACATTGTCCATCATTTTATTTCACATTCGATAATAAAACAATACTCATTATACTCTTGAACAATTCTTCGGTGCAATTACATTTTCATGACAATGTCGTCGAAAATTGTGCGTGTGTTTTGCCTGAAATGATTTGTTCCATCTCTCGATAGAGACGATCGAGCGCGAAATGTTTACGGGCATACGCTTGATAAGCTTTTGTGTCCGCCATTAGCTTCTCGGTATCTTCTTTATAAGAAAGGATCGTGTCGACAAATTCCATCGTGTCCGTGACGAGCAGTTCGTCCGGGTAAATCGTCTCCGCGCCCGTCCAGTGACGGATGAGCGGATAAGACCCTGCGGCCATCGCTTCGGCCGGTGCGAGATGGAAACTTTCCAAGTCACTCGTCGAGAAGACGAAGCCGATCGATTGAAGCCATGTGTCGACGTCATGACCGTGCCCATCGAAATGGACGTGGTCACGAAGGTCCGACTCCTCGATGCGTTTCAATAGCGCCTCGTAGTACGCGCTCTCTTCTTCCCGCTTCCCAATCCAGTAAACGTCTTTTGGATGGTGCCCTTTGAAGTGGAGCTGGTACCGTTTGTCCGTCTTCAGCAGCTCTTCGAGCACGTCGAGCGCAAGGTCCGGGCGCTTCAGTTTCGGGTTCATGCCGATCATACCGAGACGGAACGTCAAATCGTCCGCTTGTTTCGGTTTGTCGAGCTTGTCCGCATCGACGGCGTTGTAGATGACCGTCATCTGGTGACGCGGGATTCCAAAGAGACGATGCATCTCTTCTAACATATACGGTGAGACGAGGATGATGCGGTCGATGTTATCGAGCGCATATTCCCGTGGAAATGGTGTCTCTTTCTCCTGACGGTGAATCCGGACGATGAGACGCTGATGCGGCAACTTATGTTGCGAGTACCAGACGGCGTTGCCGAGGCCCCACTCACAGAAGATGACGTCTGCTTGCGCAAGACACGCCTTGCTGTGATTTACATCATGAATCTTGTGTCCGTCCCACTGGTCGACGAGGACCCGGTAGCTCGGGTCTGCCTCGAAGCGTTCCATGAACATGCGGATGAACTTCAAGTCGTGACCGGCGAAGAGGATCGTCGTCTTCCGCATCTCCCAAACCGCGTCGCGGAGTCGTTCGAACGTGCTCGCGAACGTGTAGTTCTTCGCCATGTTGTAGAGACGTTCCGCCGCATCCTTATAGATAGCCGGATGGGTGAAGGCGAGCTCGACCTTTTCGATGAACTCGTCTTCCGAGTTGACGAAGAGCGGGTAGCTCGACCCGAGCAACATCTCGTGCATCTTGTTGCGATTGAGGAGGACCGGCTTCCCGAGCGCTCCATATTCGAGGAGCTTCGTCGACAACTCAAGGCTGTCGTCAAGGTCCGGGTGACGCCACGAGATGCCAATGTCGCTCTCTTCGATGAGCGTCTCGACATCCGCACGCGGGATGCCTTTTAACCAGTGGACCCCTTCGTCCGTCAGGAGACGGTGTGTCACTTCTTTACGGAAGTTCGGGTTGTTCGGGTCTTGGTTGAACTTATCCCCTGCTACTTTCAACTCGACGTCCGGCATCCGGACCCGAAGTTTCTCGAGCGCGTCGAGAATTTCAGTCGAGTACCAGAGCGGCGCGAACTTTCCTGTATAGACGAGACGTTTCGCCTGACGCTTGAACGTCGGCGTCGTCTCGCGCATGTTCGGGATCATCGGGTTCAAGATGAGGAACGGCTTCGGCGTCTGTAAAAACGTCTCGAAGTAGGCCTTCATCTCCGCCGTCTGACAGAGCATGCGCGCCGAGCGGTCCGCAATCTTCTTCAGACGTGCCAACTCTTCCTGTGAGGCGGCCGATGAATCATGCGTGAAATCCGTGAGATAAGTCCACGTCTTTTTCATCGTATGTTCATAGTCGGAGAGCGCATAGGCGAGCTGGAACCCACGGATGAACGTCATGTCATACTGTTTCGTCTCGACGAGCTCGTGGATGAGTTGGGCCGCCTCTTCTGGCTGGAGCACCTTCTTCTCATAGTACGGCTCGTCTTTCTTCGTCGAGTCTTCCGCGAAGACGTCGATGAAGCGGACGCGGTCGAGCTGTTTGATCGACGCCGTCACTTCCGGTTTCACGATTGAGCGCTTCAAGAGTACGTCGACCTCGATGTTCGGGTCCTGGTTCAACATATGCACGACCGACGTGAGCCAGATGGCCGACCCGTCGATCAAGTTCAAATTGACGTCCCCGTATACGAGGATCCGTAGCGGTTGCTTCGTCATAATGTTACCTCCTGACGGTCCGCTTCATCCATGGCGGCACCGGCTTTCACATATTGATACGGGTCGACACTGAAGATGCGTTTGCCGGAACGAGCGAGTTCGTTCAAGCTCTCGTCCGCTTCAAAGATGTGGAGCGCCTCTTCGACCGTATAGAAACGGAGTGCCGACGGCTGCACGATCGAACGGGACGGTGTCGCGTCAAACACATAACGATACGACTCGTCATGGTCGTGTTTGACGAGCTGACCGTCGTCATACGCATAGTAATCCTCTTTCGTGAGGACATCCGCTTCCGCATAGCGTGCCGCGAGCAGATAATCGCTCAAGTAGTTCGGACCGTAATAATCGTCCGACTTCAAATGGGCGACCCAATCGTACGACTCGACCATCTCTGTGAACGAGGTATAGTGCGTCAAGTAGCTACGCATATACGTCGAGATCGACGGCGTGTTGTACGTGTTGTACACATCGATGTGATCCTCGAACTTATCGAGGAACATCATGAGGTGTTTATGCTCGTAGTTCTGTGCGTTGAACTGGGCGACGACGCGTTCTGCCTCTTCGCGCGACTTGATGAAGGCGACGACGGCAATCTTCTCGTGGTCGACGCGGTACGGGATGCCGACGTCTTGGACGATTTTCGCTAGACGTTGCGTGTACGTGTGATATGTCAACACGTGGCGCATCCCACGCATCGCGATGTCCTCATAGAAGGAGTCATCCGTCATCAAGCGACGGAACGTCTCGTCTAAGTCTGACTCCCCATCGTCGAGGAAGACGTAATCGCCAAGCATGGCGTCGACCCCGACCGAACGGGTGCTGACGACCGGTGTGGCACAGGCGAGCCCTTCGAAGACGCGACGTGAGAACATAGTCGGTGAATCGTTGACCGAGTTGACGTTCAACATGACTTTATACCCTTTATACGCCTTGGCAATCTGGTTGTACTTCAAACTACCACGAATGGCGTGACGGAACTGTTCCGGGAATTGAAGCTGGTCGCTCTCCCCGCGTTGATTGATCGCATAGTTCCGGTCATAAATGACAAGACCGTACTTATCCGCCGCCGCGAACAAGCGGTCCATGTCGGCTTTACGCGATTCGTGACGGTTCGCATAATACGAACCAGCGAAACACGCATACGGCTCACGCGTCCCCGGTAAACGGATCGGGTTATGTTCTTTCGGCTGGGCCGCGAACGGTAACGCATCGACACGGTCATGACCACAATCCTCTTTATAATTCGGGACGCGATTCATGTCCGTCGTATACACATAGTCGAATCGCTTCGCCGTCTCGATGAAACGGTCGTAGTGAATCGGGTCCTCTTTGTTCCAAAAGACGGTCGGGATATTATGATAACGGCACCAAGCGAGAAGGGCGTCGAGCTCTTCCCATGTGTTCGTGCCATATTTAACGATTTTCTTTTCCCACGCACCGCCGTTTCCTTTCCATGCCGATTCGACGACGAGAACGTCCGGTTGCTCATCGAGGAGCACCGTCTTCCAGTTGTCCGGTGTGAACGTGATGAGCTGACATTCTGGCTTGTAGGATGCCATTGTGAACTCATCGAAGATGGCCGCGACCTTCAGTTCGTGAAGCTCACGCGGAACGGGTGCGAAGAAGCGCGCCTCGCGTACGTCCATCCACGTCGGGTTTTCTGTACCGTCGCTGACGAGTTCTTCCGCGACACGGATGCGGTCGATTCGTGCCTCGCCCACACCGTCGACACGGAGTGCGAAACGAAGGAAGCGGATACCACGGTCGAAATAGAAGACTTTCTCACTTCCGATTTGAACCTGTTGCATGATCTGACGCTCCGTCGCCGAGTAGGCGATGATGTAGAGGACGACGTTCGCCCCTTCGTCGGCCACGCCATCGAGCGTGACACGGTAACGACTGTTCGCCTTCACTTCATACGGGAACTCCGTCGGCAGAAGCTTGAAGCTGTTGTTCATCTCGGCATACGAGATGTAGCGACGCTGGTCGTCCTCGCCTTTCAAATTGACGACGAGCTGGTCATCCCGGCTCTTCAATTTGATGAGGTCCGGTGCCGGGATCGTCCACATGTCCGGCTTGAGCGACAAGACGTCCTCACGACGGACGCTCTTCTCGCGAATCATTCCGATGTTCAAGTTCTCAAGTTGCCCTGACCCGTTCACGCGGATGAAATAGCGGATGGAACGATGGGACGGTGCGATGCGGACGATACCGCTCAGTCCGAGTGGCACTTCAATCAAACGATCCTGCCCAGACACCGTATACGTTGCGATGAAAAGCGACGCGTCCGCTGTACCCGTTCGGTCCCCTTTCAAATAGAAACGATACAAGTCATCATCCATGTCACCCGTCTCAAAATCGATGCCACGTTCCGTATCGACGTGTGGCAACGCGATCTCATCGACGCCATAGTGCGTGTATTGATTCCCTTCGGCTCGCACGACGAGCGTGTCCCCATCGAAGTGAGCAATCTCACTCTGTGGCTTGAGCGAGCGGAGTGACGCCGACGTGAGCGGATAACGGAAATCAAAAGCATCGAGTGATACGTTCGCAGCCGTCCCTTCCACCGTCCAAAGTGAGAGCGTCCCGAGCGTAAGGTCAACGAGGCTAAACGCCCCTTTCCCTTCCACATTCAAGTGGGCCCGGACGATTTGTTCACCCATTCCGAGTGTCACATCGACGTGGTCGCCGTCCTGTACGGTGACGTAACGGGTACGCCCCCCTTTACGAACGACTTCTAACGTCAACGTCGGCATCAAGCCTTCACGTGATTTGACGCGCATCATGGCCGTGAACGTCTTTTTCCCCGCTTCGACCAAATCGTTCACCGAGATGATGTCTGAACTTGCGTTCGGTCGGAACGTCAAGATGACCGGTTCGTCCCCTGTGAAGACGAGGTCCGTCCCTTCCACATGTACGTAAGGTGAACGTGTATACCAGTTCGGTACGACTTCACGTAGTTGATGCGATTTAGTCGGACGCTTCAACACTTTACGACCGAGTCGCTTCGACCGTTGTACCCCAAGGTAAGCGGCGCGACGTGCTTTTTTCTGCCAATCCATCCTCATATCCTCCAAATCATCGAGTCTTTCGAGCTCGATTCTTTATTTGCGAATGCGTCGTGCAACAGCTTGTGCCTTCAAAATCGCCTTACCGGCTTTCGATTGCACAAGACGACGATACTTCTGATTCAACACATCATATTTACGTTTCAAGTCACTGAGCGCTTGCTCTTTCTTCTCGAACGCCTGGACGGTCCATTCGAACGTATAGAGAAGGTCGCCATACTTTTGAACGAGTCGTCGATGCTTTTGACGCAATAGACGTTCATCACGTTTCAAATGACGAATCTCTTCTTCCTGCAGTTTGATTCGTTGTTTCAACAATCCGATTTCTTTTTCAAATTCGTTGCTCATGCTCTCACCTCACAAGTATGCGTCAAAATAGAGACGCTTCAATTCTTCTGTTTGTCCTGATTCATATAAGTCGACGAACTGTTTCACAATCGGCGTCTCTAGTTCCATCGGACGATACTGTTCGATGATTTCATAAAGCATACCGGCATTGTCGAAGAATTCTTCCGGTTTGCTGCGGCGTAAGAAAACGAGGTACCACATCGAGAAGAACCGTTCGAATCGAGTCGAACGGTATTGGTCGAGTACGCCTTCGCGAGCGAACGCTTTCGCCCGTGCTGTCTCCCGGATGACACACTTCCTAAAGTACTTCTTCGTGATTGTATTGACCGTCGAACCGGCGACGGCCGCGTAATAGTCATGGATCGTCAAGTCGAGCAGGGCGACCCGTTCCGCGCTGAGGAACATCTCTTGGAAGAAGAGTGAGTCTTGCCCGACCGCGCCGATGACCTGTTTCAAATCATGCTTCTGGATGAAGTCTTTTTTGATGACCATCGTCTGGATGCTCTGCACCTTGAAGTTATGCTCGAGCAAGTACGCTCTCGGGTCTTCGATGACGCGAACACCATCTTTTTCAAGACCGTCTAACTCAATCATCGCCTCACGGTTCGCAAGCTTCAACATACTTCCGACTGCGAGGTCGAGCGAGTCGTCCTCTTGCATGATACGGAACAGTTCCGCATAGCCGTCGTTGACCGCTTCATTGTCCGGGTCAAGGAAGGCGATGTATGGCGTCGTCGCGAGCTCCACCCCTTTGTTACGTGGACGCGAGGCGCTACCGCTACCCCCGTCGTTGAACGAGTACGTATAGACGTTCGGATATTTCCGGACGAGGCGTTCGATATAGCCGACCGTCTCCCGGTCCGTCGAACCATCGTCGACGAGCCAGATTTCCATGTCTTCAAACATCGAGCTACGGCGAAGACTCGAGAAGCACTTGTTATATAGATAGCGACCGTTGTTATAAATCGGGACGATCATCGAAAGTTGATAGTCACCTGGTTCGTTCGGGACGAGCACGTCGTCTGGCGCGAGCAGTTCGAAATGATCGATGGCATATCCTTGACCTTCGACGCGTTGGTCGTTCCGAAGTGTCTCAAGCGACACGTGACTAGCCGCGAACATCGTCAAGGCCACATCAGCATAGTCCTCTACGAACTCATGGATGGTGTCTTGCCCTTTCGTCACGAACGAGACGTCCGTGTATTTGAAGGCGTTGACTAAGTCTTCCACATAGTAGTCAAGATAGTGATGACGGTCGTCAAACACGGTCACAAAGTCGGCTGTACGTAGGTCGACTTCTTGTAGATCCGCTTCGGCGACGAAGCGCTTGTGCGGATACGTCTGACGCTCGAACTGTTCACGCGTCGCCATCACATCACCGCGACCGATGACGAGGACGTCGCGACGGTTTTCATGGTGGATGCCGAGAGTGAACAACATCTCACTGAAGCGGTCGTACATCGTATGGTTCGAGAAGATGGTCCGGACACCAGACAGTTGATGCTCGAGACGCTCTTCGTCCGTCTTAAACATCTCTAAAATCCCTTGTGCGTCCAAGGCGCTCGTCGCGATGAACACGTTCGGGAAGTCGTTGTTGACGGCCACGTTGTAATTCGTCAAGACGAGTTGTCCGCGAGCCTGTGCCTCATAGATCGCTTGCGCGCTCATCGTCGGACTATGCTTCACTTCATTGACGTGAAGCACCCAATTCGATGTCTCTTTTAGCTTCTCCAGATCCTCAGGGTCCCCATGGACGAGGACATCTTGAAGCGACTTCGGTGCGAGTGACGCTTTCGACTCATTCGCCTCACGCATCACATAGAGTTCTTTGTTCGCATCGCGAACGCCTTGCGCGAGCGTCTCCAAATCTTTTGCGAACCGCTGGACGGGAAAACGGTTCGTCACGACGACACGGTCCGTCTTGCCACGCGTCATCCCGATCGGATTGACATGGAGCGGGTCGACTCCCGGACGGATGACGAAGACTCGTTCATGCCCGGCTTCTTCCATATATTCCGTCACACGCTCCTCGTTTGCCGTGAAGATGTAATCACATTGTGCGGCAAGTGACGAGAAGCGGTCGAAATGATTCGTATCGAGTGTCGTTTCGAAGACGACACGGATCTCCTTTTGTTTCGCCTTGCGAATCAAGTTTCCGAGCCAGTGACGAGAGTGCGAGCGTGGCGTCCCCATATGATGGAAGGCCGTCGTCTCGTCTTCTGTGAGCGCTGCTGAGATGAGCAGGAAATCGATGTCTTCTGCTTCAAGCAACTCTAAAAAGCCCGTCACGCTCTCAAAGTAATGGGTGTGACAAAGACGTTCGAGCTCTTTGGCCCGCTTGACCGGTCCGACGAACGCGACATGCACATTCGCCTTCTCATAAAAACTGCTCCCGTTCGACTGGATGCGTGTCACATCAAGCGCTGGGAGGCGTTTCCGAGCTGCTTCGAGCTCTGCCTGTAATGCGGTTTGTTGTTCCTCGAACAGTTTGTCATCTAGACGCGGGCGTTGCGCCTGTCTCGACAAAGAAGGAAGTTCATCTAAGGTAACCAAGTCATCCCCGGACAATGCCTCTTTTTGGTTGACTCGTTCTTTTTCTTCTTTTAACCACGCGATATGCTTTTGCACGTCGCGTAGCGTCGCTTTTACATCCATACGTCCGCTCCACCTTTTTTAAGTAATCAGTATTTCTTCATCTTATCGTATCTTAACAGAGTTATATGTCGGTCGCAATTTGATGACAAATGTGCGGGCCGGCGTTTTACATCAAAAAGACGGACCCACACGTGGATCCGTCCCTAAAACCATTATTCACTTACTCTGCAGCATTAACGTCGACGATCCGTTCTTCAACAGCCGGTGTGACTTCTTCACCGAGGCTGATCAAGTGATCGCGGAAGTTTTCCCAGTCGATGAGACCGAGGTCATTGACGCGACCTTCATCAAATGCCTTCTTGAACTCAGCGTAGTTGTCTCCACCTTGCGCTGTGAAGAAGTTCGTTGCGACTTTGTAGTTCGTCGCGTCTTCGACATCGACAAACTCTGTGCCGTTGTTGTACTGCAAGCTAACGATGCGCTCACCAGCAGGTTTCGAGCTGTCGAACAACACTTTGAATCCAGATACGTGGAGGAATCCACCGTTCTCAATTGGGTAAATGCCAACGCTACGCTCGAAGGCCGCTTTCAATTCGCTACCTTTCAAGTCCATGATGGCGAGCGTGTTTCCGAATGGAAGTGTCGTCAACACTTCACCTGTCGTGACAGGACCTGCATCGATTGCCGCACGGATCCCACCACCGTTTTGAACGGCACCGATGACAGCTGAATCATACTCTTTTGCTTTCGCGAGCATACCGTCTGTGATCAAATTACCGAGCGCTGTCTCATTTTTACGGACACTCGGTGCGTTGACGTCACCATTGTCACGTGGGTTATCGAGTGGCGCTGTAAGAGACACACCGATTGGATCTTCACTAATCGCATCAACCACTTCTTTAAACGGTGCGAGAAGTGAGACCGCGTATGGGTCTGGTTGAAGTGCTTTCACGTCAATCAAGCTACCTGCATGTTTGACGATTTTTCCATCTTTGTCGAATTCGACATCGAGTGTCCCGAGTAATTCACTGTATTGATACGCTTGAACGATCAATGTCGGCTCAGTTTTGCCTTCAGTGACCATGACCGGTTGGTTCAAGCGCGTATGTGTGTGACCACCAACGATGATGTCGATGCCATCTACGTTCTCAGCAAGCAACAAGTCGTTGTCGAACGCTGGGTTGTCGTTATATCCAAGGTGTGAGACCGCAACGATTTGGTCGACACCCATCTCTTCGAACGCATCGACTGCTTTTTGTGCTTCTGCGATGTAGTTTTGGAATTCGATTGGTCCTGGGCTCGCGATTGAAGCCGTCTCTTCTGTTGTCAAACCGAAGAATCCGACTTTCTTGCCGTCGACCACTTTGATGACCCCTTCATACAAACGACCGTTATACGCCTTATCCGTCGTTTCGTTGCGGTACAAGTTCTTCATGTATTGGTCTTTTGAATAGTCCACGTTCGAGCTCACGAACGGGAAGTTCGCATAGCGGACGAAGTCAGAAAGTTCTTTATGTCCTTGCTCCGTACCGAGGTCGAATTCGTGGTTACCTGGCACCATCAAGTCGTATTTCATGTAGTTCATGAGTTTGAGGTCGGCTTTACCTTTGAACTCGTTGAAGTAGAGCGATCCTGAGAAGACGTCCCCTGCGTCGATCAAGAGGCTATCTGGCTTCTCGGCACGAACTTGCTTGATGGCTGTCGCACGGTTCGGTGCGTACTTGAGCGCTGCGTGCGTGTCGTTCGTGTGCATGATCGAGAGCTTGTATCCTTCTACTTTATAAGGAACTTCGAGTGTGATCGTTTTTCCGCGGTTCGTGTATGTAGCCGTCGCGACGAATTCGCCGACTTCATCTGTGTTGATCCCGCTCCAACGAACTGGCTTCTCATACGTCCCACTTGCGAATTTCACTTGTTGCTTCACGATTCCGACTGCTGGCTTCCCTTGTTTGAACACGAGTGGCTCAGACGGCGGAAGGATTTCGAGTGGATGATCGAGGACGCGTACACGCTTCTCGATGTACATGCCTTTTCCTTTTACAATCCCACGTGCTGTTTGGAACGTGCCGAGTTTCTCGAGGTCAACGCTTGATTTGTACCAGTAGATTGGCGCCCCTTTATATGTAGCGTCGAGTGCTGCATCCAAATCTCCGTTGTATACATACCCTGACTTCGCCTTGACGACCGATGCTTTCGGTGCAGCTTCTGTGACAGCAGCTGGCGTGAGTGATGCTGTCGATACAGCGGCTACGGCAAGCGCTGTATACAGTTTACGTGATGATTTCTTTGCCATGTCCAGTTCCCCTTTCGAATTTGCGAACAAGACACATAGAGAAAATCGCTTACATCGTTCGACTTATGTGTAATCCCATTGCCCCAAAGTCGTCCGTTTTTCCCCCATATGTACAAATTCGCTCTAGTTCTAACGTAACGGAAACGCGTCCAATAAACAATCACAATTTGAAGATTTTTAACCTTTTTACAATTTCCACAAAAAACGATTCCCTCTTTATTACAAAGCAACAAGAAGTGTCAAGACCTTGATGACGGTGAAGGCGAACAAGAAAGTCGAGCTCCTCAGCAAAACGAACTCGTGGCCCCACGTCCAAATCGGTAAAACGAAGGGGGATCTCTCGATGCGGTCCGTCATGTCATACGTCATCCGCTTATGAAGAAAGAGTGGGTTGTCAGCCAGGAGAAAGACCAGACCTTTGTGTACGATTTCCCTGTCGGATTGAATCGACTCGTCACCATCGACGGCAACACGACTCGTAGTCTTGTGATGGAAACGCAAACTATCGAGATGGGGGTCCGGTCTCAATGGACAAGATCAACCTCGGAGGATGGAAATCGTCTGAAACCGTCATCTTTGAGATGCACGGAGCGAAACGATTGAACAATCTCACGATCCGATCATTCGGCTACAAAGACGCCGTCTACAAGTGAAGCCTACAAAAAATGACATCCTCAGCTGAGGATGTCATTTTTTGTTCGGCTGACTGATGATCGTCAACCAGACGTTTGAATATGCGCCCGCCACAATGGCGTAATCCTTCGGGTTCGCCAAGTTGAGCAGCCGTCCGTTCTGATAGAAGTATAGGTTCGTGATGACGCCACCACCTGATGAACCGATGGTGATCCCACGGGCCGTGAGCGTCTCGTCCGGGTCCGTGATGATCGAGACGACCGAGTCGAAACGGTCCCGCTTGACCGTCAAATAACCGCGGTTTTGATCGATATACACTTCTTTAAATCCACGTGGGTAATGGGAAGCATTCCCATGAATGTACGGTCCTCTTTTCGGGTCGAGGCGAAGCGCCATCCCGCTGAACGTCAACTGTTCGCCGGTCGTGGACGGAAGAATGAAGTCGTTCGCTTCCGCATCGTCCGCCGCACGCGTCCAAAACACCCCCGCCAAAAGCAACATCGCGACAAGCGTTACCTGAAGCCCACTCATCATTCTCTTTTTCATCCGTCTTTCCTTGCGACTCATTAGGTCCTCCTTCATGCGCTTTGCCTAGAACTAGTTCAAAAGAATGTATGACTTTATCCCTATCAACATCCAAACATTTTCGCATATGTAAATGATATACATGATTCTTATACAATTATTGTAATGTTGTTGGCAAAAATCATCAAGGAAAAACTCAAATTCGTCTGATTTTTTTATAATCGAGTCAATATGGAATCCGGATGACGTGCTTTGTCCCGCTCTCAAGCCAATATGAGACGATGTACTTATCCCCTGTTTCTTCCACTTGCGTCTTTACGATGCGGGAATGCGTCCGGTCGAGTCGGATGAGGGTCAAGAAGCGGACGTCCGTGCCACATTCGATGGATACGACCTGTGGACGACTCACCCATTCGAAATCACGAGCCGACACGTGACTCTCTTCGATCGTCATATACGATTCGTCCCCTGTCATGAGTTGGACGATCTGCATGGCGCGATTCGACGCATCCATGAACCGGACGTTCTGGGACTCCGGTGACCCTTCGACGAGGGCGAGACCCGGGGCCACGTGGAAGCGCTGGACGAACAGATCCGGTTCTGGTGACGTGATGCGGTCGAAGACGACGAGCGTCCGCGCTTGATCGTAGACGATTTTCCGAGTGTGAAGGACCCCTTTTCCGATAAGACGGCTCACCCCTGTCGCCACCACTTGCTTTCCAGTCGGTTCAACAGATACAATCCCACTTTCTCCGACCCGTTCAACAGATAGGTCAAGTTCGTCTCCGAGGCGATGCACGGTGTTGTGGGACGTGACGCGCATCGCTTCCAAACGTTCCTCACAGTCCGCATACCCATATCGCCCCGTCTCGACGATGAAGTCACGCCCGAGCCCGTACAGTTCGAGGCTCAGGTCGTCCGCATGCTTGTGGGCCGCTCCGTGATAGCCCGCCGTCATCAAAATATAGGTCGCATCACTGAAGGGACGCTTTACATGGGTCCAATATTCACGCATGACGGCATAGTTCGAGCCGAGGTTCACCATCCGTTCAGACGGACAAACCCCTTCCCCTCCCCCGCTCAACGCATAAGCGAGTGACGGATGTGATTCGACGTCCGGAATCAGATGCCGTCCCCGAATCTGTCCGCCCGTGTCGCCGACCATCGGGAGGGTCCGATTCGGCTTGATCAGATGGACGAGGCGATCCGGCATCGCGTCGATGACGTCAAACCGGTCGGATAACGGGAAGCCGTTCACGTTCGCCCAGTCGACGAAGCGGCTCAACGTATGATAGACGTACACGTGATAGCCCGGCGAATGTTCGAGATGGGTCCCGTCTATAGCGAGACTCGAATCGAGCTGGGCATCGAGACGCGCGCGGGCGACCCGTTCCCATTCCGGGCTTCGGTCGAACTCCGGGAAACAGGAGGCGATGGCGAAGAGCGCCATGTCCTGGAACAGCCCATGATTATGGCGCGGCCGATAAAACGTCGGCGTCGCCAACAGGACGGCATGATCGTACAGCATCTTCAACAGTTTCTCGGTCATAGATGGGTCACGTTCGATCGGTGCACAGCGGTACGCCTCAAAGAATCCGAGCAGATGAAACACGCGGATCGCCGTGCCGTGCTCATGGTACGCCTCACGCTTCCGACTGACCGTGAATGCGGGATGACGTGTATGCCAACTATCAATGATCCGAGCGGCATGTTCCACATAAACCGTCTCTCCCGTCACCTCGAAGGCACGGGTCAGCTGATGGACGGTCGTCAAATAGTGGAGTTGAAGATAGAACGAATTGTTGTCCACCCGCGGCACCATCTGATCCCAATCGAACGTGGCGACGTCCGCGACGTGTAACGCGTCGGGTGCTGCCGGAATGTACCAGTCGCCTTGTAAGACACCGTCCGCAAAGCGAACGGCCTGGTCGTCCGTCAATCGCTCATATCGATACGGGGCGATCGGCCGCTTGTCCTGGATGTACTGATGCACGAGCAGGCGGTCCATCCGGTCGGACAGCCTCGCTTTCGTGAGCGGGCGCATCATGACGAGCATCGCCTCAGACGCTGAGACGAGCGTCTGTCTGCCGCCAAGACGAACGACGTAATAACGACCGTACGGGCGTATGAGCCGACCCGTCCCGGTCTTCTCGAGTCGCGCCTCCGGTACGACCCGTCTTCCTTTCCACTGATAACACATCGTCCCCGCCGAGATGACGACGTCCCACCCGTGGCTCCCCCGTGCCGCGAGCGAGCCGCCAAATTGGGCGACGAGTCTTGCGATTGAATGTTCCATTCGTTCCCTCACTTGTCATTGGTTATACTTGAAAATTCTACCTTAGCAAATGGTGGGATTCAAGAGTTACCCAGTCGTTCACACAAAAAAGCCCAGCTTTCGCTGGACCCTGCTCATTTTGGTACGTTGATCGTATTCGTCGTGCCGTTCGAGAGCGTATACGTGACGACGTATTGCTCCGGTTGCTCGGCTAATGAGGCGTCGACGATCGACGTGCTCGTCCGGTCGATCCGGATGAGCGTGAGGTAACGGACGTCACCCCCATACTCGATCGAGACGACCTGTTCACGCGGCTTCCATTCGAAGTTGCGGACAGACAAGTGACTCGGCTGAATCGACATGTACGACTCTTCGTCCGTCTCGAGCTGCATCAACTGGATCGTCCGACGCTTGTCATCTCGGAATGTCACGTTCTGCGCGTCCGTCGAGCCAGCGTATCGCTTCAAGCCGTCGCCAAGATGGAATCGCTGTACGAACATGTCCGGAGTCGGCGAAGTGATCTTGTCGTAGACGACGAGCGTCTTCGCCTTGTCATAGACGAGCGTCCGGCGATGGGTCGCCCCTTTCCCGATGAGGGCACTCTCTCCGATGGCGATACTCGTATCGCCCTTGTCCTCGACCGATATGATCCGGCTCTTGCCGACCATACTTTCACTCAAGTCAAGACCCTCCCCATAGCGGTGCACGGTGTTGTGCGCCTCGACCTTGAGCACTTCCTGGCGTCGTGGGTCCTTCGAGTAGCCAAAGCGTCCCGTCTCGACGATGAAGTCACGGGCGAGCCCGTACAGGTCGATGCTCAAGTCATCGGCGTGCTTGTGACCGTTACTATGGTACCCCGCCGTCATCATCACTTGGGTCGCACCCGAGAACGACTCCGGTGGACGTGACCAATATTCGCGCATGAAGCTGTATTGGTCGCCAAGTTGTTTCGTCAACAGTTGCGGCACCGTCCCCTCCGCTCCGCCACTGACGGCATAGGAGAGTTCCGGATAGTTCTCAGTCTTTGGAATGATGTTCATCGCTTTCAAATAGCCTGTCGTATCGCCGAAGATCGGGAGCGTCCGGTTCGGCTTCAACATATAGGTGAGCTGGTCCGGCATCTTCTCGATATAACCCGACCGTGACGGCAAGACGAAGGCGTTGGCGTCAGCCCATTCGATAAACCGTGACAACGTATGATAGACGTATACATGATAGTACGGCGAATGTTCGAGATGGACCCCGTCAGGCGAGATGCTAAAGGCGAGTTGTGC
The DNA here is from genome assembly GCA_902362975.1 of Caryophanales bacterium. GTDB lineage: Bacteria > Bacillota > Bacilli > Exiguobacteriales > Exiguobacteriaceae > Exiguobacterium. The sequence continues at coordinate 51,176 of CABIYO010000012.1, forward strand.
CTGAAGGCGCGAGCTCGCGAGCGACTGCCACGTCTTGCTCTTGTCAAACTCTGGGAACGTCTGTGCGATCGCCGTGAGCGCCATGTCTTGGAAGATTCCATGGTTGTGCTCTTTTTTATAGAAGTCAGCGGATGCTAAAATCTCGCCATGCTCATACAGTGTCTTCAAGATGAGCTCGGTAAACGCCGGGTCTTTGTTGAGCGACGTCTGCTTGTACACGTCCCAGAAGTTCAACAGATGGAAGACGCGGAGCGCAGTACCCTGGTCATTGTATCCCCACTTGAGTCGCTTGTAGTTATAGGCCGGGTGTGCTTTCGTCCAGCTTTTGACGAGACGCTCCCCATATTGAAGATAGGCGAGGTTGCCTGAGTCGTTATACGCCTGCGTCAGTTGGTTCAACACCGTCATATAGTGGATCTGGAACGGGAATGAGTTATTGTCGACAGCCGGCACGTCCTTATGCCAGTTGAACGTGTCGATGTTCGGCACAGACAATTGTTTCGGCTCCGCCGGGATGTACCAGTTGCCTGCGAGTGCCCGATCCGCATACATTTTCGCTTCTTCGGTCGTCAAGCGATCATACTCGTACGGGATGTGGGCATCGGTCTCTTTCATGTATGTATGAATGAGCGGACGGTTCGTCGTCGATTGGATCCGCGATTTCGTCAACGAGCGAGCCGGGACGACCTCGGCTTGACTCTTCTTCACGTAAATCCGTTTGCCGCCTGACATGGCCAGATAATACCAACCGGACGGGCGGACGATGCGATACTCTTTCGTCGCGTTCGTCTTCTGGAGCGGGACCAACTTCTTGTCTTTCATTTGATGGAGCGTCGTCGACGGTGCGACACGGGCGTTAAAGTCCGAGTTTGCCGTTGCTTCAGCCGTGACCGGGGCGAACAGGAGCATCCCGCTCAGCACGCCGATCGTCAATCGTGTATACAAAGGTTTCATGATATTCCTCACAGTTTCTGTTTGATTTTACCCTGTAAATTATATCCATTAAATAAAGTTTAAACAACTAAAATTTGGACTTGATATCCCTTTTGTTCAAATTTTTCATGACTTCTAGTATAGGACGCCCGGAATAGCACGTTAGCAAGGAGAAAAGTCTACGATGAATTATAATATTAAAGAAATAAACACACCTCATGGTATACTTTGAAAAAGAAGTAAATCCAATATTTGAGGTGTATCTATGAAACGAATCTTACTCGTCCTCGTCTTGATCGGTGCGTGGGGATCTGTCACCCCGACCGACTCCGCTCAGGCTGCGACGAACCCTTTCCACATCCGCTCTGTCCCGAACGCCATCGTCTATGAGATGAAAAGCGGGAAGTTGACGAAAGTCGCGACCTACTCGACGACGAAGCGCTATGCGGCGATCGGTACGTCCGGTTGGTATTACATCGCCCTGAGCGGCGGGAAGAAAGTCTACATAAAGAAGAGTCAGGCGAAGCTTTTACTCGCCGATCCCATCACCCGTTCGAACTTGACATCGAGCGGGACGGCACGACTGGCGCACGAATACATGCGACAAATGGCACCGCATGTCCCTTATGAATACGAGCGCCTCAGTGAAGCGAAGGCGATCGACTACGCGAACCGGGCCCTTCGTGGGGATTGGTATGTCCCGTCCACGCCGTATCGTCTGTCCGTCCCAAACATCGACACGTTCGATTGGCATCGGGACATCCCGAGCTCTTCAAGCAACTCGTATCCGTTCCAAATCCACTATTTGACGGTATTGAACCAATTGACGCAAGCCTACAACGCGACAGGCGACACCACGTATTTGAAATACGGGATGCGCGTCGTGAAAAGTTGGACGAAAGCCCACCCGGTCGCCAACTACAAACAGTATCGCTGGCCATATAATGACCACGGTACATCGATCCGGACGTTCCACTTGTTGAACTTCTGGGACGTGTATAAGTCGTCGTCCCTTTACAAAGACACGGCATTCACGGGTCTCATGTTGCGGACGCTCCATGAGCACGGCACGCTGCTCGCGACATCGAGTTTTTATAAGTATGAACATAACCACGGGGTGTTCCAGGACATGGCGCTCACGGCGATCGCGCAGACGTTCCCGCAGTTCGACCAAAGCGCGAGATGGAAAACGATTGCCGACAGCCGGCTCGACAAACAGATTCGCCACAGCATCACGTCGGACGCCGTCCATCTCGAGCATTCACCGGGCTATCAGGCATACATGTATCACGTGCTCGACCGTTTCGTCATCTGGGCGGACGACAACCGCTTCACGCTCCCGTCCAGCATGAATCGTGTCGAGTATATGCCGAAACAGCTGACGTATATGGTCAAGCCGAACGGGACGCTCCCGATTTTTGGGGACACGTCCGGGGCACGGCGCACGACATCGATCATCCCGCATATCGACGACTTCCCACAGCTCGCCTATGCGGTCTCCGGAGGGAAGGAAGGATCACGCCCACCGCTCACTGTGAAGAAGATCAGCACGCAGTATAGCTTCATGCGTGAATATTGGTCCGCCCCACCGCGTGCCTTCAACCAGGCGACGCAAGTGATGATGACGGCGGGCTATCACAGTAGTGCCCATAAGCACGCCGACGATTTGAGCATCGACTTGTACGGGCTCGGCCGCGACTTCATCATCGAGACAGGCCGCTACGGCTACACGAACCGTCCGGAGCGTCAGCGCGTCTTCGGGGTCGATGCCCACAATACGGTCCATCGGGATGGGGCGAATCTCGACTTGAGCGCATCGATGCGCGAGAAGAGTAAAATCGTCACCGTCAAAAACCTTGGTCCGTCCCTTCTTGCGATGGGCGAAAGCAAGCTCATCGGCAAAGGGGCGACGCATCGCCGGACGCTCGTCTATGACAAGGCGCAGACGCTCGTCGTCTATGACCGGATCAGTTCTCCGACACAGGAGAAGTTCGTGCAGCGATTCCACCTTGCGGAAGGTCTGAAACTGCTCCAGAGTTCGATGGCGACCCAAAACGTCGTCTATGGCGACTCGAACGGCCGGACAATCCAACTCATGCAGCTCAACCTGAAAAATTCATCGATGCGCAACAGCACAAGTTTCGTCGCCGTCGAGGATTACGAATGGAAGCCACGTCCGCAAGTCATCTCGTATAACACCGGGAAAGACGTGCGCTACCTCACGCTCATCCGACTCGACCAGTCGAAGACGAATATTCGGTCGGCGAGTGTGAAAGTATCCGGTTCGAACTACATTGTGACGTACACGCTCTCGAATAAAGAAACGAGACAAATCAGTGTGCCGATTTAAACAAACAGGTCCTTTACGCCATGTTGATATGCTCCCCAATAGGTAGACAGATGAAATAACAAATCTGTTTATTCGATTGGGGAGTGTTTTTTATGGCGAGAAGTCGGTATTCAATCGAACAAAAACTGAGTGCACTACGAATGATGGAAGATACTGTACACCAAGGAACAGAAAATCGCAGCCGTCCATGACTATCTCGACGAGGCCACCATCCAGACATCAAATCAGTAGTCGTTCGGTTCTATATCGGTGAATCAAGAAGTTTACTAGTCATAGTGAGCTAATAGATTCGAGAAAAGGGATGGATTGAGCTATGGCAGACCACATTCGAGGAATGAACGCGTAAAACCCCTCATCGCAAGTGGCGTGAGAGGATTTAGCGGAATCTGTCGAGAACAGACAGATGATATTATTTCGAACGGAATGACAGTTGCTCCGTGAATGGGAAACGACGACGGATTTGTTGCTTCACAAATCGTGACAAGACGACAATCGAATTCAAGACAAAACCGAGGGTCGGAAGCGCCAGCAACAATAAGACGTAAAAGAGAACATCGTTCAATGGACACAGCTCCTTCGTATGAGGTAGGGAGTATGGACATTTACATGTGAAAAGTGTGGAAATTGCACAGCATGTGGTGGGTGACAATTCACTCCATACCTTTATCTACCATTAGTGTAACCTGATTGTAACAAACAATCCGTTTGTTTTTACTAAAAAAGGGGAATTATTTGTGTCCGCTTCAGGGCTTTCGTTCGACAGGAAGTGACAATTCGCCTACATTCAAAGACGAACTCGTTTGAGTCCGTCCGATGATCAATCATGTAGTGAATTGCATGCTGTTTAGACCATGACCCCTGAGTCGTTCAAATTCTGTCTTTTGACCGAGTCTGCCGTGTCTTCAGTCGCTCCGACCATTTTTTCACGACCCGTCCGTTACGTAGCTAACGAACGATCAGCCAAATCAGCGGGAATGGAATGAATAGGCTCGTGACAGCACCGATGACAATCGACCCGATAGTAAAGAGCACCATGAGGACATCCATCGACATGAACCACTCCAGTAGGGTCTCTCCTTCTTTATAATCCCTTCTTTTATCTCACAATGACTTTAATCTCCACAGCATCACCATATGCCTCCGGTTCAAGGGATAATACGGCCGTCCCTTTCTTCACAGCCGTCATTCCCGGACGTACCGTATCGTAAGAAAGTACCGAGCTACCATCGTAAGACATTAAGCGATACGAATATCCTCTCGTATCACTGACACCATATCGACCAATCCCGATGCGATCTCCGACTTTGGCGTACACTGTCTTCTTCCCAACGTAGACAGCTCGATTGCCCGACATTTTTAAGCCGAGCCAAATCTTCGGATTTTTTGAGATCAACCGATCATCACGACCAGATGCGCGACCGGCAGAAACGACCTTTCCATTCTGCACACGATATTTTTGTGAAACGATTGAGCCACTTCCATAAAACAAGACCCCATCAATAATCCAAGCTCCTCCTTGGAAAACGGAACTCTTGTGTTGCATCAATTTGATGTCGCGACCATTGGGCGATCCGATCAGGTATGCATCCAAGAAGTTACCGCTCCCTTCGTAACTCCCGATCAGCACTTTATCAGTCGCTCCCATCCGTCCTTTCGTGATGAATGACAAGTTCGTCATATATTCGACAGGACGACGATACGAGACTTTCCATTCTCCATTTTTTAGCTCATAAACATAAATCATATAGTCATACCCGTACTCATTTTCTCGTTTGAAAATAGAGACGACTTCAAGCGGACGTGACGTATTCAATTGAATCAAACGATGGTCATCATATGTGTAGCCGTTAAACCATGAATATTGAAGCTCTTCGACGAAATCCTCTGTCGACTGTGCTGCCTTTGATACACTCGGATGAATCAGCAAGAGACTTCCAATCACTAGCGCAAAGAGTATTTTCTTCATTTTTCCTCACCTTTCATATCACCAAAGTTTTGTTGATTCTCCAAGATGCATATAGATGACGTTTCCTTCTAAATCGTAAAAAATAATCAAGCCGTGCTTTTTGTTGATGAGATACAATGCAGCATCACTGATTAAAGATTCATCGATTGCTGACTTCCCACGAATCAGTTTCGTCGGGATGCTGTCATAGTAACTAAAGTTGTACGTATCCTTTGGTTTACCAAATACTTTCTTGATTTCCGCTTCTGTAATCTCTCGTTTTTCATAGTCGAGCAACAACATCATGCCATCTACTTTTTTCTTGCCCTTGTAAGTCTCATATAACCAGTTGTCTTGATACTTTCCAGAAATCAACTTCTCGTCATTGAAGAAGAACTGTCCAGCCACACCTCGAACTTTTGAAAATTCTGAGTATAACCGATGCGGAGAGTTAAGAAACGCACGACGTTTTTCAAGTGACTGTTTCTGTTGTTTCAGCCATTCATTATCGGATGGTCTCGGATCTTTTTTGACTGTTAGCTCGACACTCGTCTCGTGGTCTTCATAGGTCGCTTTTAACGTAAACTTCCCTGGAGATTTCAAGATCAGTTTATTTTGTGAAAAATAAGCGACTTGAGAGTTGTTTGATCGCCACACGACTTTATCGGTGACTTTAGTTTGAGAACCATCCTTTGATTTTACGACGATTGCCGGACTCAGTTCATTCCCTTCAACCAATTCCGCTTCGTCCACTTCGATTGCAATAGTCTGGATTCGTTTCTTTAAGTTTTGGGCGTTATAAACTGTAATACTTTGTCCAATCGAGAAAAGTCGACTCGAATCTTCGTTAAATTGAATTGTCCCTTCTTTCACGTTCATATAGATGCGTTTTTTCGTGTATAGGTCATATAACTTCGTTTGTTCAGAGCCAACGAAAGCACCCGTTTCATCTAAATAGATGTTTCCGGAAACACTCTCAGTAATAAACTGCGCTTCTGATAAAGGTGTTTCGAAGTAATATAAATCATGGTCTGTTGAGTTATACACCAATTGTCCTTTTTGGTTCATCGAATAAGACTGAATCGGGGTAGACGCCATGATTTCTGTCACGGCTTGTCCTTGATGGTTTAACACCTGAATCGAATCAGTATATCCTATCGTCATATACTCTTCTGATACCTGAAGAGTTCCCGATGTATCAATTCCACGAATAAATTTCACTTGGTCGGTCTCTACATCATAGAAAATGAGACGGTTATCACTTGCGATGACCAGAATTGAGCTATTTGGTAAAAACTTAACTTGATTAAATCTGTCGAGTTCGTAAGTCTCCCCGTTGTATTCAAAACTTTCAATTGTTTTGTGAAGGTCAAGATATTGGTTGTATGTCCTGACTCGATAATATTCACTTGACGCAACCCACGTCTGGTCACTATTCACTGTCATGGAATCTACTACGGTATAGTCACTTTTGATTGAATTAATCAATGCGCCTGTCTCTGTATCATAAAGATTGATACCATAACCATCTAAGGAATAAAGCGTATCCTCGCGTACAATCACATCGTAAGGATTATATTCAGGAATTTGACTAATCGTAGACATCCGAATTTCAGCTGAAGCTGGCATCATTGTAAAAATCAATAACGATGCTAGTAGTGTACTCACTAATCGTTTCATGTAATCTCCTCATTTCATCATTTTGGATTAATTCAATCGTTTATCTTTCTCCGTATACGTCAATCTTTTTTCGTAAATCATTCGTTTATCCATGAGCCATTCGATCCTATATGTATCGTATCAACTTAGCTCTTTCGTCGGATTACACTTATCATTTTTAAGTCAATCAATAATTTAAAATCGACAAACAATCGTTCGACAAGATTCGTCATCCGTTATTTTCTGCACAAAAAAGAACTTTGGAAATTATCCAAAGTCCCTCGTCTTCAATCCTTATAATAACGTGATACCATACCCGACAAGTCCGAGTAGGCCGACCCCTGTCATTGTAATCCCCGAGATCCGCGTGACTTGGTTTGGTCTAGGGTGTCGGAGAAAAAAGATACCAACTCCGATGACGACTAGCGCCAAGAATACGATTAGAATCGTTAAGATGCCCTGCATGGATATACCTCCTTACGCTCGCATGTAGTAAATTTTTGCGTTTTTCATCTCAGTCGAGAGCTGGATGATTTGTCGTGCTACATTTCCGTATACCCCGACTGCAGCAAGTGCTGTCGTCAACGTACTACTCCCAGCTGTCGGAAGGGAGAGGACGAGCGCGATTCCTGATAGTAGCAACGTTATTGAGGTCCCACCAAGAATGAGTAGCTCGAGGTTATTGATCTTGTCGACCGATTGCTTGAACTGATTTAAATTTGATTTTGTGCTTGATTTATATGTGACGGTCTTCGCATTCTTTTGAATCACCGAGTCCCCTTTTGGCATCGTGATGTTCCATTTCTCTGGACTGCTGTGAGTAATCGTATATTCATAGCTACTAAACGTATTTTCTCCCGTAGTTGTGGCACGTGCGAGTGCGACTGGTTGATTCGACGAAGCCGCTTCGAGTTGAATTGAACTGCTCCCCATCAAGTAGACAGGGCAAATAATGAAAACCGGACTAGGCGGCTTGAGACCTGTATTTGACAGGGCTCAAGCCGTTTAGTCGTTTCTGGAAACGGTCATGGTTATAGAACGATATGTAGGTCTCGATGGCCGATGTGAGTTCGCTGTAGGCCTGAAACTCACGTAAGTAGTACATCTCGACTTTCAGGGTACCCCAAAAGCCCTCGATCGGGGCGTTGTCGAGACAACGTCCGACCCGGGACATGCTGTGGCTCAGCCGCGCGTCTTCTACCATGCGTTTGAATCCTCTCGAGGTATATTGGAACCCTCGGTCACTATGGACCATCGGACTCGATCCTGTGCGGAGCCCCGCGATGGCTGGCATCATCGTCTGGAAGACGAGCGCGTTGTTTATAAATGATACTTTTAATGTGTCCTAAAGTGATGGGATAAGAATGTACAATTTTGTCTCCTTCTCGCATACTTGTTCACGAGGTGAACGACT
>CABIYO010000013.1 GCA_902362975.1 Caryophanales bacterium
TGTCATCGAGTTTCGTCTTGGCACCGCAGTTGGTCTTCGCCTTCTCGTAGCGTTTCTGGGCACGTTCAGCCACGTAGTCGGGGTTCCGACTGATCTCCCGCGAGACGGTCGATGGCTGTCGCCCGATCCGTCTCGCGATGGACCGGATGGACATCCCAAGCTCCAGATACGTCTCTATTTTCACGCGTTCCGTTGTGGTAAGATGGGTGTAGCTCATAGCGATTCCTCCGTTTGAATGTTTGTGTCGTAACTTCATTCTACACGAGGACGTCGCTGTGGGCTTTTTTTTGCGTTCACGTTCAGGTGTTGCACTTAATTTTATAATTCATCATATTGCGCATGGAGCCCGTTCCCGAGCGGACCGCTCAAATCAAGGGAAATCGTGAACGTGTCGAGATTTTGTCGTTCGAACACTTTTGCCTGTACATGACCGACCTTTGAAGTGGCGACCCAGTCAATCTGTTTAGCCGGTTCCTTCTCATATCGTTTTGCACTCTGAATCATCAACGGATCGTTCAACGGGGAGTGCTTGACGATACGATCACCCATCCGAATCATGCGAGATTCGGTGATTGGTGACTTCGTGATGGTAGGTAACACAATCCATGAGGGCATATCCATCTCCTCATCCGTGAAAAATAGAGTACCTAAATAAAATGGTAACGTGACACGCATCACACACGTATGAATCGAAGCAGGTCCACGCTTCACAGCCGAGACGCTCACATGATGTATGTCCTGTTCGATCCTGGTGTCGTATGCCTGTGACCCGTCCTCGAATACCATCCGTTCATTACCCTCTATTCGAATCAATAGCGGGACGCCGAGGGCAATGATTCGCTCATACCCATCGATACGGACGATACATGATGTCTCATCGTCGATGAACAAGAGGTCTTCTTTCTGTCGGATGGAGAATGAGACTTCGTTTGAAAGCACTCGAATGATTCGCTTCCGGATGATCATGACGATCAATAATGCCCCGCATACATAAGCGATGGGCCATACATAAGGCATCCACATCGTGAGTAGACCGAGACTGACATAAGCCGGCCAGAGTTGGTCCTGAAGGATGGACGGCGAACTGATTTCGACCTGTCGCATCGTTACACCTTTTCGACCGGGACGGATACGGACTCGAGTACGTCCACCAACACTTGTCGCTTCGTCGATTTGATGTCCCCTTCAAGGGTGAGGGTCAAGCGGTGCGAGAGAACGTGTGGCGCGACGGCTTGGACGTCTTCGGGTGTGACAAACTGACGGTCGTTCAAGTACGCATAGGCTTGTGACGCTTTGACGAGCGCAAGCGTCGCCCGTGGAATCGCCCCGACTTCGACTAACGGATGTTGTCTCGTTTCCTGGATGAGTGAGAGCAAATACGTGACGACATCTTCATGAATCCGGATATTCTCGACATGTTCTTGTGCTTCTAAAAAAGCTTCATTCGTCATCAAGGCGTGTACCACATGTCTCGTCTTTGAAATCGTCTGTAGAATCAAGTTCCGCTCCTCGTCTGCCCCAGGGTATCCGACTTGAAGGGACATGAGGAAGCGGTCGAGTTGGGCGTCAGGAAGCGAGAAGGTTCCAGCCGACTCGATCGGGTTTTGTGTCGCGATGACGAAAAACGGTTTCGGTAGTTGATAGGTGACGCCACCGATGGAAACTTGGCGTTCTTCCATCGCTTCAAGCAAGGCGGATTGCGTTCTCGGAACGGCGCGATTCACTTCATCGATGAGTAAAATATTCGTGAAGATCGGTCCGGTGCGGTTCTCGAACGTCTGGGTCTGCATATTGAAGAAGTCTGAACCGATGATGTCAGTAGGAAGCAGGTCGGCTGTGAATTGAATTCGGGCGAAGTCTGCCTCAAAGCTTTTGGCGATGCTTTTCGCAAGTAACGTCTTCCCCGTCCCAGGCACATCCTCTAGCAAGATATGACCGTTCGCCAATAAGGCTGTGCAACATAATTTTGTGATTTCCGGTTTCCCAAGGTAAATGCGGTCTAATTGGTCCAATACGTGTCGGATGGTCATGAGTTCGACTCCTTTTGTGTGCGTAGTAGGTATTCGTCAAGTTGTTGGGTGAACGCTCGCTCACGTTGTGGTGAGATGTTTCCATCATCATAACGTGTCTGTAAATAGGTAAGTAGGGATGCATCGAGCTCGATTCGTTTCGCCCAAGTCGACAACGTCTCATACGGGCGACGACGTTTATATAGAGGTAACGCTGCTTCGAATTGAATCAACTGCTTTCGGATAGCCGATGCTGGTAATGGATGAACCGTTCGGTTTATCTGCATCGACGCGTTGTCAGAAGTCACTAGCGAGTGATCCTCGATATCTAACTCTCCCTCCTCGCTTTGTTTCTTCGAGGGACGTCGTTTTTTCCAGAGCCACCATCCGAGCAAGATAAGCAGTCCGGTAATCATGTATGGGAGGTAGGAGACTCTGTTCGACTCTTCTGATGAGGGATTGCCGTAAGAAGGTGACTCGTCATTAATCTTTTCTCTTGGAGTTCCACCTTTATCGTCTGGAGCTTCACTAGAAGAGCCAAGCTCAACCCCTCGCCAGTCTTCTTCAATAATTTTGTCTTCCCCACACCAAAAGTCGACATCCGTCACTTCGAAAATCCCTAAAAACTTTCGTTTGTCATGACAGTCGGTGACCCAACTCGTAATCTCGCTCCCTGAGATATCTAATGATTGGTAGTAACGGTATCCCAGTTGACTGGAATAGGAGATGAGGGCGACAAGTAGTAATGAGAATAGAATCCCTGACACAAAAATCGTTTTGGCTTGTTTCATTGGCGTTTCCGTTTATGTATATTCGGTTTCATCTCAAGTGACGGCTCCTCCCATAGTCTAAATCCTTTTTTTGGAAATAGGATTAAATGGATTATACCATGAACTTTTACGGAATATTCAGTTATTTTTAGACAAAAGAAAAATGCCCGTTCATTGAACGAGCATCCACAATTCTCTACCTTCATCTTCTTCGAACAACCATTCCTTAAATCCATATACGCGAATATCCCGGACACTACGGATGACCCATTTGTTTAAAGACGTTTTTTCATGAGGAATCGCAATCCATTTTTGGTGGGATGAATCACGCCGTATAAACGTTTGTTACCCCTCTTCATCTTGAAACACGAGAAGCTCAGAGTTCCAAAGTGTAGGAAGATCAATCAGCACAACGACTCGCATTCGTTCTTCCACACGCAACTCTACTAGTCGTTTCGCTTCATCGAGCAGAGTATGGATGAGTGACTGTTTGATTTGGACATTCTGTTGAATATCCATTAAAAAAGTTTGTCCGACCGGAATCTTGGCATACCAATAACCATCATGAAACTCAGTTGGAAAATCGTGATGATTTTCTTGTATATTACGCTGAAGACGACTTAACTTTCGTTTCAGACCACGCACTTTCCGATGTCTCACTTTAGGATCGACTCGACTTGCTTCATATGGTGTCGGTCATGCTCGATGAACTCCCCGATGATTACATGTAACGAGTAGGGGACACCTTGATGTGGATCATGCGAGACACCATTCGCTGTCGTTTTGTAAGTCAGCGCTTCTTCACTTAAGGACTCGAGCATGGTGATGAGTGCTCGTCGACTTTGTAGTGATTCCTTCAATACGACGTCACCCGATAACTTCTCCGCTCTTTTCGTCGCCCGTGCGTTGAATGGGTCAAAGTCAGGAAAGATTATCCCTTCCCCGTTCTTCACCGATGGGATGATGACATTTAACAGATGATTGTCCCAATGGGCGATATGTAGAACGATTTGCTTTATGGACCACTTCTCCGAGTGAATCTGTTTATTCCAATCAGATTCACTCAACTTTTCTAACGACTCGAGCCATTCTGTGTACGATGCGAATTCTTGAATGACTTGCATTCAATCCCCTCCCCGTTCTCTTTAAATTACTGCGATTATAGCACGAACGAGTCATTTCAAATCAAAAAACGGCATCGTTCGAGATGAACGATGCCGTGCGTGTCTCTATAACCAGACTGGTAATGAGAAGAAAACTAAGAATAACACGGTCAAGACACCGACGACCGGACTGAGTGACCGGTAGCCCTTCTTGAACAAGACAATCATCGTGTGCGCGATAAATCCGAGTCCAATCCCATCGACGATGGAATATGTGAACGGAATCATGATGATGACAAGGATTGCCGGGAAGGCATGCTCCCAGTTATCGAGCGGCAAATGCTTCACGTTCTGGAACATCATCATCCCGATGATAATCAACACCGGAGCGATCGCCGTCACAGGAATGATTGCAAAGAGCGGTAGCAATAAGAGTGATACCACATACAATCCAGACGTGACGAACGAAGCAATCCCGCCTCTTGCCCCGACAGATATCCCGGCAGCCACTTCGACCGTCGAGACCGTCGGGCTTGACCCGAACATGGCCCCGGCCATCGTCGAGAGACCTTGTGCGACGAGACCTTTCGGCGCCTCTTCTTCTTTGCCGATTGCCCGTGTCTGATTCTGAATCAAGCTGATGTTTTCAATCAACAAGACGAGCGTCAGCACACCGACCGCGACGAAGAAGAGTGGAGATGTCGACTCGGCGAACGAGATGTTCCCAAATACCGTGCCGAACGATTCGAAGAACGGTGTCAACGCGAAGTTTCCCGTCCAATCGAGTGTTCCCATCACGGCACTGAGTCCGACACCGAAACCGATCGTCCAAAGGAAGCTGCTCGGCCCCATCTTCAAGAACAGTAAGATGGCGACGAAGAGTGACAGGAATGCGACTTGGACGTCACGCTCCCCGAGATCACCGATATGAAGCAATGCCCCTCCCCCGCCTGAGACGATCCCTGCCGCCTCGAGCCCGATCAAGATGAGGAAAAGGCCGAGACCGACCGTCAATCCGTCATGAATGATCGGTGGGAACGCGTTCGCCAATTTCCTCGCGCCTTTGGTGACCGTCAATAGTACGACGAGTACACCTGAGAAGAATGAGACGGCGAGCGCACTTTGCCAGCTCAATCCCATTTGTAGGACGAGCGTGTAAGTGAAGAGCGCATTAATCCCCATTCCCGGTAACAAGAGAAGCGGCAAATTGAAGAATCCCGCAATCAATGTCCCGATGATGCTTGTCAAAATCGCTCCGACGAGCGCCCCCTCGAACGGGAGTCCGGCTTGTGTCAAGATTGCCGCGTGCACGGCCGGGATGTATGCTGTCGCCAGAAAGTTCAGCACGCCCCCGTATGTTTCTGTTTTCCATTCTGTTTGTTTTGCCATAGGAATCAATCCTTTATTGGCACCCTCACCCACCCGTGTATACACACGAGATTGATTATATCCTGTCAGACATCTAACAAACAAGAGTGATTTGACTCAATTCCTTCTTTGGACCCATTCATGAGAACGATTCCATAAAAAGATTCATTTTATAAAACAAGAACGTTTGTTCTTATTTTTGGCGCATTTTTGCGAACAAATCTGTTATAATGAAGAAGCAGGTTAACGCAGCAATAGTGGGGTCAGCCGCCAAGTCCACAATGGAGGAAGGCGGTGGTGCGGATGGAACAACTTTGGACCTGGGTTGGGGATTATGTCATAATCCCAATCCTCGCTCCCATCATCGTTCACTTGGTGATTCACCGAACATCCGATCGTGCAACGTCTGAACGCACAAAAAAATGACCCCCCTCGGCGCAATGAGATGGGTCACTTTCTGATTCACTAACCATTGTGGTGGCTGGGACCACTCTTAAAGTGGTAGCCTGTAAGCCAGAGGTCGGTGTGTCCAGCACCGGTCTCTTTCTACTTGCATCATACCATACTTTATCCGCGTTTTCAGTAAGAGAAACGTTATTTGACACGAAAATCACAAATAATCTTACCGCTCAGGATCAATCAGCCTGAGCGGTTTTCGTTCATGTCACTGTATCGGGAGAACCAGTCGAGCATCGCGTCCGCATCTTCTTTCGGGATATCATCGATGGTCTCGACTGATAAGAATCCTCCACGCGTCGAGAACTGAACCGTACAAAGTCCGAATCGACGTTGCAAGAGCGATTGCTTCACTTGAATCTGTTCGATCCGTGGTTTGTCCGTCAAGAATGAGCGGACGTTGAACGCTCCCGTCCGTAACTGGATGAATTGATCCGTGCGGACATATTTTGTGGTAACAAAACTGAGGACGCGTCCCCCGATGATGACGGCCCAAAAGAGCAGTAGCCACCAGGCATAATCTCGGAAGAAATAAAGCACGAGTCCTGTGATGATGAAGCCGAACCAGCTGATTCGGAGTAGTTTGATTCCTAAGGCACGTCTAGGGAGTCGATGTAGTTCGTCCGACCATGTAAAGTGCGTGAAGTGTTCACGGAGTACTTGCATCGCTCGGTCACGACGGACGAACGGGAGAATCACCGACGATTCATCTTTCAATTCATCCATCGTCCCTGCTGCGACGAGTTCGACCCCGACGATGTGGAACCAACGACGAATGAACGTCTCTTTGATACGAATCGCTTGGATCTTCTCATATGGGATTTCTTTGGCACTTCGGTTCAACAATCCCTTCTCGACGCGAATGCGTCCCCCTCTCCGCTCAAGTCGGAAGTTCCCATATTTCAAGAAGTTGATGACCATGCCGATCACGATTGATAGCATCAACACCCCGATGACAAGAAGACCGATGGCGATGACGGACGCATGGACGACATAATCTTCGACTTGATTAAACGCCCCATCCAAGTTGATGAAGTCGTCGATTGACGAGATAACCGTCGCGGCGACCGGGAAGATGGCGAAGACAGAAAGCGACGTGATGGATGCCAATACGATTTCGCGCGTAGATAAAGCGTACAACAGGCGACTTGGTACCGGTGCTGCCTGTGCAGGTGTCTCATCAGACTCTTCTGAGTCATCTACCGCTACTCCGCTTCGTTTCCGATGACGGACCTGTTCGAGAATTTCTTCCAGTCGTTTGGCTTCAGTCGGGAAGACACCCGCTAATTTGAAAGAAGCATCGTCGCTGTTGGCATTCGTATCGAACGTCAATTCGACCACACCAAGCAATCGATAAAGGAACGGACTGTTGGAATGGACGCTTTGAATCTTATAGAGCGGAAGCGACTTTTCTTTTTTCAACCAGTTCCCTTCGATGACATAGACAGTCTTTTCATCGAGGGCATATCGGAAGTTTAACCATCCGAAGAACTTCTGAACAATGTCGAGTAATAGGAAGAGTAAAATCCCGACTCGGATGATGATACCGAATGTCGAGTCCCAGTCGTTATTGAGCACAAATAGTAAGACGATTGGAATGGCGAACGATTTGATGACTTCGAGAATACGCAGCACCAAAACGCGACTCGGGAGTCGATGCCATGTTAACTCGGTCTCGGTCATACGACATCCTCCTCTTCAATGCGTGCATAGATGGCAATCTGTTCGCGGAGTGTCTTGGCGAACGACTCTTCAATCGCATAGATTTCGTGAGAACCGGCCGCTGTCCCGATGGTGATGGTCTGTAACCCGTATTTACGGAGAAGCGGTCCTTGCTCCGCATGAACATATTGGACCTTTGTCATCGGGATGAGCACATCGTGTGTCGTGATGACCCCATGGTGAATCCGAATCTCGAGTGGCTGAACGTCATACGTGAATCGTTCTTGTTTCCACTTTTGGAACCAGATGAGATCAATCAAGCTATAGACGACATCGATGACGAGTAGCACGATCAAACCAATCTGTATCCAAGTCGGCCAGTCGAACCAGTAAGCGGCCGCTACAAGTGCGCCTGTGACGAGAAGTCCGATGAGATAAAAAATCGCACTTGATAACCTGAAGACGGCACGTGCCTCGATTGGAAGGGTGCCGCTGATTCGTTGTGGTGTGACACCTTCTTCAGGTGTCGGTGTTGTTTCTGACATGGTGAATCCCCCTATCGTTCTTATGTATTTGTCTTTATTGTATACGCTCATACCACAAAAAGGTTTCGTATTGAACCAAAACAAGAAACGAGCCGAATATCGGCCCGTTTCTCAGTCTTCAAAAAACCATTTCTTGCGTGGTTCTACTTTTAAGTTGTCCCCGTGTTTCTTCATTTCAGTGACAAGATAGCGTTCAAGTTCATTCATTGCCTTGACCCAGTCAGTCATCGTCGCCACGAGCGGCACGACAATGAGAATGAGTTCTTCCTCTTCTTCTCTCATTTTCTCAATCATCAGTTTCGCAAAGTCAAAATTCTCATGAATGAGATCCTCTTCTCTATCGATGAGGTGCTCGTTCTCGAGCTCGTAGGCTGAAAACAGACGCTCATGTCGACGCAACAAGTGACGAATATGGCGATACAACTCTTCGCTCAATTGTGGAGGAAGTTGTTCAATCGTATGAAAATCATGGTCGAGCTTCTCGATGACATGGAGCGCGGCACGGTTCGTCTCAATCATTTTAGACTTCAGGACAGCTCGACGGAAGATCGGTGTCTTCTTCTCAAGCCATCGATTCGCTTTAATTTCTTCTTCAAAATAGGCGTACGTTTGTTCTGAGTCGCTATGCAACTTTTTCGTCTCTGGTAACGAGTCGAATGAGGAGCGGCCGCCTTCCGTCTCCGCGAACAAGCGTGCGATCCGAACAATCATTTGACATGTGTCGGTGATTTGTGCTTCGAGTTTCCGTTCGTAGCGAGGTGGGAACAACAGTGCATTCACAATCAACGCGACTGTAATCCCCATCATAATGAGTAGATAACGTTCGCCCGCAAACACCCACACCGGCATATCCGACTGGCTTGCCCCTTCCATGATGAGAATCGTCGTCAAGATGACGGTCCGTGTCGTCGATTCTAAATTTAAAAAGAGAAGAATGGAAATGGCGATGATGATGACGAATCCGATAGCGATTGGTGTCGGATTCGGAGTGAACAGCAGAAAACCGACGGAGAGTAATGCTCCAATCAGGTTCCCTTTCATTTCCTCAATCAATCGAAGCCCGGTTTGATAGACCGACGGCAGGAGCGCGAGTGACGCAGCGAGCGCCGGGACGACGATTTGTTGGAATTGAAATGCCTCGGCAATCAGCAAGACGATTGCAACCGATAGTCCGGTCTTAAAAGTTCTAGCCCCAAATTTCATGTAGCGGTGCCTTCCTCTCTTACACCTGTCATATGTATTTTTTACCTTCTTCTTCAATTCTAAAACGTACCATATTCTTTTCAAGTGGAAATGAACCATTTTAGGCAGTTTTGTGAACGCTTCCGTGTTATGATGGCGTTGGATATTTCTTTCATCTTGATGGGGAGGGGTTTACTTGTCAACAATTGCTTTATTCGGTGGAAGTGGCCGTACAGGGGAACGGGTACTTGCGCGTTTATTGAATCAAGGACATGACGTCAAACTTTTAACAAGACATTCGATGGATTCCAAGGAGGGTGTCAACGAAATCATCGGAGACGCGACGGACCAAGCAGCAGTACTAGAAACGGTTCGATCTGCAGACGTCGTTATCTCGGCATTAGGGACGGACAAACAAAACGTATTGTCTACATTCACACCACTCGTAATCGAAGCGATGAAACAATTTAACATAACACGCATCATCACGGTCGGGACCGCAGGCATCTTGCAGGCACATGATAGCGACAACTATCGCTTTGAAACGAAAGAATCGAAGCGTACGATGACAACCGCAGCCGAAGATCACGCCCGTGCTTATGAGTTATTACGGGATTCAGGTTTAGCCTTCACGGTCATCTGTCCGACTCAACTGATCGATGAGCAATCGGACGGAGACATCATCATCTCAAAAGAGGTATTGGGGACGAAACATTCAGGTCCAATTTCGAGAGATGACGTTGCCGATTTGGTGATGGCTTGTTTAACGGACGATGACTATGTCGGACACCGTGTCGGCATCACGACGGAATCATAATTAGGGGATGGGAAACATGCACGAACAACAAGAACAATTGGCACGACTCGCTTTGACGTTTGAACAAGAGGAGATGACGGACGCTGCACGACTCGCCCGTACCGCCCTACAAAAAGTAACAAATGAAGAAGTATGGATTGCCGTCTGTGGTCACTTCTCAGCCGGAAAGTCGACATTGCTCAATGACTGGCTAGAGGAAGGGTTCCTTCCGACAAGTCCGATTCCGACGAGTGCCAACATCGTCACTTTACGAGGTGGCGAATCAGCGGCATCCGTCGCAATCAATGATACGGACTGGATTTCATTAGATTCTTCTTCCCTATCAAATATTAGTGACTATTGCAAAGTCGAGGAAATCAAGGAAGTCGAGTATACGATTGATCGGTTCCCATTTGATGAATACGTCGTGTTGATGGATACGCCAGGGATTGACTCAACGGATGAACGACATCGCCAAGCGACGGAGCGCTCGCTCTTCTTGGCCGATCACTTGTTCTTCATGATGGACTACAACCATGTCCAATCGGAACAAAACATCGGACTGATGAAACAATTTAGCCGGGAAGGACGTCCTTACTCCATCATCATCAACCAAATCGACAAGCATGATGAGCGTGAACTCTCTTTCGTGGAGTTCAAAGCGTCATTGACGAAAGCGTTCCGACATCATGACATCGTCCCAAATGACACATTCTACATTTCACTTCATGATGAGCAACATCCGCATAACGAAGTCGAGCGCTTGCGGTCATATGTACGTCAAGTCATCGACGAGGCAAAACAGCAACAAGTCGAGCATGCGGATGCATTGATTCATACGCTAGTCCACCGCAACGAATCATCGATTCAATCGATGTTGGATCAATTGCCGACTTATGAAAAGAGTTCGAAGGAAATGCAGTCACGTCTCCATCGCCTTGAGAAGAAACGAGCATGGTGGACCTCATTCCGTCGCGAATTTTTCAAACATCAGGCACCAATCGTTGAAAGTGCACCGATCATGACTTATGAGTTCCGTGAGTTGTTACGCTCTTATCTCGAGAGTTGTTCTCCTTCTTTCAAGGTCGGACTTTTGTTCTCGAAAGAGAAGACGAAGCAGGAACGAGCTCGTCGTGAGGAAGTGGCGGTCAAAGAATTCAACCGTCTGATCGATATGAACTTACGTCCACACCTCGTGAAGTACGCGGAAGACATCATCCGAGATTTGAAACTCCCAGAGACTCTCTTACCGAAAGGTGATGTCCTCCCGATTGCACCAAGCTCACTCATCACCAAACAAGTGAAATCCGGTGCGTCGCTAAGTGGTGATACGGTGTTGCAGTTCAGTCGTGACATCGAATCGGCCCTTGCGACATGGGTAACGAAAGAATCGGAACCTTGGGTCCATTCGACGGATACGTATATGAAAACGGAAGTCGACATGCGCTTGGAACAATTTACGACTGAAGAGGAAGCGTTGTATGAAGCACTCGATACGGAGGCGTTACGGATTCGTCTTTCGAACCGTTTGGACTCGATTCGAAAATATAAGGAGTTTCAACTTGATTCGAATCAATTAGATCAGCTGGCCGTTCGAAACTATGTCGATGCAACGTATCTCCCAGAAAAACAGTCGAAAGTTGTTAAATCAGAGGTTGCATCGACGTCGATTTTGAAAGATGATTACCATTTATTTGATTTTGATTTTTCTTATGAAAATACGGTATGTGAAATATTAGAAGATCATCCATTGTTCCGCTCCCGAGTCTCGACATTACGCAAGAAAATCGAGCGTGCGAAGCATGAGCAATATACGTTCGCCATCTTCGGAGCATTTTCGGCTGGAAAGTCCTCGACTCTCAATGCGCTTTTCGGTGAGACAGTATTACCGACGTCCCCTAACCCGTTGACGGCATCCATCACAAAGATCGTCCCGCCGAACGGACGGACGAATCGAACGGCATCGATCACCTTCAAATCACACGACGAACTCGAAGAGGAGTTACAAGGTTATGGGACTTCCCTCGCCTCTCTCGATGTCGATCACCCGTTCGTCAATGCCGTAAAATCGGCACCTCTCGAGTATCTCGGACGAACGGAAGTCGTCGACTATGACACGTTCTGCGCATTCGTCGCACAAGAAGAGAAAAGCTGCATCGTGAAAGAGATTGAACTTCATCTCGACTCACCGTGGGCAGATCGTGGCATCGTCTTCGTCGATACGCCGGGGGCCGATTCACAGTTCAACCGACATAGCGATGTCCAATTCGGTTATATGCGTGACGCGGACGCCGTCTTGTTCGTCACCTATTACAACCATGCCTTCACCGAAGCAGACCGGGAGCTCGTCATTCAGCTTGGCCGTGTCCAAGGGACTGGAGATCACGAGATGTTCTTCCTCGTCAATGCGTCTGACCTTGCGACAGATGAAGAAGAACGGGATGCTGTCACGGATTACGTGGCACAACAGTTGACCGCGCTCGGTGTTCGGAGACCGACTGTCCTACCCATCTCAAGCCGAAACGCCATGCAGGGCGATGATGCTGGGTTTGATCGGTTCGTCTCAACACTTGAACGCTACGTCGACAAAGACCTTCGCCTCGCAAACGCGATGCGTATACAGGAAGAAACGACAGCGCTACTCGCTACATTTGATCGTGTATTGAACGAAGCGAAAGAAGACGCGTCGGCGAAAGAACATCGTCGCCAACAATTGATTGCTTTACTCGAGAACCCACCGGCACTCGATATGTCAGCACTCATTGACCTGTTTGATCGGGAAGCGAAAGAACTCCTCGCCCACCTCGAGACGCGATCACTTCTCCGCCTCTCGGACTTCGTCAAGGAGACGTTCCATCCGGTCGAGGTCGATGGATCGAGAAAGAGCCTAGAACGCGCACTCGGACGTACACTCGACAAATACGCCTACGATATCCAGCAAGAGCTCCAAGTGTTCCAGTATCGATTGGAGCGATACGTCAAACGCGAGTTCGTCTCCTTGGTCGAACGGTTGACAGAACGTCAAGCGTCTCTCCTTCCGACGCTTGAATTTGACCATGACCTCGACGTGGCATGGTTACGAGAGGCTGTCGAACCGATTCATCTCGAGACATCACCTTATCAGTCGGTATTGAAGCGCTATAAGAATGCGAGTCAATTTTTCGAGGGAGACGGACGGACGCAACTGAAGGATGAGTTGACCTCACTTCTTCGCGATATGATTCGGTCGCGTCTTGAAACGATTCATACGAAGCAAATCGAACGGGCCAACACGGAAATCAGTAAAACTGAAGTCGAGATTGAACGAGAGTGGTCAACTCAATTGAAAGAACTTGCCGATGCAGAGCTCAGCATGTTGACGGACAACCATTCCTTTGATGAGATGCATGAACGACTCGAATCGCTCAGAAAGGAAACGGTATGAACACATTACTGCTCATCGGACTCATTCCCGCTGTCGTCATGACGATTGTTCTGGGGCTGTTTCTGAGATATCTCTATTTGAACAAAGAATAACGGGAACGGTCCTCGATGCGCACATGACATCGAGGACCGTTTTAAGTTTGTATTTTTTTGTCTGCTGGATAGACCACGCCAAGCTGTGTTCGAACGTTCGTCATCACATTAGCAAGAAGAATCATGTCATTTGCTGAATGTACAACTGTTTCCGAAGCACTAACTTCGATCGCACGGACGAACGCTTCGATCTCATATGACATCGGAGCATTCTGTGATTCTGATACGATTTCTGACGTGCCATCCCGTAACTCTAGACGGACTTCATCGCACGTCGCGATATCATTGATGATGATACGCCCTTTTTCTCCGATGATCTCAGAAGGAGTTGATGTCGCATGGATTTTTGAGTGCATGACAATCACATCAAGGTCATTATAGGAGAGAATGACCGTTCCGCTCCCGTCCACTCCAGATTCTAACCTAACGCCGCTCGCCTGGATATCATTCGGCTGACCAAACAGTTTTAAGGCGGGGCCGAGGAGATAGACACCGAGGTCCATCAACGAGCCGTTCGAGAATGCAGGATTGAACGTATTCGGGTTCTCCCCTTGTTTATAGAGGTCGTACCGTGAAGAATACTGTGATTTATTAAAGACGGCCCGACGCACCGGAGCAATTCGCTCCATCGCCTGTTGAATCCGTTCAAAATTCGGCATGAACAGATTACGTAACGCCTCAAGTAAGACGACCTCGTTCTCCTTCGCGACTTCAATCATGCGGGTGACTTCCTGGACGTTCGAGGCGAGTGGTTTTTCACACAGGACGTGTTTACCATGCTGCATGAACAAGATACTCTGTTCGGCGTGAAGTGAGTTCGGACTCGCAATATAGATGGCATCGATGACATCACTCTTCGCCATCTCTTCAAGTGACGTGAACGTATGTAAGATGGAGTGACTCGCTGCATATTCGTTAGCACGCGAATCCGTGCGCGAATAGAGAGCTGTCACTTCTACGTCATCCAAATGATTGATTGTGTCAATAAACCAGTCTGTGATGAAGTTTGTACCAATAATGCCAAAACGGATCATGTGAATTCCTCATTTCTGTTCTTTCAGTTTTTTGATGAGTAAAATTTCATCCAATAAAGGAATCTTATCATATCCGACATGTGGGATTGTCGCTTTCAGTTTTCTTGCCCGCGTCACCGCATCATGAATGATTCGTTCTAGACGATAGCCACGACGTTGATAAAAGCCAAGCGCTCTCAAATTATCATTGGTTGTGATGACGATTAATTGCTTAACTCCGTGCTGCATACCAATTTCTTCAACAGCATGGAGTAAGTGAGAGCCGATCCCACTATTCTCTATCAGACTATCAAGAGATATGATTTCTACTTCTTCATCCCGAATAACATACGTAACAAGACCGTGAATTTGATTTGTTTTCATGTAGACAAATCCTTCGAGCTCTGCACAATCGTATGTTCCCGAAGAAACGACCATTTGAGTTGAACCCCAATGTTTAACAAAAAAATTGCGAATATCTTCTTGCATAC
This sequence comes from Caryophanales bacterium, assembly GCA_902362975.1. Lineage (GTDB taxonomy): Bacteria > Bacillota > Bacilli > Exiguobacteriales > Exiguobacteriaceae > Exiguobacterium. The sequence goes on from CABIYO010000013.1 coordinate 14,912, forward strand.
TAGTATTGATTGGTACAATCATTTATTTCATCCCTGTCCATATATGATTAAAAAATACGGTATTTGAAATATGTTGAAAGCTAATCTACTCTCTTATTATTTGGTTTCATTCTGAAAGACTTCGGCACGTCTCCTCTCCTTAAACAGCCAACGATAAATCTTTTCCTCATTTCCGACATAGGCTACACCGTTTTCAATAGTCAACGAGGAACAGTCAAGGAGATGACGTGGCATCGGATAAGAGTCAATTCGTCCGTCTACTTGGACATGAACGAGACGACCGTCGATTAAAGAGATGACCCACACCCCCTTCTCTGATGCACACATCACGTCACAATCATGAAGGACCGGGGCATTTCTGACTTCTTGATTATAGCGAAAACGTACGGCTCCCTCTATTGAGAAGCAGACGAGTGCTCGGTCGAGACCCCTTCTCCAAAGATCCCCTCGTCCCCATACCCGATCCAGATTCCCGTTTCATTTATAACGACTACTGCAATCGCGTTACCTGCGTGAAATGAATGTTTGATGTCTCCGTCTGCATCTAACACCCACGCATTGATTGGTTCCCCTTCTAACGTAAATGCCCAGATGAACAAGTGATTCTCGTCAATGATTCGAATACCCGCCATATATTCATGACGTTTGAAGTCCATAATCAACCCATTCCAATGGATGTAGAATTGATGATTGGTCTTGACCAAGCGAGCGGAACCCATTGACTTGCGCGCATTTGAAAGTCCTTATCATCTTTCAAACGAAACTTCCCTCCATATTCATCACTGCTGGTTCCGTCCTCTCCAGAAAAGAGAAGCACGATTCCACCTTTTCCAGATTCGCCCGGCTACCTAAAATATGTATCACCTCTGCAGTTTCCGAATGATTCAAAATGAGTTGCATCGCTTTCCCTGAGCCTCGGTGCACCTACGCGATGACTCGATCAAATGGACCTTTTTCTTGCACTGCACGCTGTAGTGCGTTTGAAAGTAGTTCCTCATCGCAATAATCAACAATCAGCGGATGACAAGTTTCAGGATTTCTTTGTCCGACGCTTGCCATTTTTTCTTTATTTCGTCCAATGACCGTGACATCATCTTCGATTGCCAAATAAGATGCGAGTCCTGCCAACATCCCTGTCCCTCCGACGAGCAATATATGTTTTCGATTCATGCTATCACCTCTTTTTCCATTATACACCAATCATTCGTACTTCTTTTTCTAAAGAAGTGTTCGCAAACATTCACGTCTTTTCAAAAATAAGCCTTTTAAAATAGAGTGAATCACTTATAATGAATCAAGTGTTCGAATCGGTTTGAACAATCACTATTCCGGAAAATGGATAATAGTGTTATCATTGCAATTTATTTCTTTTAAGAGGAGGATACCTATGAGACACTGGACAACGATGTCCATACAACTGATCGCACTCATCGTTGTATCGTTGACATGTAGTATTCTACTTTCCTCTGTGCTGATCCTGAATCATCTACCCGTTTGGTGGATGATCTGTATTCCGATTCTTTATCTTTCAACTTTGCTCATTCACCGAGCGTCTGGTGTACTCATTCTGTTAGGATTCGCTGCTTACTTTTTAATCACGATGCCTGTGTATGAGACTGCCGCTACTGCGCAACTATATATTTTATTACTATTAGCGATTTTGACGGGGGTGTCTTACTGGCTCCAAGTCAAGCTGTTTCATGCCCAGTTTGCACTAAAGGTTGCGGAAACGAGGGTCAGTCAGTTAATTGCGGTCGACCCAGAGACCGGTTTTGATAACCGTGATCGTTTTTTGATGGATATAGAGGCTGAACGGGATCGGTTGATTCGCCACGGTGAAACGTTCGTGGTGTCATTCATCACACTGCCCATTCTCGATCATTTTGAAAAACAGTATGGTTCATCCGAATATGAGTGGTTTTTAGACTATTTTAGTGACGAACTTCACGAAGCGACTCGACGAACGGACAAGAAGTATCGGGTTGCGCAAGACACATTCGCCATGATTTTCCCTCGAACTTCAATCGAAAATGCACATATTGTACATGAACGAATCAGACCACTACTACTAGATTATTCACGTCAGAACGGTGATTCGCTCACTATTGAATGCTCAGACCAATCGTTTGAGGTGAACTTGGAGAACGCAACCATACGATTAGAAGAAATTCATCGGTATGTCGAATCTAAAGACTAAAAAATGAGTTCAATTGTGAACTCATTTTTTGATGGAGTGAATATGAATTTCGTGTTTCTCATCCATTTCGACGATGTATCGTTGATCAAGTACCATCTGAATTGGGTTCGGAATCGACAGTTTTGGTGAAAACAGCCACACACGACCTGGAGGAACTAATAAAATGTATGTCTCGCTATTCGGTGCGCCTAAAAAGTTCAAATGACGCTCATCGATTTGGTTACCGTCTCGGCGGTGGATCTCGATGTTTGAAAGTTCTTGTGCGCCATGTAGCGGAGCTTCCACAGTCAAACTCATCTCGCCAATTCCAAGAAATTCATTCGACAAAAAGGACTCGATGTTACTTTCTGGATTAATCGAATGTCGAGCAATCAACTCGACGACATTCTCGTCCGTATCGTAAACATAAAGCGATGATGCATCGATTCCTTCAAAATAGATTTCGTCCTCCCCGTCTTCAGTTAAAAGCGGGACACGTGACATCAGCCATTCTTTCGCTTCTTTGAATCGATTAGCCGGAATATTGATAGCGAAATGGTATTGTCGCTCTTGCTCCGTTTTAGCCTCTTGAAATACCAACGCATCTTCACCTAGATTGATTCGAAAACTGGTCAGGTCTTCTTCACTGACTGATAATCCAAGTCGTTCCGTATAGAAACGTTTCATTTCGTCAAGTCGGTTCGTGTAGAGTGTGGCTTCTGTGATTCTCATAAAAGCCTCCTTATATTTTCAAATTATTGTTTAAAATACAGTATGTGAAATAAAAAATCGCTATATATAATTCATTTTTATTTAAGGATGTCACAGTTTATTAGACGAATATTGTAACTCTTGAAACAGTCTCTAGCACTCGCGTTTTCGTATCATTTTTCGATAGAAACACTTCTTCCCCCTTTTCATCGAAGCAATATGCAATCGGAATGGAGATTCCACAATTTCGATACGACCCATCTGCATGACTCGTTCCGATGATCATCGCTTTTCGTTCCATCGCAATCTTTCTCGCTTCTTCCGTCCACTCCATGAATTGTTCCTCACTAAACATCCCGACTCCGATTGGATTAAATATGATCGACAAATGCTCATGCGTTTTCAAGCCCTCATACCCCATAAAAATCTCCCTGCAAAGTAAATAACCGTATTCTTCCGCTCCATCCGTGACACTTGATGGCATGAACAAGAGCTCATTCTCTGGTGTTTTCCGTCGCGTTAACAACGTGTCACCTTGCTTGTTTATGATGAGGACCCGATCTTTATTCGTGTCATCTCGATACCCTAAAACAATCGATGTGTTGAATTTGATCGCTAAGTCACTTAGCCCATCTAATTCTGTATATGTACAATATCCCTCTGGATAGAGAATCAAGTCCACCGTCGGGTTCGACTCAATCTCTCGCTTCAGTTGCTCGAGATTTCGCTCTATCTTCGGTTGCCCAATCAATATATTCATGACTATTCGCTCGCTCTCATGATTTGTCTAGTTGATGAATCCATTCATATGTAAGTGAGGTTGTCGACCAAACCCCACGATAAAGCTGGCATGCGTGGGCATCTGAAACACACATTTCGATTCGTTCACACAAGCGAATTCTGCATATCCGCCAAACCGCATCCCAGTTAGAGCATAGGCGTTGTCTCCGACCTGAAAGTTTTTCACACTGTTGCCTGTTTCCACGACGATGCCTGCCAACACGACACCGAGAATCGGTTGACGTGGCGCCTTGAACCCAACAACCATTCGCATGGGGAGTCTCCCCAATGGAGGAGGGACGTCTAGTGCTCGGAGGCGTCGATCTCCCGAGTGGACGGCCGATGCATGGACTCGAACCAGCAACTCATTGCTTTTCGGCTTCGGTTGATTCACTTCTTGAATGACAAGTACTTCAGGTGGCCCATACGCGGTACAAATCACAGCTTTCATATTGATTCACTCCATTCATCAATTGTCACCTTAATCTGTTATACACGTTCCCTCAAACAAGACAGTTCAGTTCATTCGACATAGAAAAACCGGATCATATCATACGATATCATCCGGTTCCTTCCTTAATGACATGGTTGAATCAACGAGGGTGAATGGATTCGAAAGAGAAGCAGCTGCCGCTTCCGATTCTGCTAGACTTACTTCGGTCACCACCGGTTCTTGACGTCTGAGTTTAAATGCTCGCTCGAGACGGTTCGTCAACAAGTTGAAGATAAAGATGAGCGCAGCAAGTGACATGGCTGGAACGAGAAACAAGTGATTCGTCATCCACGTCATCGCGGTGAACTGTCTGAAATAATACCCGAACATCGAAGACCATTCATAGACGGTCGGCATGATCCCTTCATGTAACATAACCGTTCCTCCGAAGAAAATCCCAAACAGCGAGAGATGAATAAGCAACATGAGCGTTTGGACAAACTGTTGCATGAAGACGATCACGAGGGTTGGAACGAGATGCGGGAATAGATGCAATCTCACACGGTGCCAGACACTGCCACCAAGCGTCTGAGCCACGATCATGAACTCTTGTTGAAGTAATTGTCGAATCTCCGTGATCAGGTATAACGTGACGGCAGGCAATCCGAGAACGACTAAGACGATTAGTTCAATCTTTACTCGATCAAATAATGGAGGCACTTGTGTCGAATCAAAAAAGGTCAGTGTTCCTACTAACATCATCAATGCGATCAATGAAATCGGCAGAATCAAAAAGCCGTCCAATAACGTTTTAAAGAATTGATTTAAGCGAGCTCCCCTGAAAGCAAGAGGGATGCCAATCAATAGACCGATGACCATCCGTCCGAATGCGACGAGCGCACAGATGCCAACGGTCCACTTAAATCCTTCCACGAGCATTTGGAATAAATCATATCCAGCATTGTCCGTCCCGAGCCATTGATATTTTGACGGTTCTAATGGTGGAATTCCAATGAGTCTCCCTTCATCAGAGTAAAGCATGAGGGTTTGATCAACATTCCCATCACGAAACACGGTATTTCCAAAACTCATGATAAGGAGCCCAACTACAATGACAAAACAGACGATAAAAATCGGATCACGCATTAATATTCGGCGCATCAAATCCCACCTTTCCATGCATTTGGAATGATCCACTCAATGAATAGGTCCAATAGAAAAATCGGGAGATAGATGACGAATAAGATGACCAGTAATATCTCCATCTGCGGGTTGTAGACGGCGAATCGAAATAACCCTTGAACGTTAAATAAGTATTCGACAATCAAAAGTGTCGATAAGATGGTAATGATGTTCGAACGGAAAAAGAGGTAAAACCGATAGATGATATTCGGTAATAAGTGTTTCCAAAACAGTCCACTCGGTCGAATCCCTTTCGCTTGCGCGAGTTCGAGATACGGAATGGTTTCTTGTTCATGAATATGAATCGTCAACCATTTGATAAAGAAGAATAATGTCGTCAGCGTCAATGTGACGATCGGGAGAAACCGTATATATTCTGCGAATCCTCCGGCAACTTCAATGCGATCGAACCCTGTCGACTTATGGATTGTAATCGCAAGAAATTGAGAAAAAATTAACCAGAACAAATCTGGTACCATCTCGAGCGTCTGACTCGTTTGGTGCAAAACCGTACGAACGCGTCTCCCGCTCCGATAGTAGAAGTACGCATACATTAATCCTAGCGAGGTCGATACCGCGAGTGCCGTGGTAAAAATGATGAGCGATTCTTTGACGAACGGTCCAAGTGCCGGCAAGAGTGGCAAGTAACGTTGCGCGGTGATGTTGTAATATGTAATGTCCTCTAGTTTCTGTAATTGGTCCATCTGTTGTTGAATGCCGTTCCAATAATTCGTCAAACTAAAATCCGTCTGAGCGACGAGCGACGGTAGCGCACTAATCGCAATCAAGATGAAAAATGCGATTATCAGATGAACTGATTTTCGAGCAATATACGTCATAGTTCGATCTCCTTTTGAATGCCAATCTCTCAATCAAAAGTGCGAAAGGATATCCGGTTGATTGTTCATTTTCTAAAGGGAATAATATCCAAAGACACTTTCCACTGATTCTAGCATATTTATTATGTGAATAGAAACAATTTTCTGAAAATTATCTAGGTTAATTTGTATAATACAATGTATAGATAGAAATATTTAGGTGGTTAAAGGATGTGGATTATTTTTGGATTGGCGGCGATCGGGGCGACGCTCATCAATTTGACCGTATTTATGATGGAGAAGGACTATAAGCTGCCGATGGCGATTGTGCCCTATCATTAGTTGCTCTCACGTTATGCGCCGAATATAGTTTGCTCAACATGTGGGTCGAAGCAAAAGACTGGGCTGCCATAATGGATGTCGTACCCGGTATGTCTCGTGCGTTATGGTTTTTGACGATTGCGGCAATCTTTATGAATATCCTTCCGATCTTTTTAGAGAGAAAACGAAACAAGATGAAGGAATCGAAATGATAAATAGTACGTTTGCCAAGTTCCACTCATTTGGTGCATGACAATGGATCATAAACTTTTTACGATTCTCTCCAATCCTTTTGGTATATTCATTTTTGCCTTGATTTCACTGTCCTTTATATGGCAGGCAGTATCCCGTTTTTTGTCGTCTCAGTATCTTTTCTTCGTAACCAATTTGGTCGGTGGACTTGCATTTATCGTCATGATGTTACTTTTATGGCGTACATATAAGAGTCAATGATAGAAAAACGTGTTCGAAGCTATGCATTTAGCTTTGAACACGTTTTTATTCGACCATGTCACGCGATCAATCATCTGAATAGGTTGAGTACAATAACTCACCGTTAAGTGAGCGCAACTCATAATCGATTCCTGATTGCATCTGCTTCGTCATGGTCGCACGACATGAAAATAGTTGTCCCGGACCATACGCAACATCCGGAATGTCCTTGAAGCCGTATGCCCGCTCACCGAACCATAACGTCACGTTTGACGAACCCTTCGAGGACTGATCATTCACGACGTAACATTCTCCTGTCTCAACGATGTAATTCGTTGTCATACGGTCGTACGTTTCCATGCCTGCCATTCCAAGTACAAGAAACGAACAAAACATTGCGAGACAAGCTTGTTCTAGTTTGACTCGATTCCGAGTCTTTCGCCACTCTCTCCAATAGATGACAAGAGATCCTAGACACAATAATCCAATCAACCAAGTAAGTACAATTTCCAACAACCGAATCACCTCGTTTTACAATACGACTTTCTTCAAAAAAGGATTCGTGTCCCCTCACAAAAAAACTCGACACATGTCGAGTTTAAGGTAATTCATACTCCAATTTTTGCTTTTGCCAAGCGACAAGGAGGATACTGATGATGACGAGTAGGAACCAGGACGACAGTTTACCCAAATCGACGATGGCCCAACCGTTCAACTGATCTGGATACGCCCAGCCGTTGTAAAAGGTGACAATATTCTCAGCGAGCCAGATAAAGCAGGCAATCAAGAAGAACGAAAGCACGACCGGCATGTTGAATCGCCGATCATCGAGTTTGTACGAGACAACCGAGCGGCCAAACGCCAAAAAGATGAGTGCAATCAATAGCCACCGAAGGTCTAACCACACATGGTGCCAAAAAAAGTTAAAGTAAATCGCGATGCCAAGTCCGAAGGCAACGATTGGGTTCGGCATCTTCGTGAATCGTAGATCGAGGCGACGCCATGCCTGGACGACGTAACTCCCGACGCTCGCATACATAAATCCCGCATAGAGCGGAACACCCCACACTTTCGTGAACGCCTCGTCCGGATAGCTCCATGACCCCATCTGCACCTTGAACAGTTCAAGTCCGAGACCGATGACATGGAACCAGCTGATGACCTTCACTTCTTCCATCGTCTCAAGTCCCGTCTTCACAAGGATCACTTGGACGAACAGACACCAGATGAGTAAGACATCATATCGCGGGAGCGGTAACTCCACAAATTTCGTGACGGCGAGCGCGCCAAAGATGGCGACCGGGAAGATACAACTAAGTGCCTGTTCGTAAGCAAAGATAAAGAGATAACGTATACGTGCCATCCGTTGCCCTACCTTTCGATATATTCATATAAAAATGAGGACTCTCCGTCATAAAAACGTGGGTCAAAGACGCCAAGTCGTTCTTCGTTCGCCACGATGACGACGAACGGTGACCATTTGGTCAATGTGCGTGCCTCTTGATTCACTTCAAACAATGGCTCAAGACTCGTCTTTTCGGCACTCGTCAATTCGTATTGCAAGGTCGCTTCTTGATAAATGGAATCTTTAAAAAGCGATACGTACTCCTCAGTCTTCGTGATGACGGTGAACTGAGTCGGGATGAATGAAGCCGAGAGCGCCACTTCGTCATGCTCGTCCGCGTATGCCTGATACAAATAAGCTCCTTGCGCACTTTGAATGGCGACATACAGGACGAGAGCCGCCCATGCATACCGATACGTCTTATAACGAACCTCCTGCTTCCGAGCGACGAGCCAGGCAACCAAGAAGATTCCCCAATAGACGAAATCGACAATCGGGATCACACCGAATGTGATCCTCACGTCCGAGATCGGTTCGAAGTAGCCCGTCCCCCATGCATTGAACAAGTCAGATGTGTTGTGTATGAAGACAGACAACAGTGCCCACCAAAAATAGCGAATGTCCGTCACGCGAAAGAGGAGGCGAACGAGTATGTAGATGAGCAAGGCAAAGAGAGGGACGAGAAAAATCGAGTGGGTGATGCCGCGATGCCACATCTGATACATGCCTTCCGTGTCCCATAGCCGAGAAATCACATCGCTGTCCGGGATTTGGCTCCCGACAAGTGTTGTGACGAACAAGGCTCGTTTTTCATGTTGTTGTAAATCCCGTTTATCGGCTGCACCGTATAGCGTCAACCCGAATAACGTATGTGTAATCGTATCCACGTTCTACCTCCATAGCGAAAGAGACACCTCCCAGTCCTGGACGATGTCTCTTCTTATTATTTTTCTTTATCCATTTTCATGGCGCGCCTTGCGACGATCGTTACGAAAATGACAGCGACAATCGGAATGATCAATGGCATCCAATTCAACATCCGCCTGTCCCCCTTCATCTAGTATCGCAAGCAGTATAGCACATCTGCTTACTCGATAGATGAATGAATGCTTGTATTTTCATAAGTAGTTGCCATCTTCTCAATCGTTGCTTTCATATGATTACGAAGCGTGAGCGGTTCGACCACTTCTACTTGTGCTCCTAAAGAGAGCAACCAGTAAATGAATCCATCAGATACGGCTGCGTCGAAACGGATGAAGAAGCGTTCTCCATGTTCGGACACGGAAACATCTTCTCCTAATTTGTCAAAAATGACCGGGAGTACCCGTTCATCGACAGACAAGACGATTTGTTCATCAGATCCGTTATACATATTGAATGACTTTTGATAGTAATCATCGGGTAGATGATGTTTCGGGCGTATGGTGCCGTCTTCCACAATCTCCGAGTTGACGATGCGGTCGACCCGGTAGTTTCGCACTTCTCCAATCGATTCGTCAATACCAATCAAGTAATACTGCTCGTGATTCCAATGCAAGTCGATCGGATTGACGATATAACGTTCTCCGTCACGACGAAGTGGAAACGTTCGCGTCGTCACATCGAATCCGACGACGTCTGTATACTGGAACGAGATGGCTTTTCGTTCATGAATGGCCCGTTGGATACGATCGATATGATAAGGAATGTGTCCGTGTTTTTTCTTCGGCGTCTTGATGATCGATTGTAGCGTCTTCGCTTCAGGGATACTCGTCAGCATTTGAAGCTTCTCTACGATTTCCTCAGTCACATCTTCCGAGATAAATTTCGCTGCGACAATCGCATCGACCATCATCCGAAGTTCATGAATCTCAAACAAGCGGGCCGAATGCCAATATTTTTTGGCGAGACCATTCTTCTCTAACTCATCCTGCACTTCAAACCCCGAATTATTCAATGCCTGGATATCGTCTTTCACCGATTTTTTTGCTAACTTAGAAGTATCTCCAATCGTTGACAAGTACTCGAGCAAATCTTCTAGTGTCTTTGGATTCGCTTCGTCCGTGTAACGTTCGAAGAAACGTCGAACTTCAAGTAACCGCTCTCGGTTATTCACGGTTCTATCCCCTTTCGTTTCTCTATCTAAATTATGTATAAACAGACATTATCATTTTATTTCCACGAAATAAAGGTATTTTCCATTACAAACTGTATAAGGAGGCGCCATCTCCAGTGAAATATTATGCACACGTCAACGGCTCAAAAATCGAATATATAGACCGTGGTCACGGTCCCGTCATCGTACTGATTCATGGGACCCAATCCTCGAGTCTAGAACCATACCATGTGGACCAACTTGTTTTGTCCGGTTTCCGGGTCATTGTCCCATCTCGGCCTGGATATGGAGAAACACCATACTCCTTTTCAGCATCCCCTCAAACGTTTGCGATACAACTCCATCACTTGATGCAGATGCTACAGATTGAACGGTATCATGTCTATGGCATCTCTGCCGGAGGACCGACCGCCATCGAGCTCGCTTCACAGAATCAACGTGTACTCAGCTTGACACTCGCTGCCGCCGTGACGAGTGTCGTCGATTTCCCGTATCGGGACACGGTCAGTCGAAATATCGTCCAGCCGGCATTTGTCGCCCTTCAATACATCATGAAACAGTTCATCGTTCGTGCCATTCAACAGCATCCATTCGAAGCGACGGCCCGTATGATTCAATCGACGAGTGTGTTGGCACTCGAGACGATTCGAGAAGAGGTGTCACCCTACGACATCTTTCTCCTAAAACGTGTCGCGAATCAGATGGCGTTTGGACTTGGCGCACAGTTCGATTTAAAACAACGTGTCTCAAGTGAAGTCTTACTCGGTGTCACCTGTCCGACCTACATCGTCCATTCAAAAAATGACAAGGCCGTCCCGGTTCGTCATGCGCATTACGCGAAGCGATTAATCCCGCATGCTCAGTTAACAATCCTGAACAGTCCCGGCCACTTGATTTGGGTCGGACGACAAGCGAGAAAATCAGAGCGACAAATCGAACGGTTTATCCGATTCAACTCGTAAGCATCTCAAAAAGAGGTGCTTTTTTACGTATCTAACCCGAGGGCATCAATCAATCGATTCGTCGTAAGTTCCGGTAGTCGCCAGACAACGTCCATCTCTCAAGATGCGTGATGACACTTGGACGGTTCCGTTGACCGAGCCACAGCTGATATCGTTCTTTCTCGCCACCTTTGTACTGTACCGTAAGGTCAAAATCAGGAGCCACTTCCATCTCAATGCCTTCGATTTCTTCTGAACTTCGTAGCATTTCCGCGAACACCCGCACCTGGCTCAATTCATGAAACTCTAGCTTCACTTCTGGATTCATTATTCCGTGTACCGTCGACTCCGCCACCATCACGCATTCAACTTCTTCATTCTCAATTTCTCCAATCGGATCTCCAAATGGTGCGGTTATCGCTCGAATCGCCTCAACCCACTTCATCATTTTATTCATTCTCTCACCTCTCTCTTCTCTTCATCTATACGTAGATTCAATCGAAACGGTTTCAACATTTGGAAAAATTAAAAAGCCGAGCAAACGCTCAGCTTTCACATTCATTCATATTCCCAACCGACTAAACTTGCCTCGTCCCCGACGTAGCGAATCCGTTTCTCACCATCACTTGGGAAGACGCGAAGGGTTGCCACAGCGTCACCGTCGTTGACGAAACATTCGACACTCGACGAGTCGACATACAGATGAAGGGACGTGACCTCAATCACTTTTGTCCGGGTCGTCCCAAACTCCGTCGCGAACGGTTCACCTGCGTTTGTCCGATCGATGGTCAATTCGCGTGTATGTTTCTCGTACCGAATCACGAGCGACTCATCTTCTGTCTTTAACAGTTCAAGTTTGAAGTCTTCTCCAGCCGTCGACAGTTCCAATTCAAAACATTCGGGTGAAAGCACGTCAATCTGTGTCCCTGATTCATTGACAAACTGGTCTTGTCGGAGTTTTTTCATTTCTTGGACTGGTCGTTGTTTCAATACGCCATCTTCCACTGATAGTTCACGCGGTAGTGTTAATGCATGTGCCCAGCCGTACCGATCTGTCGGATATTCAATCTCCGGCAGACCCATCCAGCCGACTAGAATGCGACGACCTTCATGTTCCGTCGTTTGCGGGGCGTAAAAGTCAAACCCGAAGTCTAGCTCTTCAAACGACCCGTGCGTGAAGACGAGCGTCTCTAAATCGAGTGTACCTGTGACGTATCCAGATTGATAGATGTTGTGGTAGCGATGACCTTCAGGCTCAATTCCTTGCGGAGAAAAAATGAGGACATGCTTTCCATTCAGTTCAAACACGTCAGGACATTCCCACATGTAGCCAAACCGCTCGAGCCCCGTCTTCACTTCACCTAAGAACGTCCAATCATTCAAGTCGGTCGAACGATATAGGACGACACATCCTGTCTTATCCGTTCGCTGTGCACCGACAATCGCATAAAATGATCCATCTTCTTCCCATACTTTCGGATCGCGGAAATGTTCCGTGTAACCGGCCGGAATATCCGGGATGGCCACGTTGCGCCGCTCGATCATCCCGTCACGTAAGACACCGATAATTTGCGAGGCGTGACGCGTCCAATCGTCCGTACGATGATTCCCGGTATACATGACGTGAAGGGTATCGTTTACGACGAACCCACTTCCAGAATAGGCACCGTGGGAATCCTCCTTCGTTTCAGGGACTAACGCCACCCCGCGGTCGGTCCAATGGACGAGATTTTTCGAACTGACATGATACCAATGTTTGAGACCGTGAACTGGCCCGAGTGGGAACCATTGATAGAATAGATGGTACTCTCCATCGTAATAGGTGAAGCCGTTCGGGTCATTGAGGAGGCCCGTCGGCGGCTGGATATGGTATCCAAACCGCCACGGGGATGCGGCTGTCTTTGTACGGAGCACCTCCATTTCGAGGGCGCTCACGTCTCGGAGAGAACGATAACGTTCGGCCTTCGTCCAATTCATAGTGTCACTTCCTTTTTGTTACGCGGCTTGTTTGACCGCTTCTTTTTTTGCTTGTCGTTTCGCGAGAATGAATGTCAATCCGAATGTCACGGCGAAGGCGATGGCCATGCCAATGATATACGAGATGATTGAACCCGGTGCGATTGAAATAATACCTGGTAATCCGGCAGCACCGAGCGCTACTGCCAATACGTCGTTTCCAACGATGAACGCAGAGGCGATGGCTGAACCGACGATGGCTGCGATGAACGGATAACGAAGTTTTAAGTTGACCCCGAACATGGCAGGCTCTGTGATTCCAAGTAGTGCAGAGATTCCTGATGCTGAGGCGACCCCTTTCATCTTCTTATCAGCAGTTAAGAAGAAGACCGCAAGGGTAGCTGCCCCTTGTGCGACGTTTGACATCGCAGCAATCGGGAAGATGAACGATCCACCTGTTTTAGCGATATCGGCGAGAAGCTGTGTCTCAATCGCGATGAAGCTATGGTGCATCCCCGTAATAACGATTGGGGCGTAGAGAAGACCCATGATCAAGCCACCGACGAATCCGAGTGAATCATATGTCCACACCAACCCATCAATAATTAAGTTCCCTGTTTCGCGTGTGACCGGACCCACGAAGGCGAACGTGATGAACGCTGTGAAGAGAAGTGAGAGCAATGGCGTAAGCAAGATATCAAGTGACGCCGGCATAAACTTCCGAATGTTGATTTCAAGCTTCGATAAAATATACGTCGAGACGAGGACTGGTAAGACTTGTCCTTGGTATCCTAGCTTCTCAATCTCGAGTCCGAAAATGTTCCAAACCGGAATCTCTTCAACACTTGCCTGAGCGTATGCATTGATCAAGTCCGGGTGAACCATGATCATCCCGAGCGCTGCACCTAGGTACGGGTTACCACCGAACCGTTTGGCTGCGGAGAACCCTATGAGTACAGGAAGGAAGACGAAGGCGGCGTTTGCGAACGTATTGATCATCGCTGCGAGGTCGGCCATGCCTGGATACTGGTCAATCAATGAACGTCCATCAAAGAACAAATCCGGTGCCATCAATAAGTTGTTGATCCCCATCAAGAGACCACCGGCGACGATGGCCGGGATGATTGGAACGAAGATATCCGATAACATTTTGACGAACTGTTGGAGCGGGTTCATTTTTTTCGCTCCGGCTGACTTCACGTCTGTCGTCGACATGTCTCCAAGACCAGTCAATTGTGAAAATTCCGCATAAACCTTGTTGACCGTACCTTGTCCGATGATGATTTGATATTGTCCGCCTGTAGAGAATGTTCCCTTAACCACATCAAGTTGTTCGAGTGCTTTCTCATCGACCTTCGACTCATCGTTCAATACGAGTCGAAGGCGAGTCGCACAGTGCGCGGCTGCCGCAACGTTTTCTTTCCCACCAATCGCCTCTAGGATCGATGCTGCTTCTTTTTTGTAATCCATCTTCATTTCCCTCCTAACGTTTCATTCACAAGTTGTCGTGATGGAATTGCTGGAATTGCGCCATAAGCTGTACATGTCAATGCACCCGTTACGTTCGCATATTCAATGTCGGAACGTAAGCGCTCCGGGTCAAACCCGAGTGTTGCCAACCGATATAAGTAAGCTCCGACGAACGCATCTCCCGCTCCCGTCGAATCGATACTGTCGATTGAGATTGAAGGAACGATTTCATGATGCGTGCTTGTCGCAATCAACGTCCCACGAGACCCTAGTGTAATGGCAATCTGTTTTGCACCTAATTCAAGCAGTGCACGAACAGCGTCTTCTAGTTGTTCTTCTCCGGTTAACAAGTGTGCTTCTTCTTCGCTCAATTTAATGAAGTCCGATTCCGCGATGAAGTGTCTCGCATCTTGTTTAAATTGCTCGAGGTCCGTGATCAATGCATCTCGATAGTTCGGGTCGAACGAGATAAACAAGCCATCCCGCTTTGCAAATTGCAATAACTTGAAGTACGCGTCTTTCAATTTTCCATCAAGTAGTGCTGTCGCCGAGCCGAAATGAATGATGTCTCCTGACTCGATCACCGATAAGTCGATCGACTCGAAGGCATACTCCCCGTCACTACCGCGACGGAATGTGAAGTCCCGCTCTCCGTCCTCTTGAATCGATACGAATGCGAATGTCGTATCTCCAGACTCCACAAGGTTTTCTGTTCGGACGCCGTTCTCGATCAACGTCTGTTTCAAGAAGAGACCAAACGGGTCATCTCCAACCTGTCCAAGGAAACTGGATTGTCCCCCATGCTTACTGACGACTGCCGCGACATTCGCAGGTGCGCCTCCCGCTTTCTTGACGAACGTCGTCCCGTTAACGAGATCACTTGACGCATCCTCGCATACCCAGTCAATCAACAATTCGCCGATACAATGTACGGTGTTCATATCGTCCACCTCCAAAAATCATATGAGTTCTTTATACGATTGGTACCGGTTCCATGTTAGAATAAAAAAATGCTGCGGAACCGGTTCCGCAACACAAATGTAAACGAATTAATTCAACTTGTCAACGCTTTCGCGCACTTTTAATTCAAATATTGTGAACGTTTTCATTGGGACGTGTTCACCGTGTAAAAGCTGTAGCATCATGTCAGCTGCTTTCGCCCCAGTTCGGCGATAAGGTAGGTGGACCGTCGTGATGGATGGATGCAGGACTTCCGTGAAATCGTATCCTCCAAATCCACTGACAGAGACATCTCTTGGGACAGAGACCCCTTGATTCGCTAATCCTTTCAAGACGCCTAACGCAATGTTGTCGGTCGCACAGACGATCAAGGAAACAGTACCGACCTCATCCGCCAACTGTTCACCGATTGGAATGGCGTCCTCAATCTTAAACGTCGTTTGAATGATTTTGACATTTGCCTCTGACTCTTGAAACGCCTTCAAAAATCCGTCACGGCGTGCTTGACCGACCGCGATATCCGATTCATACACCCCGACATAGACAACGTTTTGATGACCCCACTCCGTGAATTGTTTACCGAGTGCATAGGCTGCATCATAGTCAGGGTAGACGAGACTATGGACATTGTCATGTTGTTGCCCGATCAACAAGACCGGAATTTGAATCGCCTCAATCGCCTCAAGGTGACGTTTCGTGACCGTCGTCCCGAGCCAGATGATCCCGGCGACTTTTTGTTTCGCCAAATTGTATAGCTGTTCGATTTCTCGTTCCGTCTGTTGCGCTGTATTGACGACGAGCATTTGATATCCTCGTTCCGTGAGCTGTTCGTCAATCCCCATCATCGTCCGTGAGGTGGCATACGAATCGAGCCGGGGAACGATGACCCCAATCATCTTCGGCTGCTTCAACTTGAGACTTTGCGCGAACTGATTCGGCTCATAATTCGTATCTCGAATGACCCGGTCGAGTTTTTCCCTTGTTTCCTTTCCGACCGACCCTCCGTTCAGATAGCGTGAGACCGTACTTTTTGCGACACCAGCGAGCTCGGCAATGTCCTTAATGGTGACTTGCTTCATCCTTACCCCTCCATATGAAAAAAGCTGACGTGCGAGACGCCGTCAGCTTAATGGTTTACTACATATCGTTTCTTGAAATTTAAATAATACAGACCATTCCTCTTTTCGAACCCGTTCTGAACGAGAACATGATGCATCTCTTGTTGATGTGGGCTCGTCGGTGGGATGCCAGCCCGGACTGTTTGTCCATCCATCAATTTTGAGTCCAATAAAGCAAGTCGCAAACCTTCCGTCGCATATCCTTTGTTTTTGTATGCATCGAACACCATCAGGTCGAGTTGGTACACGCGGGCAAGCTTGAGTAACAAGACTTTACCGACCAGTTTGTCATCGACCATCAAGTCGTAATAGAAGTCCTCTCCATAACTATGCTCTTCTGCGTGATACAGTTGCTCGGGCCCCATTTCTTCGAGGATCCCTTTCAACTCTTCAGCAGAAACGCCATATGAGTTTTCTCCATACTTCTGAAAATGTTCATATTCAATCTCATCAATCTGGCGAATAGGTTGACGCACGATGTTCATCCCGTGCCCTCCTTAACTAGTAGTTCAATATCTATCTGCGCTTATTATAAACGAATCCCTTCATGAAGCGCAAAAGATAACCGAACATCAAATCGGTTCGATATGAATATGCACCGAGTCAACCGCATACTGCTCATTTAATTTTCGTTCGATGTCATCACATAATTCATGGGCCGCGTCCACGGTCAAATCGCCATCGACTGCAATCGTCACATCGAGCATCACATGATTTCCTAGATGACGCCCTTTGATTTCCCGAACTTCTTTCACCCGTACAAATTGTTCAATCGTCTCCTCATAAGACTCGACGAGGTGCGGAGGGAACCCGTCAGAAAGCTGATGGGTGGCATCTAAAAAGATTTGAATCGCTGTCCGGATGATCATGCCGGCAATCACAATTGCTAAGACCGTGTCCATCCAGGGCAGTTGGAAATAAGCAAATAGCACACCAAGCGTAGCTCCGACTGAAATCATCGCATCGACCAAATTGTCTTTCGCTGCCGCCTTAAGTGCCAATGACTTTGTTTTCTTCGAGAGGTTCAAGTTGAACTGATACACCCCGAACATGACGAGCGCACTGACGAAGGCGACGACCGCTGCCAATGGGTTCGGCTCTGTATACACGCCCCCGACTAAATTCGACAGACTGTTAAAGAAGACGAAAATACCGACCGCAATCATAATCAATGAAGCGATGAGCGCAGAGATCGTCTCCATCTTCGCGTGACCATATTTATGCTCGGCATCCCTTGGCAATGCAGCCACCCGAATACCGATATAGACCGCGACCGATGCAATGATATCCGTCGTATTGTTGAATCCATCGGCTAGGACCGCCTCAGATTTATATAAGTACCCGAAGAATACCTTTAGTATAGATAAAATCAAATATGCCGTAATCGACACAATTGCTCCTTTGAGCGCTTTTGGTGGATGATTTGTTGTTTCCATCCGCCCACCTCCTTAATTAGCTCAGTTAGTATAGCAGGTGAACTTCGTGTGGGGATAGAGAAACAATGTTTCATACAGCCAAAATAAATGGAATATATTCCCGGTAGTTTCGTTTAACAAATTTTATGGTAAAGTATACAGGAAGAGACCTTATGGTTAAACCGCAAAAAGAGGTGAAAACAGATGTTTACAGAACGTGATGGGATTAAATTACGATTGGAACAAATTGACAGATTGTTAATCGATTTGAATCGCGAGGCAAAACAATTGATGGCACGTCTCCGCGAATTAGATGCTTCTGGTGAAAACCCGCACGAAGTATCTTTGAAACCTGAAGAACGCGATACGTTGAAATCGTCAATCGATGAAACGCTTGAAGCGCTACAAAGCCGTTCAAAACGTCCGATGAATGTGAACGACGAGAAGAAGAAAGAACTCGCTTCTCAAAAAGCACTCATCGATGAATTATCAGACTTACTCAGTAAGAAAAAATGAGGCGCAACTGCGTCTCATTTTTTATGAAGGAGCCCGGATTATGTATATTGTCACTACTTGTTTACGCCCGACAGATGATGTCTTGTCTCGAGCACACACGCATGCCACAGAATACGGGATGAAATTTGTCAATCGACGCAAACTTTCCATTGATGAGTTGAAGAAACGTCATCAACAAGGTGTACTTGTCTTTGATAAACGACGTGTCGAGTTCACACCTTTGAATAGTACAGAGCCGTTCTTTTTTCACCCATCAAGCTCCGTCTTTCGGGTGAAGCAACTGAGCCGAGGTGGATCGGATCCACTCATTGATACCATGCAAGCAACTTCGGGTGATCATATTCTAGATTGTACACTCGGACTCGGCTCGGACAGTATCGTCATGAGCCATGTCGTCGGTTCAAGCGGTAAAGTAATTGGGCTTGAGAGTCAGTTCATTACGGCACAACTCGTCCGAGAAGGCATGTCCGTATGGGTCGAAAAAGATGAGCAGGTCAATGATGCGATGCGACGCATCGAGGTCGTTCACTCCAACTCTCTCGACTATTTAAAAACGTGTGCGGAAAATTCATTTGATTGTATTTACTTTGATCCGATGTTCGAAAAGACGATTTCAGAATCGATTCATCTGAATCCACTTCGCACAATCGCCGACACTTCCCCTCTCACGCAAGAATTGATTACCGAAGCGACACGAGTAGCTAAGAAACGTATTGTCTTGAAGGCGCATTTTGAGAGCGATACCTTTGAACGTTACGGTTTCACGCATATAAAACGTAAAACGTCGAAGTTCCATTACGGATATATCGACCTAGAGTCTAAGTCTATTTAGTCAAATTGAACTAAATAGGTCTTTAGACTCTTTTTTTGTATATTATTTTCTGAATATTGACATTAATCAGACATAAAGAGTACATTTACAACAAGCCCACACACTTTCCCATTATTTTTTAACAGGAGGTTCACACAATGAAAAAACGTTCCATCCGTCGAACGACACTCGCGGCTCTCATGACATCTGCCATGACAGTCAGTATCGTTCCTGCAGCTGGTGCTGCACCCCTCTCGGTTGCACCATCGCTTCCAACAACGAGCGAGCGAGCTCCGTTCGACCACAACATCATCGATGAAGAGCGTCTCGCGACAGCTCTTGAGAAACGTGGCGTCATCAAAAAAGGATTGTCCGCATCTGAACGCATGAAAGCAGTTGATGCGTATATCGCGAAAAAGCAAGGTGAAGCGAAAGATCCACATAAGCACGACGACAAAGTGAACGAGAAGGCTTCAAAAGCAAAAGAGAAGATACATACTCAATTCGAAAAGGAATCAAAACGAATTCTTGATAAAGCAAAAAAAGGGCAAGGGAATTACCGTAAAGGGAAACCGAACGGTCAAGTAAAAGTATCTCCTGCCCAGCAATCTGCATACAACGGTTCGGTACGTGAAGATAAAGTACTCGTTCTCCTCGTCGAGTACAGCGACTTCAAACACAATAACATCATCCAAGAGCCGGGCTATATGTACAGCGATAACTTCAGTAAAGAACATTACGAAAAGTATATGTTCGGTGATCAACAATTTGAACTCTTTAACGGTGAAAAGGTTCAAACGTTCAAACAATACTATGAAGAACAATCAGGCGGAAGTTATACGGTCGATGGTGAGGTTTCGGAGTGGTTGACCGTTCCGGGAACCGCAAAAGACTATGGAGCTGACAAAGGCGATGGCGGACATGATAATGTCGGACCGGGACCACGTCAACTCGTCAAAGATGCGTTGAATGCTGCGGTCGCATCTGGAATCGATTTGAAAGAACATGACCAATACGACCTTTACGATTTGGATGGAGACGGTGACTTCAATGAGCCGGACGGTCTCGTAGACCACTTGATGATCATCCACGCTGGGACTGGGCAAGAAGCGGGTGGCGGTGCGCTCGGTGACGATGCGGTATGGTCACATCGCTGGGTTCTTAACGGTGTTTATCCAGTAGCCAACACAGAAGCTGCAGTTCCTTACTGGGGCGGGAAAATGGCTGCATATGATTACACGATTCAACCTGAAGATGGTGCGGTCGGCGTTTTCGCACACGAGTTCGGACATGACCTCGGTCTTCCAGATGAGTACGATACGCAGTACACAGGTCAAGGCGAACCGGTTCAATCATGGTCGATCATGAGTGGCGGTAGCTGGGCCGGTAAAGTGGCGGGTACGGAGCCAACAAGCTTCTCACCACAAAACAAAGAATACTTCCAAAAAATCATGGGTGGAAACTGGGCAAACATCACTGAAGTCGACCTTGAAGACATCAACTCTCAAGGGTTCGTCGCACAACTCGACCAATCTGTGACGAAATCAAACAACGCAGGCATTGTCAAAGTCAACCTTCCTGATAAGAAGATTAAAGGAATCGAACCAGCTTATGGCGATCGCTACTATTACTCGACAAAAGGTGACGACATCCATACTGTGATGGCAACACCAGCTGTGAAACTTGGTGCGGACGGAGTCCTCGTATTCGATTCATTCTATGAAGTCGAATCGGACTATGATTACTTGTACATCAAAGCCCTCAGCGGTGGTCAAGAAGTCGTTCTCGATGTATTCGGTGACGACATCAACGGTGCAAACGAAGCAGGCTACCCTGCTGAGACGACGAACGGTGCATGGGTCAACAAATCATATGACCTCTCACAATTCGCTGGACAAGATGTTCAAATCGTCTTTGAATACGTGACAGACGGCGGTGTCGCTATGAAAGGCTTCGCAGTCGACAACTTGTCAATCAAATCAGAATCCGCAACACTCTTCGCAGATGATGCAGAAGGCGCTGAAGCCGTGACGCTCGATGGATTCGTCTCTTCAGACGGATACGATTCAAAACCACACTACTACTACCTTGAGTGGCGTAACCACGCCGGGTCAGATATGGGTCTTCTCAACGGCCGCGGTGTGAAATACAACACAGGTCTCGTCGTGTGGTACGGTGATGACTCGTACACAGACAACTGGGTCGGTGTCCACCCTGGTGAAGGGTTCCTCGGTGTCGTCGATTCACATCCTCAAGCACTCATCGGTAACTTGAACGGTCAACAGACAGTCGCAGGTAGCACACGTTACCAAATTGCTGATGCGGCGTTCAGTCTCGATAAGACGCTCGCTTGGTATATCGATTCACCGAGTCGTGGTGTGTACGATTACAAAGCACAGCCTGGCGTGAAGCAGTTCAATGATGCAAATTCTTACATTAACTCGCTCATTCCAGATGCAGGACGCAAACTTCCGCAATACGGTCTCGTCATTGACGTAGTCGGTGAAGCGAAAGACAACTCTGCAGGTGCCGTTTGGATCCGTACAAAATAAACATGTAGCATTCGACCTCCAGTCTTCCTCTATCGAAGATTGGAGGTCTTATTATTCTAAAAAAGCTTGAAAATGACGAATAATCTGTGTAACATAGTTGGTGTAACGCCTCTGTAGGTTAGTGGCAGACCTCAGCAATGGTAATGCTGCAGCACGAGTTCGATTCTCGTCGGAGGCATCAGAAATATCGCTTAACGAAGCGGTTTAGAGCACTTCCTGTTTATGACAGGAGGTGCTCTCTTTTTGGTGTGGAACAGAAATGGCACAGTTTTCGTTTTTTCGTGTCGTGAGCGCGCGTTTGTCGAATCGGTTTTTATTTTGTCGAACGATTGCACTTCACAGGGAGTTTTCACGAGCACTTTGTAATATAGAAGAAGTTTTTTTAATTTTACAGTGTTCGCATAAGTGGACCCTCTACCTCCCTCCTCACCTTGACATCATTTCCGTTCCTCTATAAACTTGAAAAGTTGAAATCATTGAATAGTTAGAGGAAGGAGCATGATTCATGCTAAACGAATGGTTATGGATTCCTTCTGCCATCCTTACACTCGGACTACTCGTCCTCAGTTACAAGTTATTCGGACGAGTCGGCTTATATGCTTGGATTGCGATGGCTTCGGTCGTTGCAAACATTCAAGTCACGCAACAGATTGTAATTGGCGGATACATTTTCACGCTCGGTAACATCGTTTACGGTTCGCTCTACTTGGCAACCGATATTTTGAACGAAAAACATGGGCGAGCTGCTGCCCGTAAAGGCGTATGGCTCGGATTTTTCATCTTGATCGTCTCAACGGTACTCATGCAATACGCACTGTTATATGAGCCGTTTGAAGAGGCACTGTTCATGCACGAAAGCTTCGAGGCCCTCTTCTCGATGCTGCCATTGATCACATTCGGTAGCCTTGCCGCCTATTTGGTCTCTCAATTGTTCGATGTCTTCGTCTATTCGAAGATTCGTGCAAAAACGGGTGAGAAGAAGCTTTGGCTCCGTACGACGGGTTCGACCGTCTTATCACAACTGATTGATACGTTCACGTTCTGCATCATCGCATTCTGGGGAATGGAATGGGACATTTGGTGGAACATCTTTATCACGACATACGTGGCCAAATTTGTGATCGCGTGGATGGCGACACCGTTCATGTATTACGCAAAACGGACAAATCCACAAGACGAAACCGAACAGGACGCCGCATAAGAAAAGCCATAACTTCAAGGTGAAGTTATGGCTTTTCTTATGGTCGTTCAATCTGGATACGCACAGCATACGGACGGGCTTCTTCAATCGACGCCGACTCTCGACAGACGGTAATCGCTTTGAACGCATCAATGGCGACCGCCTCGATGGTATAATCGTTCGTTTCGACTTCAAGAATGGTATAAGCAGGTAGGCGCTCGAGTTTAACCCACTCCCCGTTACGTTTTTTTTTCATAGATGACTGGTGATTGAATCGAGTAACGTCGGAGTAAATCATGGACATTCATCTGATCTCCTCCCTATTCAAATCGTACACCCATTATAGAAAGCGTTTTCACTTTTGTAAAGTGAGTACACCTTAATTTTATACAATTTTCCACTTCATTTTGAATTCAATTTTACCGATAAAAGAAGTAAAGAAATGGGGTGAATTGATGCGTTATCGCCGACAGGAGACGTTCCGCTATATCCTACCGAATCCCCGTACCATCTCTTATCGACTTGTTTGGGAAGAAAAAGAGCTTTATGACGGGGAAGGACTGCTCCTCAATGTGAGTTCTCATGGATTAAAATTGCGTTCGGACTATCTCTTCCCACTCTCTGAGGATTTACAGGTCCATTTTCTTTTCGACCTCGTTCCGACGCTTCAACCGATCGAACTCATGGGACACGTCAGACACCGTGGCCAAACGGGCTCACTTTATGATTATGGAATCATGCTTGATGTGAAGGATGACGAAACTCAGCAACTCGTCACGATGATTAAAACGTATGCACGTGAAAGTAAATGAGGACATGCGCCATGCATCTTCTCATTTTTTCGTGTCTCCAAAAGAGGGTATACTACAACTATCAACCATTGACGAGGTGTTTGTATGACAAGAAAATTCCTATTGATACCGTGGTGCCTGGCAATCGCATTTGCCCTCATCGGTCCAAACGTCCCGTTCGACGGACGCTTCCTTCTCGATTTTGTGACATATAATACCGAGGCGTACGAGGGCTATTCTCTCTCGCTCTTTGGTATCCTAGGGGTGTTTCCCTTGGCGATGTTCCCACTTCTTTGGTCAGAGGTGAATCAGCTCAAACCGAATCCACTCATCGCCGCCGTCAGTAGTTTTTTCATTGGTGGTTTTCTGCTCGCTCCTTATTTGGCTTTTGCGAGACAATCGCCTTACCCGACCCCGGTCAAACCACTTCCGACTCGCATCCTCGGCGTCGTACTTTTACTTGTGACGATTGGGTTGTTCATCGCTGCAGCCAATACTGGAAATGTTGCAGAATATTTGTCATATGTGGAGAACAATCAATTTGTTCGAACGATGACCGTTGATTTCTTTTTGTTGGCATTCATTCAAATCACACTAATGAATCGTGACGCGAAACGCTATAAGATGAGCTTATGGCCACTCCCCTATATCCCGTTGTTCGGTCTCATTTTTTGGCTCATAATTCGTCATCAAAAACCGTTTAATGAGGCACCACCGAAGCGTGAACGGGCTGAAATGAAACATTGAGTACCCGCTTTTCATGAGAAACAGCTATACTAGAAATTAGCTTTTAATGAAGGAGACCATCCCATGCGTTATTTCCAAGTCACCTCTTACGTGACTGTCAAGAATGAAGAACTCGAATTCAATGAATATGTAAAAGTGCCAAACCAAAAGGTCGATCAGTTTTTGAAAGACACACTTGAACTCGATTTATACGATGACCAAGTGACATTGCGCGAGTGTGTTGTCGCAAAAGGGAAATGGGAATGCCCGGTCGGTGATTTTGTCATCACGGAACATATGAACGAGAAAGCATTCAATCGGCTACAAAACAGCCGCTCTGTAAAATCAACATCATAAACCAACTCAAAAAGATCCTGCTAGCCCATTTTGCTAGCAGGATCATTTGACTGTTACACGATTTACTCGTTCGATTCTTCCTCTGGATCAGGGTCAGGGTGCTGTGTCGGAGCCGGTTTTTTCGCCGGATCCGACTCGTCATCCGGTAGCGGATCCGGGTGAACCCCTGGTTGTGATTCGTCACGCTTCATCGTATCCCTCCTTCGTGTTTACTCCACTTGTTTATCCTTTTTTCGCATGAACGAAACGTATCAGTGAATATTCCGATTGCCGATGACACGTCTGGAAATCGCCTTCTCAATTTCAACAATGATAAAGACGACGGCACCAAATGCCACAGGATAAATCCAATCTTCCCACGTTAATGAAGCGGTACCGAATAACGTGTGCATAAACGGTACGTACGTGATGAACAATTGTAGGGCAATGAGTAAAGCCGATACGAGAAACGCAATCTTATTGTCAAAGAAATGACGGTTGAATGCAGGTGCCAACTCCGTACGGCAGTTGTATAAGTGGAAGAGCTGGGCCATGACGATGGCATTCAAGGTAATCGTTTGTAATTTATCGGTCGAGTAGTCGAAATCCCCGAGCATATAGTTGATCCATAAACTACCGCCCCCGATAATGATCGAAACGAAGATGACGCGGAAAATATAGTATCGGCTGAGTAACGGCACATTGGCCGGACGAGGTGGTCGTTTCATCGTACTCTCTTCGAGCGGCTCGAAAGCGATCGCTAAGGAGAGAGTAATCGCGACGACCATGTTGACCCATAAAATCTGCACAGGACTGAGCGGCGCGGCTGCTCCGAGCAAGATACTCATTGCCACAAGCAACGCTTGACCTCCGTTTGTCGGAAGCAAGAAGAGAATGGTTTTCTTCAAGTTATCATACACCCGTCGTCCTTCTCGAACGGCGTTATAGATCGTTTTGAAGTTGTCATCAACAAGAATCATCTGAGATGCTTCTTTCGCTACTTCCGTCCCTTTAATTCCCATTGCTATACCAATGTCAGCACGTTTTAAGGCAGGCGCGTCGTTCACACCATCTCCAGTCATCGCTGTGATTAGACCGTTCTCTTGCAATCCTTTGACGAGACGAAGCTTGTCGTTAGGGCTGGTCCGTGCGAATACATCGTTATGAACGGACGCCTCTTTAATTTCTTCATCTGTCATATCTGTCAATTCACGACCTTCGAGCGCGCCTTCCACTTCCATGCCTAGTTCTTTTGCAATCGCGACAGCGGTATCTTTATGGTCTCCCGTGATCATTTTAATTCGAATCCCAGCATCACGACACGCGGCGACCGCCTCGATGGCCTCTGGTCGAGGTGGATCGACGATTCCGAACAAACCGAGGAAAGTCAGACCATCTTCAACATCTTCATGGTCGATTGACACTTTTGAACTGTCGACACGTTTCAAGCCGGCACCGAGAACGCGTTGACCACGGTCTGCGATCTCTTTTCGTTTTTCATCCCAATAGTCTTGTTTAAAGTCTTCAGACGACACCATATCAAAGAGTCGGTCCGGGGCACCTTTGACGAAAATCATTCGCTCTCCTTTGTAATCGACGAGCGTCGCCATGTATTTATATTCAGAATCGAACGGGATCTTCGAAATGACTTTTAAACGTTCGATCGGGCGCTCTGCTTTCTCAGCCACGGTCAACAGACAAGCCTCCGTTGGATCACCGTTTATGACCCAGTTCCCGTCTTCTTCATACAACTGCGCATCGTTACAAGTTTTCCCAACGGTTAACAGGTCGATCATCGACTCGTCATCGTCTAAATCAAACGGTTGACCATTCAATTCCAGATTTCCATTTGGAGCATATCCGCTACCGGAGACTTCGATATCATGCTTCGCCGTCACGATTTGTTTGACGGTCATCTCATTTTTTGTCAATGTACCCGTCTTATCCGTACAAATGACAGATACAGCACCTAACGTCTCGACAGATGGTAGACTTCGGACAATCGCTTTTTGTTCGGCCATATTTCGGACACCGAGCGCCAAAATGATGGAGATGACGGCAGGCAATCCTTCAGGAATTGCCGCAACGGCAAGACCGATTGTCGTCAGCATCAATTCGACCGGTTCATACTCTCGTAAAAAGTAGCCGAACGCATAAATCACGACGGAGATGATCAAGATGGCGATGGACACCGTTTGACCAAACTTGGTCGTCTGGCGAATCAGAGGGGTTTTGACGGTCTGGACTTCTGAAATCGAAGCATTGATTTGGCCGAGCTCCGTCCCTTCACCGATGGCCGTCACGATAGCTTTTGCACTTCCCGTCACGACACTCGTTCCCGAGTACACCATGTTTTTCCGGTCGGCCAACACCGCGTCTTCTTTCACGACGTCTGGTTTTTTCTCGACAGTCGTCGCTTCTCCGGTTAACGCCGATTCCTCAACTTTAAATTTTTCAGCTTGAACGACACGGGCATCGGCCGGTACTTTATCTCCGGCAGCAAGCACAAGCACATCCCCGACGACTAGGTCACTTGAATCAATCTCAGATTGCTTGCCGTTTCGAATGACAATCGCCTTTGTTTCTAATAATTTTTTGATTCCTTCGAGCGCTTCTTCTGCCTTATTCTCTTGAAGGTATCCGACGACGCCGATAATCGTTACGACTAGCACAATGACGATTGTGTCAATGTACTCTCCTAAGAATCCTGTGACGACGGCAGCCGCTAATAAGACGTACACGAGCACATCATTGAATTGTCTTAGAAATTTGATGATTTCAGGGGTTTTTTCTTTCTCCGGCAACACGTTTTTTCCGAATTCTTCTTGACGTCTTGTGACACTTTCTGTTGTCAGACCTGATTCAAGATCAGTCTCCAGATGGGTTCGAACCTCATCTACTTCGAGCGCATGCCACGGTCTGTCTTCGTTTTGCATGATTCATCCTCCTCGACCAATACTTTTTGAAAAGTCTTTCCCCTATCTGTTCCCAATCTCGTGCGGCTCTACACGTACAAACTTGTAGAATTGATGTCATTTTTCGAAGAGAACGCTTTCATGATTCCAAATTTCTAATTGTAACCGGTATCATTATTCAATTTTGATTTTTCTTTTGAATATGACTTTACAGAAGTCTTTCTATGCAGGAATATAGAATAAATTATGAATAAATAGAGATAGAAAGAAGGAAGAGTTAATGGTCATTATTCAAGGAATCGCACTTTTACTGCTCATCCTCGCCTTTTTCACGTTATTTAGTTATAAGGCGCCTTTTGGAATGAAGGCGATGGGAGCATTGGCTGGTGCTGCAATCGCGAGTTTCCTCGTCGAAGCGTTCAATGCGTATGCCATCGGCGGATTGCTGCCACTCCCACTTTATGAAGAAGTAGGTCAAGCGGCTGGCGCTTTGTCAGGTCCTGCCGCTGCGGCTCTCGTCGCCATCGCACTTGGAATCAACCCCGTCTATAGTTTGATGATCGGGTTGTCCGTATCAGGATTCGGAATCCTTCCTGGCTTTTTTGCAGGATATCTTTTGGCTTTAGCCGGCACTCGAATCAATCGCTATCTGCCGACCGGCGTCGATATGATTTTTTACGTCATCGTGATGGCACCGCTCGCCCGTCTCGTCGCGACAGGGGTAGACCCACTCGTGACAAACACACTTGAACAGATTGGAGCTGTCATCGAACTGGCAGCAACTCAAAACCCGGTCGTCATGGGCCTCGTCTTAGGAGGGATCGTCACGGTCGTATCGACATCACCTCTCAGTTCAATGGCCTTGACGGCGATGCTCGGTTTGACCGGGGTCCCAATGGCGATTGCCGCGCTCGCTTTGACCGCGTCCATCTCAATGAATTACTTGTTGTTCCGTCAACTGAAAATCGGAACAAAGAAAGATCGGCTCTCTGTCGCCATCGAACCGTTGACACAAGCTGACCTCATTTCTGCTAACCCGATTCCGATTTATAGTGTCAACTTTGTCGGTGGAGCCATCGCCGGATTGATTGTTGCCATGACCGGTATGATCAACGATGCGCCGGGTTCGGCAGCCGGGATTCCGGGACTTCTAGTCATGTATGGTTTCAACGATTGGCAAACGGTCACCTTCACAGCCGTCTTACTGTTCATCCTTGGGATCGGTTTCGGCTTGATTGGAAGTCGTTTGTTCAAAAATTTCCCGATTGTCCGTCATACGGAAAAAGTCGAATCGACAGAAGAAGATGCAGCCTAATCAAAAAATCGATGCACGCTCGAACAAAATGTTCGGAGGCATCGATTTTTCATTTTCACACGTGGGATTATTCTTACAATTCAAAAGCATCAATCGGTTCACAAAGAAATCATCGCACGTTCTTTTCAATTGTGAATTTGATTGTCGAATTTAGCGATTCCGTACAAATCTACGTCAATCTACTGAAATGACTCTACCCGCATCACTAGATTGACGAGCAAGTTCAATCAAGTGGGTTGTCAATGTTGCATCCTTTAGAGAAACGACTGGTTGCCGCACCTCATAACTATGAGCTAACTGTTGATAATACGACAAATAGCTCCCTTTCTCAATTTGAATCGATTCAACCTCTTCTTTCGATAATACGCCAGTCTCTAATAAGTCACTTTCTAACTTGCCTTGCTTTAGAGCCTCTTCTTGAGGATCAAGACCGTATTTCACGAAACTTCCATGTGTTCCGTGCACTTCAAACCGAGGTGTTTCTCCAGCGATGAACGGGTTTGAACGAAGGTATACTCGCTTTTCACCATAATAGAATGTCAGATGAAACCCATCATCGGATTGTCCGCCATCTCGTTGAATCATCACATCTGCTTGAATACGATCTGGCTTTCCAAACAAGGCGAGAGTCTGATCAATCAGATGACTTCCTAAGTCGAATAAAATACCTGAACCTGGGCCTGCATTTTCACGCCACCGATCACGTACATTCGGACGGAAACGATCAAATCGAGATTCAACCACCTTCCAGTCCCCTAACTCGTTCGAGTCAAGTAACGACTTAACCGTCAAGAAGTCTCCGTCATAACGACGGTTTTGATAAACGTTGACGATGCCTTTCGATTTCGCTTCAAGTTCCATCAACTCATATCCTTCTTCCGTTGTCAGGAATGCTGGTTTTTCAACGAGCACATCTTTTCCTGCCTCAAGACAGACTACAGTCATCTCTTTATGTAAATGCGACGGTGTCGTGATGACATATAGAGAAGCATCCGATTGAAGCGCTTCGTCTAATGTCGCATATACCGTGGCACTAGGTAATTCAGCCTGCACTTCTTCCGGGCGCGATGACACGACACCAATCACTTCATATGAATCGATTGCCTTTAAGAACGGCAAATGGAACGTGTTCGCCGAGAATCCGAATCCTACCAACATGGTTTTAATCATATAAACCCCGCCTTTTCGCTTTTGTTATTATATCAAAAAAGGGTCTAATGACCCTTATGCACTCATGCTCTCATCTAATCTGTATTCAAACGTATTGTACACGTTTCGTGAATCGACAAAGACGAAACCGAAACGTGGATAGTAATCATTTAGAAATTCATTGTCAGCGACACAATCAAGACGAATTGGTTTATCTTCATCGGCTTCCTCTATGACATGCTCCATGAGTTGCTGTCCGATGCCCTGCCCTTTTAGTTTTTCGCCGACGACGATTCGATGGATATATTGTCCACGCTCACTGTCGTCCCATAAGTGATCATCCCACTCATCTGGAGGTAACAATGCGATTGAAGCTAAAATTTGTTGGTCATCTTCAAAGACATATACACTGCCTTCAGCAATGTCAGTGCGCACACGCTTTACGAGGTCCTGTTCCAAATATTCGGTCCATTGGTCGCTTCCTTGTTCATTTAGCGCTACGGCTCGTTGTTCGATTAGGTTCGCGATGTGTTTAGCATCGCGTCTCGTCGCGAGTCGAATCATAACGTCATCCTTTAGTTATACAGTATTTGAAATGCAAATATAACGGAGAACAACATGCCTTTTAATCATCTTGCTCACTCGTGAAAATCAAACGGAGTGACGTCTCCATCGTTCAATTGATAACTATATGTCAACGTTGCATTGAGGCTATGCGATACAGAACAATAACGCTCAACGGACAATTCGATGGCACGACGAACTCGATCTTCCGATAACTCGCCTTTCAGGATATACAAGATGTGAATGGCTGTAAAGCGTTTCGGATGATCGGTCGCCCGCACCCCATCGATTTTCATTTCGAATGCTTCAATTGGCTGGCGCATCTTATTCAGAATCGACACGATATCGATTCCTGTACAAGATGCAGTCGCATGAAGCAACATTTCTGTCGGACGAGGTCCTGTATTGAGCCCACCGACATCATCCGCCGCATCAAGGATCACCGTGTGTCCTGATGGCGTATGTGTTTCAAACGCCATCCCTTTTTTCCAAACGACTTCCATGTTCATCATCTTTTCCTCCTATTTCATTTGATAGCATCCTATTCCCTCATTTGATGTATGATTAAGCTATGAATCGATTATAAAGGGGTGTATGTCGTTGGATTGGTCTATGATTTTCAGTTGGGGACTTTATATCGTCCTCGGGTTAAACATGTTGTTCGCACTCGCCGTCATCTTCGCCGAAAGACGTGACGTCGGCACGACCTGGGCCTGGCTTCTTGTCCTGTTTTTCTTACCGGTGCTCGGATTTATCGTCTATCTCTTCCTAGGGCGACAACTTAAAAAGGATAACTTCTATAATTTAAGTGTAGAAGAACGTTCCTTCCACTCGCTTCAAGTCGAAGCGCAACTTGAACAAATTCATACGCGCCAAATCCAACTCGCACAGCCACTGTTTGAAAAGTATGACCAACTGCTTCAAATGAACTTACGATCTTCTAAATCGTTGATCAGTGTACATAACCGTTCCCTCATCTTGCACGACGGCGAACAAAAGTTCAAAGCGCTGATGGATGACATTCGCTCGGCCGAGACGGAGATCAATATTCAATATTACATCATTCAGCGTGACGCTCTCGGTCAGGCACTGTTGAAAGAGTTGATTGAGCGTGCGAAAGCCGGTGTCAAAGTTCGACTCCTCTACGATGCGGTCGGCTCACGTAATCTTCGGAACTCGGACTTTAAAGAGTTGATTGCGAACGATGGCGAGGTGCGTGTCTTCTTCCCACCGACACTCGGGATCATCAACTTCAAGTTGAACAACCGAAATCACCGAAAGGTCGTCATCATCGATGGGAAAATCGGCTATGTCGGTGGATTCAATGTCGGTACCGAGTATTTAGGTTTAGTCGAAAAATTTGGCTATTGGCGTGACACGCACCTACGTGTCGAAGGAGATGTCGTTTACAATTTACAACACCGATTCATATTGGACTGGAATTATTCTGGTCACCGTAAACATGATCCTGAAAATGCCTTCCGCTTTGCGCGACATGACATTAAAGAAAATTCTCC
The DNA here is from genome assembly GCA_902362975.1 of Caryophanales bacterium. GTDB lineage: Bacteria > Bacillota > Bacilli > Exiguobacteriales > Exiguobacteriaceae > Exiguobacterium. The sequence continues at coordinate 47,437 of CABIYO010000013.1, forward strand.
GATGCAAATCGTCACGAGTGGACCAAACTCGGATACGGAACATTTGAAGAATATGATGATCAAGATGATCATGTCCGCTAAACGACGGGTCGTCATTCAAACGCCATACTTCATTCCAGACACAAGCTTTATGGACGCTTGCAAAATAGCACTGCATTCTGGCGTTCAGATGGATATCATGATTCCTGGAAAACCGGACCATCCATTCGTCATGTGGGCATCCCTCTCGTTCCTTGGGGAACTCCTCGACTACGGGGCAAACGTCTATCTCTATGATGAAGGGTTTCTCCACGCGAAGACGCTCGTCGTCGATGATGAGATCGCGACCGTCGGGACGACAAATTTGGACGCCCGAAGCTTCCGTCTCAATTTTGAAGTGAACGCACTCATCTATGATGAACGAGTCGCCCTCGAACTCGTTTCTTTATTCGAGACCGACACGGCGGTCAGTCGCACCTATACAGTGGAAGACTATGAATCCCGTAAATGGACGGTACGCGCCCGTGAAGGCGTGTCACGCCTTCTAAGTCCAATCCTGTGAACTACTCACCACTTATTTGCTTCACAAATTGAAGTGGGAGTTTCTTGGGAAGACCGTGCTCTTACCAGCCACGGTTATGGACTAAGCTCGTCGGGTGGTTCCCACCCTGCAGGAATTTCTCCAATTTCGTTTGAGCGATGTGCCAATGAGTGAATGACACCTTCGAATGTCACGACAGACGCATCGATCGCCTGCATCTGCTCCACGTTTTCTTTCACGGTCGTCGAACCGTCTTCCGCCTCATTCGAGGTTTCGCGTGAAAGTTCAGAAACGTCCATTGAACTCTCTGAGATTCGCATGATGCCCGATGTGATCGCTTAGAGCGATGTCGCATTGTCGTCGAGTTGTCGCTTCGAGCCATCGGCGCTGACTGCCATTTGATCATCTGCACGGGCAATCTGTTCTGATGAGGCAGTATTGTGTGCCGAGTTGGCCATCAATTCTTGAGACGAGGTGGCAACTTGACTGATTGCATCATCGAGACGGAGTAACACCAAGCGAAGTGAATCGCTCATTTCGTTAAAACTCTCTGAGACAAGCCCGATTTCGTCGTTCGATAAGACGGTAATCGGCTCAGTTAAATCTCCTGATTTGATTCGTTCTGCTCCTTCTGTCAATAAACGCAACGGACGCAAGATTGAACGGAGAACGAAGTAGGGAAGAATGGCTGCAATTCCGAACATTCCGATGATGACGAATCCAGTTGTCCAAAAAATGCCGACCGTCTCGTCTTGAATCTCACCGTCATATAACGTACCGGCAATTTTCCATCCGGTGATGGGGTTCGTCACGAATGCCTTCTCCACACCTTCCCCGTTCTCCGATGCAGACAGGGTCCCTTCTTCCTTGGTAAAGAGCGATTCTGTCCAAGATTCATCAATCTTTTCACCGACAGCCGTCGACGGATGAATGACGACTTGTTCGGCCTGGTCGAAGATGGCAACGTATCCTTCTTTCCCGATTTGAATGGTGGACGCCACTTCAGCGATATCGTTCACATCGACGTCTACAGCGACTACACCACTACCGTCTGAAGTCTTCTTCGAAACCGTGATCATCATTTTTTGAGAGGCGGCATCGACGTACGGATTCGTGATGGCAACATCTTGTCCACTTGCTTCAGCCGCTTCATACCATGGACGAGTCCGTGGGTCATATCCTTCTGGCAATTCTTGTTCAGGATAGATCGTCATCTTTTACCGAGGTGGATGGTGCCCATACTGTAACCTCGAACTCCGCGCTTACCAGCGCGAATTGGCAATGATTCAAGAAAAAGGAGCGACTCTTGTCGCCATCAGTCCTGAGACGCCGGATTATTCCCTTTCGACGAAAGAGAAGAACGAACTTGATTTTTACGTGCTGAGTGATGTCGGCAATAATGTCGCACGTCAATTCGATCTCGTGTTTGACATGCCGGATTACTTGATTGACATTTATAAAGCATCTGGATTAAATGTCGATGCACATAATGGGAACGAGGATTGGCAGTTGCCGAAACCGACCACGTTCATCATCCAATCCGATGGGACGATCTCGTTCAGTGATGTGCCTTCTGACTATACAGAACGTATCGACCCTAAAACGGTTATTGAAAAATTGTAAAAAAAGGAGATGACACGCGTCATCTCCTTTTCTATTCACTTATTCCGTTTATTGTCTTACAAACTCCTCGTGTAACATCGCGTACACCATGCTATCGGTCCATTCATTCTTATTCCAATAGTCTTTCAAGAAATGAGCTTCTTTTCTCATTCCAACCCGTTCACATAAATTCTGAGAAGCTACATTTCTGGCGTCGAGATTGGCTTGTACCCGATGTAGATTGAGCTTTGTGAACAACTCCCCTAGCAATCCGCTCACTGCCTCTGTTGCATATCCTTTTCCTGAGTATGAATCAGAAAAACAATACCCGATCTCTACCGTATCTTTCATACCCGTGTACCAAACCGTGAGATCCCCAATTACTTCATCTTGATGTACGACTGCTAAATTCAACGTACTAGTCTCGGTAAGAGTAAAATTCATTAGTTTTTTAGCAAATACTTCATTCCTGTTTTCAGACGTCCATGGCTCATGCAAAAGATATCTGCATATTTCTGGTTTTCTATACATTTTGAATGTAGCTTCCAAATCTTTCTCCATAAATGGTCTGATTTCTAAACGCTCAGTGGTAAATTTCACGTCGACTCCTCCCATACAGATAATAGTAATCACAATATGAAACTCTCCACCGGTTCACGACCTATGAGGAAGTGATAAATTGCTCAACTCGCTTGAGAAGTGTTTCAAGTAGCCGAAGTGACTGGTATGTGTTACCTGTGAACTCGAGACTATGATTCATCTGCTCAACAATCTCGAGTTCAGTCAATGTTAGTTGTTCGAAATGCTGGATTCGTTCTAGTACATAATGTTGGTCCGCCGTGCCCATGAGAATGAGCTGTTTTCCTTTATGAGACTGAATCGCTTCGTATATGTCGTCTTGTTTCAACAAAGGTGTCAACCAAACGAGTTTGGCATCATGAAACACGTTTCGTGTAAGTTCGCTTGCCATCGCAACCGTACCGAGCGATTTTCCGACGATGATGTATTGTTCAACGGAGTCACTATGTAGGATTTGATCGATGACGAGTCGAACATCATCAACAATCGCCTTATTTACATCGACTGAATCGTAACGTTCATCCCGATAGTTATAGTTGACTTCGAGAACGCTCAACCCATTCTCTATGCACAATCCAGTCGTATAGCGAAACATTGGAGAATCATTTGTATATCCGTATCCGGGCAACAAAATCACGAGTGTGTCGGATGACGAATCAGGCTGCAGGTACGAATACGGGACGGGTATTCCGTTTTTCCCAATGACGTGACCATCTGTTACTTCATACATGCTGTCTCCTCAATTCTGCAAGAGCTGCGTTTCATGGTGATGAATCATCGTTCCAATGCTCTCTCCTTGGAGAATCCGATGAATGGCGTTCCGCTCCTTGAAGTCGAACAAGTGAATCGGCAATCCGTGATCTCTCGCGAGAAGCAATGCCGATTGATCCATCACTTTCAAATCATTCGAAATGACATCGTTATAGTGAAGGGTTTCAAATTGACGAGCGTCCGAATTCAAACGAGGATCGCGGTCATATACGCCGGAGACGCCGTTCTTTGCCACGAACAAGGCATCGCATCCCACTTCGATGGCACGTTGAACAGCCGGATAGTCTGAAGAAACGAACGGTTGACCGTTACCGCCTGCAAAAATGACGATATATCCTTTTTTCAAATGATTGATGGCTCGAAGTTGAATATACGGCTCGGCTACGCTCGGCATTGGAATCGATGTCATGACACGCACTTCTCGAGTCGTATCTCGTTTCAAGATTCCACGTAGCATCAATGAATTCATGACCGTCCCGAGCGTCCCGATACTGTCAGCCTCCACTCGATTGATCCCCCACGCTTCTGCTTGATTTCCGCGAAAAAGATTTCCCCCGCCGACCATGACACATACTTCAACCCCGCTATTTGCGAGTGACAATATTTCTTCAGCTATCAGGCTGAGACTCATTTCGTCAAAATTATCCGTTCCATCACCAGCTAGAGCGGCTCCACTTAACTTGATACAGATTTTCCGGTATTCCATCTTTCCCCAACCCTTCATTTGGAATTTTTGTTCAATTCAGTATAGAAGAGTTTAAATAATGGAACAACACTATTTTAATTGATTCATAAGGACATTTCTTTATATTCCTTGTAAAACTCATCGAACATATAAAGTCCACCGATTTCTTCATCGATAAACGTATATAAAGAAATTTCAAATTCTAGGGGCGATGCTTCATTGAAACACTCTTTTACTCTAAGCAAGCCTTCTCTTATATACAGCTTTCCCTTTTCGATATTCTCGTTTGAGATATAGTAAAGTCCAAGATCAAGATAGTAACGAGGAAATTCTGGGTACTCTGCAATCACCTTTAACAGATACGCTTCATACTGATCTGGACGTTCATAACCATGTAGATTGGCCATCGAATAGTAGAGAATCCCTTTTGATTTAGCATCCATTTCACTCAACAAAAAAAGACCGTAGAACATTCTACAGTCTTTAAGCTCAGGCTCCCATGATGGAGTCATGACGGGTCGTTTCCCATCCATACGCCACTTCTCGAAGCATCAATTCACCAAACTCTCGATCTTTCTGGTCGATGACCTGCCCTTGTTTTCGCTCATAAAATGAACGGAACGGATTCATCTCAAGTGCCCAGATCAAGAGCCCTGCCTCACACATCGATTGCACGGCATGTTCAAGGAGAGCGGACCCGATTCCGTTCCCTTGATGGTTCTCTAAAATATAAATGGCATAGACTTCATTCGTGTGGTCTGGATACTCTCCTGTCCGCTCTTCTCCGTAAAGAACGAAGCCCACGATTTCGTCCTCGACAATCGCCACAAAGCCGGCTACTTCTTGCCGACGAAGGGCGGTCCGCAAGCGTTCTGCCCATTCGATGGAGCCGGATGATACTTTTAGCAAATACTCGGTCGGTACGATCCCCCGATAGGTCGTACGCCACCCGTTCACACGCACTCTCGCAATCCCATACACATCATCTGGTTTGGCGACCCGAATGTCCAATTTGACCCCCTCCTCACCCGAAGATTTACAAATAGTTTACCACAAATCCCCAACTTGCAATCCGAGATTATGTGAATTTTGCACGGACATCGACAACAAAAAAGACGTCACCTCTGGATAAAGGCGACGTCTCTTCTCACATTATGCAACTTCTTTAGATTGGACTGGTGTCGATGTTGTTAACGGTTTTTTCAAGAACGAGAGAAGCAATGCTCCGACCACCGCACCTGCCAAGATGGCGAGTGTGTAAAGTCCCATGCTCATGGCCACGTTTCCAGCTCCTTCAAGAAGTGGGAAGACGAAGATTCCTCCGTGTGGCGCTGGTAATTGAATCGTGAAGAATGCGGATAATCCGCCTGCAATGGCAGATCCGAGAATCGCTGATGGAAGAACACGAATCGGGTCCGCAGCCGCGAATGGGATTGCCGCTTCCGTAATGAACGATGCCCCCATGATATAAGCAGTTTTTCCTGCTTCGCGCTCTTGTTTCGAGAACTTTTGACGAGCGAAGACTGTTGATGCGAGTGCGACGAGGAGTGGTGGTACCATCCCTCCAGCCATGACCGCTGCCATGACTTCTTGGTTACCCGCTGTAAGTGCTGCCGTACCGAAGACATACGCTGTCTTGTTGATCGGACCACCCATGTCGACTGCCATCATTCCACCGACGATGACTCCTAAAAGGATAGCGTTCGCGCCACTCATGCTGTTCAACGTATCCATCAACCATGTCATGAGTGCTGCGATCGGTTCGTTGACGACGAGTAACATGATCATCCCAGAGATGAACGAGCCAAGTAACGGATACAAGAGAACCGGTTTGATTCCTTCAAGTGAAGCAGGCAATTTTGCGAGTGCTTTTTTCAAGAAGAGGACGACATAACCTGCCAAGAAACCGGCGATAAGACCACCGAGGAATCCGGCGTTCCCTTGACTTGCGAGTACCCCTGCCACGAGACCTGGTGCGAGACCTGGGCGATCGGCAATCGACATCGCGATGAATCCAGCGAGAATCGGAACGAGGAAACCGAATGCAGCTCCACCGATCGTCATCAATTGTGCAGCAAATTCATTGTAAGACGGGTCATCCGGGTTAGCAGAGTTGATGCCCCAGAAGAAGCTGATGGCAATCAAGAGTCCACCTGCGACAACGAGTGGAAGCATCGCAGATACACCGCTCATCAAGTGCTTGTACACGCCTGTACGTTGTTCTTTCGAAGTACCACCTGATGTTTTCGAAGCCTCATATACCGGCGCATCTTGTTTCAACGCACGATTGATGAGTTCTTCAGGTTTCCGAATCCCTTGTGCGACCGGAACTTCGATGACTCGTTTACCAGCGAAACGATCCATTTCAACAGCCTTGTCCGCTGCGACGATGATCGCTGTCGCCCGGTCGATATCCGCGCGCGTCAATTCATTTTTCACGCCAGTCGATCCGTTTGTTTCGACTTTAATATCGACGCCCATCTCTTCCGCTTTTTGCTTTAAACTATCTGCTGCCATATACGTATGAGCGATTCCTGTCGGGCATGCCGTGACCGCTAAAATGAACGGTGCATCTTCATTCGTCGGTTTGACGACTTCCGGCTTCTCTTCTGCCGCTTCTTTTTCTTCGATGGCACGAATGACATCGCTTTCAGAAGTGGCTGCATAGAGACGCTCTTGGAATGCAGGGTCCATCAAGTAAACTGAAAGTTTAGAGAGTGTTTCAAGATGTTCATTATTCGCATTTTCTCCTGCCGCAATCATGAAGAAGAGGCGGCTCGGTTGTCCGTCTAACGCTTCGTAGTCGATGCCTTCCGAGCGACCGAATGCGATTGCTGGCGTTTTGACCGCACTCGTTTTCGCATGAGGAATGGCAATCCCTTCTCCGAGGCCGGTCGTGCTCTCGCTTTCACGTTTTAGAATTGCATCGCGATAACCGTTGCGGTCGGATAGTTTACCAGCGCGATCGAGGACATCGACAAGCTCTTCGATGACCTCACGCTTAGAACTCGCGCGTAGATTCAATTGAATCGTGTCGCGTTGGAGCAAGTCCGTGATTTTCATGTTGTTTCCTCCATTCGTTTAAGTGGCGTAAGTTGTACTTGATCGATCAAGCGATCAATCTCTTGTTTTGAACATAGACCGAACGTATAAGCAGATGCGCTTCCTGTCGTGACCGCATATCGAAATGCTTCTTGTTCACCTTTTTCTTTCACATTCGCAACAAATCCGGCGACGAGTGAATCTCCTGCACCAACCGAGTTCACAAGTTTCCCGACCGGTGTGTTCGCTGTGACGGCTCCGTGCTTGTTAACGAGTAGTGCCCCGTCTCCCGCAAAGGAGATGATGACGTTTTTTGCCCCGCGTTTGACGAGCTGTTCGGCATATGGAAGAGCTTCTTCAAACGTTTCAATCTCGGTATCAAACAATTCACCTAATTCATGGTGGTTCGGTTTGATCATAAGTGGTTCGAGGGCAAGCACCTCGAGCATGGCATCTTTCGTTGTATCGACGACAAAGTCGGCACCTTTTTCGCGAATCGATTCAGCAATGGTCCGATATAGCGAGTCTGGTAGGTTGCTCGGGATACTACCCGCGAGGACGACGATATCGCCTTCTTGAACTTGATCGAACTTGGCCGTCAACAGTTGGAGCTCGCGCTCTGTGATATTCGGTCCGCTCGCATTCAGTTCTGTTTCCTCTTTCGCCCGAATCTTGACGTTGATCCGGGTGTTCCCGTTCACCTCTACGAAATCGGTGTGTACACCGTGATCGACGAGTGACTTTTTAATGAAGTCACCGGTCGTCCCACCGATGAAACCAAGCGCCTTCGTTTCTTGTGCATATTCCCGAAGAACGATGGAGACGTTGATTCCTTTACCGCCTGCGCGCTCCGTCGTCTCTTCGATGCGGTTCACTTCTCCTAGATGTACTTCCGGTAATGTTACGTAGTAATCAATAGAAGGGTTGAGTGTTAACGTGTAAATCATTTCGCATTCACCACCTTTGTGATTGTTTGGATGGAACTCATTGACTCCCTGCTTGATGTGATCAACTGTGCGGCATCTAACGTCGCGACTCGGCTGAACGTTCGTTTCCCGATCTTCGATGCGTCCGCGAGTACGAACGAGGTTTGTGCCAATTCGATTGCCGTTTTTTTGACAAGCGCTTCTTCTGGGTCCGGGGTCGTGTAACCCGCTTCAATGTCGATTCCATTCATTCCGAGAAAGGCGAGATCGACGCGATAATTCATCATGCTCTCGCGTGCGTTATACCCGACAAGTGCCTGAGTGGAACGCTTTAATTCTCCGCCAATCACAAACGTCTTAATATCAAGATCAAATAATTCATTCGCAATCGGTAGACTGTTTGTGACGACGACTATCTTTTTCCCTTGTAAAAACGGAACCATCGCCTGAGTGGTTGTACCGGCATCTAAATAAATCGACATCCCGTCTTCGATGAACGTTGCGGCCTTCCGTGCAATCGCAACTTTTTCATCTACGAACCGGTCTCGCTTTTCTTCAAATGTCGGTTCCTCATCTGGAGTCGCAATGAGTGTTGCGCCTCCGTGAACCCTTGCCAGATAGCCTTCCGCTTCGAGGTCCGTCAAATCTCGACGAATCGTCGACTCGGATGAATCCGTCAAATCAACCAGTTCTTTTAATTTGACGACCTTTTGTTCAGATAAGCGTTGCAAAATCAACTGATGTCGTTGTTTCATTAACATCTTGTTCCCTCCATACGTCTAATATAAAGCGTTTTCATGATAAAAACAACTAAAATCGTTCAAAAACATTCATTTTCATTCAATTTGTCACAATTATAACATAAAAAACGGTCAATAAATGACCGTTTTTTATGTTATAATTGTGACTGTTTTTTTAACCATTCATCCAATTCTTGAACAAGTTTTGGATGAATCGGCGCATCGATTGCTTCTCGATACTCTTTGTGCAGCATGAGAAGCGAGTGGGGTGACTCCCGTGTCACGAGCAGATGATTCATATCATCAATGATCGATGAGGTGACCTTCCCTTTTGTTTGAATCATATGGACGTGTTCGGGTGGGACTTGAACATCACGTCCCCCGGTAATCGCAAGAACCGGGACGGTCACATGCTCCAACCGCTCTCGGACGTCGTAGGATGCATGTTCTCGAATCCATTTCGCATTTACGACTTGACCTCGATATTTGAAAGACGAGACGTTCGTCCGTAAAGAACGCTCTAACAAATCGTCCTGTCGTTGTCTGACCTTTTTGGAAACGCCCGTCAACCGATAGAAGAGACCTTTTATTCCCTTCACATGTTCGATATCTTTAGCGAGTGCATCTGCTTGGTATAAGAACATCTGCTTGGACGATTCATAGAAACCGGAAAGTAAGATCAGTCCATCCGCTTTCGTCTCAAGTTGAACGGCAGGAGCGAGGACGGCCCCTTCACTATGACCAAGTAGATATAAACGATTCACATCAGCCAGTTGTCGAATGGTGCGTACGACAAGAATCGCATCGCTAATCAAATCATGTAAACCGACTTTATTGAAGTCACCATCGGACTTCCCAATCCCTTGTTTGTCATATCGGAATACGTTGTATCCGCGGTCGTACAACGCTTCTGCCAACTTTGCATACGTATTAAAACCGACACCACCCATATTGCCGTCACGGTCACTCGGTCCACTTCCGCTCAACACGACGATTGTCGCCCTGGGCTCCTCATGGGAAAGAAAAGTTCCTGCAATCGTTCCGTATGCTGTCGTAATCGTCATCTCTTGTTTCATCGTATCGCCTCCATTACTATCATACCCGAAACCGCCATCAAAAAAATATGTCGCCGTCTTCTCAGACAGCGACAATGATTAGGTCAGTCAGTTAGCCAATCGTGCAGCCAATCGACCGCACCCGTTAATCCATCTTCCGACAGCCGTTCGAACGTATCTTTCTCCGTGAACACATGCCAGCTTCCTTCTAATGAGTCACTCAACATCAAATAAGGGATTCCTGCTTCATCGTAAGCGTCACCCGGTGAACTTGCCAACGAACGCACTTCTAGTTCAGCGAATGGCGCCCGTTCTAGTACTGGATAGGATTTCATCCCTTTCGTCCGAACGTATAGTGGGCCGTCACCAGTCACAAGAATATCGAGGATGACGACCGTTTCCACTTTTTCCTTTTTTTCCCGCTAGCCGTTCAACGAAATCGTCACCCGCTTCTCTAGAGTCGCCGTTTCCATTCAAAAAGACATATCGAATCGTATAATCTGGCATTTCCTCGTTCATCACCTGCATCAGGTGATATAAGAACGTAGACGGACCGACGACAGAAAAATAATGGGCTCTATGCCAGGAAGAATCGAGTCGTGACATGATAATGATTTCCCGTTCCGATTTCCCTTGTTGGACAAACTCGACATAAGGGATCTCTTCACGATAAGGTTTGACTCGAATCGTTTCCCCGTCCTTCAGTTGTTCAGCCGTATCCAAGTCTACCCCTGTACCATTTAACGGCATATAGGATGACGTGAAAACGAAACCCGTCTCATATAGGGTCGTCCTCATAAGGGGTGATCAGGTATCCTGCAGCTCCCTTAGATGCGAGCTCTGACAAGTATGCGTTCGCTTCCTGGTCATTCAAAACCTCACCTGCGTAATCGACGGTATACGCATCCTCGATATTGTCATATGAAAACATTGTCGTCGGTAAGACGATGACATTCTCTTTCACATCTGGAACGTCTTGCCCCCATGTCATATGTAAAATCGTACCTTTGAACGGTTGATCAAACGTCATCGATGAAAACCCCTCATACGTTTCGTCCCCACTTCAATCTCAGTCCAATCGGTTATAAGTTCTGTGTAAGGGAGATTTCGGTTCAAGTCGATAGGTAAGTCGGTTCCAAATGATTCAAAAAAGTCAGCACTCTCCCAACTAGCCGCTTTTAAAGATTTTTGATAAAAATAGGGGTCCGGTCACCGATTTTCGGTAGCCGGACCCCTTCTTTTCTGTTTAGTCTGAAATGCACGAACCCA
>CABIYO010000014.1 GCA_902362975.1 Caryophanales bacterium
CCCTCATCTGAAGGCTTGAGCAAAACAGAAATGGACTGCGCTCGCACAAGCACTTCGGAATCCCACGGTTTCAATCGTGGGAGTGTCAAAGGAGCCAGTTCAGATATCGGGTATGAGACAGCGAAGTTGCATAATTGTTGAACGTGTCGTCTATCGGGGGATATCGAATCGTCCCGAACTCGGTCACATATTGTGCGACGAAGTTCTTCGTCAGTGCGTATACGGAAGGACTCGCACAAGAGTTGAAGCAGAGTAGGGCCAAACTTCGGGCGAAAGTACTCGCACCGGCCGCAACGGAGACGAGCTTCGCCGACCGGGCTCGCGATACGGAAGGATTCGACTACAGTGAGAACGTCGCGAAGTATCACACGGCGCGCGAGATGGCAGAATTCCTATGGGAGTTACTTGAAGGCGACGAAGTCGTCGGGATTGTCGATCCGGAGGACTACTCGTTCAGCCTGCGCGGACCGATTAAACCGTATGCCGGATAAACAAAAGAGGCTGGGACATAACTAACCGGTTTTAAAAATTTTTGATAAAAAGAGGGGTCCTGTTTAGTCCGAAATGCACGAACCCATAAAAATGACAAGAGGCCCCGTGAGCGAACAAGTCGCTCATGGGGCCTCTTTCTTATAAATTTACTGGGTTATGTCCCAGCCTCTTTTTTTAGGATGTCGGTACAGAGTAACCACCCGTGAAGCGGTGTGTCAGGCGACGTGTCCAGTAACGCAACCGAAGGCGCCACACATAGAGCTGCGACGTGTTCGGCAGAATGACGTTGTCGACGTATTCCGCGAACATGTGACGGAACATCCGCTCTTCACTGCGGTCATAAGTCGCACTCCACATCCCGTGATTCTCGACTTCTAAGAGCATCCAAATCATCTCATCGGTAAGTGGGTCATCGTCCTTTAGTTCGGCCGTCAGTGCAGCGAAACGATGGCTACACATAGACGCGTATAAGGAATGGGCATGCGGGTCATGTGGGTTTAATGTTAAGTAACCGCTCGCCGTCTTCATCAGCTCATCGACCATATCGAGCGGAATGTCGTCATACACTTGGAAAAATTCGAGCAACATCGGGACGGTGTCCGGACCAAATCCGGCAAGCCGGACATAGTTCATGATATGAAGACCGGCCTCGCCATGGAATTTGCGGTCGAAGTAGTGGACGGCAAGGGCGCGATGCATGATTGGGACATCCGGATAGCGTTCGACGCCACGGAGAAAGTGTTGTTCCGCCTCGAACGTGAACCCGGTGTCTTCACTGACAAATCCTTTTAACATATGAAGAATGTAGTGGTCACCGAGCGAACTCGCTTTCTCGAGCCACGGTTTGGCCGAATCGGTGTCACCTTCTCGAATATATGGATAAGCACGCATCGCCGGGAAGAATGGGTCGTCCGGGAACGCGGTCTCGCCCCGTGTCGCCATGTCATTGATGGCTTCAGCGTTATAAGCTTCCGTTAATTCTGCGAGGAGCATCATCTCAAGGAACGTGCGCTGGAACTCTGGGGTGTGTAAATCGATCGTTTGTGTCATACGGTGTCCTCCTCACAAGTACTGGTGTCGCTCTATTATACTTGTTCTTGTCACAGTCGAGTAGCATCTTTTGCAAAAACGGGAAATGGAAAGGAGGGGGAAGACATGGCGACGTTCACTGGATATGTCGCAGAGGTGATGGATGAGAAAATCCGCGTCACGCCGACGCGGGAGGCGGAACCGTTTGACGGCATTGTGTTTCATCTAGAAGACCGCTTTTCTGACGAGAAACCGTTTCTTGTCGGTCAATATGTAAGAGTCGAGCATGATGAACGGTTGACGCGCTCCTTGCCACCGCAAGCGACGGCACGTCGGGTCGATGTGTTATGATGAGGACGAGGTGAATGACATGGGACAACGGAACTTTCTATGGCTTGGAGCTGTCGTCGGCTTCAGTGCCCTCGTCGTCTGGTTATTGCAAGACGCGCTCCCGTTCTGGGCGCTGTCGATTCTACTGCTCGGACTAGGAGCGGTGCTCGGCAATCTCCAACGACGTTTCACACGTGACGAATAACAAGCACTCCATCATTCGGATGGAGTGCTTGTGTCGTTTTCCGCTTCAATCGGTTCTTCTGAATCGTCTTCGACGATGGAGTCCTCATCCCCGTCTGGTTCGAGCGTCGTCGGTTCTTCTGGCTCCGCTGGTTCTTCCGGTTCGCTCGGTTCTTCTGGCTCAGTCACCGGAGGATCGTCTTCAATCGGCTCTTCCGTTTCCGGTGGGTCCGTCGGTTCTTCCGGCGTCACTTCCGGTGTCGTTGGTTCGGGCTCTTCCACAACTTCCTCTTCGACTTTTTCCTCGACCGGCGCCTCCGGTTCAGTGGCCGGTGGGATTTTAGGTTGCGCCTCAGGAATAGGGGGTGCTTCCGGAACGACGACCGGTTCTTCCGTCAAATCTGGTTTGATCGGTTCGACTGGTGCGAGTTCGATAGGTGGCGGTGCCGGTGCATCTTTTGCGATGAACGTACGGATGTCTTGTTCAAATAGTGCGGTCGGCAAGGCGATTCCACGCAAATGGATGGCAACGACTTGCCCGGATGCTGAAAGGAGTGGACTGCCATACGCATGACGAGGCAACTCAAAGTTTCGGCTATAGCCGTTCTCGGCGAAGGTGACCGTCCCGTTGATTCGTTCTTGCATCGTCAACGTGATCAACGTCTCGTCCTCTGCGGCGATCGCTTGCGTGAGGGTGAACGGAGTATTTTCCGTCTCTTCGATTCGAATGACGGCAATGAGTTTCGTTCGACCGACGACGGTGCCGGAGACGGCCTGCCCTTCATGGTACATGATGATATTCGTCAATCCAGCCACATTCGAGGCGGCTGTGACGACATCGCGTGAACTCACCAAAAATCCCGTCCCGTAACTGACGGTGAAGAGGCTACCTTGTAGTGCGGCGAAGTCGACCGGTGTCGCTTCGTCAGCAGAGACCGTATCTTCCCCGATCGGCAAGTTGACCTGATCGGCGAGCGAGTCGGTCGAACGCAACATGTCCGTGAAATAGGCGTTTCCAATGAAGGTGACAAAAGCAATGAGTGCGATAGCGAATGGGGTGGCAAATAACCAAATCGTGCGACGTGAGCGACGGCCGCACGTCGGACAGACCGTTTTCGATCGTGTCTTCTTTCCGCAGTGGGGACAAGTCACGGGGGCACCTTCTTTCCATAAAGTTCGATGCTATGGTTATTCCTTCATTTTGAAAGAGGTAAACAAATATTTTGGAGGGTAATGGTTTTGAATTAAATGAAACGAGACATGATGTATTCATTTTATTGAATATGTATCTTTTTAGGTAACAAATCAGTTTGTAGTATGGATTGAAGTGTAGAAATGACTTGTTCATAAGAAACGTCTTCAAACAAGAAAGTACGGGTATTTTTGAGATAGTCTGTTTTGTAAAATTCAGATTGGATTATTTTTTGGAAAGTATCGTGTATAGGATAGCCCGGTTGACTAGAAGTAGTATCTCGTCCAAGTTGTCGGATTTCGATCACTTCAGGTAACAGTTGCTTTAAATGGTCAGCATGTAAAAGGTTGCTTCCCCAAATTTTGTGCACGTCGTATAAATGTCTTGAAAAACGTTCAGACTTACCACTTTCATAGTAATCACAAATGGCGAATAGCTTATCTAAAAACGTTCGCTCAATCGTTTGAACTTTGTATGTAAATGGGTGCATCTCGTAGTCATTGAAAAAAGTGATTTTTTCTTCTTCAGGGGCATCTGTAGATTCGATATATTTTTTGACACTCCCACGATTGAAACCGTGGGATTCCGAAGTGCTTGTGCGAGCGCAGTCCATTTCTGTTTTGCTCAAGCCTTCAGATGAGGGTGTGCCATCACCCCTCCTGAGACAGACCGTATAGGTTCTCAGGCTGATGGACTGTTACCATCCATCACAGGTCGTTGCAGGTGTGTCCACCTGATGTTTTAGCGTCTTTTGCATGACGACAGGCATCGTTTTACCGGTCACATGGTTTCGTGACCGAACCGTATACGATTTTCAAGGGGCGATGGACACAGGCGTTTTAGAGACTTGTACTTGTCTATGGGATATATATACCCGAATGTCGGATGTCAAAACATCCGAACTCACTTTCATCCCATGCCTAAAGGCGGGCTATGCCCGGTATGGGCTTTCCCATTCGTATAATCTGTAATGACCGTATACTTCATATAACCCACTCCTTTTTGTCGTTTACCTTGTTGTTGCTTCCCCACTTTCTTCATCGCGAATCGTTCCGATGTGAACGAAAAGCCCTGACTCCAAGGAGACAGGGCTTTCAACTTATGTCGTGAATCGACCAATCAGTGTCTGCAGGTCACTCGTCATATTGCCGAGTGATTCGGCGACACCGTTCAATTCTTGAATCATCGCGAGTTGGGCGTCAGCCGTCTCACCGACCGTACGCATCGTGTCGGCCATCGCTTCACTGTCTTGTGACATTTGAAGAGAGGACGTTGCGACTTGTTTCGTCGTCTCCGCAATCTCATGCGAGGCGATGCGGATATGTGACGTGTTGTCGACTGATGTCTCGAGCTGACTGACAATCTGTTCGAACGCGCGTGTCGCTCGTTCGAGCAACAACGTGTTCGTCTCGACGCGTTTCGCACTGACGACGTGTTGGTCGAGAACGGCGTTCGACTGTGTCTGAATCAACTCGATCAATCCGGCGATTTGTGTCGCCGACTGTTTCGACTGCTCGGCAAGCTTACGTACTTCTTCTGCAACGACTGCGAATCCTTTTCCTTGTTCACCGGCACGTGCCGCCTCGATGGCCGCGTTCAATGCCAACAAGTTCGTCTGATCCGTGATGGATTGGATGACCTCGGTGATGAGGGCGATCTCGTCAGACTGTTGCTTCAGTGCCGAAATCGATTCTCCCGTCCGACGTGTCTCTCGCTCGAGTGCAAACACCTCATCTTTCGCCTGAGCCATCGTCGCACCACCTTCTTCGGCGAGCTTCAAACTCTGTGACACGTCATCGTCAATCGAGCCGATCGAGGTGGCGATTCGTTCGACGCCTTCATCGGCCGCCGCGACAGCCTGCCCGCTCTTCGAAGCCGCTGCCGCCTGGTTGACCGTTTTACCGACGACTTGTTCAATCATCCGCGTCGTTTCCTCTGTCTGCAACGCCATCTCTTCCGTGCTCGCATAGAGTTCTTCCGATTGTGCCGTGATTTCCTGCGCATGTTGGGTGACACGGTCAATCAGTTCACACAAGTTGCCTTTCATGCGGTTAAAGCCGGTCACCAATTGTCCGATTTCACCTTGTGTGAGCGCCTGAAGGTCCTCACGTGTCAAATCTCCTTCCGCCACCATGTCCACTTCTTTCGCTAAGAAACGGAGCGGTGCCGTCATCATATGGCTGATGGCATATCCAACGCCCATCGTCAGGACGAAACTTACGATGGCGATGACAACCGAGTACCAGAAGGCACGCTGACTCGCTTCTTGGAGCTCCGTTTGCATCGCAAACATCTTCTCTTCTATCTCGGTCTGCAGTGCTTCACCGGTCGATGTGATCGATTTTGTCACGTCCGGCATGAGACGGAGCGTCGAACGATCGTGTCCAGTCTATCGAACGGAAAGATGGAAGGAACGAACAACAAAATCAAGCTTATCAAACGCCGTGGTTATGGCTACCGAAACCTCGAACGTTTCTTTTTGAGATTACGCTTCGAGCTTGGTCGTTAAAATAGCAACCACGTGTTATGGTGATGAGCCTTTTTTGTGACAAAAAATGGAACAAATAACTGTTAATAAAGGTCAATAAACTGTCTAACTTTTCATTTTTGGTAAAAATTCTGTTAAGTGTTCCGATAAAGAGTGTTGAAACAACATATTAATAAAGAAAGAGAGGTGGAAGAGGACGTGTTCCTCAAAAAAATGAAACGATTTAGAAGATTGTCATTAACCCAAAAGTTATTTAGTGGAATCGGATTGATTCTTCTATTTGTTATTACAGGAATGGGTTATAACCTACTAACTTTAGAAGACGAGACCAGTCGCTATGAGGAAATGATTTCCAAAGACGTCATGAAAATGAAAGCAGCAGATGATTTGTCTCTCGGGGTGGTCCGCCAAGCGTATGGACTACGCGGCTATATCATTCAACAAGACGAGTCACGGCTGGATGCCGTGCGCCGTGGTTCGGAAGACAAGAAAGCGGCGATTGAAACCCTGCTGAAGTTATCCGAGTCAGAAGAGGAAACAAAAGACTTAGAGAATCTCTTATCCGTCGCGACCGAATATGACGATTTGGCTCAACAGTTGATTCAAGCGGCCGATGCAAAGGATGAAGAAAACATTGATCGGCTCATCTTACGTGTTCTGCCGCCTATAACCGAATCCATCATCGAATTTGGAGAAACGATGCAGCAAGAGACGGAAGCGAACATACTGACAAAGCAAAAGCACTTGAAACATCGGGCAAATAGTGCCTTTCTTTCCTCCGCGATTATTGCCGGGGTGATCCTCATGCTCACACTCGGGGTCGGCTATATGCTCCAGCGCACGGTGAAGGCACCGCTCCGCCAACTATCTGACGAGGTCGGCATCGTCGCTGACGGCGATTTGACGCGCGCCGACCTTCAAGCGCTGACACGTGATGAAATCGGCCAACTCATCATTGGGTTCAATGGGATGAAGCGAAATCTTCGTGAACTGATCGACGAAGTGAGCCGGAACGCTCAAGAAATCACGGCCCAGTCGGAAGAATTGTACGCGAGCACGGAAGAGATGGCGTCGCAGACAGAGGAGACGACGCGGATGATTGAACAAGTCGTCGGTAAAACGGTCAACCAGGCGGCAGCGGCTTCGAAGAGCGGGCAGGCTGTCGCGGCGGCCGATGAAGGCGTCGAACGAATCGCCACCTCGATCGGGACGATCAGCCAAGACGTCCAGACGAGTCTAGCGCTCGCCGAACGCGGCGAACAGACGATTCAACAGGCGAAACAAGAAGTGCTCGCGCTCGAATCGGAGACGGTCACGACCGGACAATCGATCACAGCGTTGAAACAGCAGTCGGACGAGATCGCGCTCATCACCGAGGTCATCCAGTCAATCACCGACCAGACGAACTTGCTCGCCTTGAACGCGGCCATCGAAGCGGCCCGGGCCGGGGAGCAAGGGAAAGGGTTCGCCGTCGTTGCCGAGGAAGTGCGGAAGCTCGCGGAACAGTCGAAACAATCGGCTTCCCAAATCGCCGGCTTGATCGAATCGATTCAAGCGCAGTCGAACGCGGTGCTCGAGCGTCACGCTATCAGCGCCCGCCGCGTCGAGACGAACACGGCGCTGCTCGAAGAAGCGACCGCCTCGTTCCAACAGATCGTCGGGCAATTGCACGCCTCGGTCGACAACACGGAACAAATCCGGGTCGCTTCGAATGAAATCGCCACGACGACGAAACAAGTCGCGACCGCAACGATTCATATGGCGAGTGATAGTGAAGGCATGGCCGAGACGATGCGCAGCGTCGGCGAGACGGCCGACGCCCAACTCGCGATGATTCAAGAATTGAACGGAGTCGCCGAGTCACTCGGCAATATGACCGGAGATCTGCAGACACTCATCGGTCGCTTCAAAACATAAGACGGACCGTCCTTTCCCGTTCAGGGGAGGACGGTTTTTGCGTGTTCCAAGGATTGAGGGGACGGCGTTACGGGAATTGCCGAAGAGAGATATCGATCTTGATTACAGTGAAAAGGGGACACATCATGAAATATACCGTCATCACCGGGGCAAGTTCAGGCATTGGCTATGAAACGGCGAAAGTGCTCGCCAAGCAAGGGAAGTCACTCGTGCTCGTGGCACGCCGCCACGACGAGCTCGAGAAGTTACGGAGCGAAATCAAGGCAATCGCACCGAAAATCGATGTCATCATCAAGGCGAAAGACTTGTCATACAGCGAGAACGTATACGGGCTGTATGAGTCGCTCGTGGACCGCCGTGGGCGTACGAAGCCAGAGGACGAACTAAGCGAAGAAGAGAAGCTTAAGCGCCGTATCCAGCAAATGGAGCTTGAGAACGAACTTCTTCGTGCGGACATCTTGTTTCTAAAAAAGTTAGAGGAGATCGAAAGGAGGTCATAATCAGCCCGGTACGGCTACAGCAACGATATATCGCCATCAAAGAATTGAACGAAGAGGAGGCCCTTTCGATCGTGCTCCTCTGTCGAGTCGCCGGCATCTCACGGACGGCCTATTACAAATGGTTGAATCGCACCATACCGGTGCGTCAAGAAGAGAACGAGAAGCTTCTGGAGGACATCCGTCTACTCTATGACCAGGCGAACGGCACATACGGGTACCGTCGGATCACGATGACGATCAACCGGTTGCGCCGACAACAAGGACTGTCCCCGTTCAATGAAAAGTGGATGGTCTACACTAAGTTGGACATAAATGTGGAGGTCAATTAAACTGAAACAAATTATCCATATGAGGAGAGTACCAGACATGACCAAAAGAGCAGCAAGAGCAGCCCGCACTTTCACAGACGAGTTCAAGGAACAAGTCGTCCAACTCTATCTGAACGGAAAACCACGAGTCGATCTCATCCGAGAGTATGACCTGACACCGTCAGCCCTGACCCGTTGGATCAACCAGAGCCGTGCGACCGGGTCGTTCAAGGCGGCGGACAACCTGAGCGACGAAGCGCGTGAACTTCGCGACCTGCGCAAGCAAGTGAGACAACTCGAGATGGAGAACGACATTTTAAAGCAAGCCGCGCTGATCATAGGACGAAAGTAACTGTCATAAAAAACAATATGCACAAGTACTCGGTATCAGCAATGTGCAAAGTCCTCCACCTGCCAAGAATCACTTTCTACTACGAATCGAAGAAGCGACCGTCGGTCGACGATGTGACCGGTGACGTCATCGAAATCTTCCGTCAAAGTCGTGAGAACTATGGGACTCGCAAGATCAAGATCGAACTCCGAAAGCTCGGAAAGCAAGTGTCCCGAAGACGCAACGGCCGCATCATGCGGGAGCAAGGGCTCGTGTCCTCCTACACCGTCGCACAATACAAACCGAAGCGAAGTAACCCGAACGAGTCCGTGGTCAAAAATGAATTGAACCGCGAGTTCCGTCAGGAAGAAGAGTTGTCGGTCATCGTGAGTGATTTGACATACGTCAGGGTCCAGAACAAATGGAACTATGTGTGTATTTTCGTCGATCTCTTCAACCGTGAAATCATCGGACATAGTGTCGGCGAGCACAAGGATGCCTCACTGGTGGCTCGGGCAATCGCGACGATCCCGAGCGACCTTCGACGAATCGGAATGTTCCACACCGACCGCGGGAGCGAATTCAACAACAAACTCGTGAGCGATACGTTGCGCAGTTTCGGGATCCGTCGCTCGCTGAGCGATAAAGGGTGCCCTTACGACAACGCCGTGTCAGAGGCGACGTACAAAGTGATCAAGACGGAGTTCGTCAGAAAACGGAGTTTTTCGAGTTTGACGGTCCTCGAGCGTGAGTTACGGGACTATATCCATTGGTTCAATCATATTCGAATTCACGGAACACTGGGATACCTGACGCCGAAAGAGTACAAACAGAGACACCTCGTAAAAACTGTCTAGTTTAGTGTTGACAATCCAGATCATACGCAAAGAAGTACAAGCTAACCATGCCCATCCGTCGTAAGCCGGGCGAGGTCTTGGAGGTCGACTGGGCCGGAGCGACGCTGAAAATCATGGACAGTGCCGCCGGCGAGGAGATTGAGGCCTATGTCTTTGTCGCTGCGCTTCCGTACAGCCAATATTTTTACGCCGAGGCCTTCCTCGACATGAAGTCGCGATCGTGGCTGACTGCGCACGTACACGCCTTTGAATACTTCGGCGGCGTCACCGAGACGCTGGTCCCGGACAACCTCAAGACCGGAATCACGAAGCATCGTCGAGGCGACTCACAGGTGAATGAGGCTTACCGTGAGCTGGCGGACCATTATTGGACGGTCGTCGTGCCTAGCCGTATCCGCAAACCGAAAGACAAGCCGAGCGCCGAGGGCGCGGTCGGCTTCCTTTCACGTCAGATCATCGCGGCGTTACGGAATTACCAGTGCTTCCACATCGAAGACCTGAACAAGGAAATCCATTCGAGGCTCGAGGAGATGCACACCCAGGAGTTCCAAAAAAGAAGCGGTTCAAGAAAAAGCGTGTTCACGGAAGAGGAGAGCGCGACCTTGCGCCCCTTACCGAAAACACGCTTCAAGATGACGGAATGGCGAACCGCGAAAGTACAACCGAACTACCACATCCAAGTTGAACGCATGTTTTATTCCGTCCCTTATGATTATACCCGCGAAGACGTCGATGTGCGCCTGACGGCGAACTTAATCGAGATCTATTTCAAAGACGTCAGAATCGCCTCCCATACGCGCCTGAAGGGCGCAATCGGACAGTACTCGACGAACACCGACCATATGCCCGACAACCATCGCCTCTATCTCGACCACAACCCGGAGAACAACCGAGCATGGGCGCGTACCGTAGGTACCAACATGGAGAAGTTCGTGACGTACATTCTCGAGAACAATGTGGAGAAAAAGGCGCTTGGCTTCCTGGCGGTCATTCGGAACCTGAACAAGAAACATTCGAACGACCAGATGGAGGCGGCCGCCAAGAGCTTACTCGAGGTCGCGTCGCAGCCTACCATCAGCGTCTATAAAAGCATCTTAGACCGGCAAAAGAAAAAGGCGGCACGAGCTTCGGTCGTTACCGAACGGTCGAATCGATCAAAAGAAGACCACGGGTTCACGCGTGGAGCAAAATATTTCGGAGGCGATAAAAAATGATCAACCAGGAGACGTTAAGAAAGTTGACCGAGATGAAAATGACCGGGATGGCAGAGCAATATGAACTACAGCATGAGATGAAGGAGTACGCTGAGTTGGACTTCGATGATCGTTTCAACCTGTTGGTCGACCAGGAATACTCAAGACGCCGGTCGAACAAGCTCGAACGGCTCATCAAGCAGGCGACCTTGTCCGACCCGTCCGCGTCGATCGAGCATATCGAATACCATCCGGACCGGAGGTTGGACAAAAAACTTATTTTGGAACTCGCCTCGGGCAACTACATCAAGAAGCATCATAACGTCATCCTGATGGGGGCGTCGGGTAACGGGAAGACGTGGCTGGCGAACGCATTGGCTGTTCAGGCCTGTCGGCAATTCTATAAGGTGAAGTATATCCGGTTGCCTGAACTATTGGACGAGCTCGCGGTGGCGAAATATGAGGCGGACGGCAGCTTCAGAAAGTTGATCCATAAATATCGGACGATTGATCTCCTGATTCTTGACGAATGGCTCCTCACCGAGCTCCCGCAGGAGCATGTGATGCATCTGTTAGAAATCGTTGAGGCACGGCTGAAGCGTTCCTCGACCATCTTCTGTTCTCAGTTCGCACCCGAGGGGTGGCATTCGAAGCTGGGACAGGCCCAAATCGCGGACGCGATTCTAGACAGGATCGTACACGACTCCTATAAAATCCTGGTCGACGGCGAAACCTCAATGAGGGAACGCCGTGGGTTAGGGATAAGCTAAAATTTTGGCCATCGATGAGTCGATGGCCTTTTTCTTCATAATTGACTGGCTCAGTACCGCATTTGGTGGCTCAGTTGTCCGCATTTGGTGGCTCAGTTGTCCGCATTTGGTGGCTCAGTTGTCCGCACTCGGTGGCTCAGTTGTCCGCATTTGGTGGCTCAGTTGTCCGCATTCGGTGGCTCACAAGTCCGCACTAGTGGCTCTCTGTCTCCGCAATACTCACGCATCCAGGAGTCACTCGGTGTGCCGATGTATTTCGCCGACCCGTACGCATCGTGGCAACGGGGGAGCAACGAGAACGCCAATGGGCTCCTGCGCGAGTTCTTCCCGAAAGGAACGGACTTCGCGCAGGTGGCGCATGACGAACTCGCGGACGCGCTGGCCAAGATCAACGGGCGACCAAGGAAGTGCCTGAACTGGAAAACCGCACACGAGGTCTTCACCGAGGAAGTGTTGCGCTTAATTTGACAAACCGTCATGAGAAAACTCTCTAATATGGTTATTAGATTCATTTAACTTGAAGTATAAAATTAAATATTTTGTAGGTCTACCAAAAATTTTTTACTTGTTTTAAATGGTTCATTGTTTTTTCGAACATTACAAATATTTTGTGACGCTTGAATTCCTGAAACTAGAGTAGAGGCAATAAGTGGCAAGGTCACATTATTTGAAACGCTCATTGACCATATTGCTATTCCACAGTTTACTAAGTCTAGTTTATAAGATCTCAATTCGCTGGTTAAGTCTTTTGAAGCAGCATCATGATTAAGAGAATCTAAATAATCGGATGCTGATAAATTAGTGTCATGTCTCGAAACATACTTTTCTAATGTGGTGTGAAACGCTGAAATTTTATTTTCAAAAGAAGTAGATTCTCTAATTGAAATAATTTTAGAAAGTGGAATTTCGTCTAAATTTTGTGGGATCATAAAATTAATAATTCTATCAGCAATGTAACGTTTGTTTTCATCAGTGACCTGATTTGTATAAGTTGATTTAAGAAACTTATTATAGTTAGGGTTATCTGTAATTGTTGAAATTTTTTTATTATCAGCAATATGATTTGCAAATACACTCATATATACAAAAGCTAGATTGGGATTTGTTTTAATGCCATTCTCACTAGTAGTCCCTAAATTTTTATCTTTACAAAAATGTATCCATTCACTTGAAAATTTTTCTTTATAAATTTCATAAGTATGCGTTTTATTATTCCCCCACTCCAGTTCAATATTATTTGTACCGAAACTTGGTGAATGATATTTATTATTAGTCAACAGCCTAGTAACAGTATCGATAGCTTTAAGTGAAGCATCTCGCCCATCATCGTAAGAAGGGCTATAAGGATTTATTAAATTTGTATTTTTGATAACTGTTTTAAATGGAGGGGCAAAATTAATTGTGGCAGAAGAAGGTATAATAGGATTAATTTCTTTGTAATATAGTAAAGCGAATTTTAACCATTTTTCATCTTGAATTTCAAAATGAGGATAGTAGATCATTTTCTAACTTACACCTCTTTCTAGTTAATTTGAAAAAATATAAATGATATTATTCATCTTGAAAAATGTAAATAAGCCACAATAATCAGTTTTAAGTATGATCAAAAAGTAGCTTTAAGAATTAATCCACCATAGTCTTATATAAGGAATATAAATGAGTATGATCATTAGAATAAACTTTTCAAGTATTCGAAGATTGTGATGAATTGTGATGAGTATCTTTGTTATGGATTGCAAAATAATTATTCAACGCTTTACTTAATTATTAGCCAGCTGACTATATAATAACTCAAATTTAACTTCTGTTGACCAATAGTTTCACAATATAAGCACTAGTGAATTATCAAGATAAAATTCTATTCTAGTTAGTAATATCTCCGATACTTTGATTTTTCACGATTTTAGGTGCTTCGTAAATTATCATTTTACCCGGCTGTTCCTCAGTGAAAGAGATATAAAAATAAATCATTTCTTTAATTTACAAAAATTTATAATAAAGCAATTTTAGTCATCTAGGATAAAAATTAGTTCATTCAAATGGCAAGTTCGTATTTGATACATTTGATAATCGTTCAAGAGATTGTAAGTATTCATTTGTTGTACTTATGGACTCATGACCGACTAATTGCATAACACTAATCAACGAATTTCCGTTCGCTAAGAGCTTTGTGATGTAGGCCCTGCGGAACCAGTGGGGCGGGGTCTTCTCTTCGTTCGCGACATGGTCGACCGCCTTATGAGTCATCAGGCGCAGCGCCTCATAGGTAATCGCTTTGTTAGCTTTTTTCGTGCTGAAGGCGATAAAAGGGGACGAGACTTCCTCGATCATCATCAATGTCTGCAGCCGATTTACAAGATGGGTCGCTTTCTCGGTGAGCGGGATACGACGCCACTTGTCACGTTTCCCCTTCACTTCGACATAGGATGTCTGCTGATTGCGCTTCACGTCGGTGAACTTGATTGATAACAGTTCCGCCGCCCGCATACCTGTCGTCAACAACAAATATCCGATTGTCTCGTTCCGGAGCTCCATGAGCTCCTTTTTTTGTGCTCGCTTGACGGTATAGCGGAAGGACTCGGCGATCCGCTCGATCTCGTCGAAATCGACTTCACGCCTGAGCATCTCCGAGCGTTGTTGGTTCTTCACGTGGAAAGCCAGATTATCTAGATGATACTGATTGACATGGAGGTAGGTCAGGAGACGCTTTAGCATGTGGTTCTTTCGCTGTGCCGTGCGTGGCGCGTACTGTTCATTCACCTCAAATAGGTAGCGATGGATGTCGAGTACGGTCAGGTCTTTTAACCCGTCTGTCTTCGTCATCACAAAATTAAGAATGAACTCAAGGTCCAATTTATATGCGCGTCGCGTGTGTGGGCTCTTGTCCGCATAGATTGGAAACAGTTCTGTTGCCCAGAACAATTCGATGACTTCGATGTCAGTCAACGTTTTTAGATCGATATGGCTCTTCTTCAACGCCTCGGCCAATTTTGGATTAGCCCCGGTCAGTTCTCGCAACGCTACTTCGAATGCTTGCTGCTTTTTCTCAAGCCCCATGCCTCTCCCTCTTTTCAATATATATTTTCAAACTTAAATTGAGTTTTTATAAAATAATCGATGAAAATGAGTAATACATATGTAATTATTCTTTAATTACAACAGTTAATTAGATTAGTTTATTGATAATAAACGTATTACTTTTATGGTATAAAATAAATTTAAACCAACTAACTTGTGATAATCTTATATTATCACAAGTTAATGATTTGAAAATATAAGAATAAGAACTACTAATCTTATTCTTATATTTTTATTCTATTTTACGATGAATGGAGTCAAATAAGCTTCTTTAATTTTATCAGAACGTATTTCTGATTCATTTAACAAAGCATTACAGTATGCCTCTAAGCTATCATCTTCTAGTTGAGACTCAACTAAAGTTGTCAATAATCTTCTAGCGCTTGAAATTAAGGTAACTAATTTTTCATAAGTTAGCGCATAAGAGTCTGTTGCATGTGCAGCGCGGGAAGCATAATTTTGTGGATGAACGCTTACCCTTACACAGTCAAATTCCGGATATTTATTTGCAAACCATTCTGAAGCTACCAGAAGTTGACCGTGTTGAGCTTTAGTCAATTCATTTTTCTTAAGTTTTCTACTTTTCGCCTCAATTACGAATCCTACTTTTTCAGGCAAAAGCCATAATACATCGGGCCCCTCACCGCCTTCGTCAAATCTTTCTGCGTCTAGCCCAATTAGTAATGCAAAATCTTTAAGTGCCTGTTCAAAGCGATTTGCAGACGAGTCTGAGTGTAAGTTTGAGACGCATTCCTCGAATGTTTGTAGATAACCTCTTTTAATTTTATATTCTTGAATCTTACTAACTATTTTCTGTGCTTGAGGCATAGGCACTACAAGTGGTTTATACGGTGGGAGTATTTTTGGTCGAGTTAAGTTTCTATTGTTTGAATACGCGTAGCGCTGAAGCTCTGAGGCTTTTTCCTTGTTTCCCCATTGATCTGCTATACGTGCAGCTAATTGTTGCATCCAGCCAGTTATTTGAGGGTCTAACTCATTTTTTTGGGCTTCTATTAGCTTTTCAATTCTAGTTATAGCATTACTGTGATAACCATCATTCCACAGGTTTAGTGCTTTTCTTTCGACTTTAGCTTGTTGCAGTTGTACTTTATCTAATTCACTCATATCAACTAGTTCTGCAAGGCTATCTGCATGATATTCGACCCAGTCAGTATCCCGCTCAAAGCTTCTTTCAATAGTTTCAATCAAATCAGCTGGACTTTTAATTTCTTTACTAATCTCAATACCCATCTCTAGTTGTGCTTGTGTTGAACTCGTCAAAAAATTGAAATTTGCTTCTTTAGAAATCCAAGAAGCAAGGTCTTTTCCTACAAGCAATATTACACAATGATCACCGGCTCCACGAGCACCTCGACCAATCCCTTGCTCTATTCTTTGTGCGATTCCTTTAGTTATCGTCGTTCCCTCGTATAGTGAACCTGCTCTAAATATCTCATAGTCGGCAGTGCCTTTAGGGAGACCATCCATCAAAAGTAACCGACAAGAATCCCCAGGTAGGTCAATGCCATCATAGCGATTTACAAAAACTATAGGACCTTTAGATGATTCATTTTGCAAGATAGATACTGCTTTTTCGACGTTTGATCCAATTGCAACATCAGCAACTTGTTCCCAAGATTCCGAGGAAGGTTCTGAAGATACCAATATCACTGTACTTGCGCCTTTTTGTTTAGTAGACCACTTTACTAAACGTTGAAGGTTTTCTTTTGTGGTTTTAAATGGCATTAAATCTGGAATGAGTATCATACGTTCGCTAATGCCTGCTAGTGAACGCGATTTGAGAGATCTATCAATGCTCTCTGTGTCGATGTCGAATGTTCTAAGCAAATCACTATCATCAGAAATTGTAGCTGACATATAAATTTTTCTCGTAGAATTCTCAAAGCTAGGAA
Organism: Caryophanales bacterium; assembly: GCA_902362975.1. Lineage (GTDB taxonomy): Bacteria > Bacillota > Bacilli > Exiguobacteriales > Exiguobacteriaceae > Exiguobacterium. The sequence goes on from CABIYO010000014.1 coordinate 16,582, forward strand.
ACATATTCATTAATGGAAGAATAGGTGTTATTGTAAATGATTTTTTACTGATAATTGCATGACATAGATGAAAGTTATCTCTTAATAATGGCCACACAAAATTATATGAAGAGGTATCAGCTCTTAAATATTCACGTACAATATCGATTTTTTCATTCCATGCGTAGTACGGTACCTCTAACACTCCTGAGTTAGTTCCTGAAACAATATCTTCAAGGGTTCCCAATTTATCTATCCCTTTAAAATCTTGACGAAAAATATCAATAAGCGAGTTAAATAAGTCTTTATTGTCTTTGTTATTTACTTTAATCGTAAATGAATCTCTTACAACTGGAAATGCCACGTGAGCATCGTCAAATATGATGGTCCCAAGTTTCAGTGGAGTCATGTCACCTCGAATCCCAAACTTACTTTTACCATTAAATAGTGCTTTATATGTAGCAATCATAATCGACTTGCCATTTAAAAAATCAACATCTAATTCTTGCCCAGGACTATATGGAACAGCTGATATTCCAAACTCTCGAGCTTTATCGAGAGTTTGAGTTACTAGTTGTTTAGTCGGGGCCAAATATAAAACCGGTTCCCCCAAATCGTTTAAACTAGATTGTGCAATTAGCAAGCCAATTAAAGTTTTACCACCACCCGTGTGCAATTTGATTATATTATGCGATTTATCTTTATATTTATTGTACCAAGTTTGTAAAATATCAGTTTGACTAGTATAAAGGTCATTTACGCCTTCAGGTTTGGGAAGTCTTCTAAAAATCTCAATCGGATCTACTGATTTTGGTTTCGCCTTCTGGGTTTTCAGTTTTTTAAAATCTACCATATTTTTATCCCTTCTTCCTGTATAATGAAAACAATGTAAATTTAAACTCTACCAATTATAACGTAAAAAATTAATTTAATTTGAATCGATTGTAAATAAAAGCGTCAGCATAGTGAAATAAGTATTTGAAGTACTATACAATTTCGACTTCTTTAATACCTTTTAAACGCTAGAGACTTGAGGAAATGTATGGTATCGTCCAAATACCTATTTTCATTAAAAATATTGTCACATAAATTTTTGACTGTTAAAAAAATCAATTAAGCTAATACCTAGTCCATTACAAAACTTTTGAATCGTACTCACTTTTGGATGTTTTGTACGTCCACTCATCAATTCTGAAATCGTTGCCTGATTCAATCCACCCTTTTGGATGACTTGATGGATAGTCATATTGCGTTCCGCTGCGAGCTCCTTCATCCTCTCGATGATTGCCTCATTCAATTCCACTTGCTCACCCCACGATCAAAGTACTTTCTTCATCACTTATTCTTTACGAAACCTTCTATTCCTCTACCCTACCACAATCTCTTGAAATCAAAATACTTATCATTATTTTCTATACTCAAAGCGTTATTTTTTTACAGTTGTGCTACAAAACAAAAAAATATTGAGTTGCTGTTGGCTATAAACCCTTGCGTAGAGCAAATTCGACAAAAATCGGCAATTGTAAAATTTCTGACATATCAGAAAACTGATGATTTTTATTCCTGACCCTGTTATATTGGAACCAACAAAAGGAAACATCTGTTTGGTCGCCGCTCTGGTTTACAGAAAGGGGAAGGCTTATGTATCGATTCGGGGAGTGGTTGAAGGAGAACCGCCGGCTCTCGGGCTGGTCACAGGTCGAACTATCCGAGAAGACATTTGGAGAGATTTCACAGCCCGCCATCAGTCAGTACGAACAGAACCGTTCGGTGCCGTCGATCGCGGATATCGATCATCTGGCCCGCGCGTTCGGGCACACGCTCGCGACGGTGCCGTGGGACGCCATCGACTTCGGATACGGGGCGAAGCGTTGCGTCACGAAGCTCGAGCGACGCCGGTTCGATTTGAAGGAGTTGCCGCAGGCTGACTCCGTCCGCACGTTCGACGGGAAGACATATGAACTGCACGGCTTCATCGGCATCGAGAAAGGAAGCGGTGAGGCGGTCCAGTTGACGCAACTCTACTATCGGATCCGTACGGTCGTCTGTGACGCCCACGTCCTCGCCAAGCGTAGGAATCCCGATGACGAGCTCATCCATGTCAAGAAGCGGAAAAGAGTCCGACAGTAACCAACATCGACGCAGCAGCACATCCTTAAGGATGGTCTCCTCCAATCACATACCGGCGTGTCCCTCACCAGTGACCGGGTGGGCGGGATCTACGCATAGATGGTTCGGCGAGAGTCGCCTAAAACTCGCCATAAGGTCACAGAATCGTTCCGGGTCATCGAAAAACCCTGTACAGCTCCTTATCTCAGCGAGGAGTGGAGTTCGTGGGGGAACGGCTAGAAACCCACCGCACCGAATCCGACTGTCCTTAATGATGTGCTGCTGCACATCACGAGATCAAGGGAAGGAAGTGTGTACTGTGGCATCAAAAGAACAGAAACAGAACCGTAGCTTCGCCGAGAAACTCTTACGCATCCGTGGGAAGGACTACGAGGAGTGGCTCGACGAGCAACACCAGCAGGTCATCCAGGACAACCAGGAACTCATTTTGGAGGCGCTCGAGGCGAAGCTCAGCTTCAAGTCGCCGGCGCACCAGGACTAAGGAGGGGACGACATGGGACTCAATGAGACAGGGCTCAGCTTGCTTCAGTTTTTCCAGGGACTTGCCGTCATCGCCGCGGCCATCGCCTTCGCGATCGGGGGCTTCTACTTCATCTTCGGCGGGGATCGGGGACGCTCGAAGGCCGTCGGCTGGCTTGTCGGAGGCGCCGTCGGTCTGATCATCGTCATGGGCGCGTTCACGCTCGCCGAGATGGTCGACCAGAACATCAAATTCTAATGCACACACACGGAGCGTTCCAATCGGAAGGCTTTTTTTGTTGCTTGAAACGAGAGGAGAGACGAGATGCTGTTTGTACGATTCACCGATGTACCGGACACACGGATTCAGAACTATGAGCGGCTCACCTTCGCCGAGGCCGTCGTGGCAACACATGATCTACATCAGGCACGTAGCGAGGAAGGGACGAGCTGTTCCGGTGACTTCCGGCTCTTCGACCAAAAAGATGAGTTGCTCTATCGGGGGACGTTCACGTTTGGGACCGAAGGCACCTATCCGAACCTGTATCATCAAGTGAAAGACCGGGTACAACGGATCCGGATGAAGAAAGAGGATAACGCGAAGAAGATGTGGATCCTCGACGAGATCGAGTCCGAGACACCGCAAGACTATAAGCACCATTCCGTCAGATCGAACCCGATCATGTCATCGACCTATCAGTCACGCCTGACCCGACTGCAGCGCCGCCTCATCTACGGGGCGGCCACGGTTGGGATTCTATTCACCACATTATTCACTGCCACGCAATGGTTCATTGATAAAGAGGCACACGCCGAACAGATGACCGGTGGAGAAGAGACATGGCTGGACGCTTACGAACAGGCACTTCAAGGTGAGGAATCCTCGCTCATCGCTTTACTGGAACGGAAAGATCGGTCCGAGGAAGAGGATGTTCTACTGGTCGATCTCTATCTTGCAGAAGGCGCAGACCAGAAAGCGCTCGAACTCACGGATGACCCCATCCTAATCGAGACGAAGCTGGCCGGGCTCGATCTAGCCGATAAGGAGAAATTGGAACGGCTTCAGGACTTCCAAGCGTCACATCCGACCGATGAGGGCGCGTTCGATATCGCTGCACTGGAACAAGACCACGAGACCGTGGCCAAAACGGAAAATGTGGAATGGACTGCTCCCCGCGTCTCGGCGAAAGTGACCGCTTATCTCTTTCTCAAGGACATCGAGTCCGCAAATGAGTGGGCGTCTAAGACGAACGACACTGCCGTACAAGAAAAAGTGGACAACTATCAAGACAGCATGGCCGCAATCGACAAACTGAGCGAGAAACTGAAGAAAACCTCTAGCAAGGACACTTCGGCCCGTGAGAAGATTCAAGCTACTATCGTTGCTAAAGAAATTGACCTGCAAACAATTCTCTATTCAGATTAAGGTAGGTGAAATAATTGAGAACTCCGTCTCGATCACCACGATTCCCGATACGTCTGATCTTCCCTGCCCTGTTCTGCCTGATGGTGCTGCCGATCGGGATTTTTTATCTGCTGAACGGGGTCTACAACATCATTCGACAAATCATGACCCCGATTGTACAAGACGGGCTGTTGGCCGGGGCGACGATTCCGACGCTCTCCCCCGCCTTGTTCTTGGAGGTGAGTCTTCCCTCTTCGACCGTCTTACTCGGACTGATTGTATTCAGTCTGTTCATCGGACTGGTCGTGTTCGGCAAGGTATGGCTGAATTTCCGGGATCTACGAAAAAATCAGAAAGGGAGCGCCCGCTTCACCTCATTCGATGAACTGAAGCAACAGTATCGTCGCGTCCCGGACCGGAAGAAACAGTATGAAGGATTGGGTGGTATCCCCGTCGGACGGTTCAAGAATGAGCTGTTCATCGATGATTCGCCCGTCAACAACCTGGTCATCGGCACAACCCGATCCGGGAAAGGCGAGACGTTCGTCTTTTCGACAATCGACCTGTACAGCCGGGCGCGTGACCAGGCGAGCCTGATCATCAACGACCCGAAAGGCGAGCTCTTCGCCGCCTCGAAGGAGGCGCTCGAACAACGCGGCTATCAGGTCGAGGTGCTGAATCTGATGAACCCGCTCCAATCGATGTCATACAACCTGTTGCAACTGACGATCGACGCGTTCCTTGAGGAGAACTACTCGATCGCCCAACAGTATGCGCGCTCGGTCGCGTTCATGCTGTACCATGACCCGAAGGCACGGGACCCGTTCTGGGCCAACTCGTCGATTGACCTGTGTACGGCGCTCATCCTCGGGCTCTGTGAAGAGGCGAAGGACACACCGGAGAAGATCAACATGTACAACGTCGCCCTCATGCTCTCGGATTTAGGATCACGGACGGTGGTGACGCGACAAGGGCAGGAGATCTCCGCACTGGACGAGTTCTTTCAGCGCTTCCCGGAGAACCACCCGGCCCGGCTTCAGTTCGCGACACTCCACTTCTCCGGTGGCCAGACACGAGCAAGTATCTTGGCCAATACGAATGCGAAGCTCGGCATCTTCACGTTGAACGGGACCGGAAAGCTGACGTCGATGAACTCGCTCGACATGCGACGCATCGGATTCAACCGTTGGATCAGCGGACGGACCGAGCCTTTGACACGACTCACATTCACGTTCCCCGATGGGACGGCCCATGCGCTCACGACCGACGACGATGGCAGCTTCATCGTGTATCATACGTCGTCGCTTCAATCTGGAAACACCGTTCAAATCTCGACCGACTCAGGTACTTCAATAATTCAGTTGGAAGCGCAGGACGAGGAAACCGGACAATTCGATTACTCTATCGACGGTGCCATCCAGATCCGTGAGGTGATGCATCAACTCCAACCTGTGGCGGTGTTCCTGATTGTTCCGGACTATGACCCGACATTCAACGTCATCGCATCCCTTTATATCAAACAGGTGTATACGGCACTCGCCCGGGTCGCCTCGCAGACGAAACAAGGCAAATGCGAGCGTCAAGTCGTCTTCCTCCTCGATGAGTTCGGCAACATGCCACCGATTGAAGGCATGGCCAACATCATCACGGTCTGTCTCGGCCGGAACATGCGCTTCAACCTCGTCATCCAGGCCTACTCTCAACTCGAGAACCTGTACGGCGAGGATTGGAAGACGATTGACGGCAACTGTGGGAACACGCACTATCTGTTGACCGCGGACGAGTCGACCGCCGAACTGATCTCGAAGAAACTCGGTGAGGCGACCATCGTCACGAAATCGCGGTCTGGGCAGACGTTCTCGCTCAAGAAATCGAAGACGGAGAACGTGGACGGCCGTCGGCTCATGACAGCGACCGAGGTCATGGGACTCAAAGAAGGCGAGATGCTTATCATCCGTGTCATCAAGCGTCAGGATACGAAGAAACGGCGGATCCAGTCGTATCCGATCTTTTTGAGCGGCAAGACGGCGATGAAATATCGGTATGAATACCTGTCGGACGATTTCGACACGGACCGCTCCCTGCATGACATCAACATCCCATGCCGTCACGCCGGGATCGACTTCGAACAAATTCGAATCCGCTTTACGCAGAAAGAAGACGAGACGGAAGCGAACACGCCCTCGAATCAGGAAGATAAGTCCTTGACGGTACGAGATGTGCTGCAGGACAGCATCCTCCGCTCGATGTTCGAGGGACATGACATCGGTGGGATGTCTCTCCCTGAGTTCGAGACGAACCTGAACCTAGGAGTTTACGACGTCACCGACAGCCAGAAGAGCTTTTTGAGCACGATGATCGCGAAGCGACTCGAGAAACTGAAGCAAGGTACACCGTAGAGAGGAGGCCGAACCCATGGCCGAGAGTGCGAGAGAGAAGCGAATCCAGAACGAATTGCGTGTCGTCGCGAGGATCATCGAGACGCAACGCGTCCGCCTCGAACGGGGCGACGTGCTCAATATCCAGACGACCGATGGCTTTCTGACCGTCTATCAGGACGACACCTCAGACACCCCAAAAACTGTTACACTAATAGATAAGTTCGACTTCCGCGTCAACCTGAAAATCGCGGATCTACTGAAGGGGAAAATCGTCTGACGGAGGGGTAAACGTTATGAGGAAAATCTTGATTGGTGTCCTACTCGGAAGTTCGTTACTTTTAGCATCGTGTGGTGCCGAAAGTTCGAATTATCTTTCTACGACTTCTGTTGAAGAAATTGCAGATATTAAAACTGAGCAAGAAAGTGCATACGTTCTTGTAGACAGCGATAGTCAAGGTAATGAAGGGGTTTACGTTGATACTGTGCGAGAAGTCGCCACGGAAAAAAAGAAAGACGTTCTCTTATTCAATCCGTTTCAGCCTAATGGGGAAGATCTTGAGGAACGTTCTACCCAAGAACATCCTGAACTTAAAGGTGGCAGATTGTACGAGATAACTGATGGTGAAATCAGCCGTGAATTAAATGTATCTGCCCTTACAGAAGATGAATTAAAGGATCAAGTTACTAACTTCATTAAATAGCCTCTGAATGGAGGGATTCTATGGGTGATAACGAAGTTGTAAATAAGCTACAAGAGTTCACTGATATCCTTAGTCTCAGTACACTGGTACTGGATGCCCTCCGCTCAATGGGTTGGATTTTAATACGTGGCTTAGCAGTATTGATTGATGGACTTGAAAAAGTGACTGACAGCATATTACTAACTAAAACATTTTTTAATAACTCTCAAGTGGTTGAATTCGTTTCTACGATTCAACCTTTTTTGTACGTTCTTTTAGCTGCTAGCTTCCTATTCACGGGTTACCTCATCATTTTTCAAAAGAAATTTGATCGGGAAGGATTTTTAATCAATCTGTTTATCACGTTGCTCATTCTCGGACTATTATCTCCAACGATGACGCAAGTAAGTGAATTCAGTGATACCGCGATTGATTTCACAACTCAAAACTCTGGCGAAAACTCTTCCGGTGAATCGATATCAAATCAGATTTTACGAGAAAACATTCATGATTTGATTGAATATGACCGAAACGATTTTTCCGGTTTGGAAGGTGAGGCTTTGAACTCTCTGCCTCAAAGTCATTTACGAAATATCGATATCAACGAGGTATTCGATAGTAATGAATTTCGCTTGGGAAGTACTGGCGAACAAATCTCTCAGTCCAAACTAACCTGGAATGGTGAAACGATGGGAACCTCGAAACTCGACCAAGGTGGCGTCGAATGGAACAACCAATATTACTACCGCTATCAGCCGAACTGGTTGACCATCTTCGTGACACTCGGAATCATGGGCTTCACGCTGTTCTCGATCGCTTATAAACTGGCGCGCCTCTCGTTCGAGCTCGCCTTTAACTATGTTTTGGCGATTCTCGTCGCACCTGCCGACCTGCACAGTGGTCAAAAGACGAAGAAGGTCATCCAGAGCATTTTGAACACGTTCCTCGTGATCATCCTGATCTTCGTCTCCATCAAGTTGTACACGATCGGGACCGCCTATCTCGCGGAGACGTTGGACGGGTTCGCCTACCTGATCGCCCTCATCGCCTTCTCGGTCGCCTTGATCGACGGACCGAACATGGTCGAGCGGCTGTTCGGGATTGATGCCGGACTCAAACGGGGCTGGGGTGTCGCCCTCAGCGCCTATGCTGCCGGGAAAGGCGTGACCTCGGCCGGTGCCCATGCGGTCTCAAAGGTCGCGCGTGCCACACAAAGCGCACAAAAGATGCCATCGCTTCATGAGGCCGCGACGACACGGGTGGATTCAAATGCCATGCCGCATAACGGTTCAACACTTAGTGCAGCGGACCAAGCTTCACAGCGGATGGACACCGAGAGACAAACCGATCCAGATGGTGTCGCTCAGGAGAACCAAACTGCAAGTCGCACGCAGACCGACAAAGAGAAACCGACAAATCCGAAGGACGTTGCGCAACCAATCAATAGTCAAGAGTCAGAACTTGAAGCGCAAGGCTCTCCATCCGTGAACGAAGCGGCGGGCCGCCAGTCTCCCGAATCGATTCATGCGACGAACTCTGAATCAAATGCCGAACGTGGCCCCGACCATCCAACCACGTCATCGGAGACACCAAAACCGGAATCGATTCACGATCATTCAAGCTCTGGTCATTCTCCAATCCCGGCTTCGTCGACTCTCGAATCGGTCACCGGGTCCACCGATACTACATCCGGACCAGGCCATCGTCACGATGAATCAGTAGACAGAAATGACGTGACGACACCGACATCTCATGAGGTACCACCTTCAGACGACTCATCCTCGTCTTCGTCCTCTACGACGGATTCGAATGATGCGTCAACAGAGAAACGCCAAGGCCGCGCCCGACGGACCATCCATCAAGACACCGTGCTCGACGTCGAGACCGAGGTCATCGAACAGGTGCGTGAGAATCAGACGCATCGTCATAGCCAGCACCAGGAAGAGACGCGACGGATCTACCCGACCTCGCCACCGCGTCCTGACAATATTGAGAAGAAGGAGTGATGATCCATGCGCAACTATCGGATCCCGAACGAAGTCACGACCGAACTGAAGATCAATAAGATGCTCTATCTGCACGACTTCCTGTTCCTTGTCGGGCTCATCGTGCTCCGGCTCGTGACGCTCCCGTTCATCCCGTCGGTGCTGCACATCCCGTTCACGGTCTTCCTCGTCGTATTCGGCCTGTTCATGGTACTCCGGCCGGCGACGAACCCGCAGAAGCGGATGGTCCACGCGATTTACTACGCGCTCATCAAACGGAAAGACACCTATCTCGCGCTCGACGCGCACACGAAAGGACGTGACTGAGATGGCGTTCATCGAGGAGTCGCTACAAGAACCGAGACGCACGGGCACCTGGCTTGATGAACAGGACGTGGTCGAGAAACGGAAGGTCAAAGACAAGGTCGTCGTCAAACCGACGGTCGCCGAACTGATGCCGGTCGTCGACATCACCGGGACCGAGGCGTTCGAGATGCGCGACGGGACCTATCTCGACATGGTCCAGCTCACCTCAAAGGACATCTATTCTTTAAATGAAGAGGAAAAAGACCATGATGTGTTCTCACTCGCCTATCTTCTACAGGCGTACACGCATCCGCTTAAGGTCGTGCCGCTGAACACACCGCTCAGTCTCGAACGGCAGAAAATCAGCATCGAACGACAGATTCGACAAAATCAGACACCGGCCTACCTGCCATTCTTGTTGAAGAAGAAGCAGGAGCTCGAATACCTCGAGGAGCATCGCACCAATCGCGATTATCTCCTCTTTTTTTATGCCGACGACGAGCGGACGCTACGCGAGCGGAAGACGCACCTCTATAAACTGCTCCGCCGCTCGAACCCGATGCGCGAGCTGACACTCGACCAGAAGGTGCATGTGCTCTATCAACTGAACAACCCGAACACGAAACCGCAACTCGACGCCTGAAGAAAGGAGTGACGCGCATGTGGCAGCGCCTGCGTGACAAATTGTCCAGACACCAGGACCCGGAGACCGTCAAGATCGAGAAAGGCTACAACCCCGACGTCATCGCCAAGATTCAGCCACAAGGTGGCATCCGGTTCGACGCCAACTTTGTCCGGCTCGGGGACGGCTATCTGTCGTGCCTCCATGTCTATAAATATCAGTCGCTCGTCTATGACTACTGGCTCGAACCGATCCTGAACATGCCGGGCGTTTTGACGACGCTCGACATCGGGACGGCCGACAAGCGGGAAATCATCCAAACCATCAACAAGTCGATGGCCGAACAGAACACACGCTTCGAGAATGCGAAGGACAACATCGACCGCATCGACGCCCGCGAGACGTATAAGGAACTGAACGAGCTCTATGAACAGATCACCCAGGGCGAGACGATGAAATATCTGCATCTGCGCCTCTATGTGAAAGCGAAGACGCTCGACGCGCTCGAGGTGAAGGTGCAGGAAGTGATGGAAGAACTCGAGGCCCGGAACTTCCGCTCGACGATCTTCCTGAACGAACAGGAATGGGAATGGCAGAGCCTGTTCACGAGCTATGACCAGCAACAAAAGTTGCCGAACCGGCGACGTGGGAAAGAGATCCCGTCCCTCTCCATCGCCGGTGGCTATCCGTTCCACTTCACGTCGCTCCAGGACGCGACCGGAACGTATTACGGGACGACCGACACGAACGGTAGCGTCATCTTCGACCTGTTCCACAAGGACAAGCAACGCAAGTTCTACAACGCGCTCATGATCGGCAAGATGGGATCCGGCAAATCGACACTTCTCAAGAAGACGGTGCTCGACCAGGCAATCAAGGGCAACAAGATCCGCATCCTCGACGTCACGGGCGAATTCTCGGACCTCGTGCATCAGCTCGGCGGGAAAGAGATCGCGCTTGACGGGTCGGCCGGGCTCATCAATCCGCTCCATGTCTATAAGACCGTGACGAACAACGACGGCAGCGCCAACGAGGCACTCTCGTTCATGCAGCACCTGTCGAAGATGGCCGTGTTCTATCACTACATCAACCCGGCGGCGACGCAGGAAGAGACGAACGAGTTCGAGATCCTGCTCCGGGATTTGTACGTCCGGCACGGGCTCTGGGACGAACAAGGCGAACTGCCGATCACGACGCATCCGGCGAAGCGGTACCCGACGTTCTCCGACTTCTTGCATCTCGTGCGTCGTGAGCTCTATACGGACGACACGCGCACCTCAATCAAGGAGGCGATCAGCCCGAACCGGGTGCGGCGTCTCGAGAACATCGAGCTCGCCGTCACGAACCTCGTCCACAACTACGGCAACATCTTCGACGGGCACTCCTCCATCGACCGGTTCGACGAGGAACTCATCGTCTCGTTCCCGCTCCGGAACCTGACGAGCCTGCGCGACGAGGTATTCCAGGCGCAGGTGTTCTCCTTGATGAACATGCTGTGGGACGGGATGATCGCCAACGGCTCGGGTCAACTAAAAGCCTATAACCAAGGCGTGCTCCGGACGGAAGAAGCGTGCAAGTACCTCATCGTCATCGACGAGGCACACCACTTGATCAACACGCGCGACATCGCCCAACCGGCCATCCTGTATCTGCAACGCTGCATGCGTGAAGCGCGCAAGTACTTCGGTGGCATCTTCTTCGTGTCGCACTTGATCACCGACTTCGTGCCTGCCGGATCGAAATCCGAGAATGCAGAGAACGTCAAGTCGCTCTTTCAGTTGACGCAATACAAGATCATTGGCGAACAAGACGCGGAGAGTATCCCGATCATCCAGACGGTGTTTGATGGCCAACTTTCCAACTCCGAAATGCGCATCATCCCCTCGCTCGAGACGGGGCGTGTCGTCCTCAGCATCTCCGGCGTGCAGAACCTCATCTTTGACGTCGACGTCGCGCCCGAGGAACTCTCCTTGTTCGGTGGGGGCGCCTGATGTGGGCGGCCGCGAAACGGACGGCCCGCTTCGCCGTCACGGCCAAATGGCAGCTCGCGACACTCAAGTGGCGACTCATCCTGCTCGGCATCGCGGTACTCGTGTTGTTCATGGTCATCCTCGTCGTCGGCATCCTCGACACGCTCACGGGTGTCCAGAACGAACAACCGACCGACGTCACGTTCAATACCGCAGGAGGTCTACAGGTAAGCGACCAGGTGCTCCAATATCGGGGCTTGGTCGAATCGGAACTGTCGAAGTACGGGCTGACCGAACAGACGAACCTCGTACTCGCGCTCATGATGCAGGAGAGCGGAGGACGCGGGAACGACCCGATGCAGGCGAGCGAATCGAAGTGTGGACGGATCGGATGCATCACCTCCCCCGAGGAGAGCATCGTCTATGGTGTCGAGCATTTTGCATCCGTCTTCGAACGGGCGAACCGCGACGTGCAGCTCACGTTACAGAGTTACAACTTCGGCGGCGGCTTCATCGATTATGTCCAGGAGAACGGTGGACGCTATTCGAAAGAACTCGCCATCTCGTTCTCCCAGATGATGTACCAGCGTGTAAAACACACCGGTATCTACCGTTGTCATCGCCCGAGCGCGGTCCAGCACGGCGCCTGTTATGGGGACATCGAATACGTCGACGCAGTGTTGAAATATCTTGCGCCGGTCGCCGTCGCCGACGGTGTCATCACGAAAGAGCTATTGTCGGGGTTACGTTCCCCGCTCGCCATCCCGCTCAACGTGACATCGCGTTTCGGCTGGCGCGTCGTCTTCGGACAACGGGATAACCACACCGGTATCGACTTCAGTTGCACCCCGTCCGATACGATCCACGCAGTCAAAAGCGGCACCGTCATCTATAGCGGGAACCGCGGACCGTACGGCAATCTCGTCCAGATCCGACACGACAACTACATCACGGCGTATGCGCACCTGAGTCGTCTCGGCGTCAAGACCGGACAACAGATCAAAGCCGGTCAGGCGCTCGGGTACTGCGGCACGACCGGCCGTTCGAGCGGGACCCATCTGCATTTCGAGATCAAGACGGCTGAATGGTCCGGTCATATAGATCCCGCCCCGATTTTCGAATTATAAGTCATGGATGTATGGAAAGGAGGAGAAAGGATGAACTTCACCGCACGTCACCTCGCGTATCTGTTCGGGGTACTGCTCCTGATTTCACTCGCGGCGAACGTCTTTTTCTATCAACAAGTGACGGCTGTCACGAGTACTTCAGACACGAGTGAGACGAAAAATGAGAGCGTCACTTCCCTTGAATCGGCAACCTCCGAGGATACGTCAGCGGACACCGAACAAGTCGTCGCTTCGACGGAGACGGAACGAATGGAAGAGCTGGTGACACGCGCGACGCGCTTCATCGAGTATGCCTTCACCATCACGAAGGACAGTTACACGACCCAGAAACGACAGGCGAAAGGTGTCATGTCCGAGGAACTCGCGGCCACGCTCTTCGCCGCTGACGGCAGCGATGTCGGCACGTTCGAGACGACCGTCCGCGACATCGAGGTGTTCCCTTCTGTCTCCGGAATAGATTGCCTCGTCCGGTTCGAACAAGACCTGTTGATCACCGAGACGGGTTATGAAGAGACGACGCAAGAACTGTTGGCCCTGACGTTCGAGTCCATCGAAGGACGTTTGGTCGTCACCGAAATGGAAGACCTGACATCGGAAGGAGGAATCTAGATGCGACGACAAACACGACGGCGTCTCACCCAGAACGTCTCCCGGTTCTACCTCGTACTCGGCGTATTCTTTGTCGTCGGCTTCCTCTTTTTCGGCACCTCGTCGTTCTTCTTCGCCGAGGAGGCACCGGTCAATGAGACGCCGATCAACGAGGCAATCCGACTCTCAAACGGGGAGACCGTGACGCTCCACGCGTCCAGTTACGATACGGAGGCCAAGACAATACGCATCCGACTCTCGCTCGATGAAGCACCAGGTAACACGAACGATCATCTCTTCCGCTATGTCTATAAGGCACGTCCGGATTCCGAGAAGGAAGTCATGGTGCTGTATGACCGGAACGATCAATACGTGCTCGAATTGAAAGATGTGCCGAACGATTTTGATCAGCTCGCTGTCCGGATTTACGGATTGGATGAGTCACAATCGATCGACGAACTCACCCCTGAGGAACGGGAGAACAGTCTGTTGACGTCACTCTATGCCGACCGCCGGACCATCGGACAGGCGAGCCACACCTCATCTGACGAGACAACTTTCACGAGACTATTCGTCGAGGACGAGCTCGCGGAGACCGAACGGCATTTGGAAACAGCACAGCAGTCAGTCGAAGCGCAGCGACAACAGATCAAGCGACTCGACCGTGACAAAGAGGAGCTTGAAGACGAACTCCCCTACCTCTCGCTCGACGAACAGGTGGAACAGGAGAACGAAATTTTCGATCTTGGCCGAAAACGTGATGAGCTCAACCTGGAACTCGAGAAGCTCGAACAGTCGGTCGTAGCGCTCGAAGAGAAGCACGACAAGTTGCGCGTTCGGCTCCGGGAACTGTCGATTTAAGTGGCACATTTCGTGCCAAATCGCTGATTTTACTGGCACATTTCGTGCCATTTTCGGACTTTTGGTGATATCACGGAAACCCCAGGCTCTGCCTGGGCTATCACGACAAGTGATAGCAGTTTCCCCTTATGCTCTTTGAACGAACTTTTCGGACGTTGGCAACATGTACTCTCTAGAAAGGTGGTCAGGCAGATGGACCTGTTACTCCGCGACATCGACCCCGTCATCGTGAAGCAAATCGATGAATGGGCCAAGGAACACAACCGCTCCCGGCAACAATATTTAAAAGAACTGCTCGCCTCCTGGTGCGCGAACGGCATCCAATCGACGCAGGTCGAGCGCCTCGAACGACAGCTCGAGGCAAACACGCTCCACCTGAAACGGAGCGCGGACGAACTCGCCGAGGTGACCCGTTTGTTGAACGAGGTGATGCAGGATGCGTGAGACGCCGGGTGTCGTCATCAAGTCGAAGTTCAAGGTACCGGGCACGAAAAAGAAGTCGCATCGTTATACGACGTACCTCGACTACATCAATCGTCCGGACGCGAAAGACAGCCGCGAACAGTTCGAGACGTACCATGATTATATGGAAGACGAGACGAAGTCGAGCGGTCTGTTCACACGTGAGGACGACCGCTTGAATGACCAAAAGCGTCGCGTCGTCCGCAACATTTTCAAACAAGCGCAAGAGAACGGGAGTATCCTCTGGCAGGACGTCATCTCGTTCGACAACACCTGGCTACGTGAGACTGGTGTGCTCCACGACGACCTTGTCGACGAGAAACGATTGATCCAGGCGACGCGGAACGCGGTCGATTCGATGCTCCAAAAAGAGAAGATGGCCCATGCCTACTGGACCGGTGCTGTCCATTACAACACCGACAATATCCACGTGCATGTCGCCATCGTCGAGACGAGCCATATGCGCGAGCGCGGCAAACGCAAACCGAAATCGATCGAGCTGATGAAGTCGAAGGTCATCCATTCCCTCGCCGACCGGACGAAAGAACAGGAGAAACTGAATGCGTTCATAAGAGACGAACTGGTCGCCCATAAACGGAACCGGAAGATTCCAACGCTCCCGAACCGTGTCCTGCATCCCGAGCTCGTCCGTCAATTCAAGGACATCTATGAGCGGTTGCCGGAAGACAAACGACAGTGGCGCTACAACATGAACGGGATGCAGCCACTGCGAGAGTCACTCGACCGTCTGACCGACCGCTATATCGACACCTACTTCAAACAGGAGTTCCAAACCTTCAACGAGCGGCTCAAGCAGGAGGTGTCGTTCCATCGTCGCAGCTACGGCGATACGGAGAAAGCCGAGCGTTACCGGAGGACGAAGCGACAGGACCTCTACACCCGGATGGGGAACACCATCCTCTCTGAGATGCGTGAACTGGCGAAAGCGCAACACGTGAATGAGAAGAGTGAACCTATCAAACATCCGGTCCGACGTGCGTTCAAACAACAAAAAATCTTCAACGAATCGCTGTACCGGATCGAGCGGCACATGAACGACGAGTTTGAACATTTGAAGAATCAACGTGCTTTCGAGCAGCTGGAACGGGACATCGAATATGGAAAGTGAGGGAGGACGATGGAAGAGTTAAGACAGATTCGGCTCCGGTTAAAACCGGACACGGTCGCATATTTGGAGGAGTTCGCAGATGACAAACGCTTCGGTCACCTCGGGCAGGTCATTGACCACATCGTAGAAGAACATAAACAACTGGCCGACGAAAAGTGGGACATGCAGTTCCTCATCCGCTCGATCAGCACGCAGGTCTCCCGTCAGATCGAAGCGTTGATGAACGAACAGGTGTCGACGGAACTCGAGCGGATCCGGCTCGCCGCGAACCGCTCCGACCGCCACGGGCAAATCTTAACTGAGCTCCTGCAGGCGCTCATGCAGACCGAGGGCATCGAGGACATCATGACGACGGATCAGTTCAAGCCGACGTTCCTCGCGACGGCGGAACGTGTCGTCCAGGAACGCATCGAGCACCAAAAACAGAAGAAGGACACACTAACTTTTGAGAGAGGATGAACCTTATGCGACCACTTGACCGTCCCTTCACGATGGGACAACTGTTGACGCTTCAACAGAAAACTGTCTCGGTCCTTATTTATGGAAAACGGTACGACATCCCGATATCCGTTTCCGAGCACCAACTTCTGACCGTCATTGCGCAAGATGAAATCGTCTTGCTTCCCGTCAATTTCGAGCGGACACGGTTGTTACTCGACATCTCGGAAACGTCGCCACAACTTGAACGTGAACTGAACGAATTTACGGATAGTGATGAATCTGTCACCGACTTGTTGAAGGAAGGAGTCTGACACAATGGCCAAGATGAAAACGAACGAAGAGCGGAAGGCCGAGCTCGAAGCCTTGACGGAACAAATGGGAAAACAGATCGACAGCTACTTCGAGAGCCCAGAAAAGATCCGGGAACATCTACAGTTCCTCGGCAAGTTCCATCAATACTCGATGCGGAACGCGGTCTTGATCGAGTCCCAGTTCCCCGGCGCAGTCGCGGTCGGCTCTTATCCGTTCTGGGAGAAGCAAGGCGCACAGGTTCAAAAAGGTGAGCGTGGCATCAAGGTATTCGTCCCAAGTCCAGTGACGTACGCCTTGCACAAAGATGAATGGGTACCGCTCAGCAAGGCACCGAAGCCGATCAAGGACGGTGTGAAACAAGGGCGCATCCCGTCACGCAAGATGATGTACTTCAAGATTCGTCACGTGTTCGAGTACACGCAGACCGATGCGCGTGAAAAAGGAATCGAGGTCTCGGACATCTTCAAACGGTATCACCGAGACGGCGGGCTCGAGAACGAACAAGACATCCGTGACGCCTTGACGACGCTCGCGGATGCCCGGAATGTGACTCTATTGGAGGAACCGCTCGACGAAATCGGGACGGCGAAGGGCTGTTACTATCCGGAGCTACATGCGATCGCCTTGAACCCGCGGAACACATCCATCGAGGACATCAGCGTCCTGATCCACGAGCTCGCCCATGCGGAGCTGCACAACGAGGAGCGGAATCTCGAACGGGACCAACCGCTCACGGCACCCGAGAAAGAGTTCCAAGCCGAGATGGTCGCCTATGTCGTCTCACATCAGCTCGGTTTCCCGACGGACGACTTCTCGCTCTCTTACTTGGCCGGTTGGACGAAAGACAAGGAACTGCTCGACAAGGAACAACTATTGCAAGAGGTCCATCAGACATCCGCGACTTTCCTCGACCATATCGAGTCCCATCTCGAGAAGGTGCATACCTTGGAGCAAGAGAGAGAACAGATGCCACTCGAATATCTCGAACAACTGCACCGACGCATGGGATGGAAAGACGCTGACCTTAGTCTCTATGAACGGGTGCATGCCGTACAAAGTGTGTTTCCTAAAGAAGTGGAATCCTATCTGAACGCAAAAGCGGCCCTCGAGACGAACCTGAATGTGGATCGTGTCGATGAGCCGCTCATGTATATTCATGGTAAAGGATTCGGGTTTCAACAGTTCGGTATCGCCAATAATCATGACTTCAGTGAAAACCAGCTTGTTGCTTATACAATTGCATTACCAGATCAGCCATTGGTTAGCGGTCACTTTGATCCCGAAAAAACAGTTCATCCATTACACGATTTAGAAAAGAACAATAAGGTTGAAAAACCAACCCTCAAAAATCTTGAAGATAGTTGGCATAATGTATTGCTTGAAGAAGAAAAGAAGTCACTATCAAGAACAGCTATTATGAATATTGAACGATTAATATAAATAGCAGAAAATTAAGAACATCTACATTAAATACTCACAAGGCATTAGTTTTCCCAGAAGAAAATCTACCTTGTGAGGAATTTATGTTACCTAAAGCTTTTAGTTATTTTCACAAAAATTATTTGCGTGATTGGTCTAAATAAAACATGAGCATAGCAGTTAAACCGTTAACAGCATTTGGATCAAAAAAATCGACTCCGACCATCTGCAAACATTGCAGCATTATAATCAATCTACAAACAAACACTTCAGTTGATAAAACATTTTCTGTTTTAATCAAATGTTCAATTTCCTCTTCAAGCTCTTCTTTTATCTCTTCACCTACAATCATCTCAGATGAAGTGTTTTCAAAAGCAACGAAAGACAACATTTTTTTATCTAAGAGTAATATGTCTGCTTCTAAAACTTCACTTGAACGTTTGAAAATTTCCATGTTACGTGTGGCTCTTTGCAGGGATTCTTGCAACACATTCGATCGGTTAAACATCTCCATGCTACGTGCGGCTCTCTGTATGGATTCCTGCAATGCATTTGATCGGTTTAACATCTCCATGCTACGTGCGGCTCTCTGTATGGATTCCTGCAATGCATTTGATCGGTTTAACATCTCCATGCTACGTGCGGCTCTCTGTATGGATTCCTGCAATGCATTTGATCGGTTTAACATCTCCATGCTACGTGCGGCTCTCTGCATGGATTCCTGCAATGCATCTGTTTTAGAAAAAACGTCTAAACCAAGGTTTTTTTCCATGTAGAAACTCTCCCTTCATTTTTTGCCAATAACATATCTAATCTTCCCAAAGCTCATCCATCAACTCATCGATTTCTTTTGATAACCGTTCTTTTTCCCCAGTATCCATCTCAACTCGTCCATCTTCGTAAAACCAAAGCACATCCCCAGATTGAACCGAATCAGGGAGTCGTGACTTCGGAATGTCCTCCATCACTTCTCCGAATTCGACGACAACCAAGTCCCCTTCAAAGCGATCAATGATTCCTCGCCGCCGCTTCATTTTGATTTTTTCACGGTATAGCTCGAACCGTTCCCCGTGATGATGATTGTGCCGTTCTTATCAGTGCGTAATGTCGTCGCCTTTACTCGCTTCAAATTCGTCACGACTTCCGATGTCGGGTGTCCATAGCTATTCTTTCCGACGCTTAGAACGGCATACTTCGGTTTTACCACATTCAAGAACGTGCTGCTCGTCGACGTCTTCGCACCGTGATGACCCACCTTCAAGACATCCGCTCGGAGCGTCTGTTTCTTCGCCATCATGTCCTTCTCAGAAACGTGTTCCGCATCTCCTGTGAACAAGAACGTGTTTTTCTTGTACGTGACATGAAGGACCGCACTCCAGTTGTTCAAGTCACTGTTTGAGTAAGATTTGACCGGACCCACAAACTTCGCACTGACACCTTTAACCGGCAGTTTCACCCCTGCCTGTGCCGTTTTGATGATCTTGCCTTCTCGTTTCACGGCTTGAAGGAAGTCTTTGTAGGCCTGGGTGGTGTGCTTTACTTTTGGTGCGTAGACGTTCTCGACACGGTAGGCATCCAAAATTTCATCTAATCCACCGATATGATCTGCGTCCGGATGCGTCGAGATCAATACCTCGATGTCATCCACTTTTTGTTTCTTGAGATAGGCGACAATGGCATCGCCCTTTCCTTTGTTCCCCCCGTCGATGATGACGTCCTCACCGCTCGGCATCTTGATGTAGATAGCGTCTCCTTGCCCGACATCGATGTAATGGACTTTGATGCTTGCAGCGGCTGATGCTTCCCCGTATGGCGACACCAATAACGCTCCACTAAATAGAACGGCACTCCCAATCTTGATCAATTTATTCATCTTCTATCACTCCACTTTATAATTATTGTAAAATTATCCAACACACCTTTATTATAATCCGGTATTTGTTAAATAGCTTCTTATTCCTGTGGTTGACCGTATACATAAATAGGCAAGGTGTAATTGATAGGAGGAGTGAGAGAAATGGATTTACGAAAACCAATCGCAATAAACAGGACGTATAAACCGGTCTTGATTTTTAAAGACGGGGTGGAATTAAAAGAGTGTGTCTCCATTCAGGAAGCCGCATACTATCTGAAGGGATACACGTTATGCACCGCAATGCCGTATCGTCACATTATGAATGGCATCATCCTCGATGAGTCCTGGATTCATGAGGGGAGTAGCTATCGGTTCACCACTGATCCTGATGTGAAAAAGGCAAAGTTGGAAGAGATGAAGATCCGGAACAAAGTCCGTTTTTAAGGAAGTACAGAATATGAAATCGGACAGGTCTCATGTGGGGCACCTTACACACGCTGTACACGACTTCGTCACTGTTTATTACCACCCTACGAGGTACACTTGAACTAAAAAGGGGTTCTCCTTATGCGACTTCAAGAATGGATCCAGCAATATCACGGTACAGAGATACTACGCTTTGATCACCTTTGCGAGTACTTGGATGCGACACCGTTTGAAATCAAACACCACCTTGATGGAATCAGTACTGAGATAACCGGCGTACTGAAGTCAGAAGAGGGTGTTGGCGACGACGCGTTCATCACGAAGCTAGAACATCATTTGCTGAATCGATTCAACAAACGAAGAAAAAAAGTGAAAGTCACGATTGAGGTCGAACTGCCATTACCGGAAGAAGCCTACAACTTTTGTCAGCGCGAACGATTTAGAATGATCGAACGCGTCACTCAACATACGGACGAACAAAACGTGAAGGATTGGCGCATCGTAAACATGCGGAGGATATAATTGAACATAGATCGTATTGACTCATCTACATATATACATGCTATAAGGAGAACAAAATGAAATTTACCTACTTAGCCTTGCCTTTGGCCATCCTGCTGATGGCCGGTTGTACCAGTGAAAACACCCCTTCTACAAATGAGAAAGCAGAGGAGCCTGCTACTCAAACAGAAGAAGTCGTCGAGACGACCGAAACGAGCACAGACGACGCAAATACGGAGACGACTGCAGAAGAACCTGCAACAGCCGAAGAAACGGTCACAAATTCGGATAACAATCAATTCTCCGGCTATAAACTGATCAATGTTGATGGTGGGGACTTGTCCGGGTACCGTGAGGCGAACGTCGTCGTCGATATCGGATATGGAGATCGTGAGTATTGGGCGTTCACGAACGAACATGGTCAATTGATTCGCGTCGTCGCCGACCAGATCATCCTGCAAGATGACGACACAGAAGATGTGACTTCAGATGGCCGCTACTATCATGACGAGGCGAAGGTACCCGGTGTCGAACACGGTGAGCTCGACGAGGGTCATGTCATCGCCGACTCGCTCGGGGGCGTCTCGAACGCCTACAACATCACACCACAGGATAGCACGCTCAACCGCTACGGTGATCAGGCCTATATGGAGGACGTTATCCGTAAGGCCGGCGGCGCGACCGACTTCGAGGCGATCATTACCTATCCGGATACGAAAACTCATATTCCGTCACACTACCAATACACCTATACGGTCAAAGGAAATGTCGTCACCGATTCGTTCGACAATGTGAACCCGGATGAAGTGAACGAAGCACTCGGCCTCACAGAAAGTGAACCGGATCCCGCAGATACACCTGAAGCCACAGGCGATGTCTCGAGCGTAGATACGAATGGAAACGGTCAGGTGACGATCCAGGAAGCGAAAGACGCCGGTTTCACGATGCCGATTATGAGCGACCATTGGCTCTACCCCTATATGCGTGATAACGATAACGACGGAATGGTCGGGGAATGATTTCAACCAAAAATTAAAACAATGATG
This sequence comes from Caryophanales bacterium, assembly GCA_902362975.1. Lineage (GTDB taxonomy): Bacteria > Bacillota > Bacilli > Exiguobacteriales > Exiguobacteriaceae > Exiguobacterium. The sequence continues at coordinate 38,666 of CABIYO010000014.1, forward strand.
ATTGCATAAAAAGACATCCTCCATTTCTAAGAGAATGTCTTTTTATATTCATTTACGTTTTCGATTCACTTTATCAAGTCGAATCTTCTCGATCAATGCTTGAAAAATCTGTTCATTTCTCCCCGTGAAATCGATTAGGTACGGTACATGAGGATACCGCTGTGGGGTTTTTGTGTTCGCGTTCAGGTGTTGTACTAAATTTTATAATTCATCATTTCAAAAAAACATCAATTAAAACATTTTTTACACTAGTTACTATTTGTATTTTTAACCTTTTAATGTATTATACATACAAACATAATTGACAGGAGTGGTCCGATGCACATAGAAAATCGAAAAATTTTAATTACAGGTGTTACAGGGACACTCGGAGGACGCGTTGCATCTAAAATGAAAAATGAAGGCGCCGAGGTCATCGTTCTAATTCGAAACCAATCTTTAGCACAAAAATTTCGTGATGAGGGGTTTGTACCTCTCATTGGTGATTTAACAGACTCAACTTATTTATCTAAAATCATGAAAGGGATTGATTATGTTATCAACTGTGCGGCATATCTTGGGGAAGATACTGAACTTGCAATAGCTTCAAACATTACGGGAGTAAAGTTTCTGGCTCACGCAGCACTAGATAATAGTGTTAAAAAATTCATCCATATTTCTACGACATCGGTTTATGGGGAGCCTCAAAGCGGACACCTCGATGAAGATTCCCCCCTCGCATATGACCACCCAGAAACATATATCTCCACTAAAATTCGTTCTGAACAAATCCTGTCCGCTTATAATGACAAAGGTCTCCCTGTTATTGTTTTGAGATCTGGTGCTATCTGTGCAGAAACGAACTCCTATTGGGGTGACAATCAAGTTAAACGCATGCTATCCTGCGACAATGTAACATGGGTTCATCCTGATGACTCCGTTCCGTGGGTTCATGCCGATAATCTAGCTGAAATGATTTACGTAGCTTTATTACATGGCATAGACGGAGAAGTGTACCACGCCATAGATCTGAATGTAGACGATCGTAATTTTCGTGTGAAGTTAGCCATTGCTACCAAAAAGAAAATCATTACTCCTAATCGCCCAGTAGAGAATGCGACCTACACATTCGATAAGATTCGAGAAATCGGATATAAACCGCTTAAAACATTTGAGCAGACTATGAATAACCTTATAAAACTTGTACCACGCTAACCTAAAGTTCATCGTTAAGAAACACAAATGTCTAATCTCATTTCTTAACACAAAAACACCATTCGAACGAATGGTGTTTTTGTGTTAAGAAAATACACTTGAGTATTTATTAATCAAAACTTCAAATAATAGAATGACCCTGCCAATTAAGTCGAGTCATTCTAAAGAAAGATTGTTATTCACTAGGAATGTATCCGATGACCTTTAACGTTTCAGGATCCACTAAAATAGCAGGAGTTCCCGTCGTGGAGTTCGGATCATCTTCAAAGGTTACCAATAACACTTCTTGCTCCTCGTAGGATTTATCAATGTATTCTGCTTTTGAGTCAGCCCTTGATTCTTCCACTGTTGCGTTTTCCATCTCCCCGACAATTGTATCATCCCAACCCTTTTCTTTTACAAAGTCGTATGCGTTTTGAATAGCCTCATCAGAATCAATTTGAGAAGAACTCTCAGAATTCACGCAACCAATAGTAAGTAACAACATGGTGAAAACCGGCAAGAAAAATATTGATAATTTTTTCATCTCACTTAAACACTTCCCTATCTTCTAATAATCATTATTTACTGATGATTTTCTATCAAAGGTCTTCTACATGTAATACTTTTTGAAAGTCTTCTAATCTGGTGGCATTGAAATTTTTCAACTTATATTCTGCATTCGACTCTGCATTCGACTGTTGTTCAACAAAACCCTTCTTATCTACTTTAAACTTTCCTTGGTACGCTCCTAACGGTATATAGGCCTCTTCAATTTGAGGACCGAAAAATCCTTCTAAAAATAAGAACACATGGTCATCAGGCTTTAAGGTTGAAACCCCATTTAATTGCATTTCCACCTTATTAAAAGTCTCACCATTTTTCCCTTGAGGTTCAAAGATTCCACCCGTTTCAATTACATTAATGATGCTTCCTTTATTTAAATTCCCTTTAAACTTTTTTAGCACTTCAACCTGAGAAATAGTAAAAGGCACCTTTTCGTAAACAATAGTTTCTTGACTAATTACTTTAGCTTCAATTGTCAATTCGGCCTCTTTTTTTAAATCTTTCAAATCTACGAATTCTTCTCTTAATTCTGCCGGACTGTTTATGATGTCAATGTCCCCTTGAGTATTGTCATTCATTCCCCAGCCGACTAAAGAAATAGATAAAAATAGTGCAGTAGCTAAAACTACTGACGTTTTTTTAATTCTGAATTCTCTAAACATTTTACTAATCCCCTTTATAATCAATATAGTTTTCTTACACCCGTTACATCATCGTACATGACGTCGTAAGTGTTACGTGTTCTATCTTTGTACATAATTGCATCCTTAGTTCCAGAGTGTGCCAATCCTAGTGCATGTCCAAATTCGTGTTTTGCAGTAGCAGTTATATCAGTCGAACTATCATCATTTAAATAAGAATCATTTAAATAAAGATTTGACCAGTCATAGTTTCTTGTCGGTCCGTATCCGTCTTGATTAATTTGACCTTCCCCGTTTTTAAAGAAATCGGCTACTCCATTCCATCCGGTACTTCCATAATTGCCTATAAAGAAATCAACTGTTGTTCCTGTCCGCGAGGTACTTTGAGTAAACGCTACATCAGTAGAATCTGATGCCGTAGCATTAACTTTAGAATTCCATTGAGATACTGCGTTTCGAATAAATCCTCCATAATATCTACCATCAAAATAATCGCTTGATATGTAATAAGTCTCACCTTTAATACCACCTGTTAACTTCGCCTTATTCGCCCAATAATTGTAAGCAAATGTAGGTGTGACAACACCTAACAAAATTACAACAATTAATAATCCCAACATCGACTTTTTCATCAGATAATTCATCCCCTTCTTTTTTTTTGGATATTTAAACTCAAAAAACATCCAACAGTAGCTAATTTTACTATTAAATGTATTTATTGTAAACTAATTATCTGATAAAAAAGAATTATCTGATAAATATTCAGTTTTAATAGGTGCATCCGGATACAAATGCACGTGTATACGAGATACGTGCACGTCACTCCTATACATTCATGTCCGTCAAAGAAAAATTGTCACCAACAGGTTTAATAACGTTAATCTGGACGTGATGAACGAAGTTCACAGACCGACATAAGACGAACAAAAAGACCCGGCAGTAACAACTTCTCGAGCGTCGACACAAACGACAACAGTTATGTGACGATCTAAGAGGCGAAAAACATCATCTTCATGATGCCAACCATGAGAGATTGTTGGTTTTATTCTCATATGTGTGATAACGACAACGACGGAAGTTCAAGGAATGATTTCAATCAGAAATTAAAACAATGTTTATTGTATAAAAAAGACATCCTCTATTTTTAAGAGAATGTCTTTTTTATACTCATTTACGCTTTCGCTTCACTTTATCGAGCCGAATTTTCTCGATCAACGCGTGGATGATCTGTTCATCTCTTCCAACGAAATCTTTGTTGAAGGGAATACGCTCCCCTTCGAACATGAAGTAGTCAAGCAGGTGTGGGACTCGCGGTGTCGCGTGCCCCCACGTATGCTTCGAGCAACGTTCCCACACCTCGGCTTCGAACTCTTTTGAATAGCGCATATGCTCGACGGCAGCCTTGACCTCTGATTTCTTCAGGACGAAGTAGTCCTCGAAGACGAATTTGCCGAGAAGCTCGTACCACATCTCCTCACGGGCCCGCTCTTTAATCGCTTCTACATCGACTTCGACGTGATACGAGGCCTCTTCTTCATTCTTGACGACATTCCGAGCTTCCCCTGTCACCGACTCCACATACAGCTCCCATCCTTCCGGCATCCGTTCTTTGATGAACTGTTCGAGCGCCTCCTCACTGATCCGATAGCCTTTTTTACGCGACTCGAGCGGTTCTGCCTGGATCACGCCTTTTCGTACCCAGTTGCGGACCGTCTCCTTATGGCTTGTGAGCTTGTTCTTCGATAAGATTTCAAATGCCTCGTCAATCGTATACATGGTAAGCCTCCTTTTAATACAGTGATTATTTTATTAAATAATACCATAATCATTGTGTTAAAAAATATAGAAACAAACTCTACTTTTTAGAAGGGATATCAATCAAAATTAAGCGAATTATTTATGGTAGAAGTTTAATTTGGAATCAAAAAATAAAATCCCATTTTTAAACATTGAATTTTTTTGTATTTAAAGGGATATTTAAGGTTAAGCTGTATATCTTTAATTTCATTTGTATAAGAGGAGGGTTTATGCAGAAAAGAAAGATGTATTTCTTCATCATATCGACCTTAATCATCGTCGCTTTATTTAAAATCGGAGGCACTTCTCTTTATGGAATGATTGTAGATCGTCCCACCCAACAAGACATGTCTGGGGAGCCAAGGTATATCGACGGTGAGCCAGCAACCTTTGATAAAGTAGACAATCTAGAGGACACTAACGATATACCGAAATGGCATAACCTTTTGTTGAAAGAAAGTTTTAAGAAAATAATTACCGGTGAGAATCAAAGTTCTACTTCAGACGTCCTGAAATGGGTGGCTGTAGGTCTTTTGCTCATTCTATTTCTCAAGTACTACAAGCGTGTACGGGATTGGTGGGACAAACGGCGACGCAAAACGACATCGTCCTCGGCTGACGAGAGACCATTCTCAGTTCGAGCCAATACGAGCACAGTGACCAATACAACACCAACCGTTCACTATGCCTCTGATACTGAGCTTGGGAAACTACTCGTGGAGCTAAATGACACCTTGAGCGACACTCAAAAACGAAAACCTCACGAGACCGTCTCAGAATGGTTTGCACGCATTCGATTCGAACAATCTGTGAAACCTTATGCCGATGTGCGATATGGAGAACTGGACGTGATCGACGAGCGCTCACTTCATGATTTCAAAGTATCTGTCAGACAGTACATACAACACTATAAAGGAGAGAAATCTTGATGAACATTCGTACGATGATTGATGAAATCAATCAAGTCTATTTGGGCAACCCGACAGTGGTAGAGTTGTGTGTGACGTCCCTTTTAGCGAACGGACATGTACTCTTAGAAGATGTACCGGGCACTGGAAAGACGATGTTGGCCAAGACATTGGCGACGAGTTTCCACGGCGATTTTTCAAGAATTCAGTTCACAGCCGACTTATTACCGTCAGATATTGTCGGTTCAGATTTTTTCAATCTGAAGACGCAAGAGTTTGAAAACAAGCAAGGTCCGATCTTCGCTAACATCGTGCTGATCGATGAAATCAACCGGGCCGTCCCACGTACCCAGTCCGCATTGCTCGAAGCGATGGAGGAACGACAGGTGACGGTCGGGGGCAAGACATATCACCTTCCTACCCCATTCTTCGTCATCGCGACACAGAATCCGATTGAATCGTCTGGCACCTTCTCTTTGCCTGATGCGCAACTTGACCGGTTCATGATGTGTCTACATACAGGGTATCCGACCGAAGAATTCGAACTTCAATTGCTGGAGGAATCCGTCACCGAGACCCGGAAGGCGGTATTGGCAAATGTCGATTTCGAGCAACTTCTTCAATATCGAGCCGATGCCATGAAAATCCACGTCTCGAAAGACATCTTACGTTATATCGTCTCGATTGCGACCGCGTCACGAAGTCATCGGAACGTTCAAACGGGGATCAGTCCTCGTGCGACGATCGCGCTCTCGAAAGCCGCTCAAAGCTATGCCTATATCCAAAGTCGTGATTATGTCACACCAGAGGACATCAAGTTCTTGGCCCCATATGTTTTCGCACATCGATTGACACTGACGCTCGAAGGCGAGATTAAGTCTTCGAAGGCCATGGTCATGGAAGAAATCTTGGCGACCGTCCCGGTCCCGGTCGAGATGGGCATGTGACTCTGATGAACATCACGACCAATGTATTTTTCTTGCTTGAGAAACGCATCCAAATCGTCTTGTTTTCAGTGATGATTATCTTGTTGTTCGTGCCGTACCTCTCGATCCTTTCATTCGTTCTCGCTATTTTTTTGGCGGCAAGTGTTTATATCGAGCGTTACACGAAACGACTGACTTCACAAATGGACGTCACGTGGAGACAGTTCGACTCGATTCTGTTCAAAGACGACAGGTGTAAGTTCACCCTTGACCTGACGAACGTGCACCTGTTAAACGAAATGAGCACGAAAACGTATATACGTACGCCAAAGGATAAACATTACACCGTGAACTTAGAGGGACATACGGAATCTATCATTGAATTGGACGAGCTGTCGTCTGATTTCGTCTTCGAACTTACAGGCAATCGAAGGGGGCCCATCGAAATAGCTGAAATATCCATCACGATTAGCTTGCCTCTATCGTTAGGGACGTTGACACTCTATTTTTCCCCTCCTTTACGTTGGACGGTCTATCCATCGATTTCAAGTACTCATGCGCAACGTATCCGGTCACACCTGAAGCTTGGTGAGCGCGTCTCTAAATATTCTCCAATTAAAGACCGGTTATTACAAATCTCCTCGAAGCCCTATGAGGATGAACCGTCCAGACAAATCGACTGGTATGCGACGGCGAAGAAATCCACCTTGCAAACGAAACTGTACCAGCCGGTCAATCAAGACATGTTCACGGTGTACCTCGATTTGTCAGCTTCGAACGGGATCGGCCTTCATCATCAGTTCGAAGAATTGATAGAGGATACGGCATTGGTCAGTCGGGAATTGATTGAAAGCGGCGGGAAGGTCGAGCTATTTGTGAACCGATTAGATCAAAAGGGACATGTCAATCACTTGAGCATCCAAGAAGGGGCGAAGCAGCTTAAAAACATCCTCGCCCTACTCTCTAGTCTATCGGAGCAAGATCACTATATGGGTTCAACCCGTTTCTCGCCTTACGTGACGAAAATAAAAAACAAGCAAGCTCAGCTCATAAAAATCGCATCAAGCTAACTGACTTTTTAAAAGCCAAGTTAGCTGATGTGTTTTTTTATTTATAGACAGTACACTAGATGAGGATGATCCATGTACATGAAAAAACACCATTCGGCCGAATGGTGTTCCTTGCGTGTCGTTAGACGCGCCCACGCTCTTGCTTTTGACGTTTTCCTTACGCTCCGTGCCTCCTGTTAGAAAGGGCCAGGAACATAGAGATGCGGCTTGTGAGCCAGCAGCTCTTGTTATCGGGCCGTCAGGGGGGCAGCGGTGCGATGAGCGACTTCGCCTCCTGGCGTTAGACGCTCACGCATGAGCCCGGATTACCATTCCTTCTCCCATGCCCCGTCTTCAGACACGCTCCAATCCTCGAAGCGATACTTGATGATCCAATGGACATGCATCACCTCATATTCGAATATATCCTTGGATAGCTCTGAGACGACGAAGCTGACGTCTCCATCCGCCACCACCCAGGTCCCATATAGATACACGATCTTGATCGGATGCTCTTCCGCATCCAGATAGATCACTACGCGAAAATAAGGCGAGTTCCGTCCCTCATCGAACCGGACGACCTTCTCGACGCCATGTTCCCTGTCGACGACACGCATCCACTCGGGATGTTCCATCAGTTCCGAGAACACCGTCCGGACGAACGGATCCAACCCTTCGAACGCATAGTCATCAAGCAGCACCTCGTTCACAACGTCTCACCCCTTCCGGTTCTTTATAGAACGATTCCCCGTCCAGAGCCGGTTCAGTCCTTGTTCATGAGCCTACAGAAATGAAGACTTTTAAAAATTGTATACACATATACATGTATATGTGTATACAATGATTCCTTTTTCTTATGTACGACGATTCCGTCGAATCATGTTCGTATTGAAAAAGACGGTGAGGTGGGTCAAGCGCTCTCCTTCCTTCACATCACAAAGAAGATCCATGCTCACAAGTTTTAAGTCATCAAAATCTTCTTGAAGCCGGTCAGGAAGGCGTCGAAGCAACACCTCCGTCATCTCGTCCATCGTCTGTTGGTCTAGTTGGAAATTATCCATCTGAATCATCCTCTCCATTTGATAGCTCAATGATACCTCGCATCCACGCAATCAACATCTCGGCTTATTTCACGTAAGCCCTGGTGTTGTTTCGTACAAGCCCTAGGGCTTGTTTAGAAGACATGCTCATTTTCAATAAACAAACCGTGTTTTCACTTCTGTCATTTCATCAAACAATCTTCTTACGAGACAGACCAAAACAACGTCCAACCTTCACACACGAACCATCTCGTTTTCGTCATGCGAAAACGACCCTTTTCCGGATCCCGCTCTATGGATCCAGGCGAGAGCAACGCGAGTCGCCCATCCAGTCAAAGAAAAACGTACGTTTTTCTTCCTTGCCCTTACCGGACGGACCGGGACCGGTCCCCCGGCCCCACTCCATTCCGTTCAACCCATGTAACCTCGCTGTTTCATGCTGACGTATGACTCGTCCGCACCGAGGATGAGATGGTCGAGCACCGGGATGCCGATGAGGTCGCCTGCTTCGTGTAACCGTTCGGAGACGAGGATGTCCTCCCGGCTAGGGGCCGGGTCCCCGCTCGGATGTTGGTGACAGACGATGAGGCACGAGGCGTTGTTCAAGATGGCGCATTTGAAGACCTCCCGTGGGTGGACGACACTCGAGTTGACGCTCCCGACGTGCGCCCGGTGGACGCCGATGACCCGGTTCTTCGTGTTGAGCATGATGACGAGGAACACCTCACGGTCGTCGTCCCCGATGAACGATGCGCCGATTTGTCGGGCACTGTCCGGCGAGTGGATGACGGCGTGCTCGAGGGCGACCATCTCCTCGCGAACCTCTTGCTTGATACGAATGACCTCGATGATGGCGGATAGTTCCATGATAATTTGTCCCCTTTCGGATAAGCTGTCCTCAGAACGAACACCGTTGTGCGTCCTGTTGACGGGAACGCAGCGAGCGTCGGGAGACGGTGCAAGGGCGACCGCAGGGAGAGCCTCAAAAAAATGCGTAGAGCGCACGCAGGGCCAGGCTTCCGTAGCCAACGAGCGAAAAGCCTCGCTTTGAGCCTAAAGCGAAGGAAGACGGGCCGGAGGGCGCGTCATTTTTTTGACGTCCCTTGCACCGACGACCAGCGAGCTAGAGTACGGAAACAGGACGCAGGGATCAACAATCATGAAAAAGGCTGTTCAAACGGGACAAATCAGGTATAAAATAGGAACAAGTGTTCGTTTTATAAAAAGGAGTGATTGTGATGACGATGTATCGCGACCGGGGTGAGCTGAAATGGATCCCGTTCCTCATGCCCGAGCACAAGGCGCTACTGACGAAATACTATAAAGAGATTCAAAAAATTGAGATGCCCGATATCGATGAACAGGTCCTATCGGTCTATGAGAATGTGCTGAATGACGCGATCTTCAGCGGGGATATGGTGGAGGTGAAATATGTGGAGGATCGGGAGATGAAACGATTCAAGGGGTTCGTGCACCGGACGAATTACATGGAGCGGACCGTCGAGCTGGCCAATCAGCGGGACGGGGTCATCCATGTGCCGTTCGAGGCAATCATTCACGTGGAACAATCGATGGACTAACGCCCTGGCGGTTGTTCGAAGTCTGCGTCGCGAAACGAAGTGTCGCTCCTCGACTTTTTTGATTCCAAAAAGAAAAGCGATTCCCCCATTCTCTTCGAAACAAGGAAATATTTTCAGAAGTACGAATATAAAAAAATAAAACTCATTAGTTGTCATCATCTTCTGGATAGGGTAACATCTTTGGTGTTGTGAACTTATGAACGAACGATGAACATATCCTTATATATTTCAAGGTTTTGATTTCTGTGAGAGTCAGAAATCAATACTAAAAAATCTATAGAGAGGTGTGTTCATTTGGAAAAATTGAATACGTTGAAACAAGACTGGCTCGGGAATCCCCGTGCCGATGTGATGGCAGGGATCGTTGTAGCCCTTGCACTCATCCCGGAGGCGATCGCCTTCTCACTTATCGCTGGACTGAATCCGATGATAGGACTATATGCGTCCTTTATCATCGCGATGGTCATTTCGATTACAGGAGGACGCCCGGCGATGATTTCGGCTGCAACGGGCGCGATGGTACTCCTTGTCGTCGATCTTGTAAAAGATTATGGACTTCAGTATTTGCTTGCTGCCGGGATTTTGGCTGGTCTCATCCAAATTACGCTTGGTCTTCTTGGCATAGCTCGTTTAATGAAGTTCATCCCGCGTGCGGTCATGGTAGGCTTCGTTAACGCCCTTGCCATCTTAATTTTCCAAGCTCAGCTCCCGCAGTTTGAAGGGGAGACGTGGATCATGTGGTCGATCGTAGCGGTTTCGCTTGCGATCATCTTGATTTTCCCACGTATCACATCGGCGATTCCGGCACCACTTGTCGCGATTGTCGCGATGACATTGCTCGTGTTCTTCATGGGTCTTGAGACGAAGACGATTGGAGATATGGGGACGATCACGGCGACGTTGCCGATGTTCCTGTTACCGGACATTCCGCTCACGCTTGAAACACTCATGATCATCTTGCCTTACTCGATATCACTCGCTTTCGTCGGCCTGATTGAGTCATTGTTGACGGCACAGATCGTCGACGACATGACAGGGACAGACTCAGATAAGAACCGTGAATCGAAAGGGCAAGGCGTTGCCAACATCATCGCTGGATTCTTCGGGGCGATGCCGGGTTGCGCGATGATAGGTCAATCCGTCATCAACGTCTCGTCAGGAGCACGAGGCCGGTTGTCGACATTTACGGCCGGACTCGCTCTTCTCATCATGATCATGACGATGAGCAACATTTTAATGCTCATCCCAGTCGGAGCACTCGTCGGCGTCATGTTCTTCGTGTCGTATGCGACGTTTGACTGGGGGTCGCTCAAGACCCTCAAGACAGGTCAAAAATCTGACTCGGTCGTCATGGTGACGACCGTACTCGCGACCGTACTCACTCATGACCTATCCATTGGTGTCATAGCTGGAATCGTGACGGCAGCTGTCATATTTGCTGCTAAGATTTCTCGTGTCGAGCTTAAACGGCGTCAAGATGAGCAACATGTTCATTACGAGGTGAACGGACAGCTGTTCTTTGCCTCGACATCAGATTTCGTCAATCAGTTTGAAGTCGATGAAGATGTCGAAGCTGGCATTAAAGAAGTCAGTATCGACTTCGCCAACACACATCTATGGGACGATTCTGCCATCGGAGCCATCGATAAGGTTGTCTTCAAGTATAGATCTGTTGGCATCGAGCCGAATCTAATGAACCTGAATAAAGATTCTGAGAAACTATTGAACACGTTAGCGCTTCACTTGCGCCAACATGAAGCGAATGCAGGACACTAAGGGAGGGCATAATCATGAGTAAAATCTTTTTAGCCATCGATGGGTCGGATCATTCGATGCGGGCGACACAAAAAGCGATCGAGTTAGCAAAGCTGACAACTTCATCAATCGATGTCGTCCATGTGGTCTCACCAAAAGAGTCGAAAGAAAGTGCACTTCAATCGACAGGCAAGATTGATTTAGAAACAAAACGAAAGCAACGACTCCAAGGATTCTTCGACGCCATTTCGAAGGCGGGCATTGAGTATGAATACATCGAACTTCGGGGCGAACCCGACGTCGAACTCGTCAATTATGCCAACCATGAGCCATTTGAATTCGTGGTCGTCGGCTCTCGTGGATTGAACACGTTCCAAGAGTTCGTATTAGGAAGCGTCAGCCACAAACTTGCGAAACGATCGTTGTCTCCTGTGATTATCGTTCGTTGATTGAAAGCGCCACGGGTCTCGTGGCGCTTTTTTTATTGTCGGTGTAAAGGAGATGAATGGTGTGAAAGAAACTCAGAAAACAATATACTACGGATGGTACATGGTCATGATCGCGGGGCTCGGCGTCTTTTTCTCTGGTCCCGGTCAGACGTATTTTATCTCGGTGTTTATCGATCAATACATAACCGACTTCGGTTGGTCGCGTTCAGAAGTGTCGAGCATCTATTCGGCGGCGACGCTCGCTTCAGCGGCCTGTCTGTTCTTCGTCGGTCGATTGATTGACCGATTCGGGCAACGCGTCATGATGGTCTTAGCATCGATTCTCTTAGCCGTCGCCTGTCTGTTCAATAGTTATGTGACGAACTTGACGATGCTCTTCTTCGGCATTTGGATGCTCCGTTTATTTGGACAAGGCTCGATGACACTCATTCCGAACACGCTCGTTCCGCAATGGTTCATCACGAAACGCGGGCAAGCGCTCAGTTATATGGCGATTGGTGGTTTCTTGAGTTCGGCTGTCTTTCCTCCGCTCAACGTTTGGCTCGTCGGTTTGATCGGCTGGCAGACGACGTGGCAAGTGTGGGGACTCCTTGTGTTTGTCTTGTTCACGCCGCTCGCTTACCGCTTTGTCCGTAATCGACCGGAGGATATGGGGTTGTTGCCGGACGGTGGGACGAACCCACATCCGAGTCCAAAGTCGGCAGGCGCACCGGTTCACGTCGACATCGACTTCACGTTCAAAGAAGCGCTCAAAACACGGGCGTTTTGGCTGATCCTATCGTGTATCGGGATCCCGGCGCTCGTCAACACGGCGATTACGTTCCACTTGATCTCCATTTTTGAAGAACAGAGTCTGCCCCCAGTGACGGCCGCAATCGTCTTAAGTTTGATGGCAGTTCTCGGCTTCCCGGTGACGTTCATCGCCGGAAGGATCATCGACGTCGTGAAAATCAATTATGTACTGATCGGCATCTTCGTGACCGAGATCGTCTTCATGGTTGTCTTGCAGTACACGACGACGTTCTCCCTGGCGATTCTCTTCGGTGTCATTTGGGGGATCAGTAACGGTTTCGAGCGCATCGCCTTGAATTATGTCTGGCCGTATTACTTCGGTAGAGCCGCGCTCGGCAGCATCAGCGGGTTGGCGACGTCTGTCATGGTGCTCGGTTCTGCGGTCGGTCCACTCCCCTTTGGGATCGCCTACGACCTGTTCGGGAACTATGAGATGATCATTTGGTATTCGCTCATCTTCCCACTCATCGGAATCACCGCTGCATCTTTTGCTAAAAAACCTATTCGTTAAATCGAAAATGTTTCTTTATAAAAAGCTGACATAGTAGCGGAACAAACATGTCTTTATAACGAACGTTAAAAAGACATCTTTGTTCATCGGTTCACTTGAAAATGAAAAGGGCTATTTAAAGCCCTTTTCACTTCCGGTACATCGTATGCGGGATCAAAGGTTGGCGCCCGCGGCGCTCGAGGATGTCCGTGTAGTTCTGTTGGCTCCCGTACCCGGCATCGGCGACGATGTAGGCGGGCAGGTCGAAGAAGGTTTCGATCTCGTCGAGGAACGGGATCAACGTTTTCGTGTCGGTCGGGTTCGGATAGACGTCATAGGCGAGCGTGTACTGACCTTCGGTTGCGATTTGGACGTTGTAGCCAGGTTTCAGTTGACCGTTCTTCATGTGATCCTCTTTCATACGCATGAACGTCGCATCATGGTCGGTTTTCGAATAGCTGTTGCGTGTGCCGAAGGTGACCATGTGTTCCTCGTATCGACGTTTCCGGGCCGCGAAGTCGGCGGCCTGTTTGCGGAGATGGCGAGGCTTCTTACGCTCCGCACGCAATCGTTTCCGTTCCTCGACGTCCGACGTCGAGCTGATCTCCTCGTTGATGGATTCGATCGTTTCCTCGAGTCGCGCTGCGATGTGTTCCAGCTCTTGGACCGTGAGCGCGTCTGGGCTCTCCCGTTCGATCTCAGGGATGACCTGGTCGGCCATCAGCTCGTCGTACATCTGGTTCGACTTCTCGACGAGCGCGGCGTGGTGTTTTTCGACCGCCCTGCGCCAGACGAAGGTGTAGCGATTGGCGTTCGCCTCGATTTTCGTGCCGTCGATGAAGATCGCTTCCTCATCGATCGCGCCGGTCTCGACGAGATGGCACCGGAAGGCGACGAAAGCTTCTTTCAGGATCGGGGACACGGCCGGATGGACGCGGAAACGGTTGATCGTCCGATAACTCGGCTCGTGGCCCTGGGCGAGCCACATCATCCGCAAGCTGTCCTTGAGCAGGCCCTCGATCTTTCGACCTGAAAACGCGGACTGTGTGTAGGCGCAGAGGACGATTTTCATCATCATGCGTGGATGGTAGGCCGGGCATCCCGTCGTTCGCCAGAACGGTTCAAATGCCTCGTCCGGAATCTGTTCGACGAGGTCATGGACGGCGAAGGCGATATCGTTTTCCTGAAGCCGGACTTCTAAATCTAGGGGCAAAACCAATTGGTTCATGGTATACTCTTTATACATAGGGGCACCTCCAAAGTTATGGTTTCGTCACTTTAACTTTATCAGAGGTCGCCCCTATCTGTTTAGTCCCAAATACGTGCACGAACCCATAAAAATGACAAGAGGCCCTCGTGAGCGAACAAGTCGCTCACGAGGGCCTCTTTCTTATAAATCTACTCGGTTATGTCCCAGCCTCTTTTGCTATACTGAGGACGAGGTGTTGAGATGGAGAAATTGATAAAAGCATGGTTTATCGTGACGTTAATCACGTTTGGAATCTTTAAGCTCGGTGAAGTGATGACGACCCCTTACTCAGAGACACCAAGTGAAGGGAATCTATACTGGATTGTTCTCTTGATTGGATGGCCGTTTCTTTTATTGTTTATTTGGATCACCATTCGTTTGACACATCGAGTCGTCTCTTCTGTGCGACCGTTTGGAAAGGTCAGTTTAGCGATCGGAAGTTTCGTCATGGCCGGTATAGCTTGGATGACTAACCAATCACAGGCGGCGTCTCTTCGAGAAGGAATTCGTTTATCAGCCAATGAGTCGTACGCAGAAGGATGGAACCAGTTCACGAATATCATCTATATGAACCAGCTGACGTTCTTCCTTTTGACGGTCAGTTGTATGGGAGTCGGAATTCTCTCATCATTCTTCCTAAACAAAAAACAGCGAGACGAAGCCATGTGAGCTTCGTCTCGCTGTTTTTATAGGTGTTCTTTATAAAGACGTGCATAGCGATCCGCAGCGATGATGGCGTCAGCAACTTCTTCAGGTGTAACATCGAAACCGCTATGAATCGTTTCGCCATCTGCCGTGGCCGCTTTCCCGACTTTCAAGATGTCGTCTCGAGATGCATCTTTCAATTTGATATCTTCGAGTGTGACAGGTAAGTCAAGTGCCATATAAAAGGCAACATACTGCTCGAAATCTTCTTGAGGGCGTCCTTCGAGTGCGAGTTGCACGAGTGTTCCGAATGCAACTTTTTCACCGTGCGTCAAATGGTGGATATCTCCTTCAAGTGCGGTGAATCCATTGTGAATGGCATGGGCTGCAGCCAAACCACCACTTTCAAAGCCGAGCCCGCTTAATAAGGTGTTGGCTTCTACAACAGCTTCAAGCGCAGGTGTGACGACTTTTGCTTTGACAGCTTCATACGCTTGAATTCCGTATGTGAACAGAACTTCTTCACACCGTTCGGCAATCGCCTCCGCTGCAAGTGTCGGGACACCGCCAGCCATCGTCTTGCCTCCGAATGCAAGGACACTTCGTACTTCCACCCATGTGGCCAATGCATCAGCAATACCTGACGCTAAGAAGCGTGGCGGTGCTTGTGCAATCAATTCCGTATCCACAAGGACGAGATCCGGATTCTTTTTATAGAAGCGGTAACTTTCGAAATTGCCTTCCTCTGTATATATGACCGACAATGCACTCGTCGGTGCATCCGTAGAGGCGATGGTCGGTACAATGACGATACGGGCGTCCAATTCATCTGCGACCGCTTTTGCCGCATCGAGCGTCTTCCCACCGCCGAGACCGATGACAAACGCTGTGTCACTCGCCTTAGCGTCTGTAGCGATTCGAGTAATTTCGTGCTTCGAAGCTTCTCCAACGAAATCAGCTTTCGTCGCTTTGAGCTGACTCGCTTGCAGAGATTTGGTCACCCGTTCGCCGACCAACTCCCATACGACGTCATCCGCGATGAGTAAAGCGTTTGAACCGAAGTGAGCGACAAACTCTCCGATGCGATCAATCGTTTGTTTTCCTTGCACATACTTGGCCGGACTGATGAAAATGCGTTCTGACATAGTGAACTCCATCCTTTCATGTCGGGATCAATATAAGCGCTTACAAATTCATCATACCACAGTGCGTAAAGAATGTTCGTGAAGATTACATGAAGAATGGCAGCTGACCGAGCACAAGCAATAGGATGATGATGGCGACGACAATGAGAAACCCCCAGTCGTTCATTCGTTTCGTCATAGCACATGTCTCCTTCATAGGCTGGAATTGCGATTCCTCTTCAGTATAGGAGGTGGGAAGAAAAAGGGATGATGAATAAATTACCAGGTCAAAAAAAGATATGCCTTGTCGTGAGACGACAGGTCATCGGGTTTAAAAGATGATGAATCGGGAACATTAGGGTCGTATGTTGATTTTCTTGAAGGAGGAATTAAGTATGTCGAAACATGTATTGATTGTCACAACGTCAGCAAATCAATTATCAAATGGTCATACAACGGGGCTTTGGCTAGAAGAGTTTGCCGTTCCTTATTTATTGTTCGAAAAAGAAGGGTATAAAGTGACGGTCGCGAGTATCGAAGGTGGAGACGTGCCAATCGATCCGAATAGTTTAGAAGATGGTTTGTCAGAAGACATTCTCAACACACGGGAATTGCTTAAAGACACACCCCGTCTCGATCAAGTCGCAGATGAGTCGTACGATGCAATCTTCTTGCCAGGAGGTCATGGGACAGTTGTTGATTTCCCAGAAAATGAAACATTACAACGTGTCATTCGCAACGTATACGAAAGTGGAAATATTGTCGGGGCAGTTTGTCACGGACCAGTTGGATTGGTCAATGTGAAACTCAGCAACGGCGAGCCACTCGTTAAAGACAAACAGGTGACAGGGTTCACCGATGCGGAAGAAAAAGAGATGCAACTCGATTCTGTCGTTCCGTTCCTACTTGAAACGGAGCTACGCAATCAAGGTGGGCGGTTCAAAGGAGCTGACAACTGGGCGGTGAACGTGGCAGTTGACGAACGTCTCGTCACTGGTCAGAACCCTCAGTCTTCTGAAGCGGTCGGGAAAGAGCTTGTTAAATTACTAGGATAATCGTGTGAAGCAACTTCGAATGTCGAAGTTGCTTTTTTGTTTTTGGACATATGTCCTATTCATGTCTTCTTTCTTTTCGTAAAGTCAGACGGAGAGAAAGGGGAATGACATGGGAATTTTATTTGCCATCTTATCAGGGACGTTTATCGCCCTTCAAGGTATCTTTAATGCAAAACTAGGAGATGCGGTAGGCGCATGGATGTCCGTCACCATTGTTCATTTTATCGGACTTCTGTTAGCACTCGCGATTTACTTCTTCAAGCGAGATGCGGACATGACAGCCTTCAAGCGTGTACCTTGGTATTATAGTTTGGGAGGATTGTTCGGGGTATTCGTTGTCTTCGGCGAATTGACGGCAATTCAACAACTAGGAGTCACATGGGCAATCTGTGTATTGCTTGTGGCACAATTAGTAGGAGCCTTCATCATCGATTTGAATGGCTGGTTTGGGGTCAAACGGAAACCGATGAACACGGGGCAGGTCATGGGACTCGTCTTGATGGTTGTCGGAATCGGAATCTATACATTTTCTTAAGGAGTTCACTTTACATGATGAATATTATGGATGTACTGACACGATTGCAGTGGAATCATCTGTTTTCGAATGAAACGCTTGAGTCCTCATCCGTGGTGACATATGCGTCCGGGACCATGTTATGTTCGAACGATCAGCATATCGAATCTTTATTCGTCGTCCTTGAAGGGCGTGTCAAAATTTATACGCTCAGTGAAGAAGGAAAATTACGATTGTTGCGTCTGAAGGCTGCTCCAACATTGATTGGAGATATCGAATATGCGAGCGGACGCAATGTATTGCATACGGTTGAAGCGGTCGGTCCCGTAACGTGTCTGCACATCCCTTTCGAGGCACTTCGACGGCATAATCGTACAGTTGAATTTACAGAGCATCTGTTACGAGGCGTGTCCGAAAAATTATTCATTGAGGCGAACGCCTCGTCGAATCATCTCATGTCGACTCTCGAAGAGCGATTGGCAGGTTACTTGATTTCTCTCAGTGAATCAGGGAATGAACTGTTTCAAGCGGAGATGAGTCAACTGAAACGGAAAGAAGTCGCAGAATGGCTCGGAACGAGTTATCGTCATTTGAACCGAACGTTGCAGGCATTCGTGGATGAAGGATTGGTTAAACGAACGAGAAAAGAAGTTATCATTTTAAATAGTGAGCGATTGAAAGAACGTGCGAATGGCATGTTTTATGAGTAAGGAGGGATTATATGATTTTTGGTATTATCTGTTCGGCAGTGGCTGGGGCATTTATTAGCGTACAAGCGGCGGTCAACGCGAAAATGAATAAAAATTTAGGGGCATGGGCCACCACGGTATTGGTCTTTATCGTTGGTTTGGTCGGATCCATCATCCCATTAGTATTATTTGGAGGAAATCTTGCTGGATTACGTGACTTGTCGCCAATCTATTGGCTCGGTGGTTTGCTCGGTGTCGGTGTCGTCTACTGTGTCATGCGCAGCATCCAGTTACTTGGACCCACGTTGTCCGTGTCACTCATTCTCGTGGCACAACTCATTTGGGCGTTAGTCGTCGACTTATATGGCGCCTTCGGGATGCCTCAAATCACGTTATCGGCCGGACAAATTGTAGGGCTCACCATTCTGCTTGTCGGGGTCATTCTCTTTAAACAGTCTCAGACGGCGGCTATCGCCAAACAAGTTGTCAACGAAGCCACTTCTTGAAGAGTGGCTATTTTTCTGAGCAAAACGGGTACAGGTTGGTAACGATTTTTTGATAGAATGAAGCAGTATGGTGTGAACTACTCGCCACTTATTTGCTTCGCAAATTGAAGGGGAGCTTCTTGGGAAGAACGTACTTTTATTAGCCACGATTGTTTACCAAGCTCGTCGGGTGGTTCCCACCCTGAAGGAATTCGTCTTAGTTTGCCAACATCAACAGGTTGATGCTCGCGTTGATGTCTCGGTCATGATGCGCGCCACAGGCACACGTCCATTCACGGACGTCCATCGCTTTCTTCTGACCTTTCTCGCCACAAGAAGAACAGATTTGTGTCGATGCGTACCAGGGGTCCGCCTTGATGAGCGTCCGTCCGTAGAAGTTTGATTTGTATTCGAGTTGACGGACGAACTCATGCCAGCTGACATCCCCGATGGACTTGGCGAGCTTATGGTTTTGCATCATGTCCTTCGACTTCAATGTCTCCACGACGATGACTTGGTTCTCGTCAACGATCCGTCTCGACAGTTTGTGAAGGAAGTCCT
>CABIYO010000015.1 GCA_902362975.1 Caryophanales bacterium
CTGCTACTAAAAATATAGACAAATGTATATTTCTAGAGTTTTCCTGCTTCTACGAACCCGACCTCGCCACTTACTCGCTACTATCGTTTGCATAGTTCTCCACAGGCGTAAATTCCCGACTAAGCCATCGGTACATATATACAATCTATTTAAGTTAGTATCGTATATTCTTTTGCTTGTAAAAGATTGATTGATGCATTTAAATCTCTATCAATTTCATTTCCACAATCACACTTATACGTTCTATCAGACAGTTTTAAATCCACTTTCTTCTGTCCACAACATGAGCATAATTTAGAAGATGGATAAAATCTGTCTACTTGACGCAATTCAATCCCATATTCTTTACACTTGGCTAATAACCATGTTTGAAACGTATAAAAGCATTGTTGTGCAACAGCTTTTGATAGATGACGATTCTTCATCATGCCTTTTACATTTAAATCTTCAATTGTGATGTATCGTGGCTTGGTTTTCACCACTTGATCCACAATTGACTTTACATACTCTAGTCTAATATTGGATAATCGAGCATGTAGCTTTTGCACTCTAAGAATATTTTTATCTATATTTGCTCTTTTAGTAACAATTTTTTCACCTCTCTTTTTTAGATTTTCATATTTTCGTGACAAAGAGCGTTGTTCACGTTTTAACTTCTTTTCTAACTTTCTTATATTCCTTGTTTTATTAATGTTTTTATGAATCTTCCCGTCACTACGAACAGCAAACTCTTTTATACCTAAGTCAATGCCTAAGCCATTTTCTTCTAACTTTGGTCTTGCTTGTATTTCCTCTACTTCACACAGAATAGATACAAAATACTTTCCTGCTCGTTGAGAAAGAGTTCCGCTTTTTACTGTTGCATCTTTTTGAATATATCCATACTCTTTTAGCCTTACCCAGCCAATCGTTGGAATCTTAATTCGATGCCTTTCAATTTTCCAATCTGTTTTATTATTCTTTGGAAAATAACATTTGACATCTTGGTTTTTCTTCTTTTTGAAGCGAGGATATTTGGCTAATCCTTTAAAAAAGTTTTTGAATGCCTTTTCTCCATTCATAATAGCTTGCTTAACAGCTTTGCTAGACACTTCTTTAATCCATTGATCATGTTCTTTGGTATGAACGTTATTCAGCCATTTCGAAAAATCATAGCCTGTTATAAACTTACCTTCTTTCTCATACGTTTCCTTATTTTTAGAAAGATATAAGTTGTACACATATCTGCACGTGCCGATAGTTTGATTTATTTTGGTTATTTGTTCAGTTGTCGGTTTGATTTCAATTAAATAGGCTCTTCCCATAAATCTTTGTCCTCCGACATTTTCTTTTTGTATTTTCTTAATCCATATATCCTACAACTAAACACATGGATAATAGATATTAAATCTTGGACTAATTCTTCTTGTGGTGAAAGTTTTTCATTATTAACAACGATTATGTTCACCTTCATCTTACGAAGAAATTTTTCGAACCAATCATAACCAAAACGAACAAACCTATCTTTGTGTGCGATAATAATCGTTGAAATATTACCCTCTATACAGCTTTCAATTAATTTATTCCATTTCTTTCTGTTGTAGTTTAATCCACTTCCAATGTCTGTGATAATTTCATCAATTATCATCCCTTTGGCATTAGAAAATGTTTTCAAAAACTCAATTTGATTTTCTAAATCGTCTTTCTGCCCTTGATTGGAAACTCTAGCGTAAATAACCGTCTTACCTACTTTATTTTCGTTTGGAATACCCATATATTGTCGATATTGTTCCTCTGTATAATATCTTCTTCCTTTAGGGTTTCGGCAAGCAGTCAATACGCTTTCTTTATCCCATCTTTGAAGCGTCTTTACGGACACATTAATCATTTCTGCGAATTCTTTTGGTTTATATTGTTTCATAAGTATATTTTGTCACTTATGACTACATTTGTCTATATTTTTGATTACTGTTTATCTCTCCTATTGATTCATC
Organism: Caryophanales bacterium; assembly: GCA_902362975.1. Taxonomy (GTDB): domain Bacteria; phylum Bacillota; class Bacilli; order Exiguobacteriales; family Exiguobacteriaceae; genus Exiguobacterium. The sequence goes on from CABIYO010000015.1 coordinate 1,974, forward strand.
AAGATTGTTCTCATTATACACTTCTCGATACAATCTTTCGTCCGTCTTAAGACGTAAAAACAGACATGGCTTATGACCCATGTCTGTAAAGATTAGCGGATAGTCGTATGAACGAACCAAACGACAAGTCCGATTAAGATGAACGCCAAAAATAGCGACGCTGTCGTTCCTACAATAAAGACAAACCCCAACACAAGGATACCGCGATGCCATCGCATCGAGACAGATGATTCGGTCGTCGCTCGGATATCGGAAGAGGCACCTGATGATGCAAGAGCCAAAAACGATAACCACTCCAAGGCTACACCTACCTGGATCAAGCCGACGCCGTGTCGTCCGGTCCGCCCACACGCCGGTCGGAACCTCGAACAAGACGATGATGAGCGCGTAAATCATCTCCAAGTAGACGATTTCTTGAGTGGTGATGCCTCGTGACTCCCAAAACAACCGTTCAATCACGTATGCGGGAATCAGTCCTTCAAACCAACGAATCCACCCTAACCAAATAATGTTTCGACGAACTTAACTTGGTGAACGTGCTCGTTTTTTCATTTAAATCTCCTCCTTACTTGTCTATTCCCGAATACACAAAAAAACCACGAGACGAATCTCGTGGTCGACGTGTTATTTCAATAAGTTGAGCATCTCGCGATTGAATGCTGGAATATCATCTGGTTGGCGGCTCGTCACGAGCTGGTTCTGGCAGACGACAACTTCTTTGTCCGCATATTTCGCTCCAGCATACTCCATGTCGACTTTAATCGATTTGTAGCCGGTCGCGTCACGACCTTCTAACGCCTTCGCCGTAATCAACAGCTGTGGTCCGTGGCAGATGGCAAAGACAGGCTTTTTCGCATCCATGAAGGCTTTCGCGAAGGAAACGAAACGCTCGTCCTCACGCAACAAGTCAGGTGAGAACCCGCCCGGCAAGAGAAGAGCATCAAAATCTTCTGGCGATACATCGTCAATTGATTGATCGATCTTCACTTTCGCCTCCCCTTGTTTCCCTACTACCGTATTACCCGCTTTCTTTTCAATCGTCACGACGTCATGTCCCGCCTCCACCAATGCGTCACGGGGACCCGTGAATTCTACATCTTCAAACATATCTGTAATGAGCGTTGCTACTTTTGCCATATTCTAAACACTCCTTCTTTGTTTTATGCACATATGGACTGTTCCCCAGGGATGAATCACTTAAACATCTCAAGTGGCGTTCAACGGAACTTCGAGACGAACGGATTGTCGCGTTCAAAGAAGCGATACGGGTAGTCACGCGCCTCACCCGTGTTCGGAATCCCGATGCGTGGACCCGCCTCAAACACTACTCCTGCCTCACCCTCCGCGATGTAGAGTGGATCTTGTTGAAAGGAATGACCGTATAGATCCATCGTGATTCCGAGTGCTTTCGTCAACTTGCCTGGTCCATTCGTCTGGTCATATCGCTTCACCCCGGGACGGTTCGAAGCAATGAAAGTCTGACCTTGAATCGGTTCGATCGCTCGAATCAAGACGGCTTCCGGTGTGCCGACTGGACCGCTGACCACGTTCAGGAGCGTGTGCGTATGCATCTGATACGTGTACACATGTCCAGGTTTCCCAAACATGACTTCCGTTCGCTTCGTTCGACGCCCTCCGAAGCTATGCGCCGCTCGGTCGATGGTACCGAGATAAGCTTCCGTTTCGACAATCTTCGCGATGATGTCACCTTCTGGATGGCACCTCACCAAATATTGGCCGAGTAAGGCACGCGCCAAGTCAAGTGTCGGTTGTTCATAAAATGCTAACTCGAGTCGCTTCATGGCTCCACCTCCATTTGTTTCATTTTCTCAAAAATCGTAGCTTGCACACAAAAAAGATGCCCTGCATGGCAGGACACCTGGACGTTATGATGCTATTTTGAGCGATTCATGTTGCTTTCCAAATCGGACGTATCCCAAAATGATGGAGAAGACCGGGCTGAGCCAAAGGAAGAACGCAAATGGTGCGTATTCTAATACAGGCACGCCGAGTGTCGCCGCGAAGAATGCTCCCGAGACACCCCACGGAATGAGCGGGTTGATCACCGTTCCACCGTCCTCAAGTGCCCGTGACAAGTAGCGCGGGTCGATCCCACGATCGATAAACCCTTGCTTGAACGCCTGACCTGGCAAGAGAATCGACAAGTACTGTTCTCCCGCGAGCAAGTTGACTCCGATTGAACTGAGGACGACTGATAGGACCGAGCTCCCTGGTGACTTCAAACGCTCGAGCAACGATTCAACGATGGCTTGGAAGACACCGAGTTCACGTAACAAGCCACCGAATGCAAGGGCGATCAAGACGAGACTGACCGACCAGAGCATCGATTCAAGACCACCACGATCGAGTACATTCGCAATCGTTTCATTCTCGACACCTGACTTGAAGCCCGACTGCATGACACCGAGCCAGTTCGAGATGCTCCAGTTTCCTTGAACAAAACCGGCCGTCAACACACCCGCGAACATCCCAACGAGCATCGTCGGTAAGACCGGCATCCGACGGAACGCAAGCACTGCGACAAGTACAGGGGCAATCAACGTGAGCCATGAGAGGTCAAACCGTCCGCTGAGCGCGGCTTGCGCCTCTGCAATTTGTGCCGTGTCGGCAGTTTGACCGCTACGTCCGAGGAACGTGAATAATATCAACGTGATGATGAACGCTGGAATCGTCGTCCCCATCATGAAGCGAATGTGGTCGAACAGTTTGACACCCGCCACTGCCGGCGCAAAGTTCGTCGTATCCGACAACGGGCTCATCTTGTCTCCGAAGAGGGCGCCCGACACGATGGCACCTGCAGCGAGCGCTGGCGAGATGCCTAGCGCCGTTCCGATTCCGAATAAGGCGACACCGACCGTTCCGACGGTTGTAAAGGCGCTTCCTGTGAATGTCGAGACGATCATCGTGATCAATAAGACACTCGGCAAGAACCATTCAGCAGAGATTGTATTTAGACCGATGGAGAGGATCGTCGCGACCGTCCCGGACATTTGCCATACTCCGATGAGCATCCCAATCAACAACAAAATCAACACCGGCATGATCGCTTCACGAATTCCGTTGATCATCGCCGTTTCAATCTGTTTGAAGTCGCGTGAACGATAATACGCATATCCACCTACTATTACCATTGTGCCAAAAATCGCCATATGTGGCGTCGCTTTGGCCAAAAACATCAGTGCGAGCAAGGTGATCCCGCTCATCAACACGACGAATACAGCTTCTTTTCCTTTCATCTGCATCGACGTCCCCTCCTTTCGTTATATCTTCATTATTTATTATTTCGCCTAACCGCTTAAACGCTTTTATGCACAAAAGCATGTCAGTGATGTTTTTTACTATACTCGCTTCCTTTCTCCCTGTCAAACGTCTTTTTATGATAAGTTATATGCTTGAGGGTGACCTCCGGAGTTCGTAACCTCCTCCGACATCAAAACTACCGAAAAGGAAGTGTGCTTCATGCAACACGAAAAAGCATTGGTCGTCTTCAGTGGTGGCCAAGATTCAACCACTTGCCTGTTTTGGGCAAAACAACAATTCTCTCATGTGGAGGCAGTGACGTTCGCATATGGTCAACGCCATGATGCGGAAATCGAAGTCGCCAAAGAAATTGCGGCAGAGCTCGATGTCCCACACCACATCCTCGACTTGTCCCTACTCGGACAACTCACATCGAACGCGCTCACGAGACACGATCTCGACATCGACAATGCGGACGTCCCAAACACGTTCGTCGATGGACGCAACCATCTATTCTTATCGTTTGCGGCCGTCATGGCCAAACAACTCGGTATGCATCACATCGTGACCGGTGTATGTGAAACGGACTTTTCAGGTTACCCGGATTGCCGAGACCAATTCATCAAATCACTCAACGTGACACTCAATTTAGCAATGGATTATCCATTCGTCATCGACACACCGCTCATGTGGCTCGATAAAAAAGAGACGTGGGCTCTCGCCGACGAACTCGGTGCCTTTGACTATGTCAAAGAACGCACGCTCACTTGCTACAACGGTGTCATCGGTTCAGGTTGTGGAGAATGTCCGGCGTGTAAGCTTCGTCAAAACGGACTCAGAGCTTACGAGGAGGTGCGCGTATGAAACATGCTCCATTCCTCGCTCCGACCAGTGTCGAATCAAAGCAAGAAGGATCGCTCATCTACTGTCCGCATCGTGTTCAAATCGTCAAAGAAGTAACGTTCGACGCGGCGCACCATCTCTTTGACTATGACGGCAAATGTCGTGCCCTCCATGGTCATACGTATAAGCTCCAGATGGGTGTCAGCGGCTTTCTCGACAATCGCGGCATGACACTCGACTTTGGTGACTTGAAAAAGATCTTCAAAGAAGAGCTTGAGCCGTATCTCGATCATCGCTATTTGAACGAGTCACTCCCTTATATGAATACAACTGCAGAAAACATGTGTTATTGGATTTTTGAACAACTGGCGACACACTTGCCAAATGAACGCGACGTCCGTGTCGAGTTCGTCCGTCTGTATGAAACGCCAACGTCTTACGCTGAGTTTCGCCGTGAATGGTTGGTGGAATCGTGAAAATCCCTGTTCTTGAAGTGTTCGGACCGACCTTTCAAGGAGAAGGACGCGCCATCGGACAAAAGACGATGTTCGTTCGGACCGCCGGTTGCGATTATCGCTGTTCGTGGTGCGATTCCGCCTTTACGTGGGACGGTTCAGAAAAACCGGACATGTTGACAGCCGATGAGGTGATTGCTCGCCTAGATGCACTTGGTATGTACGATTACGTCACCATCTCGGGTGGCAATCCACTCCTTATCGCGGCTATGGAAGACCTGGTCGTGAAGTTGAAAGAACGAGGCGTCACACTCGCCGTCGAGACGCAAGGCAGCCGCTATCAAGACTGGCTCACACAAATCGATGACGTGACCCTCAGTCCAAAACCTCCATCGTCTGGTATGAAAACGAACTGGGAGCAACTCGACGCTATCGTCGAACAATTGCGCCCTGAGCAGACGACATTCAAAGTTGCTGTCTTTGATGAAGTGGACCTTGCCTACGCGAAAGAAGTGCAGCAGCGCTACTCACCGGACGTCATGTATTTGTCGGCCGGTAACCCGGAGCCTGGTGCAGACGGCGACATCACCGATGCCCAGCTCCGTCGTTTGAAACAACTATGGGAAGACGTTGCACGTGATCCGTCATGGCAAAGTGTCCGCGTCCTGCCACAACTACACACATTACTGTACGCCAACGAACGTGGCGTGTAAGGAGAATAAACATGAGACCAGAAGACTTACAAGACCTCTCGCTCCTCGGACAGAAGAGCGTCCCTTATATTTTTGAATACACACCAGACGTCCTGGAGGCGTTCCCGAACCGTCATCCTGAGAACGACTACTTCGTTAAATTCAACGCACCAGAATTCACGTCGTTGTGCCCAATCACGAACCAACCGGACTTCGCAACCATCTACATCTCGTACATCCCGGATGAGAAACTCGTCGAGTCGAAGTCGTTGAAGTTGTATTTGTTCAGCTTCCGAAACCACGGTGACTTCCACGAGAACTGCATCAACGTCATCGGAAAAGATCTCGTGAAATTGATGGAACCGCGCTATCTCGAAGTGTGGGGGAAATTCACACCACGTGGCGGTATCTCGATCGATCCGTACTACAACTACGGAAAACCGGGTACGAAGTATGAAAAAATGGCGGAGCATCGCCTGTTCAACCATGACCTGTATCCAGAGACGGTCGACAACCGTTAATTGAAAAATAGGCGCTCCATCTGGAGTCGCCTATTTTTTTTGATAGCGATGAATCTGTCGCTTAATCGGTTCGCGGAACACGGTTGCAACGAGCGTCAACACGAGCATGATTCCAAATGCCAAGGCGATGAGCATCCAATCCCCACTGGCGATGCTACTCCCGAGAAAATTGTTCGCAACCGCCCCGGGAATCATACCGATGACGGTCGCAAACAGATAGGCGAGTACGTTTACTTTTGCCAAACCAGAAGCATAGCTGACCAAATCGAAATTGACGAGCGGGATGAAACGTAAGATGAGGACATAAAAGAAACCATCTTCTTCGATTTTATGCTGAATGGCTTCGTAATTCGTTGATTCGAAGTGATGTAGGAAACGATCGCCGAAATAAATCGCCACATAATACGCAACAAGCGCGCTCAGCGTCGCCCCGATGACGGTATAGATGACGCCTGGTAACATCCCAAACGCCAATCCTCCGGCGACCGACAAGACGGACGTGGGAAACAAGATGAGCGGACGAACGGTGAACAATAAAATGTAAATGAACGGAGCCAACCATCCGAATTGAATGATGTAGTCCCGTATATCGCCTGGGCTTACATCAACCCACTGATAAAGGAATGTCGCCGTCCCGAACAGGAGTAGGACGAGTGCAATCATCCATTGTATCTTCCACTTCTTCATCGTCTTCCTCCTCTCTATTTGGTTTTATTCCCGTAATCGAGGATGTCATCCACCTTTTTTTCAGCCATCTCGATGTGGTACGGTTAGAAAAAGCAGAAGGAGGAAATCGATATGAACCTTGCAGATGCCCTAACATTGAAACAGTTGCTCCATGAGCAAATCGATACATTGACCGAAGAGATTGAGCATGTGGCGTTCATCTCGCTTCAAGCGAATGAATCCATTCCGACCATTCAGTCCCGTTCCCTTCAAGACATCGAGATGGAACTTGAACACATTCGTCTAGACTTACGTCAGCTCGACCGTCTCATTCAAGAGGCGAACGTCCAAGCCGTCGTTGAGACGCATGACGGTCCGCTCCCGCTCGTCGAGGCAATCGAGCTTGCCATTCAGTTACGTGTCCAGGCACGACTTTATGAGAAATTATCGCTTCGTCCGAAGAAAGACTATGTGCACGGAGGTGCCGTGATCAAACACGCCTTATATGACCCCGAACTATATCGCTTGAAAGCACGAGATATTAAGAAGCGTGCCATTCGAATCGAAAGTGCCATTCAGGCCGTCCGTTATCAGACTGACATTGAATTTGATGCATCACGATATATGTAAAAAAGCGAAGGGATTCCCTTCGCTTTTTTACATATGGTCCTGGTGATTGTGATGGATATCATGATGACTCGATGAAGAAGAACGTCGACGTGGAGGTGCCTCATCAGCAAATTTTTCTCCGTCCAAAATCCCGAGACGCTTATATTGACGACCGACCCGCTCTTTTGTCTCTTCGCGAACAGTGCTCGACTCCATCACCAATTGGTAGCATCCGAGTGCGACACGAAACGGTTCCATGCGTGTCCGTTCAATCGGGAAGGAATCGACGCCACGTAAATAGTCTGCCAATCGCTCAGCCGTCTCGTCGGCTGGGTCATCTGCAAGCTGTGAGGCGAAGCGTTGTAAGTCCTTCAATGTATTTGATGTTTTAGAGTAACTTCGACTTGATTTGATGACACCAAATGCGATAAGTCCAACAATGGTGAAAAACATAAGTGGAAAGAATAAATTGATGATCGTGAAAAATGGGTCCGCCCCAAATTCTAAAGTAGACATTTCAAATTCCCCCTTTTCTTTAAGTACGTTCATTCAGTCGAATCGGTTTCAACAAAAAAACCGCGATCACACGACCGCGGCATCGATTCAACTGTTCAGTTGTTTCTCCATCATGATGCGCGGCTCGCCATCTTCGGTGTAGGCGCCCATGATGTCATATCCGCAAAGGAGGTTCAAAATGATGACCCCTTTGTTCGTATTGCGTGCTTTCGTCCGAATCGAATGGAACCCTTGCGCTTCGACCCATTCGAGTTGCGTGTCCATCAGCTTGCGACCGATACCATGCTTTTGGAAGTCCGGGTGTACGCCGCCCGCCCAGCTATAAAACCGATAAGGCTCCGCCTCATAACCAATTTTAAAGCCGACCAGCTGCTCTTCCGAAAAGGCTAAGAGCACTAACGGATTGGCGTGCCGATACAAACGCTCTTTAAATCGCAACTGATCGAGGTCACCATATAACGTGCGATATAGTCGGAAAAAGTCCTCTTCAAAATCCTTAAAGTTGTTCGTCACATCTTTTACGATAAATGAACTCGTCGTACTCATCGTGCCATCCCCTTTCAGTTTCTGGACAAAGACTCCGTACGTCTGTTCATTTCGCCATTCATTCTGAATTTCCTGTCTCCCGTTCAAAAGCTGTGATACCTTTTTGTTTATAAAGTCCAAGCGTACGTTTCGGCAAACTCTTGACCATCCAGTCTTTAAAAATACGTGCCTGATCCTCGACAGGCAGTTCATAGCCCTCCGTCACGATATGTCGCGACCGTGTCGTGACATCGTATAATGAAATCGCCGCTGCCACGGAGATGTTCAAACTCTGAACGTATCCTTGCATCGGAATGACAAAGTTCCCATCCGCCTTCTTCAGTGCCGCTTCCGACACACCACTATGTTCATTCCCGAATAGAAGAACGGTCGGATTCGACACATCCACCTCTTCGAGCGGAATTGCTTCCTCACTCAATGCCGTCGCATATACTTGATAACCGTCTTCTTTTAAAGCGTCAATTGCCTCTTCGATAGAGCCATGCTCGACGACGTCCACCCAACGGTCGGCACTCTTGGCGATAATCGAGTTCGGTTTGAACTTTGCCCGTCCCTCGACGACATGCAACGTCTGCACCCCGAACGCATCTGCCGAACGCAATACGGCAGATTGGTTATGCGGATCGTCCACACCCTCCGTCAAAATCGTGATATGATTCGTTCGTGTATTCAATACTTCATACATCCGTTTGATGCGATCTGGCATGAGCATCTCATATAGAGGAAGATCGTCTTCCTGCAATACACCCTTCCGCAACAACTCTTCTTTTAATTCAATCTGCTCGTCTTTCGTCAAAGCAGATGTCGTCTGTCTCCAACCCATCTTTCTCGCTCCCTTCAACCTATCATATTGTAGCTAGATTCGATTCGACTGACAAGTTCACCTGATATCTACCCGTTACACTTCAAAAAATGAAAACAAATGAAAATAGCGAAAACGGTTGCATGAATTTATGCAATCGATTACAATCATTTATGCAAGCGATTGCACTATTGGTAGACACAAAATAGATAACACACCCTCACAGGAAGGAAGCGTATAGCATGAAACAATTGATCTCATTCGATTTCTGGCAGAAACTCGGTAAGGCCTTGATGGTCGTCATCGCCGTTATGCCAGCTGCCGGTTTGATGATTTCCATCGGAAAATTGATTGGAATGTCAGCCGGAGATGTCGGTATTTTATTAACAACAGCTCGTATCATTGAAGATTTAGGTTGGGGCATCATCGTCAACTTACACATCCTCTTCGCAGTCGCGATTGGTGGTTCGTGGGCAAAAGATCGTGCAGGCGGTGCATTCGCAGCACTTCTCGCCTTCATCTTGATCAACCGTGTCACAGGTGCTATCTTCGGTGTCAACGGCGACATGCTTCAGGACCCAGAAGCGACCATCGAGTCACTCTTCGGTGCGAACCTTGTCGTCGCTGACTACTTCACATCTGTACTCGGCTCACCTGCCCTCAACATGGGTGTGTTCGTCGGGATTATCGCCGGTTTCCTCGGTGGTGCACTATACAACCGTTTCTACAACTTCAACAAGTTGCCGAACGCCCTCTCGTTCTTCAACGGGAAGCGCTTCGTACCATTCGTCGTCATCCTTGGTTCTGTCGTTGCTGCCCTCGTTCTATCGATTGTATGGCCAACCATCCAAGGTGCGCTCAACAGCTTTGGTGAATGGATTGCCACATCACGTAACACGGCGCCAGTCCTCGCTCCGTTCATTTATGGTGCGCTCGAACGTCTCCTCTTGCCGTTCGGTTTACACCACATGCTCACGGTACCAATGAACTACACGGAGCTCGGTGGAACGTATACGATTTTAACAGGTGCGACAGCTGGATCGGTCGTTGCCGGACAAGACCCGCTCTGGTTAGCATGGGTAACAGACCTCGTCAACTTGCGTGCTGCTGGTGATACGGCTGCGTACAATGCCCTTCTCGCTGATGTCGTTCCAGCACGTTTCAAAGTCGGTCAAGTCATCTTGTCATTCGCTGCATTGATTGGTGCCGCATATGCGATGTACCGCAACGTCGATGCGGATAAGAAGGCACAATACAAGCCGATGTTCTTATCAGCCGGACTCGCTGTCTTCTTGACAGGTGTCACAGAACCGATCGAGTTCATGTTTATGTTCGTCGCACCAGTTCTTTATGTCGTTTACGCACTCATGGCCGGTGCTGCCTTCGCATTGGCAGATATCATCGACCTACGCATACACGCCTTCGGTGCAATTGAACTCTTGACGCGCATTCCGATGATTGTCAAAGCAGGACTTCTTCAAGACTTGATCAACTTCGTGCTCGTCTCTGTCGTGTTCTTCTTCCTCAACTTTGGTGTCTTCAACTTCTTCATTAAGAAGATGAATCTACCGACGCCAGGACGTAACGGGAACTACATGGAAGAAACGACAGAAAAATCATCCGTTACAGGCAACGAACAAGTCATGGGGATTATCGCACTTCTCGGTGGAGAAGAAAACATTGAGGATGTCGATGCATGTATGACTCGTCTTCGTGTGACCGTGAAAGACGTTACACTCGTCTCGGACGAACAAGAATGGAAGAAAAATGGCGCTATGGGTCTTATCGTGAAAGACCGTGGAGTCCAAGCCATCTATGGCCCGAAAGCCGACGTATTGAAATCAGACATTCAAGACGTCATCGGTGCATAATCTACTGGCCAACTCGCTCGAGAGTTGGCCTTTTTCTAAAGGAGGACTATCGTGAATATTTTAACGCTCAATTGTCATGCCTGGTTAGAAGACCGCCAACAAGAGAAAATCGACGCGATTGTCGAACGTATCGCAAGCGAAGAGTATGACTTCATCGCGCTTCAAGAAGTCAATCAACATAAAGAGGCCCCCCTCATCTATGGGAACATCCGTGAAAACAACTTCGCACACGTCCTCGTCGAGCGCCTGAAAGAGTTAGATCTTCACTATCACATGACATGGGACTTTGCCCATTACGGATATGACATTTACGAGGAAGGCGTCGCCATTTTGTCGCGAACACCGTTTCTATCGACCGAGTCGTTCTTCGTATCCAAGACGACGGACCCTGACAATTACAAGTCCCGTAAAATTGTCAAAGCCGTGATTGAAGGTCCTGAAACGCCGACGACCGTCTACTCGTGTCACCTCGGATGGTGGCATGACGAAGAGGAGCCAGTGAAGCATCAACTCGACGAACTTCTGCGTCGCGTCGAGCATGACGACCATGCGCTCCTACTCGGTGATTTCAACAACGATGCCTTCATTCGAGGCGAAGGATACGATTATTTGATGGAAAATGGGCTTCAAGACCTGTTCCATCTCGCAACGGAACGCGAAGGTGATGCGACCGTCCAAGGGAAAATCGCCGGATGGGATGAAAACAAGAAATCGCTACGCATCGACTTGATGTTGACGAATGCACCCATTCACGTCTCCCGTCATGCTGTCGTCTTCGATGGCGAGAACGGTCCCATCGTCTCCGACCACGCCGGTGTCGAAGCCACTGTGTTTTGGCGCTGATCCACCTTTTTCTTCCGACTTGGGAGAAAAGGGTTTTTCTTTTGGGAAAAATCTTGTAACGTGAGAGGAGACTGATGTCTAACTACTAATGAATGAAATAGAAAGAAGTGTTTGAACATGGATACGAGCTCGCTCAGTCGAAGCGATGGAATGGCGACGAAATACCCTTCCTCGGCTAAACGTGTTCCGTCATACGCATACGCCTCTTTCTCCACTTTTGCTCCTGGATAAAGAATGATGCCAACCTTGCTCGTCGTCTCGCCGAACTCGAGACGATTGTCGACCACTTTCCCCTCTTCCGCATACTGTGTCGCTTCATCGGTCTGTACGTGAACTGTGTCCAAATCAAAAAGTCTGCTACCGCGATGATTAGCAATCCTACGATTGAGAGTGCGGTCCACTTGAAGAATTTCTTCATTATACCCTCCATTTGCATCCACTTCATCATAACGTTACACTAATAAGAAAAAGCATGATCAGGGGGACACCATGACCAGAAGCAATATAACCACGTCGATTCAGTGGTTTATTTTTATTTTAGCTACAAATATTGTACCACCACTCTCCATCGCCGCCTTGTTTGAACTGTCACCAGATGAGACGATGACCTTCATATCCCGCTCACTCTTCATCTTCGCACTCTTCAGCATCATCCAAACGTTGCTCGGCCATCGCCTCCCGATACTCGAAGGACCTGCCGGCATTTGGTGGGGTGTCTTCACCTTATATGCCTCCATCGGTCCCGCCCTATATGGAAGTCAGCAAGAGACCTTGCAAGCACTCGGATTCATGCTGTTTTTGAGCGGAATCCTTGGTGTGTTGTTGACCGTCACCGGCATCTTAAGACGCATGCTTGCCCTGTTTACACCGCAAGTGCTTGGCGTCTATATGATTTTGCTCGTCCTTCAATTGTCAGGGGCTGTCATTAAAGGTGGATTTGGGGTGACGGAAGACGGAATCAACGTCGTTCAGGCCGTAGCGACGGCAGGTCTCGTCTTGTTCGCACTCACGCTAGAGCAAAGTCGCTTTAAACAATATGGACTCGTCATGACGCTATTCGTCGGGTTCGGCCTGTTCCATTTACTCGACCTTGGAAATCCTGTCGTCCGTTCGGAATCCTTCTTCCTCGTACCAGAACTTCTTCCGTTCGGAAATTGGGTATGGGATTGGAACTTGTTGCCGACAGCTTTCGTCATCACCTTGCTTCTCATGACGAACGTCCTTGCGAACATCAAGTTGATTGAGCGCATCGTCAGTTCTCGCGAAAAACGAGAAATCAAAGGGAACGTTCCCGCATCGGGTGTCGCCAGTGGCGTCAGTCAAATCGTAGCCGGTCTGTTCGGTACACCGGGTCCTGTTGCCATATCCGGGACAGCTGGTTTCCTCTCTTCGACGGAGAGCGTTCAGCGTGCCCCGCATTTGATTGCCCACGCCCTCATGATGGCGTTAGCACTCATCAGTCCATTCGTCTCATTGATTGCGAGCATCCCGGCCGCTGTCGGTTATGCGATCGTGACACCGCTCATCGCAACAATGATCATCATCGGAATCAATGAGGCCGCCTTTGAATTGAAGCAGTCCACGTCATCTCTCACGGTCGGACTACCGCTCGTCATCGGTGCCGGGGCGATGCTTCTGCCCCCCGGATCAATGAATGAATTACCACCGCTTCTTGCGACCGTCTTCTCTAACGGACTCGTCCTCGGGACGATTGTCGCTTTAACGACTGCCATCTTAAGTAAAATCAAGGATTGAAAAAAGAACTGGCCATATTGGTCAGTTCTTTTCACGTACATGCATATGGTAACGGGCATCGTGCGGTAGCACGGCGCCTTCTTCTTGTTCGAAATGCGCACGGTCTTTCCAATAACGAACGACTGACGAAGTATCACGGTGCAGGGCGCGCTGTAGCGCTTGTTTCGCCGTGACAGGCGTTTCGTCATCGTTTGTCAATTCAAGCCCCATCAGTTTATAACCGATGGTTTGTCCACCTCGACTCATTTGCCAGGCTTCCATGGCATATGTTAGCAGTGTCGGTGTGATCACCGTATGCACGAACTCGTTCTTCACTTTCTTTCGCACGAGCTGTTCCACGCCAACGCTGACGAGACCTGCAATGATACTGTCAATCAAGACGGCTTTCGTTCGCTTTTTTGTCAATGGATTCATCGGCTCATCCTCTGCATCATCCCTGACGTCAACACTTCGATTCCTTCGCCTTCTTCAGACGCCATGATCAACGCACGCGCGACATGAAGCGCCTGAATCGGTGCGACTTCCGGTGTCTTCTCAAGCAAGAATGACTGGAACGGTCGACTGATGACCTCGGCCGCTTTCTCCCCGAGGCGGAATGAATCACGTTCTCCGAGTAACAGAGAGGGACGCGCGATAATCAAGTGATGGAAGTTGAAGATGCGTAATGCGTTCTCAAGTTCTCCTTTCACACGGTTATAAAAGAAAGATGAACGCAACGATGCGCCTTGTGCCGATACGACCGCATAGCGCGTCGCACCATGTGCCTTGGCGACACGGGCGACTTCAAGTGGTAATTCTAAATCAACTTGTTTGAACGCTTCTTGCGAGCCAGCTACCGCAATCGTTGTGCCGAGCGCACAGTACACGTCGTCAATCTGCGGAAGGGACGAATCCATCTCCTCGAAACCGACGACCTCATGTAACTTCGGATGACTCCAACGCTTCGAGCGACGGACGACGATCCAGACCGCATCATAACGGTCACTCTCTAACAACTGTTCCACCAATTCGCGGCCAATCAAGCCGGTCGCGCCTACGACAAGTGCAGTTTTCCCCATTCGTGACTCCTCCTAGACTACTATTTCCTTCAGTCTAGCTGACTTGCCGTTCCTCGGCAATGATTGTCCCGGGACGGAATCGGTCCATCATACGGAAAAATCCGTTCAACAGGAGCGCTGTGAACGAACCTGCAACGATGGCACTATCTGTGAACAATTGAAGCCATTCCGGCATGTTGGCGACAATCGCCGGGTTAGCGGTGATGCCGAGTCCGACACCAATCGAGAGTGCGATGGTAATCAAATTCTCGTTTTTCGAAAAATCGACCTGACTCAGAATTCGAATGCCGGAAGCGGCGACCGTTCCGAACATGACGAGCATCGCTCCACCTAACACAGGCTTTGGAATCAATGTCGTGAATGTGGCGATTTTCGGAAGGAATCCGAGTAAGATGAGTAACCCACCTGTCCAGAAGATGACACGGCGCGATTTTACACCTGACAATTGAACAAGTCCGACATTTTGACTGAACGTCGTGTACGGGAAGCTGTTGAAAATCCCTCCGAGAATCGTTGCGACACCTTCCGCACGATACCCTTTCGTCAATTCGTTCGCACCGATCGGCTTTTTCGTGATATCGCTGAGCGCCAAGAATACACCTGTCGATTCAATCATCGAGATAATGGCGACCAGCGTCATGACGAGGATTGCAGACACATCGAATGTCGGCATCCCAAAGTAGAACGGCTGGACCATTTGGAACCATCCCGCTTCACGAACAGGACTGAAATCGACGAGACCGAGCGAAGCGGCTACCCCTGTTCCAACCAATACGGCAAAGAGGACGGCAGCGGCGCGTGTGAAGACAGTACCAACACGGTTCAAGATAAGAATGAGTAGAATCGTTAAACCACCTAATCCGAGATTCTGCATCGATGCGAACCCTGGTTCACTTGGCATCCCGCCACCGATGTCATTGACGGCGACCGGAATCAGCGAGAGACCGATGATCGTCACGACCGAACCGAGCACGACCGGCGGGAAGAAGCGCGCGAGTTTCCCGACAAATCCAGAAATGAGGATGACAATGAGCCCGCTCGCAATCAACGCGCCATAAATGGCAGTGATCCCGTTCGCGCTTCCGATGGCGATCATCGGACCGACCGCAGTGAACGTACATCCGAGGACTACCGGCAATCCGACACCCATAAAGCGTGTCGTCCATACTTGTAAAAGCGTCGCCACCCCACACATAAATAAATCAATTGCGACGAGATAGGCGAGCTCGGTTGGACCAAGACCGATGGCACCCCCTACGATGAGCGGGACGATGGCTGCTCCCGTGTACATGGCGAGCAGATGCTGAAATCCGAGACTTGCCGTCTTAAATGTATTCATCGAACGACCTCCACGAACGAGATATGGTCTTTCTCTAATTTCGCGACGCGCGCTAGCGATTCGACGCGATAACCACGCTCAATCAATTTATCGCGCCCTGGTTGGAACGATTTTTCGATGACGATGCCAACACCTGAAACTTCTGCACCTGCCGCTTCGACGAGTTGTGTCAGTCCGAGTGCCGCTTCCCCATTCGCGAGGAAGTCATCGATGACGAGAACACGTTCGCCTGGTAAGACGAAGCGTCTGCTCAAGCTAATCCGATTCGTCTCCTGTTTCGTGAACGAATAAACATCCGCTTCGACGAGGTCGTCTTGGAGCGTCAGCGATTTCCGCTTACGCGCGAATACAAACGGGACGCCCATCTCAAGCGCCGCCATCATTGCCGGGGCAATCCCACTCGATTCGAGTGTGACGATTCGGTCGATTTGAGCGTCTTTGAAACGTTCTGCGAACTCTTTGCCGATGGCTTGCATGAGTGCGGGATCGACTTGATGATTCAAGAAGGCGTCAACTTTCAACACTTGGTCGGATAAGGCCCGACCCTTTTCACGGATTTTGTCTTCTAACTGCTTCATTGTTGTCCCCTCCATTAAAAAAATGCGATTCATCACCCCTCATCGGGAGGCAACGAACCGCATGGAAATCAACGACAGCATACGACAAGCGCCACCCGTAGTCGAACCATTTACGGTAGTTCGGTAGAGACTTGCGGACCATATTTCCGCTGATATACGAGTGCGAATCTTTTTATTTAAGATAAACTTTATTGTAGACGAGCTGACGAGAAATGCAATAGGTTGCAATCAAACGGCGAAATGTTCGATTTTTCTGAAACTGCTGTATACTGTATGTATTGGATATGAGAGAGGAGCCTTGCCCTTATGAAGTTATTCGTATTAGGCGCAACCGGTCGGACCGGACATCAATTCATCGATCAAGCCATCGAGCACGGTCATGACGTCACCGCATTCGTACGTGAACAGAAAAAGTTGATTCGGACCCCACAACTTGAAATCATCGAAGGCGACTTATATGATGTCGACGCATTGACGGAAGCGATGCATGGTCACGATGCGATCGTCAGCTGTCTCGGTACGGATTTAAGCGACCCGGACTTTTTAGCGAGTGTCACGGACAAGCTCATCCCAGCGATGAAGACGAATGGCATCTCACGCGTCGTCTATTTGGCCTCAGCCGGTATCGACAATGAGATACCGGGACTTGCCGGGAAAGCCATTACGTTCATGCTTCGAAAACCGCTCCGTGATCATCGGGCAGCCGTGGACTTGTGGCGCAACTCGTCATTCGATTATACGATTGTAAGACCGATGCAATTGACGGACGGACCTCGCACCTCGACGTATCGTACGGCCATCGACGAAGTGCCAGAGAACGGGAAACACATCTCACGGGCAGACGTCGCCCAATTCATGCTTCATGCGATTGAAGAACAGGAACACGTACGAGAGTCAGTCGGACTGGCGTACTAATTTGATCCAATTCATGCTACAATATCGGGTAGTTTATTTTGAAAGGAACGAAAACGAATTATGAGTATATTAACGGTACAAAACTTGAGCCACGGCTTTGGTGACCGCGCTATTTTGAACGATGTCTCTTTCCGCCTCTTAAAAGGGGAACACATTGGTCTCGTCGGAGCGAACGGTGAAGGAAAATCGACGTTCATGAACATCATCACACGCAAACTGCAACCGGATGAAGGGAAAATTGAATGGGCGAAAAACGTCCGTGTCGGTTACCTCGATCAACACGCGGTGCTTGAGCGCGGAATGACGATTCGGGACGTCTTGAAAGGTGCCTTCCAATACCTGATTGACATGGAGACGCGCATCGGCGAACTCTACATGGAGATGGGGGACGCGACACCGGAACAGATGGAAGACATGCTCGCGGAGGTCGGTGAGCTTCAAGAGACGCTCGACTCGAACGACTTTTACATTATCGATGCGAAAGTAGAAGAAGTCGCACGCGGTCTCGGTATTTTAGACGTCGGTCTCGACCGTGACGTCACGGACTTATCAGGTGGACAGCGTACGAAAGTATTGCTCGCGAAGTTGCTTTTAGAGAAGCCAGATATCTTGCTCCTCGATGAGCCGACCAACTATTTGGATGAAGTGCATATTGAGTGGTTGAAACGCTATCTCCAAAACTATGACAATGCCTTCATCTTGATCTCACACGATATCCCATTCTTAAATAGCGTCATCAACTTGGTCTACCATATGGAAAACCAAGAGTTGAACCGCTATGTTGGGGACTATGACAAGTTCATGGAAGTGTATGAGATGAAGCGTTCGCAACTCGAAGCCGCCTATAAGCGTCAGCAAGCCGAAATCGCGGATTTAAAAGACTTCGTTGCCCGAAACAAAGCGCGTGTGTCGACACGAAACATGGCGATGTCACGTCAGAAGAAACTCGATAAGATGGATGTCATCGAATTGAGTGCGGAACGTCCGAAACCAGAATTCCGCTTCTTGCAGGCACGTACATCGGGACGCCTCATCTTTGATGCGAAAGGTCTCGTCATCGGATACGATGAGCCACTCTCACGTCCGCTCGACCTTCAGATGGAGCGCGGTCAAAAGATTGCCCTCGTCGGAGCGAACGGAATCGGGAAGACGACGCTCTTGAAGAGTTTGCTGGGCTTGATCAACCCGCTTGAAGGAACCGTCGAACGCGGTGAATTCCTTGAGATGGGTTACTTCGAACAGGAAGCAGCATCGAGCAACAACACGTGTATCGAAGAAATTTGGAGCGAGTTCCCGTCACTCAATCAACAACAAGTGCGCGCGATGCTCGCGAAATGTGGTCTCATGACGAAGCACATTGAAAGTAAAATCTCTGTCCTCAGTGGTGGAGAAAAGGCGAAAGTACGTCTTTGTAAACTCTTAAACAACGAAACAAATTTACTCTTACTCGATGAGCCGACAAACCACTTGGACGTCGACGCGAAAGAAGAGTTGAAGCGTGCGTTGAAAGAGTACAAAGGAAGCGTTCTTCTCATCAGTCACGAGCCAGAATTCTACGAGGATATCGTCACAGATGTCTGGAACTGTGAGTCGTGGACGACGAAAGTATTCTAATTCAGTAAAGGACGTGTCGTATGGCTGGCCCAATTCAAACGAATGAACGGATTATTTTGTATGACATTATCCGAGGGTTTGCCCTCTGCGGCATTTTCCTCGTCAATATCCCGAGCATGCTCGGGAGCGACTGGATGTTCGGTCGTCCCGACTATTACGGGAGCGACTTGTTCGTCCGTACGCTCTTTGACTTGTTCGTGCAGACGAAGTTTTATACGATTTTCTCCCTTTTATTTGGGATCGGCTTTTCGATTTTCCTCGAGCGTTCTTACGCTCGAGGCGAATCGGTCAGTCGTTACATACGCCGGATTTTGATTCTTTTCTTATTCGGTCTCGCGCACTTGGCGATTTGGTCAGGGGATATCCTCCATACGTACGCCATGTGGGGCTTATTGCTCCCCCTCTTTTACGGATTGAGCAACCGCGCCATTCTGGCATGGGCGTGGGGACTATTGACTGTAAGTTTCTTACTATTCAACGTTGCCCCTATCTATGTAGAGTGGGCTTTTGGATACATGTATTTAGGAGAGTCGTTCCCGACGGTCTTTAATTCAGGCTTCGGTCCTTGGCTAGACTATCGATTCGACAACGAGATTTTTACTATGATTCAAAATTCACTTTTTGTCGGGATCGAGGTTCTCGGTCTGTTCTTAATCGGTCTCTTCATTGGACGGGAACGAAAGCTTCTGACTTGGAGTATCCAAGGATTGACCCGGACTGCTGCTATCTGCGCAATAGCAGCCATACCATTCTGGGGAATCATCATCTGGCATCATTACGGTGATGGCGCCTCTTATATGTCAACGAACTCAGCAGCCGTATGGATTTCTGGAAAACTGCTCGCTACAACATACATCTGCCTGTTCACCATCGCCGTTCGAAAAGGTCGCACGTTCGCCCCGCTTCAAGCACTCGGACGAATGGCACTCACGAACTATCTGACACATACGTTGATCATTGTCTTGCCAGTGATCGCACTCGGGGCGTACGGAGCGCTTTCCTTAACCGAAGGCTTGTTCCTCAGCATCGCCATTTTGATTGCCCAATCGTTCTTCTCGATGTGGTGGCTGAAGAATCACCGTTACGGACCGTTTGAGAAGCTATGGCGTCTCGGAACATACGGACGACAAACAAAATCATCCTAAGATCGGACTTCATTGCCCGATCTTTTTTTAACAAAAACTGCAGACGTAATAACGTCTGCAGATTCGCTCGAGGCCACGGCTTCGAGTTTTTATTTTGTTGCCGCTTCAGTTAAGAATGGCACGATTTGCTTCTTACGCGAGACGACGCCAGGAAGTGTCGCCAATCCGTTTTGAAGCGTCACGTTGAACGCTTGTTCGAAGAGTTCTGTTTTTGATCCGACAACGATTGCTTCCGAATCGTTCGTCAAAATGTTCGTGATGGCGAATACGAACAAGTCCAAGTTTTTCGCTGCAACCGTTTTGGCGATTTCGGCTTCGACTTCCGCCTTCCGGTTCAAGACGTCGTTCGCATCGACCGTGTTCACTTGTGCGATTTCGACACGATAGTCGCCCATCGCGAATTCCTTCGCATCGAGTGAGATGAGCTCTTCAATCGTTTTTTGGCTAAGGTCTGCACCCGCTTTGAGCATCTCAAGTCCGTATGATTCCGCATCGACGCCAGCGATCTCCGCAAGTTCTTTCGCTGCTTTGATGTCTTCATCTGTGCATGTCGGTGATTTGAAGAGAAGCGAATCCGAGATGATGGCGGACAGCATCAAGCCGGCCATATCCGCAGCAATTTCGACACCATGCTCTTTATACAACTTCAACAAAATCGTTGCCGTACACCCGACTGGCTCCGCACGATAGTAGAGCGGGTCTGCCGTTTGGAAGTTTGCGATACGGTGGTGGTCGATGACTTCAAGGATTCGCACGTCTTCAATCCCGTCCGCACTTTGCTGGAACTCGTTATGGTCGACCAAGATAACTTCTTCCGCCTCATCTTTCACGCTTTCAATCAAGCGTGGTGCTTTCACACGGAAGTAATCGAGCGCATATTGTGTTTCGCCGTTCACTTCACCGAGACGGACCGCTTCTGCGTCCATCCCTAATTTCTTTTTCAACTCGGCATAGGCGAGTGCTGATGTGATTGTGTCGGTATCTGGATTTTTATGTCCGAAGACTAGTACTGTACTCATGTCTCATTCTCCTCACTAAATAGTTTTCCCTTATCCATTATAACGCCCACGGCATTTCTTTCAATTCCCAAACAAAAAGAGCCGTGTCTCGGCTCTTATGCTTGTTCGTCTTCATCTGTCTCTTCGAGGTCGGAATGATCTCCTTTTGAATCTTCTTCATGGGAGATGTCCGGTTGATCTCGTTTCAACTTTTCTTTTTCTTCTTGTTCACGCTTTTCTTTGTCTGACATATCGTGTCATCCTTTCGAAAATCCGACTTGTCGTAATCTGTTCCCCAAGCTAGATTTCGTCAAACGACATTTCACTAAACGTAAACAAACTGAAACGTCAGGCCTGCACGAAGACGATTTCTTCTCCGCGAAGTTCGACTTTCACGTCTTGTCCTTGGAACAACCACTCATCTTGTTCCGCCACGACAAAACGAATGCCGTCTTCTTCGGTCTCAACAGCCGCATTGTTCACGTCTTCTGTGATGACCCCGACAGAAAAACCGTGCGTCAAGTCTGTCGAACCTCCGTATTTGGCAAATAGACGAACCGTTTGGCCTGCTTCGACTTCCATCTCTTCTTTAAACCATTGGAGCGCTTCTTCTGTTACTTGAACCTTCATAACATTTCCTCCTCTCGACTACTCCTTTCATTCTAAACGTTTCAAAAGAGTCGAGCGAGGAAGTTGCCTAAAGTGTGGTGCCAACTTGATAGCTAACTGTCATGCCATGCGTTTCCGGTTGCGCACCATTCATTTCAGCGAGCGTCGTTTCAAATAAGCGTCGCCCAATTTCTTCATTCGGTGAGATCATCGTCGACAGTCCGAATGCATGACCAATCGGATGTCCGTCAAACCCGAGCATGGCGACTTCCTCAGGAATCTTGATGTCTCGCCGTTGCATCTCTCCTAAAAATCCGAGGGCGACATAATCGGACGAGAAAAAGAGCGCTCGAGGACGCTCTTTTTGAGAGAGGAACGTTTCAGCTAGCCGAATACCGTCCTCACTCGTCAAATAGCCCGTCCAAATCCATTGCTCACGCGCATGCGCTACTTCATCGAAATAGGCTTGCTGACGCGCAAGGGAACTCGGACTATGGCTTCTTGACAAGATGATTCCAATCTCTTCATATCCATGCTCCTGTAGCACACGAATACCTGATACGAACGACGCGTAATGATCGACATGGATGGACGAAATTGTCTCCGGTGCGCCGACGGTCGCTACGGCAATCGGTCCGTACGCACGATACGTCTCCATTTCCTTAAAGGACATTTCATGCGACAAGACGATCGCCCCATCGACTTCGCGATGTTTCAATAAATTGAGTGCTTGTCGCTCCTCACTTAATTTATACTCCGTCTGCCACATGACGAGGCGATAATCGTGCTCGAGCGCCGCCTTGGCGAGCCCATTGACGAAGAAACCGTAATACGGATGATTCAAATAAGGTAAGATGACGACGATTCGTTGCGTCTTCCCTGTCGACAACGTCAACGCCTGTTGATTTCGCAAATACCCGAGCTCCTTCATTGCCGCATGTACACGGGTCCGTTTTTCTTTCGATACGTACGGATGCTCGTTCAGGACGCGTGAGACCGTCGTCACCGAAACGTCAGCGTGCTTTGCGATATCTCGAATGTTTGCCATTCATCTCACCTCAACTTGTCAGTCTTTGCATATAGTGTACCCACTCTGCTTGCTGACTGTCACCTCTTTCGATGACTTGACAACGAATCGCTTGAACGAGACGGAAGCGATCTTCTAACGGCAGAAGAAGAAACTCTTCACGGAAACGGGTACACAACATTTTTCCAAACGGTGTATACAACTGATTGATGACGAGCTCGTATACGATTCCACTACACCATGTCTTCCACGTTGTCGGATTCATATCGATTCCCCTCCCTTTGTCTATATCATCGTATCTTCTGAAACGCGTTTCAGAGCAAGCATCTTTTTTTAAAAAGTTTATTTCCGAACATTTTTTGTCTTTAACTTTCATTTTTCATGTTTTTTACTCAAAACAATTGACGGGAATCGAACATTTTTGTATAGTCATCAAGTTGATAACGTTAGTTTTAACATTTTTCTCAATTAATGTTCGGAAATAGACCGAAATAAGGAGTTATATCGATGGATATTTTTCAATTGAAACAACATGGTACGAATGTTAAACAGGAAGTGACTGCTGGGATCACAACGTTCGTGACGATGGCGTACATCTCTGTCGTCAACCCAGCGATTCTATCTGACGCAGGGATTCCGTTCGCACAAGCATTCACAGCGACAATCATTGCTATCCTCATCGGGACAGGCTTGATGGCATTTTATGCGAACTTACCAATCGCCGTGGCACCCGGAATGGGGCTCAACGCATTTTTTGCCTACACGCTCGTCGCCCAAGAACAGATTACGCCGTCCGCCGCGCTCGGCGTCGTCTTCGTCTCGTCCGTCTTCTTCTTAATTTTGTCGCTCTCTCCAATTCGGACGAAGTTGATTCAAGCGATTCCAACCTCGTTGAAGCATGCCATCACGACCGGAATCGGTCTTTTCATCGCTTCACTCGGATTAAAATTATCAGGTTTGATTGTTGCTGATGAAGTAAACTTGGTGCGTCTCGGTGACGTGTCTTCTCCAGAAGTACTACTTGTACTCGGTGGTTTGATCGTCTCGGCACTCCTCTTTTCACGAAACGTACCCGGTTCTTTACTCATCGGAATGGTACTCACTGGGATTGCAGCATACTTCATGGACATCTTAAAAATCGATGGTGTCACGGCGATGCCGACGCTTCCCGAGGGACTCATGGTCAACCCTGTGACGGCATTTAGTGATGTCATTCAATACGGATTGTTCGGGGCAGTCCTCTCGTTCTTCCTCGTCACATTGTTCGATACGACAGGTACGCTTGTCGGTGTCGGAAAACAGGCCGGTCTTTTAAAAGAAGATGGAACAATTGAGAATGGTCACCGTGCACTCTTTGCCGATTCACTTGCCACAATGGGGGGATCACTCGTCGGAACGAGCCCGTCTACGGCATACATCGAGTCTGCTGCCGGTGTCGCGCAAGGTGGACGTACAGGTCTCACGACGACCATCGTCGCTGGGTTATTCGGATTGACACTCTTCTTCAGCCCACTTATCGGTGCCATTTCTGGCGTAGCGGCAATCACAGCTCCCGCCTTGATTATCGTCGGTGCACTCATGTTGACGAACGTCCGGTACATCGACTGGAGCGACTTTAGCGAATACTTCCCGGCTTTCATGACGATTTTGATCATGCCTTTGTCAGGAAGCATCGAACGCGGAATCGCATTCGGGTTCATCTTGTACCCGATCTTCAAAGCAATGAACAAAGAGACGGTTCACCCGCTCATCTACTTGTTCGGCGCACTCTTCATCTTGGAAATGTTCTTCCTATAAGTTAGACAGAAAATCCTCGTCATGTATCGAGGATTTTTTTCTGTTATACGTGCTTCTTACCTGTTTTATATCAGAAAAGAGATGAATATCGATTCAGTGAGATACGTTTTCAATTAGACAGGATTTTACAAATAAATCAGTTTTTCTCCCCATTTTTCTGTCACTTTCCTATGCTTTATGAAATAATGATGTTGAAATCGCTATCATCTGAGGAAAGAAGGAATGGTTATGCCGAATGTAGCTTTATTCGTCACTTGTTTATCTGATACGTTGTTTCCATCCGTCGGACAAGCGACAGTCGAATTACTCGAACATTTAGGATGCGAGGTGACGTTCCCTTTTGAACAGACGTGCTGTGGGCAACCTGCCTACAACAGCGGCTATCATGAGGAGACAAAAAAGATTGCCAAGCACATGATTGAAACGTTTGAACAAGCAGATGCAGAATATATCGTCGGACCATCGGGGTCGTGTGTCATGATGATGCGTGACTACCCTCATTTGTTCCAAGATGATCCAGTATGGGGTCCTCGCGCTGAAGCGCACGCCGCCAAAACGTTCGAACTGACGCAGTTCATCGTCGATGTGCTCGAAGTCACAGATGTCGGTGCCAAGTTTCCCGCAAAAGCAACCTATCATGCGTCTTGTCATATGACTCGCCTCCTCGGAATCGAAGCGGCTCCCGGTAAGTTGCTCGGAAACGTCGATGGACTGACGATGGTTCCCCTCGCGAACGTACATAACTGTTGTGGGTTCGGCGGGACATTCTCCGTCAAAATGCCAGACGTGTCGGTGCAAATGGTAGATGAAAAAGTCGATTCTATCTTACAGTCAGGTGCAGAGGTGTTGATCGGAGCGGATGCTTCATGTTTGATGAATATCGGCGGACGTCTTCATAAACAGGGACATCCGATTAAAGTGATGCATATTGCTGAAGTCTTAAACGAAGGAGTGAAGCAAGCATGAGCATGGGGATTCGCTTAGATGAGAAGTTTCAAGATCGGCGAAAAGATGGAATCGAAGATGCGTTCATGCGGCAGGCCGTCAGTTCGGCTCAAAACCGACTGCGGGATGGCCGGTTGAATGCTGCGGGTGAACTTGGGGACTGGGAAGCGTTCCGTGACCACTCGGAAGAGATTCGTCAACATGTGCTAGAGCACCTAGACTATTACTTATATCAATTGAGCGAGAATGTTTCAAAACGCGGCGGAAGTGTCTTTTTCGCGGAAACACCAGAAGAAGCGAACCGCTACATTCGAGAAGTCGTTCGGTCGAAACAAGCCAAACATGTCGTGAAATCAAAATCGATGGTCACAGAAGAAATTGGGTTGAACAAGGCGCTCCAAGAAGAAGGGTGTACTGTTGTCGAATCCGACCTCGGTGAATGGATTTTACAACTCGACGAAGATCCACCGTCTCATATCGTCGCCCCGGCCCTGCATAAAGACCGCGACGCTGTGCATGAGACGTTCACTGCCCACGGCTACAGCGGATCGAACGATCCGACTGAACTTGGACGCTATGCACGACAAGAACTACGGAAAGACTTTTTGAAGGCAGATGTCGGCATCACCGGCTGTAATTTCGCCATCGCAGAGAGTGGAGCCGTCGGGCTTGTGACCAATGAAGGGAACGGACGCATGGTGACGTCGCTTCCTGATACGGTCATCTCTGTCATGGGCATGGAACGTGTCGTCCCGTCTTACGAAGAGTTCGAGGTACTCGTCAATATGCTTTGTCGAAGCGCAGTCGGTCAGCGACTCACGTCATACATTACGACGTTCGCTGGGACGCGCGCAGTCGGTGAAGTCGATGGACCCGAAGAGTTCCACCTCGTCATCGTTGACAACAAGCGTTCTGGTATTCTCGGGACACAGTTCCAATCGGTGTTGCAATGCATCCGCTGCGCGGCCTGTATCAACGTCTGTCCCGTCTATCGCCATATCGGTGGTCATGCGTATGGGTCGATCTATCCAGGTCCGATTGGTGCCGTCTTGGCTCCGCTCCTTGACGGATACGAGAACTATAAAGAACTCCCCTATGCGTCGAGTCTCTGTGGCGCCTGTACGGAGGCGTGTCCTGTAAAGATTCCGCTGCATGAACTGTTGATTGAACATCGACGCGTCATCGTAGAGGAGAAAAAGCAATCACCTTTCGTGGAGCGGATTGCGATGAAAGGATTTGCCGTCACCGCTTCGAGTCCATTCTTATTCGAAGCAGCAGAACATGTCGCACCGTTTGCGACATCACCATTCGCCACCTCGGGTCAGATTGAGAAAGGGCTACCGGCTTGGACGGACTCGAAAGACTTGCCGCAGCCGAACAAACAGACCGTCCGAGATTGGTTCAAGAAACGGGGGAATGCCTGATGAATCCTGGTACAATCACAAACCGCGAGGACTTTTTACAACGAATCGCCAAGCAACTCGGTCGTGAGGTCCAGCTCACACCGCCAAAACGGGAATATACACATCGTCCGCAAGATGAGGTGTTGAAAGGCGCGAGTGAAGAAGAGCTGCTCGAGACGTTCCGCATGGTTGCGACCCGAATCCATACCGATTTGGTGGAATGTGAATCTGCGAATCTTGATGATGCGCTTCGTCTCTTGATTGAACGCTATCATGGCACACGGATTCTCGCAGAAAACGATGAGCGAATTTCCGCTTGGGCACCTGCAACAAGTGAGACGTTTGATTGGTGGGATTCGTCACAACCCGAAGCGAGTCGCGAGCTGGCCACTCGAGCGGACATCGGAATCACGATTGCGGATGCGGCATTTGCGGAAAGTGCGACAATCGTCCAATATGCGAAGCCTGGAAAATCACGGACGATCAGCCTGTTACCGCAAGACCATATCGCGATCATCCCGAAATCTGTCCTTGTCCCACGTATGACGCAAACGGCACAACAGCTTGCCGCACTCGACCGAGATGGTCTCCATTCCCCGAACGGTGTCAATTTCATCTCCGGTCCGTCGAACTCGGCCGACATCGAGATGAACCTCATCGTCGGCGTTCATGGTCCTGTTCGAGTCGCCTATGTGTTGGTACATGATTTATAAGTATAGCCCCGCCATCGATCGATGGCGGGGCTACGTTTATCTTGATACGGTGACGCTTCCGTTTGAGCTCGTCAATTTCACTTCAATCGATCCATCTCCAAATACGCACTCTTTCGACCGCTCTCCAAACACATCAACTTTCCCGTTTCGTGACTTCGCACGAATCGTCACATCTTCCGGACGTTCATCGACATGTAAGTCAATCTTCCCGTTGTTCGTCTTCAAGCGAATCGGTGCTTGAATCGCTTGTACGGAACAATCTATCCGTCCATTAGAAGTTTTGGCATCGACCGCTCCCGTGACGTGATCGACATCGATTCGACCGTTCGAGGAATGGATGTTGATCTGCTCGAGCTGAGAATGCTTCGCTTCGACACGTCCGTTCGAGGAATGAAGCTCCCAATCGTGACCGTGACAGCTTGATGCGAGCACTTTTCCGTTCGATGTGTGCAGGAGACCATGACGTGCTTGAATGTGATGTGCGACGATTCGACCGTTCTCACTCTCCACGTGGAATCGTTCCGCTTGGAGATCTTGTACATCACTCGAACCGTGACGATTTTTCAATTGAATCTGATGATAGGCGTGATGTGGCAACTCAACCCGAAGTACAGGTGCCTTTGACCCAAACCATGAAAACAGGTCCGAAAGACCGAAACGACGTTCGGATTCAATCCGGATTTCCAATGTGTCCCCCATAATGTCCATGACGACCCCATGGTCGGTCTCCGTCTCAAGTGTCGCATAAGCATAACCGTCTCGTGACGGGGTGACGAACACCTGCGCATTTTGAACTTGAATGAAGACGCTCTGGAAGGCTACGTTCGAACTTTTGACCACCGCAAGCGGTTGCGTCGAGACCGATTCTTCAACATCAACAGAGGCGAGTAATTCCGATGCGAGTACGCTTGGTTCCCCTAACTCACGTGCCAATTCTTCGTCACTTCTCCCTTCTAATTGACCGCTCGTGAAATATTCCGATACGTCCCTTAAAATATCAAGCCGATCTTTCACCTTCACGTTCATCAATAATTGTTCGAGCTCTGACAAGTACTGTTCTTCATTCATCTGTCGTCTCCCCCTCGGATTAAGTCATTGACACCATTCGTGAATACATCCCATTCCGTTCGTAATTCAACTAAGTGTTTGCGACCCTGTTCCGTAATTTGATAGTACTTCCGTGGAGGACCTTCTCCAGACTCCATTAAATACGTCGTGAAATAGCCCTCTATCGTCAATCGACGCAACGACGGATAGACCGCACCTTCTGAAATGGCCACTTTGGCCGAAATCGCCTGGACGAGCTCATACCCATAGCGGTCTTGTTCCGCGACGAGTGCTAACACACACAGGTTGAGTACGCCCTTTTTGAATTGAGGATTCACCATCCCACCCCCTACTATACATAGAACAATAGCATACTATCTACTACTGTTCAATAAATAATAGCGTTCATTTCCTTGATTTCTCAATATCTAGCATCTGAAGAGTTGAATCTGTACAATGAAAGAACGAAACTCGTAGGATATTAGTCACAGTCGGAATGTTCATCATTCTAGGACGGAACGGTCTTTATGAAGTCATGGATTGACCAACGGATCGGGAGACAATTTTTATTCGTCTTTTACTTATTCATCGGACTGACCCTCCTCACGTCGCTTGCTGTATATGTGTATACGGAAAATCAAATCGAACAGACGACTTGGTTCGAACAGAACGCAGTGACCGAGAAAGAAAAAACGTACGCGAGCGATGCACGTACGCTGTTTGTCGAGTATCAGGAACGTGTCATGCCGAGCCTCGAACGTTATGTAGCAGGAAAACAGGACGGTAGTGTAACCGAACCATTCTTAAAGATGCCGACTCTCGGGAAAGTGAATCCCCAAAAAGAACCACCGGCAGATTGCAAATTCAAAATCAATTCAAAAAGTGCCGCGGATATGAGTGCGAGCATCGTCGATATGGAAAGCGTCTTCACGGAATACCGGAACTCACTGAACGCAGAAGAGGATGCGCTCCGTGCTCAGCTTGCGACCCATACGAAGTGGGCACAAGCTCTTTGGCTCCTCTCTTTACTCGGTGTCCTCTTCATTCTCTTTATCGTCGCCCGTCCATATGTGAGACGTTTAACTCGCCAACTGCAGGAGTTGATCGAAAACAGTAAGCGCCTTGCCGGAGAACGACAGCCAATGACATCGGCGGCCGCCCAATCTAAAAATGAAGTCGGGCAATTGACAACATCGTTCCGACAGATGGCTACATCTATGTCGAGCACGCCACAAGCGAAAAAGTGGCGAACCAAGCGTTGTTCGTCTTATTCAATCAACCGATTACGAAGCGAAATGAAGTCGATTTATATCGTTTAGACGCTAGCCTTGAGGAACTCGGGCTGCAGGTCGACCAAAAAGGTGCCTTTTTCGCATTTATGGAACGATCGTTCGATGGACAGTGTAAATAAGAGAGCGTCACGTTCTCGATGAATCAGGAAGAGCGCTTCATTCAAATGTATGCGGAGAAGATATACTTGCGAGGGACGCGTCATGGGACGATGCTCGTTTTCCGTGACGTGACACACGAGACCGAAGTCGACCGTCTGAAAACCGAACTCGTTTCGACCGTCTCTCACGAACTCCGGACTCCGCTCACAAGCATTATCGGATTCACTGAACTCCTTCGTTTCCGGAAGCTTTCAGCCGAACGTTCCGAAAAGTATTTAGGAATGATTCATCAAGAGACATTGCGTCTTGAAGACTTGATTTCAAACTTGCTTGATGTACAACGGATGGAGTCTGGACAACAGACGTACCATAACGAACCGGAGCGTCTATCCGCCATTCTTGAACAAGCGATCGCGGTGCATCAAGGTTCGAGCCAACATCATCACATCACGTTTGATTGCACGGAAGACGTCTATGTATAAAGAGGGTGCATCATCGCACCCCCTTGTTTATTGCACTTTGTTTTCTGGACCAAATGACGGATAGAGCGAAAGCCCACCGTCCGCAAAGATGGTTGTCCCCGTCACATAGGATGACTCATCCGACGCGAGCCAAGCGGCAACGGCCGCGATTTGTTCCGGCTTCCCGATGACGTGGGATGGGATGAGCGCTTCTAACCCCTTCTTCTCTTCTGGGTCGCTCATCGTCTCCTCGTTGATTGGTGTATCGATTGCCCCAGGTGCGATCGCATTGACACGAATATGATTCGCTGCATATTCGAGCGCGACGGATTTCGTGAACATTTTCACGCCACCCTTGCTGGCTGCATAGTGTGTATAACCTGGACGTGGGATGACTTCGTGAACGGAAGACATATTGATGATGTTCCCTTCGATTTCATGCTCCACGAAGTATTTTAAAGCAGCACGGACACCAAGGAACGTCCCGTTCAAGTTGACGTCGATAATCTGTTTCCAGTTATCAAACTCCATCTCATGTGTTTTCGCCTCGACTTGAACGCCCGCGTTATTCACAAAAATATCCATCTTCCCAAACTCAGAGATGGCTTTCTCAATCATCTTCTCCGCGAGTCCTTCTTCCGCGACGTCCCCTTTCACGGCGACAGCCTGCCCGCCAGCTGCCTCGATGCCACGGATGACTTTCTCCATCTCTTTTTCACTGCTGCGGTAATTCAGGACAACGCTCATCCCTTCTTTTGCGTAACGTTCCCCAATAGCACGACCGAGCCCCTTCGAGCTGCCCGTGATGACCGCGACCTTACCTTTTAACTCTGGATAGTTTGCCATGTCAATTCCTCCTTCATCTTCTCGGATTTAGTTCCCACATTCCCCTCTTCATCAAACATGATTGGCTGCATTTTGAATATTTGAAACAAATCAACTATACTGAAACAAACTATTCGTTTTCAGGAAACGCCTGAAAGACGTTTGAACTTATACTCAATGGAGGTGACTCCCCGATTTTAGGGGGAATTGTTGGACAGTCCCATGTTACTCAGCTTACTCGTCGTTGCACTTTTAATCTGTTTGACTGCTTTTTTTGTGGCCGCCGAATTTTCAATTGTGAAAGTGCGTGGCGCTCGACTCGACCAGCTCGTGCTCGAGGGAAATAAGAAAGCGGTCAGCGCGAAAAAGGTCATCGAGAATATCGACGACTCCCTTTCTGCCTCGCAGTTCGGAATCACGCTTTCTGCACTCGGTCTTGGATGGATTGGTGCCGATCAAATCGAAACGTATATCCACACCTTGGTCGAACAATTGAACATATCGCCTTCTCTCGTTACATTCTTATCATTTTTGATTGCCTTCTTATTGATTGCGTTCGTCCATGTCGTCATCGGTGAACTCGTGCCAAAGACGCTTGCGGTTCATGAAGCGGAAAAACTGACACTCCTTGTCGCACGTCCGCTCTACGTCTTCACAAAAATCTTCTATCCGTTTATTCGGGCCTTGAACAGTATGGCTCGAATCACACTCCGTTTATTCGGGGTACAGACGACAGCACAAGAAACGGCACACTCTGAAGAAGAATTGAAAATCATCATGACAGAAAGTTTCCGTAGCGGCGAAATCAATGAAAACGAGTTGGCTTATGTACAAAATATCTTCTCCTTTGACGAACGGATTGCCAAAGATGCCATGGTTCCACGAATGAACATGGTAACAATTGATGAAAAAGACACGATCGAAGAGATCATCGCCGTTGTCGAAGAGCATCAGTATACACGCTATCCCGTCACACGAGATGGCGATCGTGATGACGTTCTCGGATTCGTGAATGCGAAACAGCTCTTCACTGCTCAACTTTCAAAAAATGATGCACCGCTCGAGTCGTTCATTCATCAATTGCCGCTCGTCACCGAGTTCACGCCACTTCAAGAAGCGATGGTGAAAATGCAAAACGCACAGACGATGATGTGTCTCGTCATCGATGAGTACGGCGGGACGGCAGGACTGTTGACGATTGAAGACATTTTAGAAGAAATCGTCGGCGAAATCCGAGACGAGTTCGATCGAGACGAACAGGCTGAAATTACAGAAGTCGCTCCGAAACATTATCGCCTTTCGGGACTTGTTTTAACGCAAGAACTCGAAGAGCGGTTCGGCATCGAAATCGAAGATGACGTCGATACGGTCGGTGGATTCGTTTTATCACAAAAAGCGAATGCCCGAACAGGCGAACGCTTCCTTTTACCTGGCAACCATGAACTGATTGTCAGTGAAGTCGATAACCACCGCATCGTCTTTGTCGACTTGATTCTTGCCTCTCACGAAGAGGAAGAACCATTATCTGAATGACGCTTTCTTCAAACCCCTCTCCGAAATATGGAGAAGGGTTTTTCACGTTTGCACCGAACTGTCGCTATATTTTCGACTCTTACCGTGATATACTGCACATATGTTGCTTATTTGAGTGTCACCCACTCAATGACACAACATCACCGAAACATGGCGAGATGTTCGGTTTAAACAGAAAGAAATAGAAAGAAGGTTACGCATGGAACGCAAACTATTTTTGATTGACGGTAACTCCATGCTGGCCAGTGCTTACTATGGTGCCGCCGCGAGCCGAACGAAAAAAGGACGCGAGGTATCCAAAAACGATCGGAGTGCCGTCATCGGAATGACCGGCCTCATTCGGACGATTCTACGTAGACATCGTCCGACTCATTTTGTCGTCGTCTGGGACGTCTCACGTGAAACATTATGGCGTCGAGAACTGTACCCGGGCTACAAACGTCGCAGACGTCAAACACCGCCTGAATTAAAAGCGCAGATGGAACTCATGCGCCAACTGCTTGAGGACAGTGGAATCCCACAATTCCAAGTAGAAGGCTATGAAGGGGAAGACTTAATTGCCCACATCGCCCGTAAATTCAGTTGCAGTGCGCCTGTCGTCATCATGACAAAAGACAAAGACTTGTTACAGCTTGTCAGTCCACGAATCACCGTTTGGTTACAGACACAGGAGCTTCAGCAAATGCAGGCTCGCTGTGACATTCGTGATAATCGTCCGTTGCCGCTCAAGCGTCATTTAGAAATTCGCCCAGAAGAGATTGCGGCGCTATACGAAGGATTGAAACCGAAGCAACTGTCAGCCGTTAAAGCGTTGACAGGAGACCGTTCTGATGGAATTCCTCCAGTTGCCGGTCTCGACGAAAGCCAATCGGTTCAACTCATCAAACGATTCGGTTCGCTCGATAAGCTGTATTCCGCCTTGAGCATCAAAGGTGAAAAACGACAACAAGTAAATGAAACGATCGCGGCACTGACGTCAGAGGAGGTGCCCCGTAACTTGAGACGAACACGCAAAAAAGCAGAGCGCAATATGGAGCTCGTTCGACTCGATGTCACGGTGCCGGCACTTGAACATTTGAAGCTAGCTCACCTTGAGCTCAGCCTCAATCCAAAACGAGTCGAGCAAGCGTATCAAAAACGCGGACTTCGTCTCTCGTTTAACTCAGGTCAGAAGAAAACATCCGCACGTTAAACACGTAAAAGAACGGACGCCATCAAGCGTCCGTTCTTTTAATATGCACGGTAATTCCGTCTTCGTCAGTCAATGTCCATTCAGACGACGTTCCGCCTAACGCTCGGTTCGTCTCTTCATTGACGAGAAGCGTCCATGACTCAAGTCCGGCCTCCATTCCCATAGGATCGCTCGGACGGGCCCACACGTTCGTCCCGATGTGATGGTGATAGCCATCTGCTGCTAGGAAAAGTGCACCTGGATAAGAATCCGTCGTAACGGAAAATCCGAGTCGGTCATGGTAGAAGCGTTTCGCTGCTTCAATCGACCGGACTTTAAAATGCACGTGTCCCATCTTCGTTCCGATCGGTAAACCAGTAAACGGGCGATTGGCTGCCGCTTGAAGCATCGATTCATAGTCGACAGGCTCGGTCGCCATTTTCACATGACCGTTTGCCTCGTACGTCCATTGATCCTTCGGGCGGTCGGCATACAATTCAATCCCGTTTCCTTCTGGATCGCTCAAGTAGAAGGCTTCACTCACGAGATGGTCGCCTTGCCCCACTTCGATGCGTCGCTCAATGAGATGCGCCAACATGCTTCCTAACTCTACCCGGTTTGGGAACAGAATCGCTAAATGGAACAAGCCTGCCGCCCGTGGATTGGTCTTCGCTTGAGGGGCACTGTGCAGGATGACAAGCGGACGTTCCTTCGTACCGAGTGTAATGGACTCTTCGCTCTCTTCTAAAACACTCATTCCAATCACGTCTACGTAAAATCGTGTCACCTGTTCAATGTCACGAACGCGAAGCGTTACCGGACCGAGTTCGATTTTTTCGATTTTCATACATAATCACCTCCACTTCACTATACCCGTCCGGTCGATGATACAGAAGTAGGCACAAAAAGGTGGTATAGTTACTTCAACGATACTATTGGAAAGGAAGAGCGACGTGACTAACATAACAAGCTGTGAAGTCGATACGGCACTCGAACTGATTACAGGAAAATGGAAACATTCCATCCTCCTCGTGTTGATTAATGGAGATACATTGCGTTTCAGTGAGTTGAAACGCGCCTTACCAAAAATCAGCCAAAAGATATTGACCGCACAACTCCGCGACTTAGAAGAACAGGATATCGTTATCCGGACCGTCTATCCAGAAGTTCCACCACGTGTCGATTATCGCTTAAGTGAGTACGGGAAAACACTGATCCCGATTCTCGAAGCGATGAACGAATGGGGAATGCGTCATGCCGAACGGATGCGCTCTAATTAGTTGTCCACATGTGGATAACCCATTTTTCTGCTGAACACATCACTTATCCACAGGAGGTTGTCATGATTCGTTATCCACAGTTAACCGGTCATCAAATTGGTGTCACCGCCCCTTCGTCAGGTATACCAGAAGAACTGCACCATCTATTGCATCAAGCGGAACATAAGTTTTCCAATCGAGGGTTCACATTGCAATTCACTCCGAATGCGTGGAAACAACGATTTGGGAAGTCCGCTCCGGCTCGGGTCCGTGCACATGAACTGACATCTCTACTTCAAGATGACAATGTCGACTTGATTGTTCCACCCTGGGGTGGGGAACTCTTAATGGAAATCCTCGATCACATCGAGTGGCAGTCCTTGTCCGCAAAATGGATGCTCGGTTATTCGGATACGAGTCTATTACTTTTTGTGTATACGCTAAAAACCGGAATCGCCTCCGCCCACGGTCCAAACTTAGTCGACTTGCGTGCCGATATGTGGGACGAGACGAGTTCACGCTGGCTCGATGTATTGTCGACGCAGACCGACGAAACCGTCATCCAACGCTCGTCCGAGAAGTTCCAAAACGAATGGCAGCATGATAATCCGACGCCACATCTGTTTCATCTGACGGAGACGACCGAATGGAAAGCGATTGGTGGTCAGAACGCAACGGGGCGTTTGCTCGGTGGATGTCTCGATGTGCTCTTACATACAATCGGGACACCGTATGGAGACATCAAGACGTTCCAACGCGATCACCTGAACGATGAACCGATTCTTTGGTATTTTGAGAACGCTGAGCTGAACGTCCCAGCAATAAAAAGGACCCTTCTTCAAATGAAGTGGGCCGGTTGGTTCGAGCAGACGTCTGGTATTCTATTTGGACGGAGTGACGCCCCCTCTGTGCATCAAGACTATACGGTCGAAATGGTATATGAGGAGCTTCATCATATGTTAGACGTTCCTATCTTTTTCGATATCGATTGCGGACACGTACCCCCTCAGATGACACTCGTCAATGGGGCCCACGCTTCTGTACAAGTCGAGCATGGCAAAGGAACATTGATTCAAACGTTCAAGGGCTGATTCGTCATGACATTCGAGCAGAACGAGATTCAGCTCAGTCAATAGATCGCGTATCATAAAAAAGACATCGAACGAATCAGTTCGATGTCTTTTCAGTTGACGGGAGTACCTGTTTTTCTAATAAAAATGGTCCGAATGGGATAACCGATGCCATGACAGCAAGCGTCAAAACTTTGAATCCCCAGCGCAAGCGCCATGCCATGTACATCGCCGCGAACACATACGCAACAAATAAGAAACCATGTGCTGCACCAACGATACTGACCGCGAGTGGAATACCAGCCATATATTTCAACGGCATCGCGATGAACAGTAACAACAAGAAGGATACACCTTCTGTGTAGCCAAGCCATTTAAAATGAGTCGTAGTCATATGCGTTCTCCTTTATTTCTGTAGGCTATATCTATCGTAGCCGATACGTGAGAGGTTTGTCACAAGAGAACGCATAAAAGTTACGAGGCTATTTGACGATTTGGTGAACGATGTAATACTTTCGTGTCGACAAAACGGCGAAGGAACAATCCGTCGACCCCAATTTTTCCAGCGTTATGACCGGCAACTAAAATCAAGACAGATACAATCAACATCGTTGGGTTCGTACTGACTGTTCCTGATAGTAAGAACGCCATGTTCATGACAAGTCCGAAAAACGCTGCGCTGCGTGTGAGGGCACCGAGCAATAATCCTAAGCCTACCAAGAATTCACCGTAAGGAATCAGGACATCGAATAACCCGGCGTTTGGAATCGCAAAGTTTTCTAGGAATGCAGCCCACCATCCAGCAACGGCTGGATGTTCTCCAGAAGCGAGTGACACCGCATTTTTTAAGTATCCTTCTGTCCCAAAGCCTCCCGTGATTTTACCCCACCCTGCCGTTAACCAATGATAACCGAGCCATACACGTAACACCGTCAAAATAGCTGTAGCGATGTTATGATTTTGCCAAAATTTCGTGAACATCATAATTCCTCCCTTTCAAGAAGTTAAATAAATGTATAATGTGATTACATTCACAATATACCATTCATGTTCACTGTTTCACATATGTGTTTTCATTTGTTCATGATTCGTCCATATGTACGCCATATTCTATTCACGTTACTTTCTCTTTCATCGATTCATCATCCAACATCCAACACGGTCGCCATTGTCCCGACATTGACGGTGTCGATGACCAAGACAGGCAAGTTCTTTGTCTCCCTCCTCGTCAAACAGGACGATGAACCATGGATCCCAGCCGAGAACAAGGTCGGGATCGATCTCGGTCTAAAACACTTCGCCGTCATGACGAACGATGCGATGGTCTCGGAGAAGATCGAAAACCCACGTTTCCTTCGTAAGTCCGAAGCGAAGGTCAAAAAGGCACAGCGCGCGCTGTCACGTAAGAAAATCGGGAGCAAGAATCGTGAAAAAGCCACATTACTTCTGGCAAAGAAACACGAAAAGATCGCCAACCAACGCCAGGACTTCCTTCACAACCTGTCGAGACGGATCGTTGACGAGAACCAAGTCATTGTCGTGGAGACATTGAAGTCGAAGGACATGATGCGGAACCATCAGGTCGCCAAATCGATTGCAGATGTCAGTTGGTACGAGTTCGTCCGGCAACTCGAATACAAATCAAGATTCTACGGACGGACGCTCATCAAGGCAGATCAATGGTTCGCATCGACCCAGATCTGTTCCACTTGTGGAGCAAATGGCGAGAAGAAGACGGTGGATGTCCGTGAATGGACGTGTGCCTGTGGCGCGCATCATGACCGTGACATCAATACAAGCCTCAACCTGTTGATGTTGGCCGACTGACAATCCTTCAGGGCAGGGACTGCCCGACGAGCTTGGTAAATAACCGTGGCTGGTAAGAGCACGGTCTTCCCAAGAAGCTCCCACTTCAATTTGCGAAGCAAATAAGTGGTAAGTAGTTCACCGCTGTGTCTTTTACACTCATTCCAAATTCCGCCTTCATGATTTGTCGCTCGTATACTGTCCCCTCAAACTATGGGATTAAACACAAAAAAAACCTGCTCGCCGATTGCGAGCAGGTATCATATTCCTTAGAAAGGAAGATTAGATTTTTTCAATGTTAGAAGCTTGTGGTCCACGAGCTCCGTCAGTGATTTCGAAAGTTACTTCTTGGCCTTCTTCAAGTGTTTTGAAGCCGTCGCCTTGGATTGCTGAGAAGTGTGCGAATACGTCGTCTCCGCCTTCCATTTCGATGAAGCCGTAACCTTTTTCTGAGTTAAACCATTTTACTTTACCTGTGTTCATGAATGAACCCTCCTGAAATAAACGCTATGCGTTATAGTAGTGCCTTACTAGAAAAAACTTGACCAAAAAAATACAAGCCTTTGGATTATCTAATGAAAAATAATCCCAAGCACTTGTGAATTATGATTCCATCTATTCTTAATTAAGCACATATTGAATATAACACGTCTAGATGTTTCTGTCTAGTAAATACTTCCGATTGCTAAAAAACAAGGTAAAACGGGTACATGCTAGAGAAGATGATGCTAGGAGGATTTATAATGAAAAACATTAAAGACCCACACGCAATCGCATCGATGATTGCCTCTCATTCCGATTGGTCGGAAGAAGACCTCATCCGACAAACACTTGAATGGCACCATACTACACGGAAAGCTTCTTACTTTGAGCAACAACAATCTATCCCGTGTCGAATCCCATTGACGGAACGGATCACCCCTGTCCGCACCTCCTGTCCGCTCGAGCAAGTCGACGGCATCGTTCGTCCCGTCTGGATGCGTCGGCTCGATGCCGAATATTTGAATTTACTGCAGACGACGAAACAACGTGTTGATGTGACGGACTATGGTGCTGTCGGAGATGGAAAAACGGATTGTACCCTCGCCTTTCGACTCGCCATCCGCTCGAACCGTCGTGTCTTTGTCCCAGCAGGCGTTTATATCGTTCGGGGTATTCGTCTGCCTTCCAACTGCGTGCTCGAAGGTGCAGGACAAGACGTCACGATTCTCAAACTGTCCGATCGTGCACCGAAACATAGACGATTGTTACGGAACGCCACACCGTTTGCAGGAAATCATCATATCGAGGTATGCCACTTGACGCTCGATTGGAATGTCGCACGATTAGGCGATGTGAAACGGACGACGAGCGGTGACACGACATCGAGCGCCTTGACGTTTGCCCATGTGACATATGGATGGGTGCATCATGTGACTTCTAAAAATGCTGGGCTCCATGCGTTCGACATCACTTCTCCACACTATCATTACTTAGGGGACGGGCTTCGTGCGGCAAACGGGAGCCGATACATCCATCTCGATCATCTCGAGGCGACAAATTATGGAGATGACGGAATCACGACACACCATAGTGATGCCATTTATATTACCAACTGCTATTGTCACCATCCTCACGGCCGAACACACACCTTAGGGTTCTCAAACTCAAATGGGATTGAGATTGATGATGGTTCGCGGCACGTCACACTCGTGAACAATAAAAGTGAAGGGTGTTTTGGCGGGATTGAAGTAAAAGCACATGGGACCTCATCCGCCGCACACGACGTTCATATCTTCGGCCATCTTTCGGTGCATGACAATCGTTCATTTAACTTCCGTCACATCGGGCATCATTTAGCAGACGATCCGAACTCAGAGACAGCCCGCTTCCTATCAGGCACAAACTTAGTGTCCGTCGAGCCGGTCCGCAGTTCACTCTATACAAAATCTTCACCACGAAGCCTGGTCGTATCGGCCTATCAGGACGTCTTGATTCATGGTTTGACTGCGATCGGCGACCCGACCTACGATTACGAACAGCACCCGGCACTTGCGATTCAATACAAATCGAGACGCGTTCAACTGAAACGAATCTCCGTGCGCGGGTTTACCACAGCCCGAGCCGACCTCGAACTATTTGGGGGAGATAACCGCACCGATGAAGTGACCATCGAAAACTTACGATGCCAAGAATCTGCACCCATCGCTCTAAAAATCGGTCGTCAACTCGAACACCTTACTCTTCATCAGATTGAAGGACAGAAAAAAAGCGGAGATGTGCTCATCTCCACGAAAAGCCCGATTGATGTGCATGATTTACTCGCTCAAGGATTTTCAGACCGGGTGCGCTCAGACGTTTGAGCGGCTTCCACGAGTTGATTCAGTTTGGCGTCATCGAGTTGAAGTGAACTCTCTTTTTGTTTGGCCATCCTGCGGACGATTGCTTTGTCTAAAAATCCCATTCGTTCAAAGTCGTACCCGCTCCCGACGACCTCGACGAAATAGGCATGTTCGCGCAGCGTGTCACGATAAGCTTCTTCTAGCTCGCGAATCCGCTCTGACTCTGTCGGTGTCCCGGCACATAAATATAAAGCGAGGGGATGCTCCATCAAGTGTGCTTCGTGAAGCGTCAACCATTCCTTCATCTCGTCTTGAATCGTGCCCATTCGAATCGAGCTCCCGACGATGACGTGATCTACCGTCTCCCACGTGACGTTCGGCTCTTCTATGATATGTTGGACACGAACGTCACCCGATAGACGTTCGGCGAGTAAAGCCGCCACTTTTTCACTCGTCCCATATCTGGAAGAGTACGCAATTAAAGTACCCATGTCGTTCCCTCTTTTCATGTCAGACGTTACTTACACTATTCCCGAATCATCGAGAGAAGATACGTATGCACTCAAAAAAGCTCGCCGTCTGGCGAGCTTTTTGTCACAGTTTATACACTTGTGCTTCGTAAGGACGAAGGGTGAATGCTTCAATCGGTTCCATGTTCCCGATGACGCGTTCTTTTACGTCATATGGTAACTCTCGTTGCTGTGTCTCGTCGGAGAAGTTACAGAGTACGAGCCACGTCTCACCTTCGAACGACCGTGTGAATGCATAAACCGCCTCATCTTCCGGTAACAACAGCTCATACTTTCCATAGACAACGATTGGATTGGCTTTACGGAGCGCAATCAACTGACGGTAGTAGTGGAAGAGTGAATTCGGGTCTTTCCGTGCCGCTTCCGCATTGATGTCGACATAGT
This sequence comes from Caryophanales bacterium, assembly GCA_902362975.1. Classification (GTDB taxonomy): domain Bacteria; phylum Bacillota; class Bacilli; order Exiguobacteriales; family Exiguobacteriaceae; genus Exiguobacterium. The sequence continues at coordinate 43,293 of CABIYO010000015.1, forward strand.
TCGGGTTGACCTCGATCCATGGCGTCCCTGTCGTAAATCCACCGTGTGCTTCGTCCGACCACTGTACCGGAGTGCGTGAATTGTCACGTCCTCGCTCATGGATGCCACGGAAAATCTCGTCGTGCGTCAACAACCCTTTTGATGTGTAATCACGGTAGGCGTTCAACGTTTCGATATCTCGGTACTGATCGATCGAATCAAAGGCGACGTTCGTCATGCCGAACTCTTCCCCTTGATAAATGTAAGGTGTCCCTTTCAATAGATGAAGAAGTGTCGCGAGCATCTTCCCGGAACGGACGCGATATTCAGGCGAATCGTTCCCGAAGCGCGAGATGGCACGGGGCTGGTCATGGTTACTCCAGTACAGGCTGTTCCATCCTTCCTCTTCGAGCCCTTCTTGCCAACGCGAGAAGATCGTTTTTAACTCAGTCAACTTCCAGTCTGTCGGATTCCACTTCCCGAAGCTTCCGTTCCCGACGTCCACATGTTCAAAATGAAAGACCATGTTCAGTTCGTTGCGGTCTTCAGCCGTATACAGTTTTGCTTCCTCCACACTGACCCCTGGCATCTCCCCTACCGTGATCGTGTCGTATTTCGATAAGACTTCCCGATTCATCTCCTGCAGGAATTCATGGATGCGTGGTCCGTTTAAGAAGAATGGTGTACCGTCACCGAACCCTGTTCCTTGCGTTTGACCGTCTGGATAGCTCGGGTCTTTTGAGATCATATTGATGACGTCCATCCGGAACCCGTCGACCCCTTTATCGAGCCAATATGTCATGAGGTCGTACACTTCACGACGAAGCGTCTCGCTTTCCCAGTTCAAATCCGGTTGTTTCTTACTGAAGAGATGGAGGTAGTACTCATCACTCGCTTCATCGTACTGCCAAGCACTACCGCCGAAGAAAGCCCCCCAGTTCGTCGGAGGTTGATCACCCTTCCCTTTTTTCCAAATATAATAGTCACGATATGGGCTGTCTTTTGAAGAACGTGACTCCATGAACCATTGGTGTTCGTCCGAAGAGTGGTTAACGACGAGGTCCATCATGATTTTAATCCCGTGACGGTGTGCTTCTTCAAGCATCGTATCAAAGTCATCCATCGTACCAAACTCGTCCATGATGGCACGGTAATCACGAATATCGTACCCATTGTCGTCATTCGGTGAATCGTATACCGGCGAGAGCCAGATGACGTCGATCCCGAGTTCTGCCAAATAAGACATCTTCTCCGTGATTCCTTGGATGTCGCCAATCCCATCACCGTTTGAGTCATTGAAGCTACGTGGATAAATTTGATACACGACCGCTTCTTTCCACCACTGTTTCATGTTACGTCCTCCTTGAAGTTCATTTCCGTTTCAACGCTTTCATCGTACTGTCTTCAAAGATTCATGACCATCCATGATATGATTAGGATATGTACAATTTTGCTATAAAATAAGGAGCCTATTATGGAAATCGGCTTTTGTGGCTATTCATATCATACAATGACCTACACTTTTCCATTCGCCAACTTACTCGATACGTATCTGATTCGCTTACAAACGGAAGGAACGGCTCGGATTGTGGTCAATGGAGAAACGATGATTACACGCCCTGGTGACGTATTGATTGTCCGTCCGGGTGACTTCTATGAAATGCATGTCGATACACCCGCGAGCGGAGACTATCATATCTTTTGTACCGGACATTCGATCGATACATGGTGGCATGCGACTCCACGGGAGCGACTGTATGCCATCACCATCGATTCACGCCTTCTTTCGCTATGGCAACACATTACGGAAGAAGTGCGCCGTCCACCGTCTGAACAAAGTGCCGTTTTAATTGAAACACTCGTTCAAGCACTCCTACTCATGCTCGATCGCTCGATTCAAGATGTGCATTCCCAGGCGCGACCTCCAGTCGTCTCTCGTATGATGCGCTTTATTGAAGCGCACGTCACGAGCGACTTCAAAGTGTCAGACGTCGCCACTGCCGTCGGACTGAGCGTTTCACGGACCGTTCATCTCTTTAAAGAAGGGACCGGGATGACAATCATCGAATATGCACAAGCGATTCGCTTGCAGCTTGCCGAAGAGCAAATGCGCTATACAAAACATTCGTTAGAAACGATAGCGGAACTATCTGGTTTTCGAAGTTACCCATATTTCCACAGAATTTTTAAACGAAAATATGGCGTCGCACCAGGGGTTTATCGCACTCTTCAACAAAAAAACGAAAAAAATAAAAAAGAGTGATCCATTTTTTGAACCGATCCGTTAGATGGGTGTAAATAACGACAACAACACTCACTTACGAAAAGGAGCGATTACCCATGAAGAAGACGTTAAACAAAATCGTAGCACCGGCACTGGCCTTATGACTACTCGTAGGCAGCGGATCACACACCGCCAGCAGTCGAACTGAAAGGTAACTTATTGACATGGCACGCCGTTCGTCAAGAGAGCGTGATTGGATATCGAGTCTACGAAGTCATCGACGGAAAAGCGACTCATATCGAAAGTACTCCATCCCAATGCACGAAAAAGTATCGAGGTCACAAATGAGAACAATGCATCCTACTACGTGACTGCGATTGACCAACTTGGAAATGAGTCATGACAAAATGACAAAAGACCCCTTACTCGTTTTAGACATGAGTAAGGGGTCTTTTGTTGTTTATACGAAGCAAGGAATTTGCGGATTGAACGTCTTGTTGTTCTCTGTCATGATCTGCTTTTTAATTTTGCCTTCTCCAAGGTAGACGATGCGGTCGGCAAGTGCCTCGGCATCTTCCTCATCGTGCGTTACGAAAATCGTCGTCGTGCCTGTCTGCTTCAAGAGACGACGCAAATCGTCGCGAATCCGGTGCTGAAGTGACGTATCCAAGTTACTGAACGGCTCGTCAAGAATCAAGAGCGCCGGCTTCGGTGCGAGGGCACGTGCGAGCGCGACACGCTGTTGTTGTCCCCCACTGAGTTCGTACGGATAACGGTGACGGAACTCCGTCAAGTTAACGAGCGCGAGCATCTCTTCGACACGCGCATTCCGCTCCTTGCGGTTCAGTTTATGGAGACCGAATCGAATGTTCTTTTCAACGGTCATGTGCGGAAAGAGTGCATAGTCTTGGAAGACCATCCCCACGCCACGGTCTTCTGGCGGCATGAACTGGCAATCGTCGCAACAGACACAGTCATTCACGACGACAACGCCCTGGTTAGGCATCTCGAGTCCTGCAATCAAACGGAGAATCGTACTCTTCCCCGATCCGCTGTCCCCAAGAAGCGAAACGATTTCACCTTTTGTGATCGAAATCGAGAATCCTTTGATTGTCTCTTCATGCGCACCTTTATAGCTAAAATGTAAATCGTTGATTTGAACGAACATTAGTCGGCCTCCTTATCAAGCACCTTGTGGGAAACGAATATCAACAGTCCACTCATGAGGACGATGACGATGGAAGCGAGTGCCGCTTCGTGAATCTTCTCATCACTCACGTATTTGAACGCCTGAGTCGCAAGCGTCGAAAAGTTAAATGGTTGTAAAAAGAGCGTCAATGGCAACTCTTTCATAATATCAATAAAGACGAGGATAAACGCGCTCATGATGGCGCCTTTGATCATCGGGATATCGACGCGGAAGAACGTCTGGACCGTGTTCCACCCTAGCATACGGGATGCTTCGGTGAATGATTTCCCGACCTTCTCAAACCCGCTCTCGATTGAGTTGTATCCGATTGCGAGGAAACGGATGACGTAGGCAAAGATAAGCATAATGAGCGTCGTCCGGAACACGAATGTCTGACTCAAGTCGAGCGCCCGTGCCATGTCGAGTACTTTGTCATCGAGCCATAAGAAGAGCGTGATGACCGCAATGGCGATCGCTGCTCCCGGAATCGAATACCCAAGCGTCGTCACCTTTGAAATGACGCGTGTCATGTTCGACGGGAAGAGCCGTGTGTAGTTCGCAATGATGAGTGCGAACAGTAAGATAATCACGGTTGCGGTAAAGGCGACTCGTACCGTATTCCAAACGAGTTGCCAAAATTCTTCCGTGAAGACCGTATCGAACGTCAGGAACGTCCAAGCCGTCAACTGCGTGAACGGAATGACGAATGCAATGGCAAAGACGAGCGAAACATATGCGAATACCGCGTAGCGATGCCAGCCTTGCAGCGGTCTCGGTTTGAGCGGTTTCACTTTCGTCGAAGCGTAACTGAACTGCTTCCGTCCCCGGACGAGTCGTTCCATCATCAAGATGGCGATGACGAGAATCATGAGCGTGCCCGCAAGCTTCAGCGCCGACGACATATCCTTCATCCCGAACCATGTGCTAAAAATAGCGGTACTGAACGTCTGGATCCCGAAGTATTTCACAACGCCATAGTCGTTGAGCACTTCCATCAAGACGAGACTGACACCGCCGATGATGGCGACTCGGGAAATCGGAATGACGACGGTGAAGAAAATATCCCACGAGCCGCGACCGAGAATCCACGCGTTCTCAATCATCGAGGATGACTGGTTATGCAGAAACGCACGAGTGATTGTATAAATATATGGATAGAGGAACAAGGTGAAAATAAACACGGTTCCTTGAATCGACATGATATTGAAGTACGACTGATCGACGGTGATCCCGAACTGATTTCGTAGCGTCGTTTGGACCACTCCGGTGTAATTTAAAATGCCGTGATACGTATACGCCCCGATATAAGGCGGAATCGCGAGCGGCAGGATGAGTGCCCATTTAAAGAAGCGACGGAACGGGAAATCATAGACGGTCACGAACCAGGCGAGGCTCGTCCCAATCACGGTCGTCAAGACACCGGTAGCCACCATAATGAACAACGTGTTTCGCACGTAACGGGGCAACAGGTACTCTTGAATGTGCTGCCAATTATCATTGACCGGGGCGAACAATTCGACGAGCACGACAATTCCCGGCAAGACGATCAATAAAATCGCGAGAAAGCTGAGGATCGCCCATCCATTCAGTTGTCGTTTTACTGCGTGCCAATTCATGTCGTCCCGCTCCCGTTCTGTAAACTATCAATTCCTGTCCCATCATATCAGTTTCTGCGCATCCCGTGTAGCGTTTAGGATGTGAGGATGAGGAACGCAAAAATCTCCGGCCTGAACTCTCGTTCAAGCCGAAGTCATCTTACTTCCAACCCACTTCGTTAAAGATGCGGATTGCTTCTTGTTGGTTTTCACCAAGTGCAGAGAGGTTGATGTCTTGCTCTTTGAACTCGCCCCATGATTGAAGAAGCTCGTTCGGCTCAACCGACTCGTTGACTGGATATTCGTAGTTCACACTCGCAAACTTCTCTTGAGCTGACGGTTCTGACAAGAACTCCATCAATTTTTGAGCGTTTTCTGTATTTTTCGATGCTTTCGTCATGGCGATACCTGAAATGTTCACGTGTGTGCCTGTTGTATCTTGGTTCGGGAAGAAAACACCGAGTTGTTCAGCGACTTTCTTCTCTTCTTCGTCTTCAGAATTCAACATGAGCCCCATGTAGTACGTGTTCATGATGGCCACGTCCCCTTCACCGGCGACGACCGCTTTCGCTTGGTCACGGTCGTTCCCTTGTGGGTCACGTGCCATGTTGTTCACTAAGCCCTTCGCCCACTCTTTCGCTTCATCGACACCGTTCACTTCGATGAACGATGCGAGGAGTGAGATATTGTACATGTTTTCAGATGGACGGACGAGTACTTTGCCGTTCCACTGTTCTTCTGTCAACGCTTCGTATGTCGACAACTCTTCTGGTTTCACGCGATCTTTTGAGTACACGATGACACGCGCACGTTTCGTCAAACCGAACCATTCGTTGTCCGTGTCACGATATTTTTCCGGAATGTTCGACTCAAGCTCATCGCTATCGACCGCTTGAAGATGTCCCGCTTCTTTCGCCTGATACAAGTTTCCAGCATCTGCAGTGATGAAGAGATCGGCTTCTGTGTTTTCGCCTTCTGTGTTCAAACGCTCGAGAAGTTCGTCACTCTTTCCTTCCACTACGTTGACTTTGATGCCTGTTTCTTCTTCAAACTGTTCATATAATTGTTGATCGACATCGTAGTGGCGACTCGAGTAAACATTGACGACGTTCGAATCGTCTGAGCCTTCATTTGAAGTTGTCTCATCTGTGCTTGCACAAGCGGCAAGGAGCGATGTCGTCAGTGCTGCTGAAATTCCTAAAGCTGCATATTTTTTGTTCATCTGTCATTCCCCCACGTTCGGTTATTTCTCTCTAGTAATGATAATTACTCTCAGTACCTATCATCACTGATAATCATTCTCACGTCAAGACTTTTCTGTAATCGCTATCACAGTCCATGTGCGCTTGATGACAGTTTTGAGGACATCATTTCTTGACTTCAAAAAAATCGGGCGATATAGTAAAACCAAACAAACCGTCTGGTCGGTACAGAAAGAGGTGAAGAAATGTCAAACCGATCGAACGTTACAAAGCAAAAGCTGTTGGATGCGGCAACCGACATCGTCATGAACCATGGCGTGCACCAACTTACTTTAGATGAAGTCGCCAAGACTGCGGGTGTATCTAAAGGTGGACTGCTTTACCATTATCCTTCAAAAGAATCGTTGATGACGGCGATGGTCGAACGATTACAACAAGAACAAAACGAGCTATATGCTTCATTGCAACAAGAAGGCCATGGACCTGTCGAGGCATTCGTTCGTCTATTTGATGAAACGAAGTTACATCCTGAGCGTGCTGCCATCCAAATCGACGTCGAGAAGATGATTGCATTTCTCACGTTGTTCGCTGTCGATCAAGAGTATGCGAATCGTTGGAAACATGATTTAGATACGTTCTTCGCACAGTTCCAACAAACGGCCGACCCTGTGGAAACGATGATCATTCGTTATGCACTCGAAGGTATGATGATGTCCGAACACTTCGGTGTCGGCGTCCCCCCTGCCGAACTCAAACAAGCGATAATCGCACGCTTGATTGAACGAGCTCACGACATCGATCGTAAGTCATAAAAACAACATATTAGAGGAGATTAAAAACCCATGCAGAAAATCACGTCCTTCTCCGTCAACAACAAGTTTGCGGTTTGGTTGATGACAATCATCTTGACGGCCGCCGGTCTTTTCGCCGGTCTGACGATGAAGCTCGAGACGTTACCGGACATTACGACTCCGACCGTCTCGGTCACAACCATTTATCCAGGTGCATCTCCTGAGCAAGTGCTCGAAGAAGTCAGCACCGTGTTAGAAGATCGCCTTCAGAATTTAAATGGTGTGGAACAAGTTCGTTCTTCATCGTTCCAAAACGCTTCAAACATCCAAATCGATTACGATTTCGGTACCGATATGGATGAAGCGGAACAGCAGGTCAAAGATGCGTTAAGTAACGTCGAATTGCCCGAATCGGCACAAGACCCTCAAGTGTCGCGCCTCAGCTTCGACGCTTTCCCGGTCGTCGTAGCTGCCATCTCGGATGAAAGCCTGGATTTGGCCGAATTGACGAAACTCGTCGAGGAAGAAGTACAACCTGCCCTTGAAGGGGTAGAAGGCGTACAAACTGTCCAAATTGCCGGACAAGAGATTCGCCGCGTCGAGCTTCAATTCGACCAAGATGCGCTCGCTGAGTACAATTTGACAGAAGACACGGTCAAACAATTGATTCAAGCGAATGATGCTCGGATTGCGCTCGGGTTATATGAATTAGGTGATACGGAGCAAGCGGTCGTCATCGACGGCAAGTCGGAGACGCTCGAAGCGTTCCGCAACCTTCAAATCCCGTATTCACCAGCACAATCAACGCCGACGACACCGTCTGCCCCGACTGAATTGCCACCTGGTCAAACGCCAGACGTGCCGACAGAGGTCCCGACAGAAACAACATCGGCATTACCACCGAACGTTCCAACGACGATTCCGACTGTTGCGTTGAGTGAACTTGCGACAATCGAGGACAAAGGAATCGAAGAATCGATTTCTCGCTCGAACGGTGAACGTTCAATCGGCGTACAAGTGACGAAGACACAAGATGCGAACACGGTCGATGTCGTCAACGCCGTCAAAGAAGTATTAAATGACTTCGAAGCTGAAAACGATACGGCGAATGTATCGATTACACTCGACCAAGGACAACCGATTGAAGAGTCGGTCGAGACGATGTTATCGAAAGCATTGCTCGGTGGCTTATTCGCCATCCTCATCATCTTGGTGTTCTTACGTAACTTCCGATCGACGATCATCGCCGTCATCTCGATCCCGTTGTCGCTTCTCATGGCACTCATCGTGCTGAAGCAATTGGACATCACGTTGAACATCATGACGCTCGGTGCGATGACCGTTGCGATTGGCCGCGTCGTCGATGACTCCATCGTCGTCATCGAGAACATTTACCGTCGCCTCACACGGTCGAACGAACCACTTCGCGGTAAAGAATTGATTATCGCGGCAACAAAAGAAGTATTCATCCCGATCGCCTCGTCGACAATCGTCACGATTGCGGTATTCTTACCACTCGGATTTGTCACAGGATTTGTCGGTGAATTGTTCTTGCCGTTCGCATTGACGGTCGTCTTCGCATTACTCGCTTCGTTCCTCGTGGCGATCACGGTCGTACCAATGATGGCCGACTCGTTCTTTAAGAACCGAGATAAGTTGAAGCCAGAAGAAGGTCCAGGCAAACTCGCCGAATGGTATCGTGGCGTCTTGAACTGGTCATTGAACCATAAACTCATCGTCTTCGGGCTTGCGACTGCCCTATTGATTGGTAGCTTTGCCCTTGTCCCAGCAATCGGGGTCAACTTCTTGAATCAGGATTCGGAGAAGACGTTGTTCGTCACGTTTGATCCAGAACCAGGTCAAACACTTGAAGATTCGATTGCCGCAGCAGAAGTGGCCGAAGAATACTTCATGGAAGAACAACCGAACGCAACGGATGTTCAGTTCACGGTCGGTGGAGAGAACCCGCTGAACCCCGGAAACAACAAACAAGGAATCTTTATCGTCCAGTATGATCCGGATACGGAAAACTTCGCGGATGTGAAGTTAGCTGATATCGAGAAGTTGAACGAACTCGCCTCAAATGGGGAGTGGAAAGAACAAGACTTCTCCGGTGGCGCAACGAGCGGTGTCACATACAACGTCTATGCCAACTCGCTTGAAGATTTAGAAGCCGTCGTGCCGACTTTCATCGAGACGATTGAAGAGGAAACGGATTATGTCCGTCAAGCGACTTCTGACTTACGTGAGTCCTATGTACAATACACGTTCAACGTCGACCAACAGGCCGCTGCAGAAGCCGGTGTCTCGGCGGGACAAATCGCGCAAGTCATCAGCCAATTCCAAGCACCAGAAAGCCCACTTACGAGTGTCACAGTGGATGACAAACAGTTAGACGTCGTCATCCCGAACGAGCAAGTGACATATGACAGTGTCGATGACCTGCAAGCACAAGAAATCACGACACCGTTCGGTCCACGCCCGATTTCAGACTTCATTGAAATCGAAGAAGGCACAACACCGGACACACTCGTCGAGCGCGACGGAAAACTGTTCGCACAAGTGAATGTCGAACTCAGCACGGATAAAGCGACAGAAGCGTCTGCTGCGATTGAAGAACGCGTTTCAGAGATTGAGCTTCCGTCTGGCGTATCGTATGATGTCGGCGGTGTAACGGAACAGATTCAAGAATCGTTCACACAGCTCGGTCTTGCGATGCTCGCCGCAATCGCCATCGTCTACTTGGTTCTCGTCATCACATTCGGAGGGGCACTCACACCATTCGTCGTGTTGTTCTCACTCCCGTATGCGATTATCGGGGGACTTATCGCCCTCCTCATCACGGGTGAAACGATTTCGGTTTCTGCCTTGATCGGGGCACTCATGTTGATCGGGATTGTCGTCACGAACGCCATCGTTTTGATTGACCGCGTCATTCATAAAGAAGAAGCTGGTTTATCAACACGCGAAGCGTTACTTGAAGCAGCAGGCACACGCCTTCGCCCAATCTTGATGACCGCACTCGCGACAATCGGTGCACTTGCACCACTCGCACTCGGTCTCGAGGGTGGGGCACTCATCTCGAAAGGTCTCGGCGTCACCGTGATCGGCGGACTCACAAGTTCGACGCTTCTCACGTTGCTCATCGTACCGATCGTCTATGAGTTCTTCGCACGATTCCGTAAGAAACAACAAGCGTAAACAAAAGAGAGAGTTGACTTTAACTAGTCGACTCTCTCTTTTTTGCGCTCAATGACATTGTAGGATTGCTTGTACCTCTTCAAATCGTTTGGCTCGGAGCGCATCTTTCGGAATCACAAAGTAGAGGATTCCACCATCTCCAAACATAATATCCAATTTATTAGAATGGTCTACTTGCAGGAGAAGAAACGGATCGGTGAACTACTCGCCACTTATTTGCTTCACAAATTGAAGTGGGAGCTTCTTGGGAAGACCATGCTTTTACTAGCCACGATTGTTTACCAAGCTCACCGGGCAGTCCCTGCCCTGAATGGTTGTCAGTCGGCCAACATCAATAGGTTGAGGCTTGCGTTGATGTCACGGTCATGGTGCGCGCCACAGGCACACGTCCATTCACGGACACCCATCGTCTTCTTCTGACCTTTCTCGCCGCAAGAAGAACAGATCTGCGTCGATGCGAACCAGGGGTCTGCCTTGATGAGCGTCCGTCCGTAGAAGGTACATTTGTATTCCAACTGTCGGACGAACTCGTACCAGCTGACATCCCCGATGGATTTCGCTACCTTGTGGTTCTTCATCATGTCCTTCGATGTCAATGTCTCCACGACGATGACTTGGTTCTCGTCAACGATCCGTCTCGACAGCTTGTGAAGGAAGTCCTGGCGTTGGTTGGCGATCTTTTCGTGTTTCTTGGCCAAAAGTAACGTGGCTTTTTCACGATTCTTGCTTCCGATCTTCTTTCGTGACAGCGCGCGCTGCGCCTTCTTGACCTTTTCTTCGGACTTACGAAGGAAACGTGGGTTGTCGATCTTCTCCGAGACCATCGCGTCGTTCGTCATGACGGCGAAGTGCTCCAAACCGAGATCGATCCCGACCTTGTTCTCGGCTGGGATCCATGGTTCATCGTCCTGTTCGACGAGGAGGGAGACAAAAAACTTGCCCGTCCTCGTCATCGAAACCGTCGCCGACTTCATGATTCCCTCGAATGGACGATGTTGCTCGAACTTCACGAAGCCGATTTTAGGAAGTCTCACTTTGCCGTTCTCGATGCGGATCGTGCCGTGCTGGTTGTTCGTCGTGTAGGAGGCGCGCGACCGTCGTCTCGATTTGAANNNCGGGAAGCCGGCCGTCCCGGCGAAGAACTTCGCGAACGCGGTGTCGAGGTTCAACTTCGCGTTCCTTCGCTGAGGCTGTCCGCCTCGGCGAGGAACGGGAACAAGGGCTTGCAGGATGCGGGTGTCGCCGGTTTCCGTCTCGTCACAATCCCCGCTTTCGCCTCCTCGCGGATGGCGATGCGGTCCTCGAGCAGCTTGTTGTAGATGAACCGTACGCAGCCGATCGTCTTGATGAGGAACTCTTCCTGTGCCGGCGTCGGGTGGAGCCTGTATTTATAGCCTTTCAGCATGTCCATCCCTCCTCCCTTCAGAAAATCGTGATGTGTCCTCCTCATCCGATACCCGCGGAAGGGGAGGGAGAATCTGACGGAATCACGAACTTTTGTTCGTCATATCTGTCACAGGGGGAGAAGAGTTTTGGACCGGGCGATTCATCTCCCACCTACGCTGGGCTACGCCCCGAGACGCTTAGAGGAGGGAGAATTCTCGCCTGATTTAGTTAAATACGAGTAGCCATATGATGTTTTGAGTGTGTTTGTGAGTGCAATGTTGTTCATCATTCTGGCTCCTCTCGTTTCATAGTTTTAAAATCTACTCAAACTTTAGCAGACTGTTCTGAAAATTGTCAACATTATTCTGTAAAAAATTGTAACTTGATTTAGTTTGATGAATTATAAAATTAAGTGCAACACCCAAAAGTGAACACAAAAAAAGCCCATGACGCTTTCCTCGTGTAGAATGAAGTCACCACAACACACATTCAGACGGAGGAAA
>CABIYO010000016.1:0-31849 GCA_902362975.1 Caryophanales bacterium
CTCAAGCTGCCTGATCTGATGTTCGTTGAAGATGATTTTACTCATGGATGCGTTCCCCCGTTTGTATGAATAGGTTCATTATATCGATTCGATCGCACGCGAAAAACCCTGAATGAGCACTTTTTATCAAGTGTCTATCATTCAGGGTTCAGTTCACTTCGGGTGGTTCTTTTTATTTGATGAATTATAAAATTAAGTGCAACACCCAAAAGTGAACGCACAAAAAGCCCACAGCGACGTCCTCGTGTAGAATGAAGTTACGACACAAACATTCAGACGGAGGAATCGCTATGAGCTATATTCATCTTACCACAACGGAACGCGTGAAAATAGAGACGTATCTGGAGCTCCGGATGTCCATCCGGTCCATCGCGAGATGGCTCGGGCGACAGCCATCGACCGTCTCGCGGGAGATCAGACGGAACCCCGACTACGTGGCTGAACGTGCCCAGAAACGCTACGAGAAGGCGAAGACCAACTGTGGCGCCAAGACGAAACTCGACGACACGATGCGACGGGCGATCGTCGGGAAGCTGCGTGCGACCTGGTCCCCGGAACAGATCGTCGGCCGTCTCTACACAGGAATAATTGCCTTCTCCACCATCTACCGTTGGATCTATGCGGGACGGATCGACGTGCCCCTGACCGTGCTCCGCCAGAAAGGAAACGTCAAAAGCCGACCCGTACTCATCGTGGCAACGGGGGAGCAACGAGAACGCCAACGGGCTCCTCCGCGAGTTCTTCCCGAAAGGAACGGACTTCGCGCAGGTGGCGCACGACGAACTTGCGGACGCGCTCGCCAAGATCAACGGGCGACCGAGAAAATGCCTGAACTGGAAAACCGCACACGAGGCCTTCACCGAGGAAGTGTTGCGCTTAATTTGACAAACCCACAAGAAAAATAAGGTTTGATTTAAAATGTATTTTGTTATATATTCAATTTAACATATATCAAATAAGTGATTTAACAAATGAACGGAGGTGCAATATGTTACTTGGTGAGATTGCTGAAATCAAAACAGGTATGGTATTAACGAGGAAAAAGGCGGAGTTTCCAAAAGATGTGAAAGCTACTTATCGACTAATCACGTTAAAAAATATTACTGAAAATGGAATATTGAATGATGAGCCGTTTGAAGAATTCCAAAGCAATGATGTATTAAATCCTCAACACTTCACAGGGAACGGGGATGTATTAATCAGGCTAAGCTTCCCCCATACTGCAATTCATATTAATGAGGCAATGACAGGTCTGTTAGTCCCATCATACTTTGCTATTATTAAAGTAGATTCCCATAAGTTTTTACCAGAGTATATCGCATGGTACTTGAATACGGATGAAGTCAAAAAAGAGCTGGAACGTTCACAAGCTGGGACCCGTATTCCAAGTACAAACAAAACAGCATTAAGTGCAATTCCTATAGAAGGGATCCCATTAACAAAGCAACAGGCAATAGTGAATCTTTATAATCTGCATCAAAAGGAAAAGCTATTGTATTCACAACTGATTGAAGAAAAAGAGAAATGGTTCACAGCATTAACAAAGAAAATGATAAAAGGTGAAATGAAGGAGGATATATCATGAGTGAAAAAGTGACAAAAGACCAAATTAACGGTGTACTATGGCAAGCGGCCGATACATTTAGAGGAAAGGTAGATTCCAGTACATATAAAGATTATATACTGACAATGCTGTTCATCAAGTATTTAAGTGATGCTTATAAAGAGCATTTAGAAGAGTATACGAAGCGTTATGATGGTGATGAACAACGGATTCAGCGTGCGTTATCAAGAGAGCGATTTGTGTTAGATGAACAGTCTACATTTGATTACTTGTATAGCAAACGCAATGATGCTGAGATTGGTGAAATCATCAACAAAGCATTGGAACGGCTTGAGAACGAAAATACAGGCAAACTTCGTGGCGTGTTCCGTAATATTGACTTTAACAGTGAAGCGATTCTTGGGAAAGCAAAAGAACGAAATGCAATGCTCCGTTCTTTATTAGAGGATTTTAATAAGTTGACATTAAAGCCATCAGTCGTAGGAAATGAAGATGTCATTGGTGATGCTTACCAATACATGATTGAACGTTTTGCATCAGATGCAGGTAAGAAGGGCGGAGAATTTTACACGCCGTCAATGGCTTCAGAATTGTTAGCACGCCTTGTCAAACCTCAAGAAAATGATCGTATTTATGACCCTACCTGCGGATCAGGCTCTCTTCTTATACGTGTTGCAAACCAAGTGCCAAATAAGAAAGTAGCCATCTATGGTCAAGAACGCAATGGGGCAACACATTCATTAGCATTGATGAATATGTATTTGCATGGAATTGATGATGCGAAAATTGAGTGGGGCGACACATTAGCAAATCCTCTTCATTTAGAAGATGGAAAGCTGATGAAATTCCAAGCAATCGTAGCGAACCCTCCATTTTCATTGGACAAATGGGCAATGGGCTTTGCTGGGGAAGGCAATACGGACAGTAAATTTAAAATGGATGCAAGTTTAGATCCATACCGTCGCTTTGAATGGGGTGTTCCGCCGAGCAGTAAAGGTGATTATGCGTTCGTACAGCACATGCTTTATTCCCTAGCGGAAAACGGTCGTATGGCAACAATCCTTCCGCATGGTGTGCTTTTCCGAGGAGCAAGCGAAGGGAAAATTCGTCAGCAAATCATTGAGATGAACTTACTGGATGCAGTAATCGGACTACCTGAAGGGTTGTTTTATGGGACTGGAATCCCTGCTTGTATCCTTGTGTTCAAGAAGAATCGTACTCGCAAAGATGTTCTTTTCATTGATGCGTCTGCGGAAGGCAATTATGAAAAAGGAAAGAACCAAAACCAATTAAGAGAACAGGATATTGCTAAAATTGTAGAAACATATGACAACTGGGAAACAATTGATAAATACTCGTATGTCGCTACATTAGATGAAATTAAGGAAAATGACTATAACTTGAATATTCCTCGCTACGTGGACACATTTGAAGAAGAAGAGCCTGTTGATATGGCACAGGTTAAAGAAAATATACAGAACATTAAGCAGGAGCTTGCAGAAGTGGAAGAACAGATGGAGAAGTATTTGCAAGAGTTAGGGTTGTAATCAATGTTTTAATGGGAAATATTTATGATTGAAATTAAAACTGGGGGAGATAGGGGATGGCATTAGCAAAAGCAGATTTTTATTTCGGAGCACTATTATCAAGGCTGGTTAATAGTGGGTTTGCACCTGCAATTATTGAGGAGGGGGAAAAGCGACGCATATATTCGTTAGCAAATGATTTTGGTGATTATACAGTATATGCAAAGTACGCTTCCAAACCTGATGGAGATAAGGCTGAAATAAAAAGATGGGATTTTTTATTTAGCCCAGAAGAATTGTTAAGCATTCAAAATGGACACAGTGGAGTACAGTATGTTTTTGCGTTTGTATGTGGATTGGAAGAATTGAAAGACAGTGAAATTGCTTTTTTAACATATGAAGACTTTCGGAAATGCATCGGGATAGATTATCAAACACCAAACCGTCGTGTGTCAGTAAAGCTGGAAAAGGGAAGTTGGAATTTTATTATTTATGGGACAGGTCTTGATGGAAAAGAAAGTCCGATTAAGGTCACAAGAAATTTAGAAAAACGTCTAAAGCAACTTTCCACAACTAATATTTCAGTTGGTTAAATGGAACTAAGCAAATCTAATCAAATAGACTCGAACTATTCGGTACAACCGAATAGTTCAACGGGAAGTCTTCGACTTTCCTTAGGAACTTGTAAGTAATTCTTACAAGTTCCTATAAATTAAAATGTAAAGGGGATTTGGAATGGCTGAAATTGATAAATATAGCGAGCGAACATTTGAACAATACAAACATGTTAACGAGTTTGGAGAGGATTTTTGGTATGCGAGGGATCTTCAACATGTTTTGGACTATGAACAATGGCGAAATTTCTTAAAAGTAATTGAAAAGGCACAAGAGGCTTGTAAAAATAGTGATCAATTGGTGTCAGACCATTTTGCTGAGGTTAGCAAAATGGTGGAGCTTGGTTCAGGAGCTATGAGAAGGATAGATGATCTTGAACTTTCTCGCTATGCCTGTTATTTGGTGGTTCAAAATGCAGATCCGAAAAAAGAAGTGGTTGCATTAGGGCAAACGTATTTTGCTGTTCAGACTCGTAAACAAGAATTGCAAGAGCAGTTTGAGTCTTTAGATGAAGATAAGAAGCGATTAGCTATTCGTAATGAATTAAAAGAGCATAATAAGTCTTTACAAGAAGCGGCCATGCTTGCGGGTGTTGAAACAAATATTGATTATGCAACTTTTCAGAACCATGGGTACAGAGGGTTGTATGGTGGATTGGATGCAAAAGCAATCCACGCTCGAAAAGGATTGAAAAAGAGTCATAAAATCTTAGATTATATGGGAAGTACAGAACTTGCGGCCAATCTGTTCCGAGCAACACAGACGGATGAAAAATTGCGTAGAGAGAACATTCAAGGAAAGTCGAACGCAAACCGTACCCACTTTGAAGTTGGGGCAAAAGTGAGACAAACCATACAAGAACTCGGCGGGACTATGCCTGAAGATTTGCCAACACCTGAGAAAAGTATAAAGCAGATTGAAAAGTTGGAACAGAAGAAGCGATTAGAGGGTGAAACAAAGGATGAATAGTATTAAAGAAAAAGTGCCTTATCCGTCTGATTGGAAAGTTAAAAAGCTTGGTGAGTTAGGAGAATTTTTAAAAGGAAAAGGCATTTCAAAAAGTGAGACCATAGAAAGTGGCTTACCCTGTATAAGATATGGTGAAATATATACTCGTCATCATGATTATATCAAGGAATTTTACTCATTTGTAGATGAGGATACAGCAAATAAAAGTACAGAGATAATGAAAGGCGATATATTATTTGCAGGTTCAGGTGAAACGGCAGAGGAAATTGGTAAATCTGTAGCTTATCTTCATGAAGAAAAGGCTTATGCAGGTGGAGATATTATTATATTAAGAACAAAAGATGTCGATAGTAAGTACCTTGCTTTTGCTTTAAATGAAGGTAGATTAGCAAAGGAAAGGGCGAAATTGGGTCAAGGTCATTCAGTTGTCCATATTTATCCCAAAGAACTTAAAGAATTAATTATTCATTTACCATCTGAGATTGAACAACAAAAAATCGCCTCCATCCTCTCCACTTGGGACAAGGCAATTGAGCTAAAAGAAAAGCTAATCGAGCAGAAGAAAGAGCAGAAAAAAGGATTAATGCAGAAGTTGTTGACGGGTGAAGTGAGATTACCTGGGTTTGAGGGGGAATGGAGACAGGTTAGGTTAGGGAAACTTACTAAACTCCAAGGTGGTTATGCTTTTAAATCTACTGAATTTGTGAAACAAGGCATACCGATTATTCGAATTTCCAATATTGCCCCTGAGATAACAGATACTAATCAAGATTTTGTATACTATGATGAAGTAGAAATATCAGATAGTTTCAAAGTTAACTTTGGAGATATATTAATTGCTATGTCAGGAGCAACAACAGGAAAGGTTGGACTTTATAAAAATAGAGAATTAGCATATCTGAACCAACGAGTAGGGAAATTTGTAAACCTTGATGAAAGTAAATTAGATTATAGTTTTCTATATCATTTGGTAATGTCATCTACGTTTAAACTACAATTAAAAGAAGAATTAGCAACTGGTGCACAACCTAACATTAGTAGTAAGCAGATTGAAAACTTTAAATTTAACATACCACCTTTAGATGAACAAAAGAAAATATCAAGAACGTTGAATCAAATTGACCGATCAATTATTTTACAAGAGAAAGAAATAGCTTTATTAAAACACCAAAAACAAGGCCTAATGCAACTTCTTCTTACAGGAAAAGTCAGAGTGAAGGTATAATTCCTTTGCTCCTTTTCCTTTATTCTAAACAATGGAGGTGGAGAAATGTCGATCCCGCAAAGTTATGATGAACGTTATATTAGTCAACAGCCTGCGATTGAGGTATTGCAAGGCTTAGGGTATGAGTACATAGATGCTGAACGTGCAGAGGCAATGCGTGAAAATCTCTATAGTGTTTTGCTGAAAACGGTATTGGAAAAGAAACTGAAAGAGTTAAACTCCTATCAGTATAAAGGTGTCACATACAAGTTTAGCGATACAAATATCCAACAAGCGATGCGTGACTTGGATGAGCCACTCACAAATGGGCTTGTAAAGGCAAATGAAAGCATTTATGAAACGTTGATGTTAGGCAGAACTTATACAGAGTTGCTTCCTGATGGCTCGAAAAAGTCTTTTACGATTCAGTATATTGATTGGGAGAATGTTGAAAATAATGTGTTTCACATTGTAGAGGAATTTTCTGTAGAACGTGTAGACGGCAGGGGTACCGTTCGCCCAGACATTGTGTTGTTTGTAAATGGCATTCCGTTTGTGGTCATTGAATGCAAGAAGGCTTCCATTTCAATGGAACAAGGGATTAGTCAAATGATTCGAAATCAAAAAAACGACTATGTTCCCCAACTGTTTAAGTTTGTGCAGTTGGTGATGGCAACAAATAAAAACGAAACAAAATATGCGACATGTGGAACACCGAAGAAGTTCTGGTCAGTGTGGAAAGAAGAGCATGAGGAATGGTTAGATGATTGGTTACATCAAACCGTTGCGAACCGATTGCCAACGATGCAAGACAAAAACATCATTTCCTTATTCCACCCTGAACGACTGCTTGAATTGACGTGTTTCTTTACACTGTTTGATAAAGATGTAAAAAAGGTGACACGTTATCAGCAGTATTTTGCGATAAAAGAGATATTAAGTACGATTCAAGATCGAGATGAAAACGGCAATAGACAGAGCGGGGTCATCTGGCACACCCAAGGGTCAGGTAAATCACTCACAATGGTCATGCTTGCTCGTTATATTTTGTCGGAATTAAATGACTACCATCCTAAAATTATTGTCGTAACAGACAGGGTAGAGTTGGATAAACAAATTCACAAAACATTTAATCACACAAGATTAAAAGCAAGTCGAGCGACATCAGGCAGTCATTTAGTTTCACTGATTAAAGATGGAAATGCTGATATCGTCACGACATTAGTGCATAAATTTGATACAGCATCAACAAAACAACAGCCAATTGAATCGAGAGACATCTTTGTACTTGTCGATGAATCGCACCGTACACAATACGGTGAACTGCATATCAAAATGAAAAAAGTATTTCCGAATGCGTGCTATCTTGGCTTTACAGGGACACCTCTCATGAAAAAAGAGAAAAGTACGATGATTAAATTCGGTAAGCTCATTCATAAATACACAATTGCCGATGGCGTAAAAGATCGTGCAATCGTTCCGTTGCTGTATGAAGGGAAAATGATTGATCAAACGGTCAACAAAACAGCGATTGATAACCGACTTTCAATGATAACTCGTCATCTGAATGATAAGCAAAAAGATGAAGTGATGAAAAAATGGAGTCATTTTGAACGAATTGCTTCTTCCGACCAACGCATTAGTATGATTGCATTTGATATTAATGAGCATTTTTATCGCAATTACAAGACGCAAGGGTCCCAATTTAAAGCCATGCTTGCGACTAATAGCAAAATGGAAGCCATTCGTTATTTGGAAGCCTTTGAAGAGCTTGGCGATTTAAACTGTGCTGTCGTTATCTCACCTCCTGACCAAAGAGAGGGCCATGATGCGATAGATGAAGAATCAACTGACAAAATCCAGCGTTTCTGGCAACGGATGATGAATCGTTATGGAACGGCTGAAGACTATGAAGATGCCATCAAAGATGAGTTTATACATGGTGACGATATTGATTTACTTATAGTGGTGGATAAGCTATTAACTGGCTTTGATGCACCACGAGCGTCGATTTTATATATTGATAAGCCAATGAAAGAACATACGCTACTGCAGGCGATTGCCAGGGTGAATCGTCTGTATGAAGGCAAAGACTACGGTTTAATCATTGATTACCGAGGACTTTTATCTAAGTTGGATGAAGCTTTGCAAATGTATTCAGGAGCAGGCTTAGAAAACTTCGATCCAACTGATTTACAAGGTGCAATCCATGATGTTATTACTGTGATTGGTTCACTTCGTCAACATCATTCCGACTTACTGCAACTCTTTTCTTCTATTAGAAATAAACAAGATGTAGAAGAGTATGAGGTATTGTTAGAAGACGAGGAGAAAAGAGAAACATTTTATGATACACTAAGCCAGTTTGGCCGCAACCTCGGTATCGCATTGGAATCCGAACGAATCTATAATGCATTACAGCCAGAGGAACTTGCCACATACAAAAAGGACTTGAAGTTTTTCCAAGAACTACGAAAAAGCGTAAAGTTGCGTTATTCGGATACGATTGACCATAAAGAATATGAGGCGAAAATGCAAAAGCTGATGGATCAATATATCTCTGCTGAACAAGTCATTCGTATAACAAACCCAGTTGATATTCTCAATGAAAAGCAGTTTGAAGAGGAACTGGAGCGTTTGGAATCGAAACGTGCTAAAGCTGACGCAATCCGCACCCGTTTAACGAAAAGTGTTCATGCAAAATGGGATGAAAATCCTGCTTATTTTAAGAAGTTTTCTGAGCGGATTCAGGAAGTGATTCAGGAGTATAAGGATAAGCGGATTTCTGAAGCGGAATACTTAAATAAAATGAAAGATATTATGAATGACTATCGGACCGGTGAATCCAAAGAGGACTATCCAAGCGTTATTAAAGAAAACAAAGATGCACAAGCTTTTTACGGCGTGACGAAAGATATATTATCTGAGGCGAAAGAAACATCTGCAAGTTACGGAGAGGACCTTCTTGGCGAATTAGCTTTGAAGATGGATGAAATTATTAAACAACATCAAAAGGTAGATTGGCACAACAATCTTCAAATTCATAATCGCATCGCACAAGATTTGGATGATCTTTTATATGACTTTTCCAAAGAACATAACGTTGAGTTAGATTATGACACGATTGATAAATTGATTGAACAAATAAAAACGGTAGCAATCAGACGTTACTAAGGGTTGTGAACAACATGGAAAAGCATAAAATCTACTACAGCAATAAACGAATTGACTTTTTTATCGAACGGAAAAACGTTAAAAATATCAATTTAAACATTAAGCCTGACATGACGATTCAAGTGTCAGCGAATGAAAAAGTGCCACTTGACGTTATCTATGATTTTGTGAAAAGCAAAGGGGCATGGATTGTTAAGAATGTAAAAACTTTCGAGGAAGTCATGCCACATAAGCGAAGTGAACGGGAATATGTAAGCGGAGAATCTTTTCGCTATTTAGGGAAGCAATATCGCCTACGTGTCGAAAAGACGACAGACGAGGAAATGGTCAAGTATTTTCGAGGTTTTATTTACTTATATGTGAAAGACCTGCAAAACTTTCAGCGAAAAGAAAAGCTTATGGCAGACTGGTATCGTGAAAAAGCTCAAATTATATTTCAGCAATCCCTCGACAAATTGAGTGAAAGTATGCAGAAATACGGGGTAGGAAAGCCATCCTTGGACTTTCGAACAATGAAGGCACGTTGGGGATCAGCGTTAATTGAAAAAAACACCATACTTCTAAATACAGAACTGATAAAAGCTCCAAAGCATTGCATTGACTATGTTGTTCTCCATGAACTCATTCATTTTAAATACAATGACCATAGCGATAGCTTCTATAACATGTTGTATACTCTTATGCCTGATTGGGAAAAACGGAAAACTATACTTGATGAAGAGATTGTCCAAGAATTTTAACAACATGAACTAACAACCAGATTGAACTGAACCCTGAATGATAGATACTTGATAAAAAGTGCTCATTCAGGTTTTTTTGCGTGCGGTCGAATCGATATAAGGAACCTATTCATACAGACGGGGAGTGATTCGAATCGAAACAATCTATTTAGCGGGCGGATGTCTATGGGGCGTACAAGAATTTGTGAGGACATTACCTGGCGTCCTTTCAACTGAAGCAGGTCGTGCGAATGGGACGACGGACACGTTAGACGGAGAGTATGACGGTTACGCAGAGTGCGTCAAAACGACGTTCGATCCGGACGTGGTGACGGTCGAGGATTTGATGGGCTATTTATTTGAAATCATCGACCCATACAGCATCAATCAACAAGGAATTGATGTCGGCGAGAAGTATCGAACGGGCATCTACAGTGAGAAGCCCCGGCACTTGATGGAGGCGCAAGCGTTGATTGAGCAACGCTCGGATGCGGATCGAATTGCTGTTGAAGTGAAGCCGCTCACGAACTATGTGCGAAGTGCGGACGAACACCAGGACCGTCTGACGCGTTGCCCGGATGATTATTGTCATATTCCGAAAGACGTGTTAACGAAATATCAAACTGTGCCATCATCAAAGCGTCTCTTCTGAGATGCTTTTTTTGTAAGAACTGATACTGAAGATGTTGATATGAGCAGCAACAAAACTAGTCATGGTTCATAAGAATGGGAAAATATGTTATCTTTATCATGATCTAATTCAGAAAATGAAAAAGAGGTACAAACATGTTCACATTCGGAATCATTGGGGGCGCGAGTCTTCTTTTAGTGGCGTTCGTCTTCGGTGTGACATATCTTGTCATCCAATCCATTGTAAAAATGATGAAAAAGTAAAAGAAGGAGGTGGTCACTCAAATCGAGTGATCAACTCCTTCTTTTTACGTCCGTTCGAGAACATTCACGAGCATCTGATGGATGACAGTATGATCGTTCGGGTCATGCAGCTGATAGGGACTGCCGGGGAGCGTGTATACATCTTTTGCCCCGACATACGTGATGTGGAGTGTCAAGGAACCATCTTCCTGACACGCCGTCGTCAGTTCCAATTCACCACTGATGACACCGACTTCTTCTGTCATGACACCGTGGGTTGCCTTAAAGATCGAAGTGATTTCGTTCATTCGAAGACTCCTTTTCTCACTCAGTAACTGCAAGCATTGATGGCTGTCGTGAGTGCTGACTTCTCTGCGGATTGAAGGCTCAAGCCCCAACGACTCTTCGTCTCGACCCACATCTTCGAATACGCACAACGCGCACCCGTGCGAGGAGGTTGCCATGTCGACGGGTCTTGGTCTCCTTTTGAGCGGTTCGATGAAGCAGACACCGCAATCAATTGAGGACCGTTCAAGTCGTTCGCAAAGCTTTGACGTTTTGTCGTCGTCCAGCTGCTTGCGCCAGAGCGCCACGCTTCAGCGAGCGGAACGACGTGGTCGATATCAATGTCAGAGGCTGAGGTGAACGTCAATCCGTCATAGTAACTGTACCATGAGCCGGTCGTTACCGGACATTCGTCGACGACCGAGTCAGCGTCTCGTTTTAAGACGATGTGACGCGTGTTACAACCACTTCCTTGACTCGACCAATGCGGGAAGAGGTCACGGCTATAGCCTGTCATCGATCCTTCATTTTTGACCGTGAGCGCGTTCAGTTTCGTGAGCGCGTCCGCTTTCGATGGGATGTTCGGTGGGAATGCAGAGACTGGTGTCGCGTCAAACGATGCGGAGATCCAGACGAGCAAGGCGACAAGTGCGACAGACATGAGTTTCTTCAACATAAAAAGCCTCCTACTATGTATTTGGAATGAACACTTGCGAGGCAAGTGGGCAACCTTTCATCAAACAACTAGTGAGACAAACATCACGCAATAAATCCAACTTGATCATACACAGGACGATTTTGAAAAAGTGTGAAAATCTGCAAAATGATTAGAAATACTATCGCAAATCCTTCTCCAGTATCAGCAAGGGATATGGTGTTATTTCTTTGGAACTAGTGGGCGATCAGGACTGGTATAATGGGTGACATGGATAGAGAGAAAAGAAGAGGTGGATGGAATGAACAAGAAAGAGATTGCGGCGATTCGCCGACAGTTTAAAGTGAATGCGACAAAGCTAAAGATTGCTGACTTATATACGATTTACATCCGACAGGAAACGAATGAGATTTATTACGAAGAGTTGCGTCCGTTCCCGTTCTTAGAAGAAGAGCAGCAGGAGCTGTTTTTGACGAACTTCAAAAAAGTGCTCGGTGGAAAACTTGATGAAAAACTGTTCGAAGTGAAGTTCCAATATCCTGAGGAAGGTCAGGTCGACCACACGCAAGGGTTGCTTTATGAAGGACTTCGTACGGAAGAGACCGACGTCTGGACGGACTATATGCAGCGCATCGCATTGAAGATGGTAAAGGATACACCCTTTGAGAAAGATATGGTGGTGACGTTCATCCGGGGGAATTACAATAAGCCGACGAACCGATACTCGGAAGAGTCTGAGATTCACGCGAACGATGAAGTGTATACGACGAAGTTCATCCTCGGCAGCATCAGCCCGACAGAACTTCCAAAAAAATCACTCGTCTTTGACTTCGTCGAGCGGGAGTTCAAAGCCAGCTTGATTGTAAATCCAATCATCAAACTCGAGGCGCCAATCGGCGGATTCTTATTCCCGTGCTTCACGGATAACGCAGCCGATGTGAACCATGTCCTTTATTCGGCGCACAAAGCGCATCAACCGGATATGACGTTCATTGAGAACGTGTTGAACGGTTCGGAGATTGTCACGGCAGTGGAAGAGAAGGCGGTCTTCGAAGAAGTGGTGAAAGCGGTCATCGGCGAAGAAGTCAATTCCCGGACACTCGCGACCGTTTATGATGAGATCAATCAAATCATTGTCGCGGAAGAAGAGAACGAACAGGAAGAAGAGAGGGTGGCGATGCTCGACTCCCGTGCGGTCGAGGTCGTCCTTCGGGCAAGTGGCGTAGAAGATGTGACGACGGAGAAGGTCGAGCAGGCGTTCAAGCAAGTCGTCGACGATACGAAATATGAGATGAAAGCGACGAGTGTCGTTCCGAAGTATACGTCAAAATCAATCAAGATCAATACAAAGGTCGCCAATATTTCCGTCAGTCCACAAGACTTGAAATACGTGAAGCAGGTGAACTATAAGGGGAAACCGTGCTTGTTGATTGAAGTGGAAGAGGAGACGGAGATTGAAGGGTTCAAGCTCATCTCGGAAGAGTCGCTAGACTAATCGAGCATATTGTAGTGTTCATAAGTGAACGTTCAAGCTAAGAGTCCAAGGCGTAAACCTTGGGCTCTTTTTTGACAATCAAGTGAGGAAGGTTGAATTCAAACTTTGATACAGGCATGATGCAGGTAAAAACGTTCTCTAAAATTCATATTTTTTTAGCATTTTTCGAAAGCGCTTTCGATATTGAGGAGATGACAAAAAAACTCAAAGACGAACATCATCTTTGAGGCTAGAGTTGTATTATTTACGCGCTTTACTCACTTTTAATTTCTTCCCTTTGACTGGCGTCGTCTCCATCGCTTGAAGGACGATCGAACCTTTTCCGTTCAGAATATCGACGTATGTCATCTGATCATTGATTGTGATGATTCCGATGTCGTCAGCGGATACGCCAGGAATTTTGGCGATCGTTCCGACGAAGTCGACGGCGCGAAGTTTTTTCTTCTTCCCGCCACTGAAGTGAAGCTTCATGATGTCCTGGTTAATGCGAGCCGTCTTGTTGTTTCGAACGACACGTCGGCCACTCAACTTCTGTTCAAAGGCATCTTGGTTAGCCACGACTTCCGCTTCTGTTGGCGCATCGATCATCGGAATCTCGAATTGAACGTATGATTCAATCGCGTTGATGAGACGTTCTTCCTGACGGGTCATGAGCGTGATTGCTGTTCCTTGTTTGCCGGCACGTCCGGTACGACCCGTCCGGTGCACGTAACTTTCTTTTTCGACAGGAACATCATAGTTGATAACGAGCTCGACGTTATCGACATCGATTCCACGTGCTGCGACGTCTGTCGCCACGAGGTAACGGAAGTTGCCCATCTTGAATCCGTTCATGACGGCGAAACGGTCCTCTTGTTCGAGTCCGCCGTGAAGGCGTTCAGCCGAGTAACCGGCTTTGTCGAGCTCGGCGTACACCGTATCGACGTTCTCCTTCGTCCGGCAGAAAATCATACAGCTGTCCGGGTTCTCGACAACCGTGATGTCTTGAAGGACAGCCAGTTTCTCGTTCCGGTGAACCGGGAGGAGGCGATGCTCGATTGTCGAAGCGGTCATGCCGGTCGATTCGATCGCGACACGTGCCGGAGCATTCATATGCTTCTGGCAGAGACGTTCGATATCTTGTGGGAATGTCGCTGAGAAGACCATCGTGACGCGGTCTTTCGGCAACTGTTGAAGAATCTTCTCAACGTCAGCGAGAAAGCCGCGATTGAGCATCTCGTCCGCTTCATCGATGATCAAGTATTCGACGCGGTCGAGTGAGAGGGTTTCACGCTCGATATGGTCCATGACGCGTCCAGGTGTACCGACGACGATATGCGTCTTTTGTTTTAACTCTTCACGCTGTTTCGAGAACGGCTCTTTCCCGTAGACGGCAGTCGCTTTGATTCGTTTGAAACGTCCAATGTTCGTCATGTCTTCCCGTACTTGCACAGCGAGTTCGCGTGTCGGTGTCAAGACGAGCACTTGGGGTTTGTTTTCGGCCCAGTCGATGAGCTCGATGACCGGAATCCCGAAAGCAGCTGTCTTTCCGCTTCCGGTCTGTGCTTTGACAATCAAGTCTTCGCGCTCGAGCGCACGCGGGATGACCTGCTGTTGTACTTCAGTCGGTGATTCGTATTTCATAATGCCTAGCGCGCGCGTAATCTCGTCGCTCAGGCGATAATCAGTAAATTGTTGTTTGTTCATGGGTAACCTCATTCTTTCGTGAAAACTTCTGCTTCAGAAAATTTCAATGTCTATTTGCAATACAGTCCATTATAGACCGAAAGACGGTAGGAAAGCGAATGAGAATCCATTATCCAAAGTCAGGCAACGTCGGGTCGGGTTGAATCACATAAAAAATAAACTGGTCATGAACATCTTCTAACTGTTCGATCAGTTCTTCATTTTGTTGTTGATACGCTTCTAGCAATTGAGGGCATATGTAATGAACCGTTTTATCTTCGCGAGCCAGGTTAGCGGTTTCTTCCTTATCAAATTGTAAAACTAACGGTTGTTGGCATGCTGTGCAGCAACCAATCTCCATCTTGTGAAAACCGATTTTCGCTCCCTCAATAAAACAAGAATCACAATACTGTTTGATTGGATCACCAAAGTGACCAAGTTCATCTGTATGGATGATTTCATGTTCTGTTAATTGTTTGTTGCAGATAACGCAGTTGTACATCAATAACACTCCTTTAGTGATCTGTTCCAACAACGTATCATGCGATGAGCCGATGTACAACTTTTCCCGATAACAATATTTTAATAGGTTCAGAAACATTGAAAGAAAGGGGCTTACATAATGGAATCCGATTATAAATATCTCGTCCAACACCTTCAACAAAGCCAATATCGAACGCACGCGAACCACCTCGAAACCATCATCAAACCCATACCGGATTCAGACCGTACCGGCGACCTCGACCCACGCGTCTTCGCGACGTTGACCGCAAATCATTCTTCACACGATGAACCGGATACAACATTTGACCTCGAGGTGGCACGCGCCAGCATGGGGTGGCCGAACCGGGATCAGACGACGACTGATATCAAAACCGAGTATCTCATGATTCCTAGTGAGGACGGTGACATCCCGGTTCGTCTGTATCGTCCGCATCATACTGAAGCCATCCCAGCCATTCTCTTCTTCCATGGTGGCGGCTTCTTCGGAGGCACGCTCGATACGGTCGAGAATCCTTGTAAATTGCTTTCGGAACGGGCGAACGCGGTCGTCCTCTCCGTCGATTATCGTCTTGCCCCGGAGCATCCGTTCCCGGCCGGATTGAATGACTGTTACCGCGCTTTTGAATGGGTATATGCCAACGCGACGAATTTGAACGTCCTTCGTGATCAAATTGCTGTCGCAGGGGATAGTGCTGGCGGTAATTTGGCAACGGCTTGCTGTCTGATGGAGCAAGAACGAGGGGAAGGACGCATTTGTTATCAAGCGCTCGTCTATCCCGTCGTCAATCTGGGTTCGATTCCGACAGATGATTTTAAATGGGCGCTCGATGCTTATGATATTTCGCATCATCACGACCTAATTCGAGGTGTCGTGCTCGCCCTCGCCGACCCGGATTCGCTCTTAAATGACCTCTATCTTCAAGGGGAGGTGGATGTCACGCATCCGCTCGTCTCACCATTATTCGCAGACGATGTCTCAGGCCTACCACCGACTTTGATTGTGACGGCGGAGTACGATTACTTACGACTCGAAGGGGAGGCGTATGCGCGGAAACTGGCACGAGCGGGTGTCCCGACACGCCTCATTCAATATCGGGGGATGGACCATGCCTTCATGGACAAGTTGGGAGACTATCCACAGGCAGACGATTGTATGAATGTAATCGCAAAAGGACTAAAGGAGCTGACGAAATGAAAGAGTACACATTGGATTGGACTTGTTATAAGGAATTGGCACGTCAAGCGGTCGCGGAAGGCGTCATGTTAGTCAAAAACGAACAGAAGCCCCTCCCATTACAGCCTGAAACGAAGCTCGCCGTATTTGGTCGTAGCCAGTTCCATTACTACAAGAGCGGTACCGGTTCAGGCGGGATGGTGAACGTCGGACATGTCACGACGCCGCTCGAAGCCACTGCACGAGCGTCCAGATATTCATATCAATGAATCGCTCTATGTGACGTGTGAGGAATGGGTGAAGGAGAATCCGTTCGACCAAGGTGTCGGTTGGGCCGGTGAACCGTGGTCGCAACAGGAGATGGACGTAACGGACGAACTCGTCGAACAGGCGGCACAAGAATCAGATGTCGCCATCATCATGATTGGACGTACGGCAGGAGAAGACCGTGACAACACGGCCGATCGGGGTAGTTTCTTATTGACGGATATCGAACATACGATGATCGAGCGCGTCACGAAACGCTTCGACAAGACGGTCGTCGTGTTGAACGTTGGGAACATCATCGACATGAAGTGGGCGAAGGAGCCGAGTGCCATCCTCTATGCATGGTAAGGTGGGATGGAAGGTGGAAAAGGACTCGTCGAGGTGCTCGGCTTTGAAGATGAGATGAATCAACAGGATACATTTGAGTTGGACTATCAACATCTCGAAAACGGGGAACACGTCGATTTGTCAGGAATCGATACCTCGACAGGGAACACACATGTCTTCGCCATCTCGGTCGACCAAACGGGGACGTATGATATCACGTTGACGGCCCGTTCGAACGCGGAAGAGTTGGCGCAGATGCCGGTGACGTTGTTTGCGAACAATATCCCGGGTGCGACGTTCACGTTTAATGGGACGGACGGGGAATGGGTGACGCAGACGAAAGAGGTCTTTTTCTTGAACCAACATAATTATCTCCAACTCTATTTCGCACTGAGCGGTCTAGAAGTGAAGGACGTGTCCTTCACGCTCGCAGATGAATTCAGTATGAAGAACGGCTGAGCCGCCCTTTTGCCGATTCATTGAATCCGGTATAATCGAAAGAACGACACATCGTAAAGGAGGCGCATACCCGTGGAAAATCGGCTTCGATTTTCTAGGTCTTCACGCACTCATGCAAAGCCATTTGGACGAAAGGCGATCACTTGCATGGGGCGAAACAAATACCTTGATCGCTTGATTTTAACGTAAACCACTTGGCTTTGCTCCCTTATCGGATTGGATTCATTCAATAAGGAGCGAGGTATGATGAAGTACGTCAATGCGCAACAAATCCTGCCAGAACGATTGTTGCAAGAGGTGCAACAATACGTACAAGGTGAAACGTTATATGTGCCGACCCCGACTGACACGAAACGGAAATGGGGGACGGTCAACGGCGGAAAACAATTACTTGAGGAACGAAACGAAGCCATACGCGCAGCGTTTCGGAATGGAGAGCGAATCGAAAATCTGGCCAAGTCCTATCATTTGGCGACGCACACGATTCGAAAGATTGTATACCGCTCGACATGAAGGAGGTACGACTAGTTCGCTAGTCGTGCCTTTTTAGGTCGACTATATTTCTTAATCAAAGTGTACACAGTAAGGAAGCATTGTTTCCTGTAAACTGAGAATGAAGGAAGGGGGCGACAAAATGTCAGATCCATTTATTCAAAACGAACAATATAATCTCATCAAAGAACAAGTGATGCTCGTCAAAGAGAGTCGAATGCAAAGCCTGCCGCCTTCTGTCTTGCGAGCAGTCATCGACTTGGCACAAGCGAAAGTGATGTATGCATTCCCTGAGGCAACGACTGAACAACTGAAGCTGTTACAGTTCACAACGCTACAGACGAACGAAGCGTTCGACGAATATATGCAACGATTACGAGAATGGGTTCAACCATTTCCCGTTATTTCTGCCGAGCAACTGAAGAGTTTGTTCCCGAAACAAAAGAAGCTTCGCTTACCGGAGTTATCCGATGTTGATTTTGGACGACTCACGTATCTAGGTTGGAACGATGGACGTTCCAATCAAAAGTTGATGATTTGCCAATACGAAGGTCAATTGATTGGCATTGCATGTAAACCGAGCACGAATACGAAGAAAAACATATGTGCCTTTTGTAATCAGTTCACGGATGTGACGTACTGCGTTACGATTACGAAAGCGAAGCAAGCGAAAAATCCGGACTATTACAAAGCCATTGGCACATATATATGTGCCGACAGTAAGACGTGCAACGAACACATCACGAGCCAAGAGGCTTTGCATACTTTTGTTCATACGGCACTGCAGATCTGACAACCCAGTCAGGTCTTTTTATGTTAAATCAACAAAACCAATCAAGCGCCATGGTTTTCAATTTTATTCACGAGCAGTCTGTTCATTCTTTAATATGCTTCTAGTGATTTGATTGTATGTCGTAATACATCGACCTCTTCGTTTTCCCAGCCCAATCGATTTACTGCATTGATAAACTGTCGTGTTGCTTTAATAAGAGCAACTTTCAGTTCTTCAATTGAAACGATACCGATTTCCGTCTTCATTTGACCATCTTTCGTAAATGATAATTCGAGTTCAGACAAAGATATTTTTTTGGCTGATATAGAAAGGGGACCATCCATAAATGGAAACGAATGAATAGATTTTAGTGGAGCGTGTAAAATCGCCCGACAGCTGTCAATCCACCATTTTAATATAACAGCAACGAAATCAGACCAACCGACTCCCGGGAAATAATCGTATGAATCAATGACAAAGTTGATTTCACCAATAATTTGATTAGAGTACGTTAATGAATCAAGATTAATCTCGATGGAAATTTGATGACACATCAATGTTTCACCTCGTTTGTTTGTATGTGTTGACGTTCTAATATCATTAAGAACATCTTACTCGAGCGATAAGAAGTATGAAAGAATGAGCCGAACTTACAGAAAGAATCGTATGATAGACAGACAAGCCATGAATCAGTCAACAAGGGGGAAGCGGATGAAACACGCAGTGATTTTTGATATGGACGGAACATTGTTTCGGACAGATTTGATTGTAGAGTTGGTGTTGGCTGAAACGTTTGAGCACCTACGAAAAAATGGAGAATGGGATGGGCCGACACCGATTGACGAATACCGAAAGATCATGGGCGTACCATTGCCCGTTGTTTGGAAAACCTTGCTCCCACGACACGACGAACAAACTAGAGAAGAGGTCGATGCCTATTTCTTAACACGACTCATCAAAAACATTCAAAACGGGAATAGTGCATTATATGCAGGGGTGCTCGAGTTATTTGAACGTTTGAATCACCCAATCTTCATTGCGAGCAATGGCTTGGTGGACTATTTACAGGCCATCGTCACGCACTATGAATTGGACCGTTAGATCACAGCAACATATAGCATTCAACAAATCGACACGTTGGATAAGGGTGATTTAGTGGCTGAAATCGTGAAGAAGTATAGGATTCAGGATGGCTTCATGAACGGGGATCGGTCGTCTGTCGGATATCATGACTGCACGAGTGAACGGGCTCACTTCAATCGGCTGTCGTTTTGATTTTGCGCAAGAAACAGAATTGAAAGAAGCGAATTATATCGTGAATCATTTATCGGAAGTGCTCGACATCGTTTCAAAAGAGACTGCATTGCAATAAGTGAATCGATTTCGAGATTGGACTCGTAAGTAAAGGACTACAACAAAATCGGAGGGATCATCATGCACACGCTCTACATGAAACAAAAAGTGTTCAGTCTACGCGGGCGCTTCACCATCAAAGATGCAGACGGACATGACCGCTATTTCATCGAAGGTAGCTTTATGAAGTTTCCAAAATCATTTGAAATCAAAGACACGAACGGCCAGACGGTCACAACAATCACGAAAAAGACGTTCAGTTTCTTGCCGAAATTTTTTGTGGAAGTGGACGGCACAGATATGATGACCATCTCGAAAGAGTTCTCGTTTTTCAAACCGAAATATTCCATTGATGCGGCCGGAATCGATGTCCAAGGCGATTGGTGGGACATGGACTTTAATGTGACGAAGAACGGACAATCGATTGGAAGTGTTCAAAAGAAATGGTTCTCGTGGGGCGATAGTTACGAGATTCGTGTCGAAGAACCGGAGATGGAGCATTTGCTCATCTCTATCGTCGTAGCCATCGATTGTGCGAAAGCAGATCAAGCAGCGGCATCTAGCGCAGCAACATAAAGGGGAGTATCGAATGGAATTTTGGGACGTCTATACGGTCGACCGAGAAAAGACCGGTCGCACGTGGCAACGGGGAAGTCGATTGCCGAAAGGGGAATATCATCTTGTCATCCACGTATGTATCTTTAACGAGAAGGGCGAGATGTTGATTCAACAGCGCCAACCATTCAAGGATGGTTGGGCCAACATGTGGGATATCACAGTCGGTGGAAGTGCCACGGTAGGAGATACAAGCCAGCAAGCGGCGATGAGGGAACTCGAAGAGGAGATTGGGCTCAAGCTTGATCTATCTCAGACACGACCGCATCTGACAGTCAATTTTGACGAAGGGTTTGACGATATTTATTTAGTCGACATGGAAGTAGATTTGAATGAGCTGACGCTTCAAGAATCTGAAGTACAGGCTGTGAAATGGGCGGATGAGGCGACGATTCTGCAGATGATTCAACAGCATGAATTCATACCGTATCACACACCGATGATACCGTTACTGTTTGCCATGCGAGGACAATGGGGAGGAATTGATCGTCATGCATACATACAAGTGGATAAATGAACCGAAAAGTGCGAACGAACTTGAACCGCTCACTTTTCGCACGCACGACTAACAGACCTCAAAGCCAAACGATTTACATGTCGGGCGACAATCCAAATGGAACCGAGCCATACATATGAACAGGCCGGGGTCGTCTTATATGTGAACGATGACCATTGAATCAGAATGTCTGTCGAGTACATTCCGGACGGATCGTCCCATCTTGCTTGGCGCAGTCGTCACCTCGTTTGGCTATTCCGATTGGTCGACACGTGATTTTTCAAATGACATGGTTCGCAAGACGTTGACATTTGAAATCGTGTGTACAGATGGAGATGTGGAGATTTTCTTAAAAATATAGTGACGGTATGCGTGAACAGCTTCGCATCGCCCATCTCCATGACGTACCAACATTACAGATTTTACGAACGGGAAAGCCCATACCGGGCATAGCCCGCCTTTAGGCATGGGATGAAAGTGAGTTCGGATGTGAAAAACATCCGACATTCGGGTATACTTATCCCATAGACAAGAACAAGTTTCTAAAACGCCTGTGTCCATCGCCCCTTGAAAATCGTATACGGTTCGGTCATGAAAACATATGACCGGTAAAACGATGCCTGTCGTCATGCAAAAGACGCTAAAACATCAGATGGACACGCTTGCAACGACCTGTGGTGGATGGTAACAGTCCACCAGCCTGAGAACCTATACGGTCTGTCTCAGGAGGGGTGATGGCACACCCTCATCTGAAGGCTTGAGCAAAACAGAAATGGACTGCGCTCGCACAAGCACTTCGGAATCCCACTCACCCCGAAGGGTGAGCTTGCGGCTTTAGCCGTGGGAGTGTCAAAAACCATCCCGTATGCGGAGACGGCTTCTTACCGCGAACTTGCCGAACGCGTGAAGCGACCTGCTGCTGTCCGCGCAGTCGGAGCGACGAACGGATGCAACAAGCTGAGCATCGTCGTGCCTTGTCATCGCGTCATCGGATCAAATGGGAAATTGACGGGCTATGCCGGTGGACTTTGGCGAAAAGAATGGCTCTTGCAACATGAAAAACAAGTTGTACATCAACCCTAGTAAAAAACATTTAACCCTCCAAATCTGCTACACTAGAAGAGGTCCTATCGTGACGTCGGAATCGACGAAGTTATAGGATGATTCCCGTCACTCATGGAGAAAGTTTTGGAGGAATGCATGATAAAATTATTAGCAGATTCAACGTGTGACTTATCGGATGCAGTGCTTGAACAGTACAACATCGGGGTCGCGCCGTTGATCATTACGATGAACAATATGTCTTACCAGGACCGGGTGGATATCCAGCCGGATGATTTTTACGGAATGTTGGAAGCGCTCCCGGAATTCCCGACGACGGCGATGCCGAGCCCGGCGACGTTCTTGAGATTGATGGAAGATGCGGTCGCTGCCGGCCATGAGGAGATTTTATGTATCTGCATGTCGAGTGGGACGAGCGGCTCGTATCAATCGGCGGTTATTGGAAAAGAGTACTTTGAAGAGGTGCATCCTGACTCACCTGTCAAAATCCATGTCGTCGACTCTCGTTCGATGAGTCATGGTAGCGGCTGGCTGTTGCTAAAGAGCGCACAGATGCGTGAAGCCGGTGCGACGTTCGAAGAGCTCGTTGACTTCAATGAGACGTACAAGACGAAAGTGAAGCACTTCTTATCCGTAGATGACCTCGACCATTTGATCAAGAGCGGACGGCTCTCAAACGCGAGTGCCATTATCGGAAAACTACTCATGGTAAAACCCATCATGAGTATGAAGAACGGGAAAGGTGCCATTGTTGCCAAAGAACGAGGCACCCGTAAAGTGCTGAAGCATTATACGGACGAGTTCAGGAAACGCGTCAACCCAGACGTCACGAATTTCGTGATCATCGGGTACACATCGGACCAACGGATTGCGGAGAACGTAAAAGCGAAGCTCGAAACCGAAATTGATTTTGCCGGCGAAATTTACCTCATGCAGATGGGGGTTTCGGTCGGGACACATGTCGGGCTTGGTGCCATTTCGATGTTTTTTGTAGAGAAGTAAGAAAAGCCGTCTCATCGCGAGACGGCTTATTTGTTTGGCCAAATATGCTGAACGACTGACGAAATGGGGTCAGCCAGTCTTCGAGCGGTTCGTGAGATAGGATGCGTTCTCTCAGTAACGGTTCACGTTCAATCGAAAGGTGATGGGCATCGGCGAGCGGCGTGACCGAAGTGACCGCGCGGGTATAATCGCTTGAGATGATCCGGTCGATTGTGAGTTCAGAAAAGAAGTCGTGAAGCAACAAGGACTGGGCGTGACCGTCTTCTGTGAGCAGGGCATCAGGTTCTTGGTCCACGGCTGAGCAGTGGCGAATCAAATCGAGTGTAGGCATGCAGATTCTCCTTTAGTCTGTAAAAATCATGTTGTCTTATGTAATAAACAAACCTGCAAGTTTCAGCACAAAAAATCATACATAACCCTTATCATTCATCACAAAAGAGTTATAATCGGTATAACGATTATAAAATATACGATTGAGGAATGGGGATTCTTCAATCGTATGACAAAAAAATTCAGGGGATAAGGATGGGGTTTTCATGAGCAGTACGCAAACGAGAACAGACGTCATTTTGATTGGGGCAGGCATTATGAGCGCAACGCTCGGTTCACTCTTTAAAGAGCTCGTACCGGAGTGGAACATCAAAGTGTTCGAAAAGCTCGATGCAGCAGGGGAAGAAAGTTCAAACGAGTGGAATAACGCAGGTACGGGACATGCCGCGCTTTGCGAATTAAACTATACAACAGAGAACGCAGACGGGACGATCGACATTTCTAAAGCGGTCAACGTCAACGAGCAGTTCCAAATCTCGCGCCAGTTTTGGGCGCATCTCGTCAAGCAAGGACTGATTGAGAATCCAGGAGCCTTCATTCGTTCAATCCCACATATGAGCATGGTCCAAGGGGAGAAGAACGTCGATTTCTTGAAACGCCGTTTGGAAGCGCTCACATCGAATCCGCTGTTTGAAGGCATGGTCTTATCGGACGATCCGAATGAATTACGGGAATGGTTCCCGCTCATCATGGACGGACGGACACCGGATGAACCGATTGCTGCGACGAAAATCGACTCAGGGACAGACGTGAACTTTGGCGCATTGACACGTATGTTGTTTGACCATCTCACATCGAACGGGGTCGAAGTCAACTATGGCCATAGCGTCGAGGACGTGAAGCGCCTCGAGAACGGTCATTGGGAAGTGAAAGTAAAAGACATGTCTCAGAACACGATTGAGACGCATACGGCACCGTTTCTCTTTATCGGAGGCGGTGGTGGCAGTTTGCCGCTCTTACAAAAGACAGGGATCCCAGAGTCGAAACAAATCGGTGGGTTCCCGGTCAGCGGTCTCTTCCTCGTTTGTAAAAATCGTGAGGTCATCGAGCAACATCATGCCAAAGTGTATGGAAAGGCGAAGGTCGGGGCACCACCGATGTCGGTTCCGCATCTCGACACTCGTTTTATCGATGGACGCAAAGAGTTGCTGTTTGGACCGTTCGCCGGCTTCACACCGAAATTCTTGAAAACAGGATCGAACTTGGATTTGATTCGTTCGGTCAAACCGAACAACGTTATCACGATGCTTGCCGCAGGGGCGAAAGAGATGCCACTCACAAAGTATTTGATCGAACAGGTACTCTTGTCTCACGACAAACGGATGGATGAACTCCGCGAATTCATCCCGAACGCCAAGAACGAAGATTGGGACATCGTCGTGGCGGGGCAACGTGTGCAGGTCATCAAAGATACACCGCAAGGAAAAGGAACACTTCAATTCGGAACGGAAGTCGTCAGTGCCGAAGATGGGTCGGTCGCGGCACTTCTCGGTGCTTCTCCAGGCGCATCGACGGCCGTGCACGTCATGTTGAAAGTGCTTGAGCAGTGCTTCCCGCAACACTTACCGGAGTGGGAACCGAAAATCAAAGAGATGGTCCCGTCGTATGGCTTAAAGCTGTCGGAACACCCGGATTTATTCAAGACGATTCACGAATCGACGGCGGTCACGCTTGGTTTAGAGGAAAAGGACTTAGTCCACAATTAATAGATTCAAGACGAGTATACAATCGTATGCTCGTTTTTTCTTTTAATTCTGTGGGAGGGAATCAATAAAGTGGGTATTTACAGAAATAGGAATATGGAAAAGAGGTGATGGCTCATCAAGCCGATTAAATTGAGTCACTGGGAGCAGAAAAAATATGCGCGTTATTTACGTCATCTGCGAACATACGATGATCACTTTGAGTATTGTGTCATTCCGAACTATGAGGAGTATGCCATGGAATTGAAGACAGAGTCGATTCAACTCGCCGATTGTTTTGCTGTGCTGATGCGTCAGAACGATCACTATATCCTCGTCTCCATAGCGTTAGATGGAGAATGGGAACTCAAACGTGTGTTGCAATGGCTCGACCTCCACGAAGTGAGATTGTTTCATCCTACACAGGACACATTGATTCTGTCGAACGTACAGGATGTGATTGATGCGGTCACATTTCAAGGATATCCTCTCGTATTAGTCGAGAAGGGAGCAAACGTGTTATTCGTCGGTCCTGAATATCTAGAGGAAGTGACAGACGAATTTGAGCACTATCACAAAATCACGAATACGGCGTCGGCAGAGTCACTCCAAATTGAAGATGAATAGGGAGCGGTATCTCATGAATCGAATCGGATTGAAAGAGTTTGTTAAGAGGGGAACTACGTAAGAAAGAGGGGGGACCGGCCACCGAAAATCAGTGACCGGACCCCCCTCTTTTTATCAAAAATCTTTAAAAGCGGCTAGTTATGTCCCAGCCTCAAGGTGTGAGTGTCGCCATGCTTTCATGTAAGTACTCGCCAATCGTGCGCTCGATGTCGCTCTCTGAACGTTCGAGGGCAAGGGAGAACTCTTTCACCAAAATCGTTTTGGCATTCTCTAAAATTTTTCGATCTTGTTCGTATAGCTTTTTGTTCGCTTGAAGTGCCTCGATTTGTCGACGGCTCAATGTATTGACCACTTGGGCAATCTCGTGACGGTTTCCTGAATGCACGACACTCAAAAATTCACGATTGCGATTGTTGGAATGTGGATTCCATTCAACGCCAGGCGAGCGGAACGACTCTAAAATCTCTGATGCTTCTTCTGCTTCCAGTAACGTCAACATCATCACGTTGTCATTATCGACCGGAATGCTGATTTGCAACTTTTGTGAGTTGTTGATGGGGTGAAGCGTATAGTACGATTTCGTCTCTCCTGCGACCGTTTTGTCCGAAATATCGT
Source organism: Caryophanales bacterium (assembly GCA_902362975.1). Classification (GTDB taxonomy): domain Bacteria; phylum Bacillota; class Bacilli; order Exiguobacteriales; family Exiguobacteriaceae; genus Exiguobacterium. The sequence continues at coordinate 26,522 of CABIYO010000016.1, forward strand.
CGATGCGACATACGCCATGGGTCGAGTAGATGATTAAGTCTCCAGTTTTAAACAAGTCGATCACCTCTTCCTTACCTATAAGCATAGTCATTCAGAAGATGAAATGTCAACTCGGTTGACGTTTTTGTCCATGTATGCATATGAAAAACCGTGTCGCCCTCAAGCCGACACGGTCATAGTTTCCAATCCATGCGCAGAATGGTTTTCAGTTGTTCGAACGCTTCTTGACCGATACTTTCTTGGATTCGTTGCTCAAGCTGCGCTTTGAGCGTCTCGTTTTGCTCATAACAAGTGTGACCGAGCGAGGTCAACTCGATACATTTGTCTTTTCGATTTTGCGGATGGTCTGTCACAAGAACGAGCGCTTTACTTTCGAGGTTCTTGATCAGTTTATGAATCGCTTGTCGAGAAATATGGACACTGTGCGTGACCTCGGCAATTGTTGTTTTCGACTGATAGAGTGTCGCGAGAATATACCACTCCGAGTTCGAGAGTTGGATATCACTTTGTTCATTCCAAGATCGTTCACTCATGCGTCGAACTTGATCATTGCGCTCTGACAATAAATCAAGTAGACGGGTTGACGTTGATGGAGTCAAATCAAGTCACTCCTCTTTCATTTCCGGCTTTTAGACGTTCCTAACTATACAAAAGCAACTATACCCCGTCAACGTCAATCTAGAACAAAACGGGGCACCTGGCCCCGTTTCGATTAGCAGTCTTTATTTTTGAAGTCGATGACCATGCGTCCTTGGATTTTCCCTTGCTCCATCTCTTCGAACACGTCTTGCACCTCGTGAAGACAGCGTTTATGAACAACAGGCACGACGAGCCCTTCTGCCCCAAACTGGAAGGCTTCTTCTAAGTCTTTCCGTGTCCCGACGAGTGAGCCGACGACTTCGATTCCATCGAGGACGAGACGAGGGATGTTCAAGTCCATCGTTTCAGAAGGAAGACCGACGGCGACCACTTTCCCACATGCTCGGACTGCATTGACTGCCGAATTGAAGGCGACTTTTGAGACGGCTGTGACGACAGCGGCATGAGCCCCACCGAACTTCTCTTGTACGATGTCAGCTGCATCTCCTTCAGTCGATGGGTTAATCGTCAAATCAGCTCCACTCTCTTTGGCGAGTTCGAGCTTATCATCGTTCAAATCTACGGCGATGACGTGTGCGTTGAAGACGTGTTTCGCATATTGGATGGCCAGGTTGCCGAGTCCACCGCAACCGTAGATGACGACCGTCTCCCCAGGTTTCACGTCTGCGACTTTGATGGCTTTATACGTCGTGACGCCGGCACATGTGATGCTCGAAGCTTGCGCAGGGTCCAATCCGTCAGGTACTTTGACGGCATAGTCGGCCACGACGATACTTTGTTCAGCCATCCCGCCGTCCACGCTATATCCGGCATTTTGAACGTTTCGACAGAAAGTCTCCCGGCCTGTCGTACAATATTCGCAACGACCACATGCATGATGCATCCAAGCGATACTGACGCGATCGCCAACTTTCAAACTCGTGACATCGTCGGCGATTTGAGATACGATCCCAATCCCTTCATGACCGAGCACACGTCCTTGGACATCACCGAAGTCACCCGCAGCGACGTGAAGGTCTGTGTGACATACGCCACAGTACTCGACATCGACGAGCGCTTCGCCTACTTGTAATGGACGTAGTTCCTTTTCGACGACTTCGATGTTGGCCTTGCTTGCTGAATTGACGACGACTGCTTTCATGTGTGAACACACTCCTTGTGAGAATTTAGCAAACCTGATGAGAAATCCCTTCTCAATCACATCGTCAGGATAGCATAAAAAATGGGATGAAAGCGCTTTATTTTTAAATAGGATTTGTCTGAAAGATGAACTTTTCTCACACAAAGATTTAGGGGAATAGAGATAGAGAAAGTAGACGAAAGGAGTGTTGTTTGTATGACACGAACAGCGTTATTTCACACATATAAATCAAAGATTTTGCAGCTATCAAATTTAGAAGAAGAGACGTTGAAAAATGAAGACTTTTTGTTAGACCGTGATGAAAAGAAACAACTTGAGATCTATTACGCACCGTTCGAATACATCAATCCGGATGCGAAAGTCGTCATTGCGGGAATCACGCCAGGCTTGTATCAGATGCGTCAGTCGTTTGAGGCGATTCGTGACATGAAGGATGCGACAGACGAAGAGGCGCTTCGAGCCGTCAAACAGCGTGGCAGTTTTTCCGGTCCGATTCGAAAGAACTTAGTGACGATGCTGGACGATTTGGAGTTACATCATCATCTAGGGATCGAATCCTCCCTCGATTTGTTTGGATCAGCGAACCATCTCGTTCAAAATACAGCGGTTCTTCCTTATCCTGTCTTCTATAAAGGCAAGAACTATAACGGATCGAGCCCGGATATGATTCGAACAGAGTTGTTTCGACCATACGTAGAAGGAATCTTCGCAGAAGAGATGGCCCATCTTCAAGGCGCACTCATCTTACCGATGGGCGTGAACGTGAGGCGAGCCGTGGAGTTATTGGTTGAGCGAGGTCTTTTGGACCAGGAACGCGTGGTAAGCGGTTTTCCGCATCCATCTGGTGGCAATGGGCATCGCCATCGCATCTTCGCTGAAAATCGAGACACCATGAAACGACATATTGCTGAACATTTCAAACGACATCCACTCTGAACCGCAGTGCGGCTCTTTTCATGTGAGCACATGAACTGACATCGACTCTTTATTTCGCTAAAATGATAAACGGTTGACTCACTCACGAGATGTAGAAAGGATGTCTGCCATGATCACATTGTCGTCCGTCCATAAGCGTTATGGACAAGAGATGGCCGTCTGCGATGTATCGCTTCACATTCGAAAAGGTGAGATTTACGGCATCATCGGCGCGAGCGGTGCCGGGAAGTCGACGCTTCTTCGATTGATGAATTTGTTGGAGAAACCGGATGCTGGGAGCGTCACGGTCGATGGCGACCAGTTGACCGAACTCTCCAACCGGGAACTACGCAAGAAGCGACATCGAATCGGTATGATTTTTCAACAATTTAATCTTGTTGCGAATAAGAACGTCTTTGATAACGTCCTCGATTCGCTGAAGCTTGCCAAACGGCCGAAATCATCATGGGAGACACGCGTGATGGAGTGTCTCCGGTTCGTTGGACTCGAAGCGTATCGCGATAAATATCCTTCCCAGTTGAGTGGGGGACAGAAGCAACGTGTCGCGATTGCAAGGGCACTCGCGAGCGAACCGAGCGTACTCCTCTGCGATGAACCGACCTCTTCTCTCGACCCGAATACGACGGCAGAAGTGCTGCGTGTCCTCGAGTCGGTCAATGAACAACTCGGTGTCACCGTCGTTCTCGTCTCACATGAGATGGATGTCATCCGTCAAATCTGTCATCGCGTCACCGTCATGGCAGACGGATCCGTTCATGAGACGATTGAGAGGGAGCCGACAGGTGTGGTCGCCATCGATCAGAATCCAAGTTGGTTCGTCGAACAGTTGCGAGAGGAAGGTGAAGCGAATGCCTGACATCTTGGTCCGCTATCAATCAGAGATTTGGCAGTCCATTGCCGAGACGTTCATTATGGTCGGGGTATCGATTCTCGCCGCGATTCTAGTCGGATTGCCATTAGGCACGTGGCTTTACCTTTCGCGTAAAGGACAATTGTTAGAGAATCAAATCGTCTTCTCCGTCCTCAATCTGGTCGTGAACATCGTCCGGTCTTTCCCGTTCTTGTTACTCGTCGTGTTTTTGATTCCATTTACACGGCTCATTATCGGAACTGCCATCGGAACGGCTGCAGCGACCGTGCCACTCTCCATCATTGCCATTGCGCACTATGCGCGACTCGTCGAACAGTCACTGATTGATGTCCCACGCGGCGTCATCGAAGCGGCACTCTCGATGGGCGCATCGGTTAAAGACATCATCTTTAAGTTTCTTTATGTGGAAGCCCGGTCCGGTCTTGTCCTCGGATTGACTACATCCATCATCAGTTTTATCTCATACTCGACGATTATGGGAGTCGTCGGGGGTGGTGGCATCGGTGACTTTGCCATCCGTTATGGATATCAACAATTTCAGACAGAACTCATGCTCTATATGATTCTCATCATGCTCGTCTTCGTACAGTTGATTCAATTCACGGGCACGACCGTGGCGCGAATCATCGACAAACGCTAAACAGAAAGTAGGAAATGAATATGAAAAAATTGATGGCACTTCTGGCCTCACTCACACTCGTCCTCGCAGCATGCGGGAACGATACAGAAACACAAACGGAACAAGCAAATGAACCACAGACATTGAAAGTCGCATCACTCATCCCACCGATGACAGATATGCTTGAGATCGCGAAAGAACAGCTCGCAGAAGACAATATCAAACTCGAAATTGTCGTTCTTGGAGACAATGTCCAACCGAACTCGGCACTTGCGGCGAAAGAAGTCGATGCGAACTTCTTCCAACACGTTCCGTACATGGAGGAGTTCAATCGCAGCAACGATGCGAATCTCGTTCCAATCGAACCGATTTATTTCGCAAACTATGGTGTATACGCAAAAAACTATGACAAGATGGAAGACATTCCGGAAGGCGCAACGATTGCGATCGCCAACGACGTGTCGAACATCGACCGTTCGCTCTCCCTTCTCGCACAACATGATGTGATCGAGCTCGGAGAGAAGGAAGGCACGTACTATACACAAGCCGATATCACATCGAACCCGAAAAACTTCAAGTTTGAAGAAGTCGACTTGTTGATGCTCGCGCGCGCGTACGATGATGTTGATGCGGTCTTGATGACACCGGCTTACGCTGCACCGCTCGGTTTGACACCGAAGAGTGACGCACTCTTAACAGAGGGTGTCGAGAACGATTTCGCCATCAGCCTTGTCGCACGTGAAGACAATCAGGATGACGAAGCGATCCAAAAACTTGGCGAAGCGCTCACAAGTGACGAAGTCCGTGCATTCCTGCAAGAAAACTATGATGAAACAGCCATTCCGGCGTTTTAATCCAAAAGAGGCTGGGACATAACCCAGTAATTTTATAAGAAAGAGGCCCCCGTGAGCGACTTGTTCGCGCACGGGGGCCTCTTGTCATGTTTATGGGTTCGTGCATTTCGGACTAAACAGAAAAGAAGGGGTCCGGCCACCGAAAATCGGTGACCGGACCCCTCTTTTTATCAAAAATCTTTAAAAGCGGTTAGTTATGTCCCAACCTCTTTTTAGTACTCTTCGTATTCACGAGGATCTTGGTCATCGATGCGCCCATCCTGCTTCGTCAACGCATTGAGCGTCTCCATCTCTTCTTCGGTCAACT
>CABIYO010000016.1:31910-53531 GCA_902362975.1 Caryophanales bacterium
ATTTTTCACCATGACGTAGTCTACGGTGCGCAATGCCTCGAGACTGTCACCACCCGCGTAAGAAATCGCCGATTGGAGGTCTTGCTCCATCTCGGTCAATGTATCTTGTAGTGCCCCTTTGTGTTCGACAAACATCTTTTTCCCCTCGACGTTCTTTCGCTCACCCTTTTGGAACTCAGAAGCAGAACCGAAATACTCTTTCAATTGTTTCCCGTCTTGCTCGAACGTTTCCCCCGGTGATTCATCGTGTCCTGCGAACAATGAACCAATCATGACCATCGAAGCGCCGAAGCGAATCGATTTGGCGATGTCACCGTGAGTACGGATGCCCCCATCCGCGATAATCGGTTTCGTCGCTGCTTTGGCACACCAGCGAAGTGCAGCCAATTGCCAGCCCCCGGTACCAAAACCTGTTTTGATTTTCGTGATACACACTTTACCAGGACCGATTCCAACCTTCGTCGCATCCGCTCCGGCATGCTCTAATTCGCGAACGGCCTCTGGTGTCCCGACGTTCCCCGCGATGACGAATGATCCAGGAAGATGGTGTTTGATATGCTGAATCATTCGGATGACCGCATTCGAATGACCGTGAGCGATATCGATTGTAATAAATTCTGGCGTATGACCGGTCGATTTGAGCATTTCGATAAACCCATACTCTTCTTCCTTCACGCCGACACTGATGGATGCATACAAACCACGCTCATGCATGTCTTGGATAAACGCCAGGCGCGTCTCTGGATTGAAGCGATGCATGATGTAAAAATATCCGTTCTTGGCCAGCATCAATGCGACCTTTTCATCGATAATCGTCTGCATGTTAGCCGGAACGACCGGTAATCGGAACGTGAAGCCACCAAGCTCGACGGTCGGGTCACATTCCGAACGACTGTCGACAATACATTTTGCAGGAATTAATTGAATATCTTCGTAATCAAATACTTTATCCATATATCGCACCCCTATTCACGAACATTAACATATTGAACAATAAAAAAACTTCGCCCATTCGGTAATATAACGTGAATAGAGTTTAAAGTCAAAGGATAACTTAATCATTTCGTCTTAAAAATGAATAAAATTAAATAAATTGGTGTTTAATGTTCGGATTTAGGATTTATCTTCGATGTTTCACGTGAAAAAAGGACCACTTATCAGTGGTCCTTTGCGAATGCATATTGATTTCGTCCGCCTGCTTTGGCTTCATAGAGAGCGAGGTCGGCACGTTTTAGTAACTGTTTGGTCGACAGTCCTTTTACATAACGCGCACCCCCGACACTTGAAGTCGTGATGAACGTATGTTGATCGATTTCCCATGGGCGCTGAAGTGCTTGAATAATTTTCTCTGCAACGCGATGTAGGGCACAGGGGTCGTTAAAGCGAATGAGAACGGCAAACTCGTCACCGCCAAGTCTGGCAATCATATCTTGTTTGCGAAGCACGGATGTCAATCGACGAGCGAGTTGTCGCAAGAGCTCATCGCCCACATCATGACCGAACGTATCGTTGATTCGTTTGAATCGGTCAACGTCAAGAGCGAGGACGGCCAATTCACCTTGCTCGAATTCGGTTCGATCAATCGCTTCCTCGAGGTAGGCGAGGAAGAAACGACGGTTCGGTAAATCGGTCAGCGTGTCATGATACGCCAAATGTTTCAGTTGTTTCTCGAGCGCCTTTCGCTGCATGATTTCTCGGCTAACCGTTAAGTAGTGAAGGAGGTGTCCGGATTCATCATAGATGGCCTGAATTTTCGTTTCGAGCCAAATCCAGCGCTGATCAGCATGAAAATGACGGAACTCAAGGGTCAAGGAGACGTCTTCTTCCTTCATTTCTTTCAACTGATCCCGGACGATCTGGATGTCGTCCGGATGGATATAGTCGAGCGTATTCTTCCTTTCGTAATACCCGACCGCAAAGCCGAGCACGGTACGGTGAGAAGGGGACGCATAACGAACGGTACCGTCCCGCTCTAGTATGCAGACGAGGTCACTCATGTTTTCTGTGATCAATCGATATTGTAACTCACTTTGTCTTAACGCTTGTTCCATTTTACGTTTTTCTGTGACATCACGCAAAATCGTTAAGACGGCCGTTTCGCCCTCATAATCGATGAGAAGGCTACTGATATCCATCTGGAGCTTGTCTGCACTCGGTGTCATGATGACCATTTCTGTATCTTGGATGGGGCCACCGAGTTCGAGAGAGGCGAGTCGTTGACGAGTGGACTGATGATACTCTTCTGCGATGAAGGAAAAAATCGATTCATTCTCAAGGTAGGTTTCCCCGATTGTGGCGAGTGACATCGCGTTCGCATATATAATCTGTCCTTCCTGATGCACAATGATGCCTTCCGGAATCGTCTCAATCAACTGACGGTAACGACGTTCGCTTTCGACTGTGGCACGCTCGGCGTTTTTCTCTGGCGTCAAATCGATGATGATCACAAACAGACCGGTGATGTTACCGCCGACCTCGATTGGAATGTTGAGGACGGTTAAGTCGAGTCGTTCCCCGGATTGATGTTCAGCATAAATGGAATACTTGTGTGGAATCCCAGACAGCGTGAATTGTAACCCTTTCCTGACCCGAGACCGCTCACTCTCGGGAAGCCAATGCAGGAACGGATGATGAAGCATATCTTGTTCCGTATGACCCGTGATGACCGTGACGGCCGGGTTGATGGATTTAATGTTCAACTGATGGTCGAGTACAAAGATGCCATGTGGAGAATACCGTCGTAGCGACTCGTGATGATCTTTCAAAATCGACAATTCGAGTTCACGACGCTTCCGTTTCGTCACTTCACGAACGACGGAGACGATATGGGTACACTTTCCCTCATCATTAAAAATCGGCGTCACTTCTGACTCGAAATAGTGAAGGGGGAGCGTCAATACATCATCCGCCTCGACCGTATCCGTATAAAAGGAGTCAGCAAGACGGTAGTCTTCGTAGACGACACTCTTTTTTGTACGAATCGCTTCATCGTAATACTGCGTAATAAGTGTAGCGGTCTCGGTCGGGACCAACTCATCGATGGTCTTCCCGACATCCGCATCCGACCAATTGATGGCCCGTTTCCCAGGCTCATTTACGAAGACGTAGCGATATGCTGAACCATCGACTTCCATAAAGAACACATAGTCTGAAATTTTATCGAACGTCCGTAGTAAAATCGATGCGTTGGATTGAAGTGTTTGGTCAGTTTTCATCTCGTCTCCCTCATTTTGTTCGTTCTATTTTTTACACGTCATTTTTATCTTACCGCATCATTCGATTAAATGTGTGAACTTTCAAAAAAAGACGAGGCTGGGACATAACCTATTAATTTTCTAAAAAAGAGGCCCCCGTGAGCGACTTGTTCGCTCACGAGGGCCTCTTGTCATTTTTATAGGTTCGTGCATTTCGGACTAAACAGAAAAGAAGGGGTCCGGCCACCGAAAATCGGTGACCGGACCCCTCTTTTTATCAAAAATCTTTAAAAGCGGTTAGTTATGTCCCAACCTCTTTTTAGTACTCTTCGTATTCACGAGGATCTTGGTCATCGATGCGCCCATCCTGCTTCGTCAACGCATTGAGCGTCTCCATCTCTTCTTCGGTCAACTCGAAGTTGAAGACGTCGAGATTCTCTTTTTGGTGCAACTCGCTAGACGAGCGGGCGAGCGGGATGACACCAAGTTGCACGTGCCAACGCAAGATGACTTGAGACACGCTCTTTCCTTTTTGTTTGGCGAGCTCGGTGATCTTCTCGTCATGGATGACCGTGCGGGCGCGACTGAGTGGGCTCCACGCTTCTGTGATGATGCCGCGTTCTTTATCAGCTTGCCGCTGTTCGACTTGTGAGAAGTACGGGTGTAACTCGATTTGGTTAATGACCGGTTTTTCTCCCGTTTCTTCAATCAAGCGGTCAAGGTGCTCCGGCATGAAGTTCGATACCCCAATGGAGCGGATCCATCCGTTTTTCTTCGCTTGAATCAACGCACGCCATGCCTCGACGTACTTGTCTTGTTTCGGGTTTGGCCAATGCAAGAGGAACAAATCCCAATAGTCGAGGTTCGCTCGATATAGGGACTCTCGAATCATCTCGAGCGCCTGGTCGTAGTCATAATACTGCGCGCGCAATTTTGACGTTAAGAAAAGCTGTTCACGAGGGATGCCGGATTGGCGAACTGCTTCACCGACCGCGCCTTCATTATCGTAGCGAATCGCCGAATCGATGAGTCGATATCCGTTCCGGATGGCGCACGTGATGGCGTCGACCCCTGCTTCACCTTTCAAATAAACCGTCCCGAGTCCGATGGCCGGAATCTCATAACCGTCATGTAACTTGATTGTTGGAATACCCATCAAATGCCTCCCCATTCAAAATCCGTCCTCTTCTCCGCTATTCCACTTTCAACGGAAATGAAACGTTTGAATGTGAGGTCAACGTCGAAACGCTTTGATCAAACCTTCTGCCAAATCGAGGATACACACGATGATGATGGTGAGTAAAACACTCCAGACGCCCCAACGACTGATTGTTTCGAGGTCGACGTTGATTTGCTCAGCAATCAACGAGAGCGCTTCGGTCGAAATGAGATCGGGTTGCAGCATAATGAGCGCTGTGACGACAATCCATACGATATTGAAGAGCGCGTTCCACAAGGCGAGCGGCTTTGTCCAGTGGCGAACGATCCATTTGTAAATGGCGATGGCGATGCCAAAGGCGGCCAGGGCGATGACAAACGGGAAGAATTGATCCAAGACCGATGTATTGAGTAGCGGATAGGATCCACTATCGGTGACGACACGAATCAACTGCTCGGCGTTGACGTACAATACGACCATCAGAACGGTAGCGACAATATCAAACAAAATCGAACCAAAAGAAATCGAGGTCGAACGTGGTTTTACTTTCTTGAGTTGTTCAGGTTTCCAACTCGAGAAGGGCACTTCACCCTCAGGTACGGCACGCTCGATGATGAAGAACGTGAGAGTGATCCAGAATAGCGTCTGAACGACGACATTGAAGATGGCCGCCCCAGTTTGAAGGAATGCTTGAATCAAGAATTGACTCCAAGACGTGTCGTCGATGGGATTGGTCAAATAACTGATGATCGAGAGAATGGTGACAACCGTGACGGCAATCGGTAAGACGATTTTAATGATATTCACGTACTGTGTGAAGAGAGCAGGACCGATGAGATAGAGTGGTCGGTTCGCGTAGCGGGCAGCGAGGATATGAGGGTCGCCGAGTTGGCGCAATGCTTCAAATAAAGCCGCTTCAGACGGGTCATTTCCAGTCATGTCATCAATGGTCGATTCCAATTCGAGTGCGACGTCTTGCCGCATTGACTCTGGGATTCGAGAGGTGACTTCATCGATATACACATCACGAAGATTCATGATCATTTCCTCCTTCAATTAGACGGGTCAACGTTTTCGACATGTTCATCCATTCCACGTACAACTCATTTAAAATGTCCATTCCATCCGAGCTGAGCACGTAGTACTTGCGTGGTCGACTCTCTGTCGTATCCCAGGAACTCGTGACGAGTCCTTGTTTTTCCAGTCGACGCAAGAGCGGGTAGAGCGTACTTTGGTCAATGCTGATATCGGCATCTAGCAGTGCTTGAACGAGAGAATAGCCGTATTGGGGTGTCTTCAACTGACTGAGCACCGCAATCGTCAACGTGCCGCGCCGCAATTCCGTCACCAACGAGGCTTTTACATCAGACATTTTTTCGCCTCCTTCATTCGTTTATCTTTATACTGTATATCATACACTATAAGTTATCATACATCAATGTGAATAAAATATATTGAGTCATTTCCTGATTTTAGGATAATAAAGGGGAGGTGATGTTCATGAAGTGGTGGTGGATGCTTGGAGGTGTGGTGATCGCCAGTTTATTGACGATCAATGCGCAATGGTATGGGAATGCGGCGACGTTTGGAGTACCGATTGGCTGGATCATCATGTTGCTAGTCTTGGCACAGTTTCGAAAGCCGACATCGACTCTTTGGGCGGTGTCGATCGGAGTGATGAGTGTTGGGGTGGCGATTTTGCTCTCGATTCCGAGCTACTCGTTAACCGAGGCAGAAGAGGTGTTGAGCAAAACGTACAATGACGTGACGTACATGGAAAGCGTTCCGACGACCGGAGGAGAATGGAATCCATTCTCTCCTCGAGTGGGCTATCGATTTGAGACGGGGAGCGGAGAGTCGATTTTATTCATCCCGGACTCGGGGAAAACGTTTGAACTGTAAAAAAGACTCGCTCTCATGATAGAGGGCGAGTCTTTGTGTTAGTTGCGGATCAAGTAGTCGAAGGCGCCGAGTGCGGCTGTCGCACCAGAACCCATCGAGATGATGATTTGTTTGTAGGCGCTGTTCGTGCAGTCTCCTGCCGCGAATACACCTGGGACGTTCGTCGCGCCATGACGGTCAACGACGATTTCCCCGAAGTTGTTGCGCTCGACCGAGTCGAGCCAGTCCGTGTTCGGCACGAGACCGATTTGGACGAAGACGCCTTCAAGTTCGACATGATGTGACTCGTTTGTCTCACGAGACACATACGAGATGCCGTTCACTTTGTCCGTACCCGTGATTTCTGTCGTCTGAGCGTTCGTGATGACAGTCACGTTCGGGAGGCTGTGGAGACGATCTTGTAGCACTTGGTCGGCCTTGAGTTCAGGAGCGAACTCGAGGACCGTTACGTGCTTGACGATTCCTGCGAGGTCGATGGCCGCTTCGATTCCAGAGTTACCGCCACCGATGACCGCCACACGTTTCCCTTCGAAGAGAGGACCGTCACAGTGCGGGCAGTAAGCGACCCCTTTGTTTTTGAACTCCGCTTCACCTGGGACGTTGACGTTACGCCAGCGTGCACCGGTTGAGAGGATGACACTCTTACTCTTCAAGACAGCGCCGTTCTCGAGTTCGATCTCGACGAGGTCCTTTTTCTCAAGACGTTTCGCGCGTTGAAGGTTCATGACGTCGATGCCATACTCTTTGACGTGCTCTTCTAGACTTGCGACGAGTTTTGGACCTTCTGTATAAGCAGTACCGATGAAGTTTTCGATGCCCATCGTGTCCATCACTTGGCCACCGAAGCGCTCCGCGATGATTCCAGTACGGATTCCTTTACGAGCCGCATATACGGCAGCACTTGCACCAGCTGGACCCCCACCGACGACGAGGACGTCGTACGGGTCTTTGTCCGAGAATGAAGAGGCGTCAGGACCTGTACCGAGTTTTGCCAAGATCTCTTCGAGTGACATCCGACCGTTACCGAACGATTCGCCGTTCAAGAAGACCGTCGGGACAGCCATGATTTCTTTCGCTTCCACTTCATCCTTGAACGCGGCTCCGTCAATCATCGTGTGGGTGATGTTCGGGTTAAGGACGCTCATGACGTTTAGCGCTTGCACGACGTCAGGACAGTTGTGGCAGCTGAGACTGATGTACGACTCGAAGTGATACGTGCCTTCGATGTTTTGAATCTGTTTGATCGTGTCCGCATCGACTTTCGGCGCGCGCCCGCTCACTTGGAGGAGGGCGAGGACGAGTGATGTGAACTCATGTCCGAGTGGAATCCCCGCGAAGACGATTCCTGTCTCTTCAGATGGACGATTCACGCTGAAGCTCGGCGTACGCTCGAGCGTCGCGCGTTCGACCGAGATGCGTGATGACATGCTGGCGAGCTCGTTGACGAGCTCGAGCATCTCGTTTGAGACTTTGTCTTCCCCAGCGCTCACACGGAGGACGACGTCGCCCTCCATGAGCTGGAGATATTGGTCGAGCTGTTGTTTAATCGCTGCTTCTAACATGCAATCGCTCCTTACAATTTACCGACGAGGTCAAGGCTTGGGCGGAGTGTTTCAGAACCCTCTTCCCATTTCGCTGGGCAGACTTCGCCTGGATTGTTGCGTACGTATTGTGCTGCTTTGACTTTGTTGACGAGCGTGCTCGCATCACGGCCGATGCCGTCAGCGTTGATCTCAACAGTTTGGATGACACCGTCTGGGTCGATGATGAACGTACCACGGTCTGCGAGACCTTCTTCTTCGTTCAAGACGTCGAAGTTGCGTGAGATGACGTGTGATGGGTCACCGATCATGATGTACTCGATTTTTCCGATTTTCTCAGATGTTTCGTGCCAAGCTTTATGTGTGAAGTGTGTGTCTGTAGAGACAGAGTATACTTCTACACCGAGGTTTTTAAGTGTAGCGTACTCGTTTTGAAGGTCTTCAAGTTCAGTTGGGCAGACGAATGTGAAGTCAGCTGGGTAGAAGCAGACAACGCTCCATTTACCTTTAAGGTCGTTCTCTGTAACTTCGAGGAATTCACCTGTTTGGAATGCTTGTGCTTTGAATGGTAGTACTTCTTTGCCGATTAATGACATGGGTTATGTCCTCCTTTTTTTTTACTCTAGCGTTTCTATATCGACTAGAATAATTATAATGTAATACTAACTTCATATAACGAGCTGAAATTGTCAAGACGTTTGCATGCTTTGAAAGTATAAGGCATATCAATAGATTGTCTGAATTTGGCTTAATGAAAGTAAAGAAAGCGATTACATATTGATTAGTATTTTTCTCGCTCTTTTCTTATTTTGAAAAATGAGATCTATAAGTGAAGTTACTAATGTATTGACTAGAGTCACTAATTTTCTCGTCGTGAATTATATGATTATCAATTACGTAAAAAAATACCGTAATCACAAGTAGCGATTACGGTTGAATTTTATATGTACATGCTAATTTTAAACTACTCCATCCATGGGATTCTCCTGCAGAAAATTTTAAGCGCATGATTAATTGTTCTTTATCGTCATTCCAAAAAATCGCATTGTTGATCTTCGTTGGATGATTTGCAATAAACTTAAGATCTTCTCCATAAGAAATGATCTTAGACAATTTGGCATAGTTACTCTCATAAAAAGTATGAAGTGTAGGTATATCTCCCAAAATTGTTGATATCCCAAGCTTTAGAGAAGCGTTTGAGGCTTTGGATAACGAATCAGCAAGATACTGATTTGCAGATTCTAGTACCTCTTCTCGAGTTAATTTTCCCTCCAAATAGAGCTTTTTTAGTTCTTTTGCTACTTGAGCCGTTTCACCAATTCTAAAGTAGTTTGCTCCCAAAATAGTTCCGAATCCAGGATTCTTTACTACAGGTATCGAATTTGATTTAGCGTTTGCTTTTAACGAGTAACAGAGTTCTTTTAATTTCACTTCTGAAGAATTAGGATTCTTTGGAGTTAAAGTGATTTTTATATCTGAATTGTCTTTAATATCAAGTCTATAAGCATCATCGGTAAGCGATATTGCTGAGATTTTATACTCTGAATATTCTTCTTTAATACTAGGTAGTAAAATGGACTCGACAGCGTATTTTGATGCGTACTTTAATTTTTCTAATGTATCTTTTTTTAAATTCTCACCATATATCTTTAAGTTGTTTAAATGGCGAGCCTCTTTTGAATTTTCGTCAGAAATAACTGTCTGTTGATTAGTGAGCAGATAATGATAAATTAAAGCTTCGTTCACTTTACCAATACTATTTGGATCATTCAATCTAACTTCATTGGTCTCATGAATAAGTTGGGTCCAAATATCTTCAAACTTACTAATTAGTTCTTGGTTAATGTTAGTTGTAGACTCATTATTAAACAAAGCGGTAGTTAGTTTTATAGGACTGTGGGGCTGACTTTCAAATTTAAATCTAATATACAATGTGATATTTCCATCTGTAAAACCAATAGATGCATTGCCTTTACGGAACAGAATTATGTTTGCACCAGGATCAAATTGATATTTCTTTTCAAGAACAGGAAACTCTGGTGCCTTTTCAATCGACACTAACATTGGCTCCCCTTGAAACAGTAATAGATTTAATCCAGAAATCACCTGTTGTTGATTATTACTATTTAGAAGTTCTTGAAACATTTCTAATGTACTTTCTCTTAATGAATAAAGAATGTTTTTTCTAGCTGCTCTAGCTTTCTCATTTGATGAAAACTTAATATTTTGTTTACGTACTTCATTGCGATAATCTTTTAGAGATTTATATTGGTTAGTTGACCTTAAAAAACTTTTGAAAAAGGCTTCATATAATTTGTCTAACGTTGAGTTAAATTTATCTTGTAAAAGAGGGTCACTAAAATATTTCGATAAGAAGCTTTTTCCTCCTAAATTCCGAGGTTGGATATCTCCAGTTTTCGAATTAAACAGATGATATGGTACTTGGTGTTTATGTAGCGTTAATGTTAGGTCAGGATGTTGATCAGGGTTCGGGGTGTCAAACTTACTTTGTATTGAAGTAATTGAAGAATGCTTTTTATAGAGATACATTGCAGTTGCGGCTGAAGAAGAGTGTAAATCAATTCGTTCCCCTTTAATCAATTTTGATAAATAGTGCTTTACTTCTAATACATGTTGATTGCCTCTTTGCTTTTGCATCATTATAAATTTCTCCTATTCAATATTTTCTCTAAACTGTATTGTTTATTATATCGTTATTGTTTATTATATCGTTTTGGTCCTCATTTTTTGGAAAAACTTAACTCTGGCCATTTTGAATAGAGTCAGTTATGATTAGTGAATAAGAGAAAATTATGTAACGGCTAAGAAGATGAGGTGAGAGGACATGAAAATTGACGAACGAGGTAGAGCTAAATTCAGACCCACGAATGACTACTCATCCGAAGATGTGAAGCAAGTATTAATGGAAAAAATTAAAGAAGAGTCTGGTCGAATTATTCAATCTTCTAAAGATGAAGAAATTTTGAATAGTATTAAGCGAGAAAAACATAAATTTCACGTAGTCAGTCTGTTTTCTGGTTGTGGTGGTTTAGATTTAGGGTTTGATTTAGCTGGATTAGTATCGAGTCAACAAACTCCAAGTATTCTAGAAGAAGTATATAAGTCGAAAAGTAACTTTGACAGATTAGGAAAGCAAAATATATTTCAAACGATTTATTCAAACGACTTATTTAAAGAGTCAGCAAGGTCTTATAAGTTAAACTTTGATAATGAACACACAGTTCAGGATCCACGAGATATACGAAAAATTAAATACTTTCCGTATGCTGATGTGATTTTAGGCGGTTTTCCTTGTCCTGGATTTTCAGCAGCTGGTCCGAGGCTAATCGACGATGAAAGAAACTTCTTATATATTCATTTTATTCGTGCAATCATTCAAGCAAAACCAAAAGTATTTGTAGCTGAGAATGTGAAAGGTCTATTAACATTAGGCAAAGGTGAAGTTGCTAGACAGATCATAGAAGATTTTGCTTCTGCAGGCTATAAAATACAGTATAAATTGGTGAATGCAAGAGATTATGGCGTACCCCAAATAAGAGAACGTGTATTTATTGTAGGCGTTCGCGATGATGTAAAATTTTCATACAACTTTCCGGAGCCTACTCATGGAGCGGACAGAAAACCGTATGTAACGCTTGAAGAGGCTATTGGGGATTTGCCAGAATGGCCAGAAGACGTTTATGAAGGCGACTTTTCATCGATTTATTTATCACGCAATCGTAAAAAGGATTGGAACGATCAAGCTTTTACAGTTCAAGCATCAGGTAGACAAGCGCAATTATGGCCTGGTGGGGAAAGAATGAAAAAGTTAGGCAAAGATGAGTGGGGATTGGTAGGAACTCAGAATCGTCGGTTGAGTGTCAGAGAATCGGCGAGAGTTCAAACTTTTCCAGACTGGTGGGTATTTGATGATGGAAGTAGCACATCTGTTAGCTCAAAAAATAATAGGCTAGATAAGCAGTATAAACAAATCGGAAATGCAGTTCCAGTTCTATTAGCAAGAGCTATTTTACAACCAATTGCCGACTGGGCGAAAAAAGAAATTGATCACCAAATTGAAGTGGATAAGCAACAAGCTCAGTTGTCATTGGATATTTAAAAGAGGAGGGCTATTCAGCTCTCCTCTATCTCTTTAACCACTCTTTAGGAGCAAGAGTATCTAAATCATCGATACTTTGAGATAATGCACGACTATGTAACCACTTTAAATCAACAATGTCTGTATCCAATATTTTTAATGAAAGTAAATAATTTTCTATTTCTTCACCAGAATCTAAAAAAGTTTTGCGTTCAATCTTATCTAAACGACATAGACCGTTAAAAACCATCTCACCTGACTTAAATTTTGTGAAATGAAGAAACGGAGGAATTAAAATGTTATCACTTGTATTCATGAATTCTTCAACTAGTTTCAAACGATTATTACCTTGAGCTCTTTTATCGAAAATGCCATCCCAACCTTGTTTAGTATCTCCCCAATACTTGATCTTATTATTTGATAAATCAATTTCGTCTTTCCATGGTTTTTTTGCTACTGACTTTGTTAATGTTGTTACTAGTAAGAAATAAGGAGGTAATCCTTTAAACAAGGGATTTTTGATTCCGAGATAGCGAATTCCTCTAGAATTAGACATACTATACTCATTCAGAGTATTCCATGCTAATATTTGGTCGCCTTCACGTCTCCCTTTTGAACCTCGATCTTTATAAGTTTTCCCGCGAACATATACATTCATAAACTTCACTCCTTTCGAAATATTATAAGCTAAAATGGTAAAAACATACATGATGAACAGATAAGATAAACAAGATATGAAAGCGAAAAGACAGAGGATGTCCTCTGCCTTCACCGTCACTCCGCCATCAACGCACACACCGCATTCGAATACGCTACCGGGTCTTCAATCGGTAACCCTTCAATGAGGAGGGCTTGTTGATACAAGAGGTCTGTATACTGTTTCGCTTTCGCTTCATCTTCCTTATACACACGTTGGAGCGTCTGGAAGATGGCGTGGTCGGCATTCACTTCGAGCACTTTCTCCGCTTTCATGCCGCCGCCGTTTGGCATCGCGTTCAAAATCTTTTCCATCTCGATTGAGACGTCACCCGCGACCGTCAAGCAGACCGGATGTGACTTGAGGCGTGTTGAGGCACGCACTTCTTTAACGCGGTCCCCGAGCGCTTCTTTCATGAAGGCGAACAAGTCTTGGTTGTCTTCGTTGAGCGATTTCGCTTCCGCGTCATCGAGACCGAGGTCGCCGCTCGCAATCGATTTGAACTCTTTGCCGTCATATGACTGAAGCATCTTGATAGCAAACTCGTCGATCTCTTCTGTGAAGTAGAGGATTTCATATCCTTCTTCCTTCAAGCGTTCTGCTTGTGGTAAGAGGTCGATGCGATGAATCGATTCACCTGTCGCATAATAGATATACTTCTGATCTTCCTTCATTCGCTCGACATACTCTTTAAGCGAGACGAGTTTCTTCTCATGAGAAGAATAGAACAGAATCAAGTCTTTCAATTCGTCTTTGGCTGCGCCGAACTGGTCGTACACGCCGAACTTCAATTGGCGACCGAACGACTCATAGAACTTCTCATAGTCCTCACGCTCGTTTTGGAGCATCTTCTCGAGCATGCCTTTGATTTTCGACTTCACGTTCTTCGCAATCACGCGAAGCTGGCGGTCCTGCTGCAACATTTCACGGGAAATGTTGAGGGAGAGGTCTTCGGAGTCGACCATTCCTTTGACGAAGCCGAAGTAGTCTGGCAAGAGGTCAGGTGACTTCTCCATGATCAACACGCCATTCGAGTAGAGCTCGAGCCCTTTCTCAAATTCTTTTGTGTAATAGTCGAACGGAACCGTTGACGGGATGTAGAGGATTGATTGATAACGAATCGTCCCGTCGACGTTCAAGTGAAGGTGCTTGAGGGGCTCATCAAAGCCGTAGCGCTTCTCGTGATAGAACGCCTTATAATCTTCGTCAGTCAACTCGCTCTTACGCTTCCGCCAAATCGGGACCATACTGTTGACGGTCTCTTCTTCTTGATAATCCTCGTACTCTTCTGAGTCCTCTTTTTGACGATGTTTCGTCACATCGAGTTTAATCGGGTAACGGATGAAGTCCGAATGTTTCTTGATGAGCGAGCGAATCTCGTATTCTTCAAGGAATGACGAATACACATCATCTTCTGTGTCTGCCTTCAAGTGAAGTGTGATTTCTGTACCGATGTCCGCTTTGTCTGTCGGTTCGATTGAATAGCCGTCTGTACCTTCGGACTCCCATATATATCCTTGTTCACTGTCAATCGAGCGAGTCCGCACGGTCACACGGTCAGCGACCATGAACGCGGAATAGAACCCGACCCCGAATTGACCGATGAGGCTATGGTCTTCTTCCATCTTCGTCGCCTGTTTCATGGCGAGTGAACCGCTCTTGGCGATGATTCCGAGGTTTGTTTCGAGTTCTTCCTCTGTCATTCCGATCCCTGTATCGCGAATCGTGATCGTCCGCGCTTCTTTGTCGAGTTCAATTTTGATGTAGTAATCGTCTTTGTTGAACTTGATGCTTTCGTCAGAGAGGGCACGATAGTACATCTTGTCGATGGCATCACTCGCGTTCGAGATGAGCTCACGTAGGAAGATGTCCTTATGTGTATAAATTGAGTGGACCATCAACTCTAAAATTCGTTTCGATTCCGTTTGAAACTGTTTCTTTGTCATGATCGTTCTCCTTTTAATGTCTATATAATGTCTATATTTTGGCACTCTGATAACAAGAGTGCTAACACTATTAATTATCCTAATTTTTAGGAAAATGTCAACCGAGATTGAAGAAAAGATTGACGAGGACGTAGGTTTCGCATATAGTTGAGTACATGCGATGAGCTGGTCTATGTAAGACGGCGGACATTCCTTTGAGGAGCACGTTGTGGAGCGTGGTCCGTCGCGGTAGACTTTCGAGAGCACCTCTAGTGAGAGGTGCTCATTTTTTTATATAAGGTAATGTTCGTTTGCTGGTGGATGTTAAAGGAGGCCATACGCTTCACGCATTCCCACTGTGATGTAAGATGCCGTCCGCATATGTTTCAATATTTAGTCTTAATCACTTCGTCCCATCTCAAGTGAATTATAGTAAACTATTCATGTGAACAGTTGAACAATATCCTGGTTGGTTAGGAGAATATAAGATGCGAATAATGAAAGAATGTATGGTAGCCGGTTTATTGATCGGTGGAGGTGTGCTAGTGGGGTGTGCGAATCCATCTACTCAAAACGAAGCGAGTGTGACCGAAGAAAGCGACAGCAAGAGTGAAATATTCACGTATACGAAATTTGATTTGCCTTTGGCGAACAAAGTGTATATGGGAGACAAGGATGCCAAGCATGAAATCGTGTTTGTTTTTGATTATTCCTGTCCGTGGTGTAAAAAGTGGATTGATCAAATCCTGCCTGTGGTCGAGGAACGGTTCATCTCAAGTGGAGAGGCAATCTACAAAGGACAACCGTTAGTGCTATTGAATCAAGATTCTCAATATATGGCGAACGTTGATTATCATGTAGAAAACTATAACCCTGACGATTACTATGATGTACAGAAACAACTTAGCCAGGATTTTGAACATGCCGATTGGGCAACCGATGATTATGTAGATGCGGTGTCAAAACAGTTTGGTTTGGTAGGGGTTGAACAACTGACTAGTGAAGAAGGGATAGAGGTCGGGATTCAAAATTCGAGAGCCTATACGCGCGATATGGGCGTCGAGTATGTACCGACCGTCTATGTGGATGGGATTAAACTATTCGACTCGTTCAATGTAGACGAGATCGCGGACGTGATGAATGGAAATCTTTCTGAAGGGGATGTCATCGAAGTCGACCGGAGTGAATGATTTCGAAATATCGCATAGCAGAGTGGTATTCCTGTAAAAATATAAGAGCGAAGCCCGTTTCCGAGTGGAGACGGGCTTTCTCATGCTTGAATCGACGCGAGCAAAATCTCTTTTAGTGTGCGCAATTGCACTTCCGGCTCGATATCGTCTTCTAAATAACTGATGTTCGACTTCAATAGGATGTTGTTGCCGAACGTATGGATGATCGTAAAAACTGTCACCTTCACATCGATATCTGGTCGCAACAGATATCAATGAACAAGGGGTACAAAGCGTAGTCGAGTCGATTCGGGCGCAAGGTGGGGAAAAGCCATCGCGGTGAAACATGACGTGACATCACGCTCGAGCTAGGAGGACGTATTCGCAGAAGTGGAAGCGACATGTGGCAAATTAGATATTCTCGTCAATAAAGATGGAATCGCACTTGCAAAACCGTTCTTGGAACAGACTGAAGAGGACTAGGCGCGCACGTATCGCATCAACATCGATGGGGTCATGTTAGGGACACAGTACGCGATTCCGCTCATGACAGAGAATGGCGGAGGATCGATCGTCAACATCTCCTCCATCTCAGCACTGACCGGTATGGCAGGTGCTGGGGCATACACGGCCTCAAAAGGTGCTGTCCGTTCTCTTAAGAAAGCAGCGGCTGTGGATTATGGGAAACAAAACATTCGCGTCAACTCGGTACATCCAGGAAATATCGTGACGCCGATGAGTGCGTCGCATATGGAGCATCCAGACTTTAAACAACATTTCTTGAATCAAATCGCTTTGCCGAATCTCGGACAAGCGGATGAGGTGGCAGCAGTCGTTCTCTTCCTCGCGTCAGACGAAGCGAATCATATCAGCGGGATTGAACTTCCGGTGGACGGTGGCGTGACGGCGAAATAAAAAACAAGCCTAGACGCGCGTCTAGGCTTGTTTTAGTACCATTCTTTCGGTTCGTAATTCAATTCGCGGAACAGCTGCTCCCGCTCTTTTTTCGAAAGGTCGCGCCATTGTCCAGGTGGGAGTTTTCCGAGCGTGATGTTCATGACACGCACACGTTGGAGGCGGAACACTTCGTAGCCGAGCGCCTCACACATCCGACGGATTTGACGGTTGAGTCCTTGCGTGAGCGTGATGTTGAAGTCGAACTTCGAGAGAGGACGGACTTTACACGGTAGCGTCTTCTGTCCGAGGATTTTGACGCCAACTTCCATCTGTTCGACGAACTCCGGTGTGATCGGCTTATCGACCGAGACGATGTATTCTTTCTCATGCTCGCCTTCTGCACGAAGAATCTCGTTGACGATATCGCCGTCGTTCGTCATGAGGATGAGACCTTCTGAGTCTTTATCGAGACGACCGATGTTGAAGATGCGGAGCGGGTGGTTGACCATGTCGACCAAGTTCCCTTTTACTTTCTTCTCTGTCGTACTCGTGATCCCGACCGGCTTATGGACGGCGATGTAGACGTTGTTTCGTGCAACCCGTGCGACCGAACCGTTGACGAGGACTTCATCGCCCGTTTTGACCTGGTCGCCGATTTTTGCTTTTTTCCCGTTGATGGTGACGCGTCCCTCTTCGACGAGACGGTCGGCTTGGCGACGGGACGCCTTGCCTGATTCACTGATGAATTTATTGATGCGCATGTGTACACGTCCTTTGTTTGGCTTCGTCCTCTCACTATAACGCATTTTATAAACTCTCGAAAGCGGGAAACGAACGGGAGAAGAAGGATGACATGGAAGCGGTACGACTGTTACAAAACGCGATCCGATTACAGCAGGCACTGTGCGATACACCTTTCGGAAAAGGAGGCATCACCTGTCCTTTGGTACGGTCGACCTGTTCCGAATCAATGGCTGACCATCGGGACGAATCCGTCTCGCGGCGAGTGTTTACATCGTGACGGGATACTGAGAACGGGGCAAACCCAAAAGTTCTACTGGCGGGAGACGCTCTCGTTTGAAGATTACCTCGGAAATGAAGAGGCGCTGCAACAAACGCTCGAACGGGTATCCCAATGATCGGCCTCCACATGAAGCCGTCAGAAGTGTTCGTCGGGCTCTGCAATGTTCTGTGACTCAAACGGGTTACATTTCGGGCCATACGTGAAGCGCGAGCACCTGTTAAAAATCGGGCAAGCGATTGACACGATTATGGACGAGTGGCTGGCGGCTGGACGCGCGTGATGCTTCCCCAAAAGTTGAATTCGTTGAAGTCGATGTAGCGCACGTCTTTCGAACGGTTGTCGAGTACGGCTAACAAGATGACGTCCGGGGCCCCCCGTTTTTCAAACTGCAAGTAGCCGATTCCCGTGACAGAATGATTTTTATAAAAGCCGTTCGCCATGTTCAACACAAACGGGTGGCCTGCTTTCAGCTCACGCTCAAACGTCGTCCATTTCCATAGATAGCGTGAACTGCCTCGACCGTCATATCCGTATCGTTTCCACAGTTTCGTGATGATGGTGGCGATTTGAGTCGGCGGTGTCCCTTTCTCGTCTTTGAAACGGTGCATGAAGGCAATCTCGCGCACATCTTCTTGGATCTGTGTCACATCATCTGGGATATTCGCATACCCATGATCTCGATAGAAACGGAAGATGGCGGTGATGGACGTCAACGTACAGTTGTTCTTCCCGTTCTCGAACTGACGTTGGAGCAAGACGGGCACGCCTTCAATCTGTACAGCACGCTTTAATGTCCAGCGCCCGTGATAACGGTCGTTCACATAAGCTTCCGGGTCGATGATTCCGGCATAGCCGTTGTTCGCGACCTCGAGTTGTCCTGCAAATGGGTGCTCCATTTTGGTCCCCCTCCTTTTCGTTTAGTATACAAAGGACGACCCGTCTCATAAAAGAGAAAGGGCGTCGTTTTCGTAAAAACACAAGATGTGGGATTCCAACGATGATTGGGAGGGTGATGAACATACGTAACGAGAAATGACAGATGAAATTGAGAGTCTAGGCAAAACATTCGTATTCCATCAAACCATTTAGTATGATGACGGCGAGTCCAACAAATTCAAGATATTTAGAATCTTTATTATAGAGATAGGAGAATGCATGATGAGATTGAGTGTGTTAGACCAGGCGCCGGTCACGTCGGGTCATACAGGAGAACATGCGCTGAACAGCGCGGTTGAGCTCGCACAAGTCGCAGAAGAGTTAGGATATTACCGCATGTGGATGGCGGAGCACCATGGTGGCATGTCGTTCGCCAGCTCGGCTCCAGAGGTCATCACGGCTTATCTGGCAGCTAAGACGAACAAGATTCGTCTCGGATCCGGCGGCATCATGATGATGCACTACTCGCCACTCAAGATGGCAGAGGTATTCAAGACGCTCAGCGCGCTTGCCCCAGGACGGATCGACTTTGGTGTCGGACGTGCGCCAGGCGGTGATGCGAACGCCATCTATGCGATGTCACAAGGGCAAAAGCCGATGATGGACGGGCTTTACGAAAAGCTCGATACGACGCTTCGATTGATCAAAGATGAAGCACCTGAAGAAAGATGGTATAAGAACACGCCAGCAGCACCGACAGGCGTTACACTTCCGGAAGCCTGGTTACTCGGTTCGAGTGGGAACAGCGCCGTGCAGGCCGGACGGATGGGGCTTGGCTATTCGTTTGCCCAGTTCTTTAACGGACAATTGAGTGTCGATACGCTCGACACATACCGTCACCATTTCACGCCGTCTGATTTCATGGAGAAACCAGACATCAGCGTCACGTATTTGGTCACGACGGCAGAGACGAAAGAAGAGGCGGAATATTTGGCCCGACCTTCTGATCTGTCGCGTCTCTTCTTGATGCGTGGTCAATTGAGACAGTTGTTGAGTCCAGAAGCGGCTCATGATTATCCGCTCACGGAGGTCGATAAAATTCATATCGCCAACAACCGAGCCATCCACCTCGTAGGGACGCCGAAACAAATCGCGGAACAGTTACGGGATGAGTCGGAACGTTACGGTTTCGATGAGGCGATGATTTGTAGCATCCAGCATAAGCAGGAAGATCGCCTGAACGTTTATCGTCTCTTAGCGAACGAATTGCTTTAACCCGGAGAGCACCTTCTCAAGTACGGGAGGGTGTTTTTTCTATAAGAGAAAAACGGTTCCCCATTTTTTCAAAGGTTTTCTTCATAGTTTGAGCGAAACCAACTACACTATAAGAAAAAGGAACAGGTGGAGGGACACGATGCAACGGATGAAAGGCGACCCATATTATCTATTCGAGCTGTTCACACGCTTGTATCGAATGGTATTTCTAATGGAAGTGACAGAGGCAGGCTATCGTTACGTAAATGTGAGCGAACAGGGGAAGGTGGCCTCTTCGCTTCCGAGTGATGTAGAAGGGCGGTATTTACATGAGATGTATCGCTCAGAAGTGGCCGATGAATTGATTGGACATTATGATGCGGTCGTTGAGACAGGGGAACCGGTCTATTTCATGTCGCAAAGGAACATCGACTCCAATACGGCCCGTTTCGCTTCTTCTATGCTTGTACCGATTGAAGATGAGGCTGGTCTTGTTCGTTATGTCCTTAGTTTGACAACTGATTTATCAAAATTAGGCGATTCATCTCCCACCTACGCCGGGCTACACCCCGAGACGCTTAGAGGAGGGAGAATTCTCGCCTACTTCTGTTAAACACGCCTCAAGAGGAGCGGTTTGATCGCATATCACGTTTGGTCGCACAAACCTTCCAGATGCCAATCGCCTTCATTTCCATCATGACAGACCAACAGTGGTTCAAATCGTGTGTCGGTATCGAGCTCGAATCCGTTCACCTCAAACGGGAATGGACGTTATGTAATCGGGTTGTCACATCGGAGTCTCCGCTGGTGATTGAAGATGTTGCGGCAGCAGCGATTGAAAGTGACAGTCCTTGAATTGACCGAATCGGATTTTATGCAGGTGTACCATTGCGGACGAAGCAAGGTCACGTCATCGGCACACTTTGCGTAGTAGACGGGCAGGCGAGAGCGTTCTCAGAGGAAAACCTGAAGACGCTCGAAGCGTTTACGTATTGGGTCATGACAGAGATCGAGCACACGGAAGTCTCAAGAAGACAAATCACTCGACATCAATCTTAAACATTCGGATCGTTTTTGGTATATGACACCGGAAGAAACCCTTCGGTTGTTGAATGTATTGGAATCGTTTGATACCCAACAGATTGTCTGGTCACACGGTGAGATGGTGAGTTGTGAAACGTTCGCAGAAGATTGCCTTGCATTAAGACGAATCGCCACTATTTCGTGTGATTTCCAGGGAAATACAGATAAGATTACGCAGTCATATGATTCACTCGTTAATCGTGAAATCATGAAGAAGAGGAAGAATTGATTACGTTTTTTGTGAACAGGACGGTGGGAAGATGACATACACTATCACGCGGATTCACGAGGAAGACGAGACGTTCCAACAGTTTTTGACCACTCAATTACGTGAGTATAACAACGTTCGTTCGATTCACCATCGTGACATTCGCGAGGCGCACGTGCCGACCATTCAGTTGAAAGTGGAGCAAGAAGGACGGGTGATCGCCGGCTTATATGGGAGTGTGTATTGGGGATGGTTCGATTTGGACCGCCTTTGGGTCGATGTAGACTTTCATGGTCAGGGCATCGGTAGTCAATTGCTTGGAGAAGGGGAGGCGTTAGCGAAGTCGCTAGGTGCGATGCGTGTGAAATTGACGACGTTCTCGTTTCAAGCGAAACCGTTTTATGAGCGATTCGGTTACAGATTTCACGAACGGGAAAGCCCATACCGGGCATAGCCCGCCTTTAGGCATAGGATGAAAGTGAGTTCGGATGTGAAAAACATCCGACATTCGGGTATACTTATCCCATAGACAAGAACAAGTCTCTAAAACGCCTGTGTCCATCGTCCCTTGAAAATCGTATACGGTTCGGTCA
>CABIYO010000017.1 GCA_902362975.1 Caryophanales bacterium
CTTCAATGTCTCCACGACGATGACTTGGTTCTCGTCAACGATCCGTCTCGACAGTTTGTGAAGGAAGTCCTGGCGTTGGTTGGCAATCTTTTCGTGTTTCTTTGCCAGAAGTAATTTGGCTTTTTCACGATTCTTGCTCCCGATCTTCTTTCGTGACAAAGCTCGCTGCGCCTTCTTGACCTTCGCTTCGGACTTCCGGAGGAGTCGGGGGTTGTCAATCTTCTCCGAGACCATCGCGTCGTTCGTCATGACGGCGAAATGTTCCAAACCGAGATCGATCCCGACCTTGTTCTCGGCTGGGATCCATGGTTCATCGTCCTGTTTGACGAGGAGGGAGACAAAGAACTTGCCTGTCTTGGTCATCGACACCGTCGCCGACCGGATGACGCCCTCGAACGGACGATGTTGGGTGATCCGCACGAACCCGACCTTCGGCAGCCGGACCTTGCCCGCCTCGATGCGGATCGTACCGTGCTGGTTGTTCGTCGTGTAGGAGGCGCGCGACCGCCGTCTCGATTTGAAGGCCGGGAAGCCGCCCGTCCCGGCGAAGAACTTCGCGAACGCGGTGTCGAGGTTCAGTTTCGCGGTCCTCGAGAAGCTTGTTGTAGATGAACCGGGCGCAGCCGATCGTCTTGATGAGGAACTCGGCCTGTGCCGGCGTTGGGTGGAGCCTATATTTATAGCCTTTCAGCACGTCCGTCCCTCCTCCCTTCAGAAAATCGTGATGTGTCCTCCTCATCCGATACCAACGGAGGGGGAGGGAGAATCTGACGGAATCACGAACTTTTGTTCGTCATATCTGTCACAGGGGGAAAAGATGTTTGGACCGGGCGATTCATCTCCCACCTACGCCGGGCTACGCCCCGAGACGCTTAGAGGAGGGAGAATTCTCGCCTACTTCTGTTAAACTTTCAGAGCCCATTGTCGATACTAACAATATGAGCAATCGACTATGTCCGACAAATATTCACCTCTTTTATAAAAAATGGAAAACTCTGTCGATTCAGCGTGATAAAATAAAACCGGTGTCAATTACGGTCAATCGGGGATAGAAAGGTGCTATGTCATGGAAGAGCAAAAGCCTAAAAAGAGAGTCAAAAAACGTCGTCGTAAAGTATCACCCGCGAAGCGCATCGCTATCATTGCAGGTGCAATCATCGGAGTGTTCCTGCTCATCGGAGCTGGGATGGCCTATTATTTATATAATCAAGTCGATACAACGGTCGACCGTTTGAATGAATCGGCCGGGCTTAGCCCAGAGCGGATGAATCAACAAACGATTTCCGATAAGAAGCCGGTCTCGGTGTTATTACTCGGCGTTGACCGTCGCGCGGACGAACAAGGGCGCAGTGACTCAATCATCGTCATGACGCTCAACCCGAACTCGGACGAGAGCGCGATGCTCAGCATCCCACGTGATACGAAGACGGAGATCGTCGGCAAAGGGACGATGGACAAGATCAACCACGCCTACGCATTCGGCGGTGCTGAAATGGCGATGGATACGGTCGAGAACTTCCTCGGCATCCCAATCGATTATGTCGCAGAAGTCGACATGAAAGGCTTCCAGGATGCGGTCAACTTATTCGGCGGCGTCGAAGTGACGAACAAGTTCGCCTTCACGTCAGGTGAGTACACGTTCGAACCGGGAACGGTCACCCTCGATGGGGCAGAAGCGCTCGCCTATACACGGATGCGCTACGATGACCCGAACGGGGACTTCGGTCGTCAGGAGCGTCAACGTGACGTCATCACGGCGCTCGTCGATAAAGGAACGGACAGTTTCTCGATTTCTCGATTCAACAATATGCTCGACGTCCTCGGCAACAATGCCAAGACGAACGTGACGTTCAAAGACATTCGGACGCTCTCGAGCGACTACATGACGGCGTTCAAAAACCAAAGCGTTCTTCGTCTCGAAGGAAGCGGCGGCAAAGAGAGCGACGGCATCTACTACTGGAACCCAGACGAGGCATCACTCGACGAAGTGAAGTCGTACCTCGGACAATTGATGGAACAATGACAGCGGCACTCGATTCGGATGAATCGGGTGCTTTCGTTTATGGCATAATGAAAAGAAAAAGGAGTGACGGCCGTGCTCGATCGACTGACCCGACTCGCCATCGATGTGAGACATCGCTTCAAGGACCATCATCTTAACGACTATAGCGCCACGCTCGCCTTCTTTTGGTTTCTCGCCATCTTCCCGATGTTCTTTGTCTTGTTCGCGGTCATGGCGTGGTTCAAGATTGACGAGGCGTTGTTGATCGAACAAATCGAGACGCTCGTTCCGGGATCGGGGGTACGTGATATGTTGTCGATTGTGTATGACGTCAGTGGGAACTTCAATGGTGGGCTCGTGTCGGTCAGTGCCATCATCGCCTTTTGGTCTGCCTCGAACGGGACGGCCCGTCTCGTCAAGTTGACCGTATTCGCTTACGGGGAGACGGAGGCGCGCGGGTACGTATGGCGTCGTCTGATTGGTTTAATGACAATCCTTGCCGGTAGCATCGGCGCCGTCATCCTCATCGTTTTCCACGTCTTCGGACAGGAGTTCATCGATTTATTGTATGCGCTCTATCCTCAGGTCGAGGAGTTTGATCGTCTCTCGACGCTCACGCGCTATACCGTCTCGACAATCATTTTAATCTTTGCGTTCTCATTCTTTTATATGATCGCCCCGCAGCAACGAGTCCGATTTATTGAGACGTTACCAGGGGCCATTTTTGCCGTTATCTCGTGGCAACTTATCTCGACGGGCTATAGCGTCTATGTCGAGCGGTTCTCGATTCTCGGGGACACGTACGGCACGATCGGGGTCGTCATCCTGCTTCAAATCTGGCTCTATTTGACGGCGGCGACGATGCTCATTGGGGCGGAAATCAATGCCGCCTGGCCACATCATATGCACCGGACCCCGACGAAAACACATTTTCCGTGATAACTGGAAAGAAATGATTAGCATTTTTTGGAGACATGCTATAATCCAATGTGCAGTCTGGGAAAAGATAGACAAACTGAATTTACGGAAGAAGGTGGCCCGATATGGCGAAACATCAGAAGAAATCGAAGTGGAAATGGATCCTTGGCATCACAGCGGGCGTACTGACACTCATGCTTGTCGCAGGTGGCTTGTTCGTCTGGTCGATGGTCGACGAGGTCAATGACACGGTGACGAAAGTGAATGATAACTTACAGATCAGTCCAGAACGTAAGCAGGTCGAGACGATCGAAGAGAAGCGCTCGGTGTCCGTGCTTTTACTCGGGATTGACCGACGGGGAACGGAACAAGGTCGAAGTGACTCGATCATCGTCCTGACTCTGAATCCGGATACGAACGAAGGGGCGATGCTCAGCATCCCGCGTGACACGAAGACGGAGATCGTCGGTCGCGGGTATCGCGATAAGATCAACCACGCCTATGCGTTCGGTGGAGCGGAGATGGCGATGGACACGGTCGAGAACTTTTTAGATATCCCGATTGATTATGTCGTCGAAGCGGATATGGAGGCGTTTACGGAAGTCGTCGATGCGCTCGGTGGCATCACGGTTATGAACAAATTCGCCTTCACTTCAGACGAGTATACGTTCCCGGTCGGCGAAGTGACGCTCGACGGAGAGAAGGCGCTCGCCTACACACGGATGCGTTATGATGATCCGAACGGGGATTTCGGTCGCCAAGAACGACAGCGCGATGTCGTTGCGGCCATCATCGAGAAAGGGCGTTCTGACTTCTCACTCGACAAGGTGACGAACCTGTTAGATGTCGTCGGCAATCGGGCGAAGACAAACATCGAGTTTAATGAGCTCGTGACGCTCTCGACCGACTATATGGGTGCATTCCGTAACGCAAGTACGCTCCGTATCGAAGGTGGGGGTGGACTCGAGTCGGACGGCATCTATTATTGGAATCCGGACGCCGAGTCACTCGACGGGATCCAGACCGAATTGAAGCGCTTGATGGAATGAGTCGTCCAATAGGGACGGCTTTTTTGTTTTGAAATGGGTGAAAAGTGAAAAAAGGTAGAGAGAACAGAAGGAGGGAATCGTATGGATTGGCAACAAATCGAAACGATGTTGCATAAATGGGGTGGCGATGAACAGGTGTGGCATCGTCTATTTGACAAGTGGGAAAGTCACGCATGGCATGACCACGAGGCACCGAGCGAGAAGACGAATGTCTTGCTCGTCGATGCGAGTTTCGTCACGACGGAAGGGAAGCCGGACATGGGAGCACTCCATGATGTCCTCGCCAAGAATGTCGCAGGTACGATCAGCGACTTGCATCTCGTCTCGCTCTTCCCTTACATTGGCCGCCAGACGGACACGGCTGTTGACCCGCGAATCCGATTGTATGAGGACTTAGGGGAGTTGAGTGACGACTTCCAACTCATGTATGAACTCGACCCGGTCGCTTACAATGCGGAGCAATTCGACCTGCTTGCCGAGACGGACGCACTCATCGAGCGGCTCGCTTATGGAGCGACGAAGATCAGAGTCCATGCGCAATTGTTTCGTGGGATGACGCGTGAAGAAGTAAAGGACGTACTTAGACTCTGGCATATCATCTTGCACCATTATAAACCGCACGGTCAACTCATTCTTGCGGAAGACGCGCTTGACGAGGCTGGATCATATCTCGATGTCGTGGACGCTGTCTGTCACTTTGATCTTGCGAGTCATGTGACCCTCGCACTCGCGCAAGGGAAAGCGACACGACTGACTGAATGGGCACAAAAGATCGCGGCACCACCTGAAGGGAAGACGTACTTCCACTTCTTGTCGAGCGCCGAGCGTGATCCGTTCGAGAAGAATTTGCTAGACAACCATGAGCCGATGCTCCTCGCAGCACATAGCATTCTATTTTCGCTTCAAGGGATCCCGTCCGTCGATTATCGGACACTTTTCGGAGTGAGTGGACCGACAGATGAGGAAGAGCTCGTTCAATCCCTGAAGAAAGACGAGGCAATACTCAATCGTTTCTCAGGGATCATGGGGCAATTGAACGTGAAGCGGACGGAGCCGGCCTTATCCCCATACGCCACACAGCACATCTTGGACGTGGACAAGCACGTCTTTGCCGTCGAGCGTCAAGTAGACGGACGGACGGTCCGCTTGTATACGAACGTGAGTGACAAAGAAATCAAGATTGACCTTAAAGGGACGAGCCTGTTCACGGAAGAACCGTTAGATGGTGCGCGACTTCAACCGTTCGGGTATGTGTGGGTCAGTGTGTAAGTCGGATACGAATAAAGAAGCCTAATTAAAAACGAGCTGGTAAAAGAACAATCGTTCTCACACCAGCTCGCTTTTTAGTTATAGCCGTTCGGGTTGTTCGACTGCCAGTTCCAGGCGTCGCGACACATGTCACGAATGTCGTGCTTTGCTTCAAACCCGAGCATCTGTTTCGATTTCGTCGGATCTGCGAAACATGTGGCGATGTCACCAGGACGACGATCCGTCACTCGATAAGGGATTGACTTCCCACTCTCTTGTTCGAACGCGCGGACGAGGTCGAGGACGCTATAACCCGTGCCCGTCCCGAGATTGAATGCTTCGACGCCAGTTTGGTCCATCACATAGTCGAGTGCCTGCAAATGACCTTCGGCGAGGTCGACGACGTGGATGTAGTCACGCACACCTGTCCCGTCCGGCGTGTCATAGTCGTCACCGAAGATGCTCAATTCTGTCAGCTTGCCGACAGCGACTTGGGTGATGTACGGCATCAAGTTGTTCGGCACGTCGAACGGGTCTTCTCCGATTTGGCCGGACGGATGTGCCCCAATCGGATTGAAGTAACGAAGGAGGGCGATGCTCCAGTCGGAATCCGCAACGGCGACGTCACGTAAGATGTCCTCAATCATCAGTTTCGAACGACCGTACGGGTTCGTCGCACTGAGTGGGAACGATTCGTCAATCGGTGTCCGTTCCGGCATTCCATACACGGTCGCCGACGAACTGAAGACGATCCGTTTCACATCGAACGCCTGCATGACTTCTAACAGGACAGTCGTACCGACGACGTTGTTCTCGTAGTAGCGGAGCGGCTCTTTCACCGATTCACCGACAGCTTTCAGGCCAGCGAAGTGGATGACGGCGTCGATTGTATGCGTCAGGAAAATCTGTTCGAGTAATGCACGGTCGAGAATGTCACCAAGATAGAAGGTGACTTCTTTTCCGGTCATCGCCTCGACCCGGTTCAGTGCCTCGCGGCTACTGTTTGACAGGTTGTCGAGCACGAGAACCTCGTGTCCGGCTTCAAGTAATTGGATGACGGTATGCGTACCGATATAGCCGGCACCACCCGTCACAAGAATCGTTTGAGTCATATGAAATACCCCTTTATTGATTAAGTTTTGTCAGGCGGATGCGCGTCGAGTCGTCTTCGCCGACGAAGAGACGTAGTGAATAATTCTCACTCTCATAGACAACGCCGTTTTCTGTCTCGTACGTCGGTTCACCGAGCTCGAGGAACGTCTCTTTCGTCTGATCCGTATTCGACCAGTCGATGGCCTCGACTTGCTCGTTTCTCATCGTGAAGAAGAGGCCGGGGTAGACGAGATACTCGTGTAGGGCGTCAGAATCAAAGCCACTTGCGACCCCGGCATTTCCGACCAACTCATTCTCGTTCATCCCGAAGTAAGTTTCCGGCGATTCATCCAACAACGTTTGATTGACGGAACTCGACAACCAGTCTAATATGTCAGCATCACTGATAGAAGCAGCTGTCCATTCCGTCACGACTTCATCGCGTGGTACCCAACCCGTCAACTCATTCAATCCAAGGTCGAGTAAGAGTGCATCGTCGCGTTCTTCGATGACGTCATAACGGTCTCCGATATCAGCGATGTACACAACGTCCTCGCTGTCCGGTTCACTTACGAGTGGGGCATTTTTGACACCGATCCATACTTCTTCTAGTGGCTTCGTTTCGGCTACTGGTTCCGGTTCTGGTGTCGCGGGTTCTTCCGTGACAGTCGGTGTCGATGATGGTTGGATGAAATCCTTGACCATCGGATAAGCCGCATATCCACCTATGGATAACAGAATGATGGCAACTAGCCCAATCAACCAGCCACGACCTTTCTTGCGACGTGGGCGAGCAGGTTTGATCTCACGATATGATTTCATACGCTCCGTCCGTGAAGGGATCGTCGACTCCGGGACGTAACGTGGTTTCGTCGGTGTCGGATCAACGGGTGTTTCAGCTTCCGATTCTACCTTTTCCTCGGAAATCATTGTCTTCGAAACGACTGGTTCAGTAATAGGCTGTGGTGTTGACTCCATCGTTTGTGGGACGACTACTTCCGAGAGAAGCATCTCACTTTTCTCGAGAAGAGCGACGTAATAGGTCAATAGGTCTACGTCCGTTTTTCCTTCTTTCAACCAGTTCAAAAAATCTGTAGCTGACTTTTCTTCAGCGGAGAGGGAATCGTTCGTCTCTCCGGTCAGTTCATGATAAGAGGCGGCAAGCGATTTGCCGTCTGCTAAATTTGTCTCAATACGTTGCTGGACGATGTCTCGAGTTTGTCGTTCGAGTGTGGCGTACAGCTGGAGTAGGCGCTCACTTACATGCACTAGGTGTCTCCTCCTTTGTTAAGTTCTTCCTTTCAAAGTTTAGCAGATTTGCATGTCAATAACCCCATTTTTAAAAAAACGGGTCATCAACCGATGGAAATTTTGCTATACTGTTCTGGTATTGTCATTGTAAATATTATCTGCGGGAATTTTCCAGCAGTAAATTGATTGGAATAAAGGAGAGAAGGACAGAATATGAACGAAGAAACGATTTCCCTTGGAGAATTATTCTCCATCTTGAAGCGGAGCAAATGGCTCATCGCAAGTTTAACCATCCTCGCAGCACTCATTGCCTTTCTAGTGAGCTCATTTGTGATCAGCCCGACGTATGAGGCATCGACACAAGTACTCGTCGCACCAAAAGAATCACAGAACAACATGATCGACAGCAGTCAAATTCAATCGTCGGTCACGCTCGTCAATACGTATCGTGTCATCATTCAAAGTCCAGCCATCCTTGAACAAGTTCAAGAAAATGTCGTCGGGGCACCTGACAACATCAGTAACTTGATCACCGTGAACAGCGAACAAAACTCACAAGTCATCAACATCGCCGTCCAACATACGAGTCCGGTCATCGCAACGGATATCGCTAACGAAATCAGCCGTGTCTTCTCGAAAGAAGTGCCTGAACTCATGAGCGTCGATAATGTCAAAATATTATCGGATGCGAATGTTCCGGTATTCCCGGTCAAACCAAACATCCTACTCAACACGGCAATTGCCGCCGTACTCGGGATGATGATTGGAGTCGCGATTGCCTTCCTCAAAGTGGTGCTCGATCGTCGTATCAAAACAGAACAAGATGTCGAGACGATTCTCGAACTTCCGGTACTCGGATCGATTCCAGTCATCGACCGTGTCGAGATGAAAAAGCAACGTCAAGCCAACGTGAAAGGGGAAGAGGTCGGTGTTTAAGTTTGGAAAGAAGAAGTCAAAACAGGTGCAGTATGATAAGACAGGCCGCGACTTAATCACGGTCCATAAACCGAAGTCACCAATCTCAGAGCAATATCGGACCATCCGAACGAACCTCGAGTTTACCGCAGTGGATGACGAGTTGCAGACGGTCGCCATCACATCGGCTTCGTCAGGAGAAGGCAAATCGACGACAGCGTCCAATTTGGCGGTTGTATATGCCCAACAAGGAAAGCGCGTCCTTCTCTTAGATTGTGACATGCGTCGTCCGACGGCACACTTCACGTTCCGTCTCTCGAACGGGATCGGACTCTCGACGGTTCTTGCGAAAAAGACGACGCTCGATAAAGCGATCCACTCCACACAAGTCGAGAACTTGGAACTGATGGCAGCGGGACCAATCCCACCGAACCCATCCGAGTTGCTCTCATCGAAGATGATGGACCGCACGCTTGAAGAATTGAAACAACATTACGACGTCATCATCTTGGACGCACCACCGATGATGCAAGTCGCAGACACGCGCCTCTTGGCACGTAAAGTGGATGGCGTCGTCCTTGTCGTCGGTTGTGACAAGTCAGACCGTCAGATGGTCGTCAAAGCGAAAGAACAGTTAATTCTTGCAGATGCGCACATCCTTGGCGTCGTCCTCAACAAACGCGAGCCACAAGGCAGCGATGATTACTACTATTACTACGCATACGAATAAAAGGAGAACCACGCCATGATTGATATCCATTGTCATCTTCTCCCGGCCGTCGATGACGGTCCGGGAACGGTCGAACAAACAATCGAGATGGCGAGACGCGCCGTAGAAGAAGGGGTGACCGCAATCGTGGTCACCCCCCACGCGTTTCACCCTCAATTTGAGACAGAAGACTTAAACGTTCAAGAAGCTGCAGCGACACTTCAAAACGTCTTACATCAAGAAGGAATCAAACTCGATATTTATCCAGGTCAAGAGATTCGTGTGTTCGGTGATCTCGTTCAAGCACTTGAAGATGGGTCGGCACTCGCGCTCAATGGCTCACGCTACGTCCTCGTTGAGTTCCCGAGTGATACGGTTCCGGCATACGCCGAGCAATTATTCTTCCGACTACAGACGGAAGGGTACACGCCGGTCATCGCTCACCCAGAGCGAAACAAAGAACTCGCGATGAATCCGAAACGTTTGATGGATTTCGTCTCATCAGGCGCCTTGTCACAAGTGACGACGAGCAGCTTGACAGGCGAGTTTGGTCAAAACGTGAAAGAGATTGCGTTCGTATTCTTACGGAATGGCTTGAGCCAACTCGTTGCCTCAGATGCACACAGTACAGGACGGCGTACGTTTTACTGGGAAGCCGCAAGACAAGCAGTTACGGAAGAACTAGGAGCGGGACGTTGGGAGACGCTAGCGGAGAATGCGGAAGCGGTTGTGAAAGACGAATTCGTCTTCGTGGATCCACCAATTCTTCCGACGAAGAACTGGCGAGGAAAATGGAAGAAGTAATCCCCTTATTTTTACACATTTTGTTGACAATTAATGACTGTTGTGATTTTTGTCGACACTTGTCGAACGAAAATAGGTTTTAATTCCCTTACCTTGGTTTTTTCATTAGGTCAAAAGTGGTAACCTTAGAATATATTTTAGTAAGGATGTTAAAAGCATCCTTTTTTCTATAATGATTTAAATCATACAGATCCATTCATGGGAGGGGCATCATGGCACATAAACAAGTGAAAAAGGCAGTCATCCCGGCAGCGGGTCTTGGTACACGTTTCTTACCGGCGACAAAGGCGATGCCAAAAGAGATGTTACCGATTGTCGATAAGCCGACCATCCAATACATTATTGAAGAAGCGGTTGCTTCAGGGATTGAGGACATTTTAATCGTCACGGGGAAAGGGAAACGAGCGATTGAGGATCACTTTGATTCAGTACCAGAACTCGAGCAAACACTCATCGAAAAAGGGAAATCAGAATTTTTAGCACTCGTAGAAGAGACGACGAATATCAATATCCATTTCATTCGTCAGTCGAAGCCGATGGGACTAGGTCATGCCGTGCTTCAAGCAAAGGCATTTGTTGGTGACGAACCGTTCGTCGTCATGCTGGGAGACGATATTGTTGAAGCTGAAGTACCTTGCACTCGTCAATTGATTGAGCAGTATGAAAAAACCGAGAGTTCAATCATTGGCGTTCAACCGGTATCAAGTGACGTCACGCATCGTTATGGTATCGTGGATCCTCAAGAATCGTTACAGGGCGGTTTACATAAAGTAGCCTCGTTTGTGGAAAAACCAGCACCGGGCACGGAACCTTCGAATTTGGCGATTCTCGGACGTTACTTATTCACGCCTCAAATCTTCAAGTATTTAGAGACGCAAGAAGCGGGTACAGGTGGCGAAATTCAGCTAACAGATGCCATTACTCGGTTGAATGAGATACAACGCGTTTTCGCTTATGAATTTGACGGCCAACGTTATGACGTTGGTGAAAAACTTGGATTTATTCAAACGACGCTTGAGTTTGCGCTTAAGAGAGAAGACTTAAAAGAAGACTTGTTGAAAATGCTAAAAGAGCTTCTTTTAATAGAGAGTAAAACTAATTAACATGGGAGGATTTAGTTTTGGAAGATATTAAGTACGGTACATCAACCGATGAATATGCTTCAATAAACAGTTTCGATTTAACAAGTAACACTAAACCAGAGACGACCTTAAATAAAAAGTCAAAATTATATATAATTTTTAATTTTACATTTGATATTTTATTTTCAGCAGTACTCTTGTTAACAACATTTCCAATCATGATTCTTTTTGCAATATTGATTAAAATCGAGTCAAAAGGTCCGGTTTTTTATTCACAAGTAAGACTTGGGAAAAATAATAAACAAATCACTATTTATAAATTTAGATCTATGAAAGTGAATGCTGAAAGTGAAGGACCTGTATGGGCGAATGTAAATGACTATAGAGTTACAAAAATAGGTAAGTTTATGAGGAAAACTAGAATTGATGAGCTTCCACAATTATATAACGTATTAAAAAGGGATATGTCGATTGTAGGTCCAAGACCTGAACGCGAATTTTTTGTTGATGAGTTTATGAAAACAAACCAGCTATATGGTTACAGAACTAAAGTTAGACCAGGTTTAACAGGATGGGCACAAGTAAACGGTGGATATGATATTGATCCATTTGAAAAACTAGAAAAAGATATTTACTATATAAATAATCAATCTATTATTTTGGATTTAAAAATCATAATGAGAACTGTGTTTGTTGTTTTAAGCGGTAATGGTGCTAGATAAAAACTGGTTCATCACCATAATACGTGGTTGACACTGGTGCGACCGATTTCTAACCGCAGCCTCAAGAAGAAACCGTCTAGGTTCCGATAGCGTATGCTCGCCGTTTGATGAGCTTGATCTTGTTGTTTGTCCCCTCCCCTCCATCTTCCCGTTCGAGAGTCGTGAAAGGACCGTCCTTCGGACCGCCTTCTCTCTGGCCTGAATCGTCTTCGCGATCTTCGCCAGGGGCCCGCACGGGTGGAACCGGTATCGGGACAGCCAATCTGACAGCCGGCGTCTCGATTTGAAAAAACGGTGGCAGTGGAAGAATTAATTTGATAAACTATTGAGACAAAGCGAAAACTCCAATCGTGGTTTGTCTAGACAACAATTACGATACTGGGGTTTTCGCTTTTTTTCTATTTCCGAGCACTGTTCTTAGAATCCGAGGTTAACCACACTTTTTGGTGATGAACCTAAAAACTGTATTAATACTAATTTATGTAAAAGGTTGAGGTAAATAATGAAAGTACAAGTATTAATGTCAACAATGAATCAAAATTCAATTGATTTTTATAAAGAAAAGGGTCTGAAAACAGATGCTATTATTATTAATCAAACTGATGTTTTTTCTTATGAAAGTAAAACTATCGAAGAGAAAAAAATTGAGATGTTCTCTTACAATGAACTCGGAGTCGGAAGAAGTCGGAATAGCGCTCTATTAAAGTCAAATGCGGATATTTGTCTTATGGCAGACGATGATATGAAGTATGTTCCAAATTACGAACAAATTGTTTTAAAAGCATTTCATGATCATCCAAAAGCAGATGTGATTTTATTTAATGTTGGAATCGAAAACGAATTTGGAGAGATGAATTATAAAATTAAAAATAATAAAAAAATTAACTATACTAATTACATGAAGTTTGGAACAGTTAACATTGCATTTAGGAGAGAGAAAGTAATTAATAATCATATATTTTTTTCTTTGCTTTTTGGAGGTGGGGCGAAATATGGATCAGGAGAAGATACATTGTTTTTAACTGATTGCTTAAAAAAAGGTTTGACTATCTATTCGACTCCAGAAATAATTGCGTATATTCACTATAGAAAATCTTCTTGGTTTTCGGGTTATAATGAAAAATATTTTTACGATAAGGGAGCTTTATACCGAGCTATTTCAAATACGTTTTGTCCTTTTCTGATTTTATACTTTACTCTGAAAAAACGGAAAAAACTAACTCAATTAAACTTTTGGAGAGCGTTATGTATGGGGTGGAAAGGCAGTAGAGATTATAAAAAACTATTAAAGAAAGCATAAGACATGTTAGCGAGAGTGGCATAAAATGATAAAAAAAGTGCAGTATTTAATCGGTGATTTATTTGTAGCAGCATCACAGTGGGGGATGCTGGTTATTGTTGCTAATTTACTTGAACTTGAAGATTTAGGTTATTTCACATATTTTTTAGCTATAATAGCTCCATTAAGTTATTTAATACAAATGCAACATAGAGTAGTCTATGTGACAGATGGTTTTCCAAAATTTAATCTCTATGATTACATCATATCTAGAATGATACTTTTCATGATTGCGATTTTCACTAGTGGATTATTTATATTTGAATATCAGAAAGATGCATTTTACATTTTTTTGTTATTATTTATATGGAAGTTTATAGAAATGATTGATGATTTGATTTATGGATATTGGCAAAAAAATATGGCGATTGAGAAGATATCCAAAAGCAAAGTCATTAGATCAATTGTTCAAATATCTCTTTTTGCAGTTTTCAGTTTTATTACATCAAGTTTAGAATTTTCATTATTGATAATGATTTTATTCACAATTTTTTGGTTGTTTTACAATCTTGATAAAGTGAATCTTGATCGAAAAATATCAATAAATGCTGAGAACTTTTTTAATCTTGTCAAAATCACTTACCCTTTAGCAATATATTCATCCTTAGCAATATTGTACTCAAACATTCCAAAGTATTTTATTGAACTTGAATTAGGAATTGAGGAGGTAGCAATTTTTTCAACGTTAGCCTATTTTTTAGTTATAGGAAATTTATTGATAAATTCTATGGTTCAAGTTAAGCTCACGTTTCTAAGTGAATTATATATGTCATCAAATATAAAAAAAGTATATAAAGAGTTGTTAACAATTATTATTTTTCTCTGTACCTTCTCCTTCATTTCTATTCTTATCACAATTATTTTTGGAGAAGACTTATTAAATTTCGTTTATAATGAAAAAATTGCAGAGCATACAGGATTATTAGTTCTGTTATTTATAGCTTCTATATTTAGCTATTCTTCGAGTGTTTTAGGTATGATATTAACTATTGCAAAAGGTTACAAACTTCAAGCATACCTATCAATTATCTGGTGTTTTATTTACATAGGATTTAGCATATTTTGTATTGACAGATACGGTTTGATTGGAAGTGGCTATGCTTATGTAATGTCATCTATAGTACAGTTAATCTCATTAATTATAGCTATCAAGTTTTATCTTCACAGAAAGAAATATAATTTTGGAAAGTGAGAAAATAAAAAATTGAAATACTATTATGAAAACATTGGAGCAGTAGATATATTAATTGCTCCTATATATTTGTCAGTAGTTATTATGTTTTTATATTTGATATCAAAAAAAACACTTCTCAATGATCATTTCAATTTATTTTATTTTATAAGTATTTCTTTTTTGTATACAACTATATTACTTGTCGATGTAGTTACAAATATAATTCCGTTTTTTCCAGATACTATTCTGTACACCAACATCATTACTGACTATAACTTTGGTATCAGTAATCAACCAACTGAAATTTTTTATTTCAAGATTTTTGCAACATTCTTTTCGTGGATAAGCTTAGGAAGTCCATTTCTCTATTTATTTTTTAATTTCCTATTGAATCAGATTGGTATATTACTATACTGGAAAGCCTGGACAAATTTTCGGGGAGAACATTCAGTAAACATAGTTCAACAGAGGATTTATTTAATAATAAGTGCTTTATATCCTTTATCAGTTGTTTATTCTCTAACTCCTTTGAGAGAATCATATTTTTTATGTGCTTTTGGTCTTTTTCTAGTTGGCCTTACTTCGAAAAAGAAATTTAATATTAGTATATTCGTAGGATTATTGCTGATCTACTTTTTTAGAAAAGAAATTTTCTTTTTAAGCTTTGCTTTATTTTTAATAAACGTAATTTTTGTTCGAGATAAAAAAATTTCATTGAAATCTTTAGGCGCGATAGGTATTATGACTCCGTTATTGTTTTCAATTATAAACCTACTCTCTATTAAAATCTTAAATATACCTATAAATCCTATTGCACTCTCAACTTTCAGAAATTATCAAAGAATTGTGTATTTTGAATCAGGAATGGTATACCCAGTAGTAAATTGGAATACCTGGTGGTCTATGTTTGTTGACCTACCTGGATTAGTTATACAATTTACGGTAGCTCCTTTACCAATTATTGTGGAAATTGATTATTTAAACAGCACATTATATTTCTTGGATGCAATTTTCATTATATTTTTAATTGCTATTAGTCTAAGCAATATTAAGATTATATGGGAAAATATAACATGGGTTTCGATTATGTTGCTATTATTAATTCCAAGTTCAATTTTTGAATACTATATCACCGGAGCAGTTCGACATAGATATTTCATTTTTCTTATGATAATTCCTTTGGTTGCCTATGTTTTGGAAAAAATAGTTACAAGGAGAATTAAGAATGATGGGAATTTATTTCTAAAATAGTTTGAATTAAAAATGATGGGAAAAGAGTGTGTGACTTTATGAATATTTGTCAAGAAATTACACACTTAGAAAATTTGATTTAAAGTTAGGGGAAATTTTGTGAAAAAAGATTTGGTTTCTATTATTACGCCTATATATAATGCTGAAAAATTCATAAACGAAACGGTTCAATCTGTTATGGATCAAACGTATGAAAATTGGGAATTAATATTGGTAGATGATTGCTCTACAGATAGTTCGGCAGTGTTAATTTCTAATTTCGCGAAGCACGATACCCGAATTAAATATTTTAAGCTCAATCAGAATAGTGGAGCTGCCGTTGCCCGAAATATTGGAATAGAAAAAGCTTCAGGACAGTTTATAGCTTTTTTAGACAGTGATGATATTTGGGTAAATACCAAATTAGAAATACAGATATCCTTTATGAAAGAAAACAATATAGCTTTTTCATTCACATCCTACAAAACAATAAAAGAAAATGGAGAGAAGTCTGAAAAGTCGATTAAAGTTCCGTCAACAGTTACTTATAAGCAATTATTAAGTAACACTATTATAGGCTGTTTGACGGTGATTATAGACAAATCTTTAGTTGGAGAATTTAAAATGCCTTTAGTTAGGGCTGGGCAAGACACAGCCACTTGGTTATCAATCTTAAAGAATGGAGTAATCGCCCATGGCATAAATCATCCGCTGGCGTATTATCGATTGGTAGATGGTTCGATATCGCATAATAAATTCAAAGCTGTAAAAAGAACTTGGAATATTTATCGAAATATTGAGAAGTTGTCTTTGGTTAAATCACTTCAAAATTTATTTTTGTATATGGTTAATGCGTCTTATAAACGTGTTTTTTATTATTAAGATGAATTATAAAATTAAGTGCAACACCCAAAAGTGAACGCACAAAAAGCCCACAGCGACGTCCTCGTGTAGAATGAAGTTACGACACAAACATTCAGACGGAGGAATCGCTATGAGCTACACCCATCTTACCACAACGGAACGCGTGAAAATAGAGACGTATCTGGAGCTCGGGATGTCTATCCGGTCCATCGCGAGACGGCTCGGGCGACACCTCGGCCGTCTCGCGGGAAATCAGACGGAACCCCGACTACGTGGCTGAACGTGCCCAGAAACGCTACGAGAAGGTGATGAATTGTCAACACTAAACTAGATAGTTTTTACGAGGTGTCTCTGTTTGTACTCTTTCGGCGTCAGGTATCCTAGTGTTCCGTGAATTCGAATATGATTGAACCAATGGATATAGTCCCGTAACTCACGCTCGAGGATCGTCAAACTCGAAAAACTCCGTTTTCTGACGAACTCCGTCTTGATCACTTTGTACGTTGCCTCTGACACGGCGTTGTCGTAAGGGCACCCTTTATCGCTCAGCGAGCGACGGATCCCGAAACTGCGCAACGTATCGCTCACGAGTTTGTTGTTGAATTCGCTCCCGCGGTCGGTGTGGAACATTCCGATTCGTCGAAGGTCACTAAGGGATCGTCGCGATTGCCCGAGTCACCAGGGAGGCATCCTTGTGCTCGCCGATACTATGTCCGATGATTTCACGATTGAAGAGATCGACGAAAACACACACATAGTTCCATTTGTTCTGGACCCTGACGTATGTCAAATCACTCACGATGACCGACAACTCTTCTTTCTGACGGAACTCGCGGTTCAATTCATTTTTGACCACGGACTCGTTCGGGTTACTTCGCTTCGGTTTGTATTGTGCGACGGTGTAGGATGATACGAGCCCTTGCTCCCGCATGATGCGGCCGATGCGTCTTCGGGACACTTGCTTTCCGAGCTTTTGGAGTTCGATCTTGATCTTGCGAGTCCCATAGTTCTCACGACTTTGACGGA
Source organism: Caryophanales bacterium (assembly GCA_902362975.1). Classification (GTDB taxonomy): domain Bacteria; phylum Bacillota; class Bacilli; order Exiguobacteriales; family Exiguobacteriaceae; genus Exiguobacterium. The sequence continues at coordinate 17,426 of CABIYO010000017.1, forward strand.
AGATCTCGATGACGTCACCGGTCACATCATCGACCGAAGGTCGCTTCTTTGATTAGTAGTAGAAGGTGCTTCTTGGCAGGTGGAGGACTTTGCACATTGCTGATACCGAGTACTTGTGCATATTGTTTTTTATGACAGTTACTTTCGTCCTATGATCAGCGTGGCTTGCTTTAAAATGTCGTTCTCCATCTCGAGTTGCCTTGCTTGCGCAGGTCGCGAAGTTCGCGCTTCGTCACTCAGGTTGTCCGCCGCCTTGAACGTTCCGGTCGCACGGCTCTGGTTAATCCAACGGGTCAGGGCTGACGGTGTCAGGTCATACTCTAAGATGAGATCGACTCGTGGTTTTCCGTTTAAATAGAGTTGGACGACTTGTTCCTTGTACTCGTCTGTGAAAGTGCGGGCTGCTCTTGCTGCTCTTTTGGTCATGTCTGGTACTCTCCTCATATGGATAATTTGTTTCAGTTTAATTGACCTCCACATTTATGTCCAACTTAGTGTGGACCATCCAAAGTCGACGACACGATGCGCCGGACGTTCGGACACCGGGAGCTCGACACTGTCGTCTCCGGACGAGGGAAGTCGAAGGCGTGCGTCGCGACGTTCATCGAGCGGAAGAGCCGGTTCTATCTCGCTCTGCCGATCGCGGACGCGCTGGCCAAGATCAACGGGCGGCCGAGAAAATGCCTGAACTGGAAAACCGCACAAGAGGCTTTCACCGAGGAAGTGTTGCGCTTAATTTGACAAACCGTCTTAAAGATAGGAGAGTGTTACAATGAAAAATATTACAGTTGTAGGAACGGGTTATGTAGGTCTTTCAATATCTACGCTACTTGCTCAGTATAACAATGTGATTGCTTTAGATATTTTAAAAGAAAAAGTCGATATGATTAATGCCAAACGGTCTCCAATCGTTGATGCAGAAATCGAGAACTTTTTACAGAATAAAAAATTGAATTTAGTCGCAACCACTGATAATTTGACTGCTTTTAAAGATGCGGAATACGTTGTCATCGCAACACCGACAGATTATGATCCAGAACGTAATTATTTCAATACTCGTACTGTTGAAAGTGTAATTGCGACTGTGCTCGCAATCAATCCAGACGCCATTATGGTCATTAAATCAACTGTACCAGTAGGTTATACAGAAGAAGTGAAAGAAAAATTTGACACTGAAAACATTATCTTCTCGCCAGAATTTTTGCGTGAAGGTCAAGCGCTACATGATAACCTTTATCCTTCGCGTATCGTGGTCGGTGAGCAGTCAGAACGTGCTGAAGTCTTTGCAAACTTATTAAAAGATGCTGCAATTAAAGAAGATATTGAAGTACTGTTAACTGATTCAACTGAAGCAGAGGCCATCAAATTGTTCTCGAACACCTATTTGGCGATGCGTGTCGCATTCTTCAATGAATTGGATACATATGCCGAAGTGCGTGGTCTGAATTCGAAACAAATTATCGAAGGTGTCGGGCTCGATCCGCGTATTGGTTCTCACTACAATAATCCTTCGTTTGGTTATGGTGGGTATTGTTTACCGAAAGATACGAAGCAACTTCTTGCTAACTACGAAGATGTACCAAACAACATCATTGGTGCAATTGTTGATGCGAACCGTACACGTAAAGATTTTGTGGCAGAATCAATTTTGAAACGAAATCCAAAACGTGTTGGAGTCTATCGTTTGACGATGAAAACAGATTCGGACAATTTCCGTGCGTCTTCAATCCAAGGGATTATGAAGCGTATTAAGGCGAAAGGTGTCGAAGTTGTCGTATATGAACCTGTTTTAAAAGAGGACACATTCTACAACTCACCCGTCATCAATGATTTTGAGCAATTCAAAGAAACTGTGGATGTTATCGTCACGAATCGATTGCATCCCGAACTTGAAGATGTTGCTGATAAAGTGTACACACGTGACTTGTACAGTCGTGACTGAGTAATACAACACGCAGAGCAGTCTAATCAACTGCCCTGCACTTTTTAAAATTAAATTGGACTAGTTAACTATTTTAATATTTTTGTAATCATTTGCCTACTAAACACATTTAAAAGTTACATCTGTTTCTTCGAGAGCTTGTTCACCTCCCGATTCTTCACATTCAACACTTCAATCGTTTCTTGATTCTGTTCTTTCGAGATGTGCAGGTACAGCTCGGTCGTCTCGGTCGAAGCATGACCGAGTAATCGACTGATCTTTGTGATTTTGACATCGGCGTTATAGAGCTCGGTTGCGAAGCTGTGACGGAGGACGTGGCTCGTGATTCCGAATCCGAGCTGTTCCTCTGATACTTCCAAGAGATATTTATTCACATAGTTCGCGCGGACTTTTGAACCGTTCGGCATGATGAACAAGTATCGCGAGTCCTTGTCTGTTTTTGGCCGCTCGACCTGAATATAACGCTCCAACGATTTTCGGACCCGTTCGGTCATCGGCACTTCTCGCATTTTATTCCCTTTCCCGTGTCGAATGATGATGTCGTTCGACTCAAACGATACATCCTCGAGTTTTAAATCTAACGTCTCACTGATTCGGAACCCCGCATCGCAGCCAATCAAAAAGATGTTATACAATGTCGCGTTGTGTGCATGGTGCAGCAGTTGATTCACCTGTTCCCGATTTAAAGTCACATATTCCCGTTTTGTTTCGGCACCGGGTACATTAACGAATGCGAACGGATTAAGTGAAATCCATCCTCGGGCGACCGAGTAAGTCATGAACGACTTGAGTACACTCACATATTTTTTAATCGTGTTAAACGCTAGCTCTTCATCTACTAGTTTGTCTCGGTACGGGAACGCGTGGTCAGTTTCATCCACGTCTTTTAAGAAAATTACATTCGACTGCTGCATCATCTGTTCGAATCGACGTAGCGTGTTCCGATACGTCTTTACCGTCTCAGGTGATCGTTGTTGCCGCATCTCTACATCTTCCAGGTAACGCGTGATTGCTTCTTTGATTTGAATCGGTTCCATTGTTTTCACTCCTTCGAATAAATCTCTTCTCGCAACTCACGTTGAACGTCCGCCTTATACGCCCGCAATCGGCTTGCGGAGTAGTCGAGCGTCTGTTCCGTGCCGTCAATCAGGTGACAGAGAAGTTCGAAGTGGCGTGGGGATAGGTTCTTTCGTTGTTCGTCGAGCCAGTCAAACAGATGACGCTCGGATGTCATACATTGCTCGGGGAGCCGTTCGGCTGCGACCTCGTGTTTCAAATGTCGGGCATTCTTTTGTTGATGGTTCAAGATTGCCCCACGAATGCGCTGGAAGCAGTACGTCTTCGATAGCGTACAGCCTCGGCCTAAAGCTTCCCATAGGGCGATGCGTGCAATTTGGACACAGTCGTCCTGCTCGTTCGGGTGGATGTTCAAGTGGCGGATGACGTAATGAATCATCGGCTCCCATTCTGCAATTTGTTCGTCAATCGTTTTCATGTTCCATTCTTTTCCGAGCGCTCTTTCGTATTCCTAGGTTAGAGCGAGTATAAACGCTATTCCCCACGCCTAGCGACCGCCCTTATCACACATAAGCCCAGGGGATATTTGCGATAACATAGGAATTAAGGTGACAGAGGCGTTAGGCATTGGTGTAACAACGACAGAAAGGAGAAGAATAGCGTTTCTTTCCTGATGGCGTTGTATTAACCAGCGAAACGACACGAGTGACCGGTTTTAGTGAGAATTCAACGAGCTGTTTTTAAGGGAGATGGTGCAAACCGTCTCGATTCCTGTGATTGCAGAAGGGAATGTGATCACACCGGAACACACGCGACGTCTCCTTGAACTTGGAGCGTATTCGGTCGTCGGTGGTGCTACTACAAGGCCGCAACAGATTGCGAAGCGGTTTGTGGAAGCGATTCAGCCTGTCACCCAGGTAACTTAGGTGTAAGTCGTTCAATATGAGGGAATCAATAGGCAATGACTTGATAGGATGGGTGATGGCATGAAACAAGCGACGATTCAAAACGCCAACGGCATGACACTATCCGCCATCGACTATGGCTGTGCGATGACGGAACTGACGGCCCCGGACCGGGACGGCAATCTCGACTCGGTCATCTTGAAATATGGTGACGTCTCTCAATACTTAGAAAACCCGGTCTATCTCGGGTCGGTCGTCGGACGGATTGCCGGACGGATTCGTGACGCAGAAATCGAGGGTGTCGCCTTGACCCCAAGCGAGGCGCCCCACCATATTCACGGAGGCGACAAAGGAATCACGGCCCGTCACTGGGAGATGGACGCCGACGAACAGTGCATTCAGTTCACATATCTTAGTCCGGACGGGGAAGAAGGATACCCGGGGAACGTCTTCTTTAAAGTGTTATATGAACTGACGGATGACAATGAACTGATTGTCACGATGACGGCGGAGACGGACCAACTGACGTGGGTCAACCTGAACCATCACAACTACTTTAATCTCGGGGGACGCCCGACCATCCACGACCATGAGCTGACGCTACCAGCGGATTCGGTCGGGGTGCTCGATGCGGAATCGCTGCCGACAGGGGAGTTGCGGGATGTGAGCGGAAGTCCGTTTGATTTCCGCGACGGGAAAGTGGTCCGGGAGGCGCTCGAGTCAGGAGACGAAGCGATTGCAAAAGCCGGTGGACTCGATCATCCGTTCATCTTGAAGGACGGGGAGACGAGGCTACATGACCCGGTGAGCGGACGGACGATGACGGTCGAGACGAATCAACCCGTCATGGTCGTCTATACGGGCAACTGCCTCAATGAAGAGACTCCGGTGACACTCAGTGGCCGACAAAAACATAGTGCGATTTGTCTCGAGGCCCAGGCGTTCCCGGACGCTCCGAATCATCCAGACATCGCGACCTCGATCGAACTGAAACCGGGTGAGCTGTATCACTCGCGGACAGTGTATCGGTTTGGGGTGGAATAAGCTATCAAATTAATTAAGACCACTTCCTTTGCTTCGGAATTTGAAGCGAGGAAGTGGTCTGTTTTATGGATTGATATGATTGTTTTCAGCTACCTCTTTCAACACATTAATCATACTGCTATGGAAATCTCGAAATGCGTCGGTTTCTACTAAGTCTTTCATCGTTTGATGTACATGGTTGGCGTTCGTCCAATCTGGAACATCCATCGTATCTGTATAAATGCGAGTGAACTTTTTCCCTTCTTGCTTTCCTGATTTCATAAAGGAAATTCCTTTTTCTTCGATGGCTTCCAATAGTTCAAGACGACGTTCGAAAGGAATCGGACCAACTTCGACATATAGTTTAAGTCGCTTGTCGCCTTTTCGCTCAAACCACATGATGAGCGCATAATTGAGCCAATAGCGTTTCAAGCGAGGCAACTGTTCAAGTGCAGGTAACCACTCGTTCATCACAAAGTTTGGAACACGTGAATGTGCACTGTACACATTCAATTGCAGGTCATTTGCGAATGTTTCAAATGCCTGAGGCAGAATGTTCCCACTCACTTTAATAATGTGATCGATGGTCTGCCGCTTTCGGTTATATATGATGCGTAGATGTCTTTTGGTATCCTCATCTAACGTTTTTAAGATACGCGTCGCTTTTCGAAGGTCGACTTGTTTTTGTTTTGATGGATTGGCATTCGCAAAAAGTAGTTGAATGGCAAGCGTGTTCTCTTGATACAGCTGTAGTGCCGTACGGTCCGCTTCTTCGTTCTCGACGAGGCGCTCTTCTAACAGATTCGTGTAATACGTTAAGAAATCATAAATGTTGTCAGCAATCGTTGCACGATTCAATTCAAGTTCTTGTTTGATGATGGTCAACACATCACCGTAGTCGAGTACCCAATAATCTTCATGCGAAGGAAGGTCACTCGATAAGGTGAGGTAGACGGGGAGCACGTTTCGATTCGGAAACATGTCTTTCACATGAGTAATATATCGAGTTAATTGTCCAGACGACTCACTAGAATGGAACTTATTTTCGATGAGTAAGGTGATATTGAGAGTGGGGATATCGATGAGTAAGTCAATCGATCCATTTCCCGTATACCATTCACGGTGAACAATCACGTCCGAGAGAGCTTGATGAGAGAAGGCTAAGTAATCGAACAAATGAATTTTATCTTCGTTGTCTTGTTTTGTAATGAGATGCATCAGTAATTTTCTCAAGAAGAAGCTTCCGAGGCGATGATTCTCGTTAGGATCTAATAACCAGGCGAGTACGTTCGAATGTCGAATCTCATATTGATCGACCCGTAACACTTTCAATGGATTGAATTGCTCGAATTGTTGGTGCAGTCGATTGAACTCAGGTGCATTTTCAAGCTGAAGAATGGTGTCCAGTTGAATCGATTGTTCAGAAGTGGGATTCATGTAGTAGCCTCCTTAACATATAATGTAAGTTCATTAAATCATACAATGAATTAGTATCCTTTAATAAAATTACTATAGGTATGAAATGGGAGTTAAAAAATCAAAAAACGATTTTCTTATTTCCTAAAATCTCCGAGAAAGCAGTATGACCACTTGATAAACTACATATAAAGAATAAAGTCATGGAGGCTATACATAGGAAGAAAAGTGTAAGTGGCATCATGTTAGCATTACTCTGTTTGACAGCCGTACTGTCACCAACTCAGATTCCTTTTTCTCAAGGTCATGTGAGTAAAGTTGAAGCAGCGATTGAAAAGCAGTTTAACAAATCGAGTAAAATTTATGCATCACGTAGTCGAAAAGCGAAAGTCATCCTTAACGTCAAAAAGAATCAGACTGTCACGGTTCTCGAGACAGTTGGTAGTTGGAGCAAGGTGCGTGTGGGTAAGAAAACGGGATGGACTGCAAACCGAGATTTGAGTGTGGTGAAGCCGAAGATCGAGATGGATCGTCCTTCCCCAACAGCTCTATTTGAAAAGGTGAAGCTAGATTCCCGTTTCACCGAATTTGAAAGTATTCGTCTCATTGGCTATAAATATGCAAAAGGAGAACAGAATTTCCTTCAGGTGTTTCACCTCGAAGATAAAGACATTTTAGTCATGAGACATTGGTTCGGTGACGCCTATAAACCAGGTGTGAGACCAAAAGAACGTGAGGCAATGATGAAATATCAATTTGAATCCATTCAAATGATGGGTGAGTTGATGTACGGACCTGGTACACAAGAAGCTAAAAACTATGCGAGCGTGGCATCTGCACATATGACTGAGGTGGAACAGCTCGTCATGGAAGACTGGCATAATCGAATGCGTTATTTCAAAGAAGGAACGTTCCGTGCGAATGGAGACTCTTTTAAATATTATATGGCTGGTCCAGGAATTGAGATTGAGTTTTCTGAATGAAATAGGAATTCTACGTATGAATTGTAGAGTGGGAAATTAATATATGAATCATTTTAGAAAATGCGGAGTGAGCGAAACTGGTCACTCCGCATTTTTTGTTGCTTATGTCCCTATTTTATAAAATAGGTCATTTCGTTTTTGAAAAACGTGCTATATTTTTATATGGGATTTATAGGATTCATATTCAAAAACCTACATACGAGAAAAGAGAAGAGGAAAACATATGAAGAAGTGGTTGGCTCAATTGATCATCATCATATTATTAGTGCATTCATTGCCTTATTCAGGATTTGCAGTGGAAGACATGGAGCCTCCTGAACTAGTCAGCTACACGATTGAGTCAGGGGAATACACGGTGGGGGACACTGTGAATGTGGAGGTGATTACGAAAGACCAGTCACCGCTGTCCTATGTCTTTTTACGATTGAAGAAGCCGATCACTGGAGGTTCTCAGACAGTGTTTTTCAATCATGTCGGAGACGGAGTGTATCGCGGGACGTTCACCATTGAAGAAGGGATGGAGAGCGGACATTACGTTATGAATTCTGTCTATCTCGAGGATGTGCGCGGAAATGATCGTACCATCTATCGGGATGCGGAGGATACTCAAGGGTTTAATGTGTATGGAACGACGGTTGATATGACAGCACCAGAACTAGTCAGTTACACGATTGAGTCTGGAGAATTCACGGTCGGGGACAAGGTGAATGTGGAGGTCGTTACGAAAGACCAGTCACCGCTCTCCTATGTTTTCTTGCGATTGAAGAAGCCAATCACCGGGGGTTCTCAGACGGTTTATTTTAATCATGTCGGAGACGGGGTGTATCGCGGGACGTTCACCATTGAAGAAGGGATGGAAAGCGGACATTACGTTATGAATTCTGTCTATCTCGAGGATGTGCGCGGAAATGATCGTACCATCTATCGGGATGCGGAGGATACTCAAGGGTTTAATGTGTATGGAACGATGGTTGATATGACAGCACCAGAGCTAGTCAGCTACACAATCGAATCCGGAGAATTTACGGTCGGGGACAAGGTGGATGTGGAAGTGGTTACGAAAGACCAGTCACCGCTCTCCTATGTCTTTTTGCGATTGAAGAAGCCAATCAGCGGAGGTACTCAGACGGTTTATTTTAATCATGTTGGAGATGGAGTATATCGTGGGACGCTCACTTTTCAAGAAGGGATGGAGAGCGGACGTTACGTCATGAGTTCTATCTATCTCGAGGATGTGCGCGGAAACGACCGCACCATCTATCGAGATGCGGAGGATACTCAAGGTTTTACATTACGCTATTCTTCGTCTGATGCGATCAAACCAACCTTCGAAAAAATCGATTCGGCAACACTCGAACTCGATGAAGGTGACTTCCAATCCCTCACCATCTTTGCGTCTGACGACTTGAAGCTAAAGTCAGTCGATGCCACGTTTGTGAACGAATTCAATGAAATCACGACATTATCAAGTACACATGTCACGTCAGATGGATTTAACATGGAGCTGCCTCGTAGCGCATTCCCTAAAGAAGCAGCAACATGGAAACTCCAGTCCTTGCGTATTCAAGATATGAATGCGAATGAAACAATCGTGACAGAAGGGTTACCTTTCACAGTTCAAACGCTCGCTCCAATCTCGCCTGTCGATGCTCGCATCGTTAAGTCAAATGAATCTTGGAGTTACACAACGGTGAACCAGGATATTTACATCATGCCAGGTGCCACATTGACGCTCGGACAAGGGACTGTTCTTAACGGTAAGGTATATGTCGGTGGACGCTTACGAATGACTGGGGGCGTGACGGCATACGGTCAGGTTCGTGGGACATATTTTATTAACGGATATTATATACCTTCTCAAGATGGGATGATTGTCATCTCAGGGTCGAACAGTGTCTATTCGATGACTGCAACGAATCAATTATATGATACGTTACCATTCCGACTCGAAAACACACCTGTATTCGAACATGATGGACAGGTGTCGGTATCGGGATCATTCATTCCATTGTCGACTCTCTACTTGAACGGAGAACCACTCCAAACGAAAGCGAACGGAACGTTTCGTGTCGAGTTGAAGACTCCGGAAGATCGGACGTTACGTTTCTCGATGACCGATGCTTACGGTAAGATTCACCGATGGTCATATCGAGTGTATAAGACGGACGTTCCAGTCGTAACTGTCACACTCGACAGTGGTATCTATTTGAAAGGTCAGACGGTTGGATTGACGGCGACCGATGGAACGATTCATGTCACTCGCAACAATCAAGCATCTGTTTATGAAGGTCCCTTCACGCTCAATGAGACCGTGAGCCTCTCTGCTTATGCGAAGGATGAGATTGATCGTACATCTGAGACCGTATCCCATCGATATGAAGTCATGACGATTGATCCTGTGACGAACCGAGATACGTCGATTCAAGGAACGGCTGAACCGGGGACACATGTGACATTGACACTCGGCGCAGACACATCTACAGTGACGACCGATGAAACGGGTCGATTCGTCTTCGACGGCCTACAGTTAAACAATCAATCCACATTCTCAATCCAAGCGACTCACGGGATGCTGGCGAGTGACGTTTGGACGAAGTCAATTCAAGATGTGATTGCACCCATCGTGACAGGTGTGTCACATGACCATTTCTACGCTCAGCCTGTCTCGTTCACGTTCAATGAAGGGACAGCGACGTTGAATGGCAATGGTGTCACGTCGCCTGTCCGTGTTGAAACGGATGGAACCTATGAGTTAGTGGTTAAGGATGAAGCGAACAATCAAACAATCGTGCGTTTCACGTTGGATCAGCAAGCGCCTGTTTTGACAGGAGTACCGAACGGTTTGACCAATCAAATCGTGACACCGACCTTCAATGAAGGAGTAGCACTGTTGAATGGGAAATCGTTCACGTCAGGTCAATCGATTTCGACAGACGGAACGTATACGCTGATTGTTCGAGACAAAGCTGGAAATGAAACGAAGCAATCATTCACGATTGATCGTACCGCGCCTGTCGTCAGCAATGTTCAAAACGGATCATTTAACCGAAATATTACTCCAGTCTTTGGAGAAGGAACCGCGACCTTGAACGACAAACCGTTCACGAGTGGGACGGTCGTGTCGGAAGAAGGCGTCTATGAACTAGAGGTCAAGGATAAGGCAGGGAACGTCACAAAAATCACGTTCACTATCGATAAGACAGCAGTCGAGGTTCAAGGTGTGACAGAAGCTGGCACGTACCCGTTCGCTCAACCAACATTTAGTGAGGGAGAGGCAATGCTGAACGGAAAACCGTTCACATCGGGTCAAGCTATCACAGCCGACGGAAACTATACACTAATCGTCACCGATCGAGCTGGAAATCAGACCTTCGTTCAATTCACGATTGATGCGACACCTCCTGCAGTCAGTGGCTTCACGTCAGGAAAAGTCGCCTATCGAGAAGTGAAACCAACCTTTACAGAAGGGGCAGCAACATTGAACGGGAAGCCATTCCTTTCCGGGACAACGATTGCCACAGCAGGGAAGTATACGTTGGAGATTACAGATGAGCATGGGAACAAGCGGAGCGAAACGTTTACGATTGATCGTACCTCCCCAGTCGTGACTGGGGTGACGCATCGTCAATTGACGAATAAAGATCTTGTCATCAAGTTCAATGAAGGAACGGCAACATTGAATGGAAAGCGGATCGCTAATCAGACGAAAGTGAGTACTTCTGGAGCTTATACACTTCGTGTGACGGATGCCGCTGGAAACATCACACAACTTACATTCATAATTGATAAGAAAGCACCTGCTCGACCGACCCTTCTCACGCTCACGAACAAATCGACTCGCGTGACGGGGAAAGCGGAAAAGGGTGCAATGGTGTACATTTACTACAACAACCGCACGTATAAAGCGAAAGCAAGTAGTACGGGTGTGTATCGCTACGATATGAAGACGACAAAAGTCGGTGCAACCGTATCGGTTCGCGCGTTAGACGCCGCCGGTAACCTTTCGCCGCTCACGTCGCTACGTGTCCTCAACACGTTCCGTACGTTTTCTGTCAACCCGGTCCGAGCAAATCAGACTTACGTGACGGGTAAAGGGAACAAAGGGGCGACGGTTCAGGCATTTGTCGGAACGAAAGCCATCAGCAAGACCGCTAAAGTCGATTCCCGTGGAAATTATAAATTCGTGATTCCACGTCAGAAATCAGGCGTGACGGTCACAGTGAAGATGAAACAGAGTGGGTATCAAGATCTGAAGAAGACGACAAAGGTCGTCCGCTAACCGAGGAGCATCCTATCATGATGATAGGGTGCTTTCTATTTTTATACTTCTCAGCCTTTTAATTGGTTTATAATTACAATTGACGAGACTACTGTTGTGAGGGTGAATGTATGAGTCCTGTGATGATCGGAACGGCTTTATTGTTAATTTGTTTACCTTTGAGTTGTCTGTTAGGCATGCGCGCCTTTCAGATGTTTCGGATTCACACGCGCTTACGTGCCGGCTTGTTCTCAGTCCGTCATGCGTTACGTGCTGCGAAACATCACCCTGGTCGTCAGTTTGACATACTCGATCCCATTTATCGCGGGGTCGTCTTTCAGCTCAATGGACGAAATTTGATGAAACGTCATCAACTTGAACAAGCCATCAATGACGAGCTGAATCGTATACTAAAATACGGCTGGCTGTCATCGTTTGCTCTATTTGGAAGATGGGCATTGACTGTGATTTTCCTCGCAATTGCCGGTGTGAGCGGAAACATCATCACGCAAGAAGCAAAATCGTTTAATATGGCGAACTGGTTTGACCCTCAGCGAGTCGAAAGTGAGACGACGGTACTCGGTAAGACATTCAAGCTACCGTATGAAATCGATTCGCCGGAGACGCTTGGGACGGCCATCGCCTATCACATGACACGATTTGATGAAACATTCTCGCTTCCCTATACAGGGGACACGGGAGATATGCACCAGATGCTGGATGCCGCGTGGGACTGGATTGAGCGACATCATATTTACGTGTATCGCTTGTCGCGTGGAGGAGAAACAAAATGGGTTGAACAAAATGGTACTGTAACTCTGGAGATGACACTCAACTATGACATGACCGCTTCTGAAGCGTCGAAAGTACAAGAACGTGTCGCCCATGTGATCCGTGATATGCCACAAAATCTGGACGAGGTCGGGAAGGTTAAATACGTCAATGATTATGTTGTCTCGCATACCGCCTACAATCTAGATAGTGAGGCGAGCCCATATACGCCGTACTCCATCTTGTTCAACGGGGAGGGAGTATGTGAAGGCTATGCACTGACGACGCTCTTATTGTTAGATGCGGCGGGTATCGAAGCGCGTTACATTTCTGGGGAAGTGCCAAGCGGTCTTCATGCATGGAATCTGGTCCGCGTGAATAACGAATGGTACCATCTCGATACGACATGGAACGACCCGGTCCCGAATCAACCGGGGAACGGACGGGACGATTATTTTCTCGTTTCTGATGCGACGCTCCGAGCAGATCATACGTGGGAACCCGGTCATCATCCGGTGACGTCAGTTCATGATTATCAGCGATGACGTGAGCAATCCAATTGAATCAAAGTACCAGCAAAGTGAGGGGTTCGTCCCTCACTTTTTTTGTTTTGTCTGTATGACTGAAATGAAAAAGAAGAAAGCGGAACGGCATCATGACATGATGTTGCGAAAAAATGATAAATCCTTCTCTCCAATTATCAAGATGAAGGGGGTAAGAAGGTACTACAGTTAACCGGCGCCTGATTTCGGTCATTTAATCTGTCTGTAGGGAGGAAAAACCAACATGAAGGAACAAACGACGATCGTGGGCGATCTCGTGGAAGTTCTCAAGAAAAGTAAGAAATGGATGTTCGTGAGTATGGTTCTCGTCGGACTCCTTTCTTACTATGTGAGCACTTCATTCATCCAGCCGAAATATGAGGCGTCCACACAAGTGCTACTCGTTACACAACAAGAGGACAACCGCGTAGACAGTTCGGAAGTGTTATCCTCGCTCTCACTTGTCAATACGTATCGCGTCATCATGAAGAGTCCGGCTGTTCTTGAGAAAGTAAAAGAACAAGTGCCGGAAGCACCAGACCCAATCTCGGATGCGCTCACCGTAGAAAGTGAAGAGGAATCGCAAGTCATCAATGTGTTCGTCACCGCGAACGACCCGGTCGTGGCGGCGGAAACGGCCAATGTGATCAGTGAAGTGTTCGTTTCTGAGATTCCAGATTTGATGAACATCGATAACGTTCGAATTTTATCTCCAGCCGAAATTCCGGAGGCGCCTGTCTCACCGAACGTGCTGCTCAATACGGCGATCGGTCTATTCGCCGGATTCCTGTTGGGTGGATTCATCGGTCTGTTACGCCACGTCTTTGATAAACGCATTCGGAACGAGCAAGAAGCGGAACGGTTGTTAGACTTGCCGGTCATTGGATCGATTCCGGCAATCGAACGCCGGGATTTGAAAACGAAAAATGTGAAAGATGCGACAACCCAAGTGAAAGGAGACGTTTCGCATGTTCGGTCGAAAAAAGAACGCCAATCGTCTTGATTATAAAAAACGGGATCTCGTCACGTTGGCGAATCCGAGGTCACCGATCTCTGAACAATACCGGACGATTCGGACCAATCTGGAGTTCATGTCCGTCGGTCATACATTACAGATGATCACCATCACATCCGCCTCGTCCGGGGAAGGGAAGTCGACCACGGCGGCGAACCTAGGGGTCGTCTATGCGCAACTCGGAAAAAATGTCGTCATCCTCGATTGTGATATGCGCAAACCGACGACACACCAAACGTTCCAGTTGTCAGCCCATGCGGGACTATCTACCGTATTGGCCGGTCGGGTCACGCTCGAACATGCCCTCCAAAAAACGGATATCCCGCACTTGACCTTGCTTGCGGCCGGTCCAATCCCACCAAATCCGACCGAGTTGATTGCCTCGTCACACATGACGGACCTTCTCAGTGATTTGCGTGAGCAGTTTGATATCGTGATCGTCGATACGCCTCCGATGATGCACGTCGCCGATGCTCGATTATTGGCCAACGTATCCGATGGGACGATTCTCGTGATCGGCTGCGAGAACTCAGACCGTCAGCTCGTCCTGAAGGCGAAAGAGCAACTCGAACGGACCGGATCACGACTTCTCGGACTCGTCCTCAACAAGCGTTCTTCTCGTGATACGAACACCTACTACGTATACGGGTGAGGTGTCGGACATGAATATTCTACACATCAATGCCATCAACGAAGTGAAAAGCACCGGTCGGATGTGTAAAGAGCTCGCATCCGTTCATGCCTCTTACGGACACCACGTCCGAATCGCCCATGCGACCGGACCAGTGACCGAGACGAGTGTGGTAGTTGGACAGGCGTGGGAAACGAAGCGACATGCGCTCCACGCACGCGTGACGGGGCGTCAAGGATATACGTCCAAACGGTCGACCGCTGACTTGATCGCCTTCATGGACAGCTTCCGGCCGGACGTGGTTCACCTTCATAATCTTCACGCCAATTACCTTCATCTCCAGACGTTGTTTGAGTATTTGGCGAAGCGGGACATCGCCACCGTCATGACGCTTCACGACTGCTGGCTATTCACCGGGAAATGCACGCACTACACGGCGGTCGGGTGTGAGCGCTGGAAGGACGGGTGTGGACAGTGCCCGCTCTTAAAAGAAGACATCCCGAGCTGGTTTTTAGATCGGACCGGCGAGATGTTGGCGGACAAGCGACAATGGTTCGATGCTATCCCTCGCTTGGCAGTAGTCGGCGTGTCGGATTGGATCACAATGGAAGCCCACTTCTCGATTTTGCAACATGCGTCCGTTATTCGTCGCATCCACAACTGGGTCGATTTGGAGACGTTCACACCGAGAGAGCCAGGCCCACTTCGAGCACACCTCGGATTGACGGGACAACACATTCTTCTCGGGGTGGCGAGCCATTGGACCGAGGCGAAAGGACTGTCTGCCTTCATGGAGCTGGCCATGGCCAGACCGTCCGATCAAATCGTCTTAATCGGACAGATGCCAAAACAACATGACCTGCCGGTGAACGTCCTTCACATTCAAGAGACACATGACCCGAGCGAATTGGCTTCGTACTATGCCGCGGCAGACGTCTTGTTGAACCTGTCAGAGGAAGAATCATTCGGAAACGTGACGGCAGAGGCGCTCGCATGCGGCACGCCAGTCCTCGTCCTCGATTCTACGGCCAGTCCGGAACTCGTGACCGAACGAACCGGCGTCGTCGTCGCCACGCGATCGGTCAACGATGTGATGGACGGACTCGATCGACTCCATCACGCCTCGATCTCACGAATCGCTTGTGCGAACGAAGCGCGTCAACGGTTCGACTTATTCGACCGGGCAGAGGATTACCTGCACGTGTACGAGGAACTGCAAACCGAGAAAGTGAGGAACGCCTTATGACACCACTCGTATCCATCATCATCCCCGTCTATAACGGGGGCGCTTACTTACGGACCTGTATCGACAGCGCCTTGGCCCAAACGCATCCAGCGATTGAAGTGATCGTCGTCAACGACGGCTCGACCGATGACGGGAAAACGGCGGCGATCGCCACAAGTTACGGCAAGCAAATTCGCTACGTGGAAAAGGAGAATGGGGGCGTCTCGAGTGCATTGAATCGTGGAATTGAAGAGATGAACGGAGACTATTTCTCCTGGCTCAGCCACGATGACGTGTATGCGCCGACAAAGATCGAACGACAGCTCGCCGTATTGCGCGAGCAACATCTCCCGATGAACCAGACAATCGTCGTCACGGGGACGGCGTTCATTGACGAAAAGGGGCAGGCGATTCGACGGGTTCAACGGAAAGCGAGCGGATTCTATTCGAGTCAAGACATATTCCGTCACTTGTTGTTGTCCTCGACTTTGAACGGATGCGCGCTCTTGATTCCGCGACAAGCGTTCGTACATCGGCGTTTCTCGCTAGAGGACCGCTTCATTCAAGACTGGATCTGCTGGGTCGAGTTGGCGCTCGACGGGTTTGACTTTTACGTCATGCGTGAGCCGCTCGTCTATTCACGGATTCACGGCGAGCAACAGACGAAAAAAATCGCACACCGGGCCACGATGGAATCGAATCGCTATCTGAAGCGGTTACTTCAGGACGTCGAGGTGCGTGATAACGGAGAGGAATTGACCGCCATCATTCTGAAGCACACGTTCAAGGAAAATGCGGCGGACGTACGGGAACAGTACTTAACGACACATGACGTGACTCGTTACTTTGGACCGCTGGAATATCGGTGGCTCCGCTGGAACGGCATCTTGTTTTCAAACCTGCTGTCACTTTATCGGGGGATGACCAATCTGATCTATCGCTAGAAAGGAGGGATGGAGATGACAATCTATTTAGTCAATATGGCGCTGTTGGTCGGTTGGGCACTGCTCTTGATGCGTCATGACATTCCGAGTCGACGCGGTTGGTTCGTCTCATTTGCCACGATTCAATGGATTGTCTTGTCCGGTCTTCGAGATATCTCGGTCGGAGACGATACAGCCCAATATAAGGCGCTCTTCCTTCAATCTCAAGCCCTACCGCTTCATGCGTTCACCGATCGTTTCTTTCAAATTCTATTCACGGAAAGTGAGGACCCGGGGTATTACTTGTTCCAGCGTCTTTTGCAATACGTGATCACGGACTATCAAGTGTATCTCGTAATCGTGGCGATGATTTTCATGATTCCGCTCGGCTATTTCATTTATAAATATTCAAGCGAGGCACTCATCAGCTTTCTTCTCTTCTCGGTCTTGTTTTACGAATTTTTCGCCGTCACGGGGCTACGTCAAACAATCGCGACGGCACTCGTCGTGCTCGTCGGTTATCACTTCGTCCGTGCTCGTAAACTCGGGTGGTTCCTCCTCATCGTATTTGTAGCCATGACCATTCATAAGTCGGCGCTCATCTTCCTCCCGTTCTATTTTTTGGCCAATAAGCAACTGACCAAGGCGTATGTGATGACGATGTTTGGGGTCATCGTCGGATTGTTCGTCTTCCGGAATCCATTCTTCGACCTGCTCGTCCAAGTGTCCGGTTACGACACGTACAGCGCCATGGACGGTGCCGGGGCGGTCAACTTCAGTCTGATGTTGCTCTCCGTCCTCTTCGTGGCATTATGGCGAAAAGATCAAATTCTAGCGAACAATCCATCCGCCATCCATTTCTTCAACGCGTTGTTACTCGCCGCCTGTCTCTTGCCGTTGACGTTCTTGAACCCATCCATGATGCGGCTCGTCCAATACTTCTCGCTCTTCCTGTTGTTGATGATTCCGGAGATTGTCGGCACGTTCGAGCGGCGGGAACGACTCGTTGTCTATTACTCGGCAGTCATGTTGCTCGGTCTCTTGTTCGTTCGCGAAGCGCCGGTGTATTCGTTCTTTTGGTAACACGAGGAGGTGAAGCATATGTCGACACGCATGACGCTAGACGAGGCAGCCAGTAACCGCAAAATCAAGATTGGGGCGGTCATGTCCTACACGCAAATCTTTTTCGGGATCTTATCCGGTCTCATCTACACGCCGTGGATGATTCATGAGATCGGGCAGGCGAGTTACGGGTTGTATATGCTGACCATCTCGCTCATCAGTATGTTCGCGATGGACTTCGGGCTCGATGCGGCCGTCTCACGATTCATGAGCAAATATATGGCGGAGGGGGACCACGAGCGGGCAGGACGATTTTTAGGCATCGCCTATAAACTGTTCATCGCCATCTCGCTCGTTCTCTTCCTCCTCCTCACCGTCGTCTATTTCTTCTTGGACTCGATTTACTCGAGTCTGACGGCGACCGAGCTCGAACAGTTGAAAGTGCTCTATATCATCGCGGGACTGTTCATCGTCGTCTCGTTCCCGACGAAGCCATTCTCTGGCATTCTCGTATCCCATGAACAATTCCTCTTCTCGAGTGCCCTGCATCTCGCTGAGAAGGTCGGGACGGTCGCTTTGATGGTCACCGCGCTTCTTCTCGGCTATGGGTTGTACGCCCTCGTCATCGTCAATGCGCTGGTCGGCACGATCGTCTTACTCGTTGAATACGTCTTTATTCGTCGTAAGACTCTCGTCCGCGCCAACTTTCAGAATCGAGAGAAAGGGATTTATCGGGACATCTTTAGCTTCACGTCCTGGAGCACGATCACGCTCGTCGCCCAACGCTTCGTGTTGAACATCACCCCGAGTTTACTGGGGATTCTAGCAGGCAGTGCCTCGATTGCCCTCTTTTCCGTCGGGATGGTCATCGAAGGGTATGTCTGGACCATTGCGGCATCACTCAGTTACTTATTCCTTCCGAAGGTCAGTCGGATGTTGTCCCGAAACGATCGTGAGGCCATCGGTTATCTCTTCGTCCGCATCGGCCGGATTCAACTGTATATCGTCGGACTCATCCTCGCCTCGTTCTTCATCCTCGGTCGTGAGTTCATGCACCTATGGGTCGGTCCAGACTTCACCGACTCCTACGTGATCGCGCTTCTCTTGATCGCACCGAGTATGATCACGTTGACGCAAGACATCGGCAACACGACACTCATTGCCGAGAACAAAGTGAAGTATCGGGCGTTCGCCGCCCTCATCGTGGCCGCCATCAGTATGACGCTCTCGCCACTGTTGATTCCACACGTTGGTCCGATTGGTGCGGCCATCGCTATTTGCATCGGCAACATCGTCGGGCTCGTCTTCTATATGAATGTGATTTACCATCGGGTCCTCGGTCTCGACATCCTCGACTTTTTCCGCAAGTGCCATCTGAAGCTCTTGCCCGGTATTCTCCTGTACACGCTCATCGGCTGGGGGATCCAGTTCTTCTTCCCATCCTCGAACTGGTTCGGCTTCGGGGTGAAGGGAATCGTGCTCATCAGTATTTACGCCATCATCATGTGGGGACTCGCATTTGATGAGACGGAGAAAGCCATGTTTCGCCAAGTGTTCGCTCAATTGAAACTACGCATCCTATCCATTCACCACACATCCTAGGAGGGAACAAGATGAAACGACTCAAGGTTATGACGATTGTTGGGACCAGACCCGAAATCATTCGATTGTCCGCCGTGATGGCACGTCTCGAAGCCTCCGAGGCAATCGAGCATGTGCTCGTTCATACGGGACAAAACTATGACTACGAATTGAATCAGATTTTCTTTGAAGACTTCGGACTGCGGACACCGGATTATGTGTTAGACGCCTCGGCGGATGGTCCGATGGCGACGATCGGGAATATCCTCATCGCCATCGATCCCGTGCTCGCATCCGAGCGTCCGGACGCGGTCTTGCTACTCGGGGACACGAACAGCTGTCTCGCAGCCATCGTCGCGAAACGTCATCACATTCCCATCTTCCACATGGAGGCGGGGAATCGCTGTTTTGATGAACGGGTCCCGGAGGAGACGAATCGTCGCATCGTCGACCATATCGCCGACATCAACCTGACCTATAGCGACATCGCACGCGAGTATCTGCTTCGTGAAGGGTTGCCGGCGGACCGCATCATCAAGACGGGGAGCCCGATGTACGAAGTGCTCCACCGGCAACGGGAGAAGATCGAGCGGTCAGACGTGCTCGAGCGACTCGACCTGGAGCGAGATGCCTATTTCGTCGTATCGGCCCATCGTGATGAAAACATCAGTGATGACGAGAACTTCTTTGATCTCGTCGACACGCTCAATGCGGTCGCGACCACGTATCAGCTCCCTCTCATCGTTAGCACCCATCCCCGGACGGCAAAACATATTCGTGAGAGCGGGGTGCGTCTCCATTCGAACATTCGCACCCTCAAACCGCTCGGCTTCAGTGACTACGTCCACCTGCAACTCCATGCGAAGGCCGTGTTGTCGGACAGCGGCACGATCAGTGAAGAGAGCTCGATTCTTGGAATCAAAGGATTGAATATCCGGCAAGCGCACGAGCGTCCGGAGGCGATGGAGGAAGGGGCGGCGATGATGGTCGGATTGAAGCGAGAGCGAGTGCTGCAGGCGCTGCGAATCTTAGAAGAGACGGAAGGACCGATGCGACTCGTGAGCGATTACGCCATGCCGAACGTCTCCGATAAAGTGCTCCGCATCTTGTTGTCCTACACAGACTATGTGATGCGAGAGGTGTGGAAACAGCACACGGTGTCGACCGAGAAGAAAGAGGTGTGAGCCATGGACTATATGACGTTCAAACGAATCTTTGACGGGACGCTCAGCGGAGTGGCGCTCCTTCTTCTCGCACCGTTCCTGCTCCTTATCGCCTTCTTGATCAAAATCGATTCGAGGGGTCCCGTCTTCTTTAAACAGGAGCGCATTGGGTTACGGGAGACACGTTTTTGGATGTATAAGTTCCGGACGATGCATCAGGACACCCCGAACGATGTCCCGACACATCTGTTCAACGACTCCACGAAACATATCACGCACGTCGGGGCGTTTCTTCGCAAGACGAGTCTCGATGAATTGCCACAGCTCGTCAACATTTTAAAAGGCGAGATGGCCATCGTCGGACCGAGACCCGCACTGTGGAATCAAGATGACTTGGTCGAGGCCCGTCGACAAGTGGGTGCGACAGAAGCGCTACCGGGGCTGACCGGATGGGCACAGGTGAAGGGGCGCGACGAGCTTCCGATTGAGGTGAAGGCGAAACTCGACGGGGAATACGTGCGCCAGATGAGCTTTTGGTTCGATTTGCGTTGTATCGCCTTGACCGTTCGGAACGTCTTGTTCCGGGAAGGAATCGTGGAAGGGTCGCCACCACCGATCCCGTCGTCTGAAGAAAAGAAGATGATGCATGTTGCGAAAAAATGATAATGGTTTCCATTAAGTTACCAATTTAAGTGGAACCAACCGGGTAAATGATGACATACCGCTCTTCCTACATCTGAGACTAGACAGCTACGAAAGGAGCCTTCTTATGTTTTCCAACAAAACATTGCTCATCACGGGTGGGACGGGATCGTTCGGCAATGCCGTGATGGAGCGATTCCTCGATACGAACATCAAAGAAATTCGCATCTTTTCACGGGATGAGAAGAAACAAGAAGACATTCGCAATCGCTATCATCATGACAAGTTAAAGTTCTACATTGGTGATGTACGGGACCCGAACAGCGTCAAAAATGCCATGTACGGCGTCGATTACGTCTTCCATGCGGCGGCACTGAAACAAGTTCCCTCGTGTGAGTTTTTCCCGGTCGAAGCGGTGAAGACGAATATTCTCGGTACGGAAAACGTCTTGAATGCCGCCGTCGAAGCGGGTGTGGAGAAGGTCATTTGTCTCTCGACGGATAAGGCGGCCTACCCGATCAACGCGATGGGGATATCCAAAGCGATGATGGAAAAAGTCTTCGTCGCCAAGGCCCGTGCGGTCGGACCAGACCGGACGCTCATCTGCGGGACCCGTTACGGGAACGTGATGGCCTCGCGTGGTTCGGTCATCCCATTATTCGTGGAACAGATCAAAAAAGGGGAGCCGCTCACCGTGACCGATCCGCTCATGACGCGTTTCTTGATGAGCCTGGCCGATGCGGTCGAACTCGTCGTCTTCGCATTCCATCATGCGCATGCCGGTGACATCATGGTCCAAAAATCACCGGCCTCGACGATCGGTGTGCTCGCGGAAGCCGTGAAACAACTGTTCGGGGTCGATCTTCCCATCAAAGTCATCGGGACCCGCCACGGCGAGAAAGCGTTCGAGACGTTGATGACCCGGGAAGAGAAAGTCGTCTCCGAAGACATGGGTGGCTTCTTCCGCGTCCCGGCCGACAATCGAGACTTGAACTACGAGAAGTACTTCAGTGAAGGTAGCCAGGAGCTGACGGCTCAAGGTGAGTACAACTCGAACAATACGAGACAGCTCGATGTGGAGGAAGTGAAGGAACTCTTGTTGACGTTACCTTACATCCAGGAAGAACTCGCGAAATGGACGATTCCTGCTTCCGCAAAACGAATCGGGTGAGCGTGATGACCAGACAACGACTCGTCTTCTTATCCAACATCGCTTCCCCGTATCAAGTAAAATTCGCTGACGTGCTTCAAGAGCATATGGACACCGAGTTTTGGTTTTATAAACAAATCACCGATCAGCGACCTGACTGGTGGGTCATCCCACTCGGTAAACGCTGTCGCGTCTTGAGAGGCTCGTATTTCTCGAAAAAAACGAACTATCTGTCGCTCGACGTCTTTCTCCAACTCATCCGATTTCGACCACATATCTTGCTACTAGGTGGTTTTACCCCGTTTCATGCGCTACTCTTACAGATCGTCAAACTGTTCGGGGTGCGTGTCGTCGTCATGAGCGAACCGATTCGTAACGTACGGGGCGAGACGAGCGGCGAATCAACGTTATTGACAAGAGAGAACGGCTTGCACAAGACGACACGGATTCATCGACTGTTTAAACGGGCTGATTTGATTTTCGGAATGGGAAACATCGCACGCGATCAATTTATCAATGAACTAGGCTTCCCTTCCGAACGAGTCGTCTCGGCACCCTATCCGATTGATATCGAGACGCACATGTCGCACCCGTTACGTCAGAAAGGACCAAACGACCCGATTCATCTGTTGTTTGCCAATCGCTTAATTGAACGTTATCAACCGCTCGTCGCCTTAGAAGCGTATCGAATCTTGAAAGAAGAATATCCGAACCTTTCCATGTCACTCAATCGAGACGGGCACCTCGCGGATGCATGTCGTCGATATATCGAGGATGAGCAGTTGACGGACGTCACGTTCCTTGACGAAATCGAGTCGTGGGACGGATTGAATCTCGTTTACCGTAGTTCAGATATTCTCGTGTTGCCGGCGACTTATTCGAACGGGAACATCAGCATCATTGAAGCCTGCGCGTCTGGGATGGGTATCGTCGTCAGTCACGACGTCAACAACGTCGCGCGTCATCTTCACGAAGGAATCAACTGTTACAAGTGTGAACCGAACGTGGCGTCACTCGTGACCGAACTGAAACACTATCTCGACCATCCCGAACGATTGACGGCTCACGGACAGCGATCAAAAGAGCTCGTGACACCAAGACTGAACGCCAACACGGCTGCCGTCTACGTCGATTTGCTCCAACCACTCTATCGCAAAGGAGAGTCTCACCATGCTGAAGCTGCTGTTGCTCGGGGGAGCGATGCATCAAGTTCCCATCATCCAAAAAGCGAAACAACAAGGGATATTCACCGTACTTTGTGACTATCTACCGGATAATCCAGGTCGACTCGTGGCCGACCGCTATTACTGTACGAGCACCCTTGATCGGGATGCAGTCCTCACCATCGCGAGAGAGGAAGACATCGATGGGATTGTCGCCTATGCATCCGACCCGGCGGCGCGAACGGCCGCCTATGTCGGAGAAACACTCGGTTTAGTGACGAACTCGCTAGAAACGGTTGAAACGTTGACGAATAAAGCGAAGTTTCGAACATTCCTACAGCGACATGGCTTTGCCGTCCCGGAAGCCTTTGCGTTCACCAAACTGGAAACGGCGATTGACACGTTACGGGAGCGAGCGGGCGAGTATATCATCAAACCGGCCGACGCCTCTGGGAGTAAAGGGATCAGCAAGTGGAGTCGGGGGAACGGGATTGAGCAGCTTCGCCGCCATCTTCGAGTGGCATTTACGATGTCATTCAATCAGGAGGTGGTCGTGGAGGAGTTCATTACCCGAGACGGCTATCAATTAGCGGGTGATGGGTTTGTCGTCGACGGGGAGTTGGTGTTTCGTTGTTTCGGAAACGGACATTTCAATGTGAACGGAATCAATCCGTTCGCCCCGATCAGTGCGAGTTTTCCGAGTGTGCATCCACCTCACGTGCTCGAGCGAGTCCATGAGACGTTGCAACGCATGTTGACTGAAGTCGGCTTCAAACAAGGGGCGTTCAATTTTGACATCTTCGTCAAAGGAGAAGACGTTTATCTGATGGATATCGGTCCACGGAACGGAGGGAATTACATCCCGCAGATCATCGAACAAGCGACAGGCGTCGACTTGGTCCAGGCGACGATTGATGTCGCACTCGGGATGCCGGTGACGCTCGAGATGAAACCAGTGACCGTACCGTCCGCCTATTTCATCATCGGCAGTCAAGAAACGGGGCGATTCATGGGTGTCCATTTCGATGAGGACGCATATACGATTCGACAAGCGAACATCTATTACAACGTCGGAGATGTGGTCCCGCGCTTCGAAGGGGCAAATCAAGCACTCGGTAGTTTGATTCTGGAATTTGAAGACGTCGAGACGATGCTTCGACTCGTCGAACATCCCGAACGATGGCTGACCTTACACATCGAGTCGACCGAAGAAACGGAGGGAGAATCATGGACATCGTCGTCACCGGTGCGAACGGTTTTTTAGGCAGACATCTCGTCCACGCCTTGGAGCGGGTTGGGCATCTCGTCCTCCCGATCACCCGTTCGACCTCATCCATGGAACGAAGCAGCTATCTGCGTCGAGCGGACGCCGTCTATCATGTGGCCGGAGTGAACCGTCCCGAACGAGTCGAAGAATTCACGACGGGAAATGTCGACTTGACCGAGTCGATTGCAACCGAATTGCTGTCCTATAATCCGGTCCCCGTCTTTTTCGCCTCATCGATTCAAGCGACTCAAGACAATCCTTACGGAAACAGTAAACGAGAAGCGGAGGACATTTTGCGACTGTACGGTCAACGGAGCGGGGCACCGGTTCACATATATCGGCTCCCGAACTTGTTCGGCAAATGGGGGCGACCTTTCTATAACAGTGCGGTCACGACGTTTTGTTATCAGATTGCACGAGGAGAGGACATCACGGTCACACATCCCAATCATGTGTTGACGCTCGCTCATGTCGATGACGTCGTCGCATCGTTTGTCGGGGCGTTGCATAAAACAGAAAGCACCAATCCAGATGTCTCGACACATCAGATCACATTATTCGACCTTGCCCGAATGATTGAATCGTTCGAAGCGGTCCGAATGGCTAGAGGGGTACCGGATGTATCGGATCCTTTTACGAAAAAGCTGTACAGCACTTACTTAAGTTACTTGCCGAAAGAACGGATGGTCACGCCTCTCCTGATGCATCAGGACGTGCGGGGATCGTTTACAGAACTGTTCAAGACGCCTGACCGTGGTCAAGTCTCCGTCAACGTGGCCAAACCCGGAATCACAAAAGGGGAGCACTGGCATGAGTCGAAACATGAACAATTCATCGTCGTCAGCGGTGAAGGCGTGATTCGGCTAAGGTTGATGGACCAAG
Organism: Caryophanales bacterium; assembly: GCA_902362975.1. Taxonomy (GTDB): domain Bacteria; phylum Bacillota; class Bacilli; order Exiguobacteriales; family Exiguobacteriaceae; genus Exiguobacterium. The sequence continues at coordinate 42,987 of CABIYO010000017.1, forward strand.
ATCAAATCATCTCATTCCATGTCAGTGAAGAACAGCTTGAAGTCATCGAGATTCCGCCAGGTTACGTCCATCATATCGAAAACACGGGCGTGAAAGATTTAGTGACGGTGATGTGGGTGAACGAGCCGTTCGACGCGAGTCAACCGGACACCTACCCAGCCACTGTCGCACAAGACGCGGAAGTCTCATAAAGGAGGGATTCATCATGGTCATGGTGAGCATCAACTGCATCACATACAATCACGAGAAGTACATCGCTCAGGCGATTGAAGGCTTTTTGTCACAGCGCACGAACTTCGAGGTCGAGATTCTGATCCATGATGACGCCTCGACGGATCGGACGGCAGACATCATCCGGGAATATGTTCAGAAATATCCTGAAACATTCAACGTCATCTATCAGACGGAGAACCAATATTCAAAAGGCGTGTTCATCGGTCGGTTGAACGAGGAGCGGGCACGCGGCAAATACATCGCAACATGTGACGGGGACGATTATTGGACGGACCCTTACAAACTGCAAAAACAAGTCGATTATATGGAAGCCCATCCGGACTGTACGCTTTGTTTCCACGATGCGTATGTGGAGACAGGGGGGAAGCTCCACACGAATTGGCACGTCATTCCATGGATGCCGGAAAATCGAAAGCTCGCTTCATCCGTGCCCCGGACGTATGACGCCGGAGAGTTACAGTTACTCGGGTTCGTTCCCACGATGTCCATGTTGTATGTGAACGATATCCATGACGCCCCGCGATGGCTCGAAGAGACGCCTGCACGAGATGCATCGATTCGCTTGTATATCACGAGCAGGGGATACGCCTACTACATGCCGGAAGTGATGAGTGTCTATCGCTATGAGGTCGAAGGGTCGGCGACGACCATTTGGAACGAGGGGAATGTCGAACGTGACGTGAAGCGACATGAGGAGTTCATTCGTTTCATCAACTTATTTGACGCCTATACCGATGGGAAATACCATCAGGAGCTGGAGTTGTCTCGGATTTCCTTTGAAGTGGGGCTCCACCGATTGAAGGGAGAGTATGATGCGTTACGTTCTACTCGGTATGACGCGTATCTGAATCGATTCGTCGGAATCGATCGAATCCGACCTTACCTGATGATCAAGCAGCCACATTTAACGGAGTGGCTGATGAGAATACGAAATCGGGCATTCGCTTAAACGAAAGGAAAAGGGGCGATTTCACCATGAGTGTTTCAAATGTAGAAACAGATGCCATCATTCCCGTCACGCGACCGACTATGCCGGACTTTGAGACGTATGTCGAGATGATTCGCCCCCTTTGGGAATCGCGTCACTTGAGCAATCGTGGCGAGCATGTGCGAGCGTTAGAAGAAGAGTTAGAGCAGCGTCTAAACGTCCCGCACGTCTCCTTATTGACGAACGGTCATCTGGCCCTCGAGACGGCGATTGATGTGCTCGGGTTGACGGGTGAGGTCATCACGACACCGTTCACGTTCGCCTCGACGACGCATGCGCTCATCCGAAAACAGATCACTCCTGTCTTTTGTGACATCAACCCCGTCGACTACACGATTGATGTCAATAAAATCGAGGCATTGATCACGGAACGGACGACGGCCATCCTACCCGTTCATGTGTATGGGAACGTATGTGACGTGGAGACAATCGAACAACTCGCAAAACGCCATGGACTTCATGTCTTCTACGATGCGGCGCACGCGTTCCGTGTCCGGCACGACGGGCGTGACGTTTCGACGTTCGGCGACTTGACGATGTTCAGCTTTCATGCGACAAAAGTGTTTCACACGATTGAGGGGGGCGCGCTCACGTTCCGGGATGCCCGTTACGTCGAAGCGATTCGTCAAGCCGTCAACTTTGGGATTACCGGACCAGAATCCGTCGAATCGGTCGGGGGCAACGCCAAGATGAACGAGTTTCAGGCGGCGATGGGACGGTGCAACCTCCCACGGGTCGATGCCGACATTGAAAAGCGGAAACGTCTGGTCGAGCGATACGACACCCGTTTAGGGGACGCTTCCTTTCTTCGCTTGAACCTTCGGGATGAACGGACCGAGTCCAACTATGCGTACTATCCGGTTCTCGTCACGAAAGGGAGAGCGGCACGCGATGACATGATGGCATACTTAGCGCAGCATGGGATTCTCGCCCGGAAGTACTTTTATCCACTCGTGACCGATTTTTCCTGCTACGCATTCGACGCATCCGTACCGAACGCCACGTACGTCTCGGATCGGGTGATCACGTTACCTCTCTATCCGGATATGACAATGGAGATGATCGACCGCATTTGTGACGTAATCCTTGAAGGAGGGAATGAACGATGAAAGGAATCATTCTAGCGGGTGGGAACGGGACGCGTCTCTACCCGATGACGAAAGCAGTCTCGAAACAGCTGTTGCCGATCTACGACAAGCCCCTCATCTATTATCCGATGTCGGTGTTGATGCTCGCCGGCATCAAGGAGATTTTGTTGATCTCGACCCCGAAAGACATGGCAGGATATGAGCGACTGTTCGGTGACGGGCATCAACTTGGAATCTCGATTACGTACCAAGTACAAGAGCGTCCGGTCGGTCTCGCGGATGCCTTCATTCTAGGAGAATCGTTCATCGGGGACGACTCGGTTTGCCTCATCTTAGGGGATAACGTCTTTTATGGACCGAACTTGACGCGCTTTTTGCTGGATGCGACAGAGCGACCATCAGGCGCGACGGTGTTCGGATATCCGGTCAAGGACCCACGGGCATTCGGTGTCGTCGAGTTCGATGCGGATCGACGCGTCTTGTCCATCGAAGAGAAGCCGGCGGTCCCAAAATCCAATTATGCGGTTCCTGGGCTCTACTTTTATGACAATCACGTCGTCGAGTTCGCGAAACAAGTGAAGCCGTCGCCACGCGGCGAGCTCGAGATCACGTCGATCAATCAGATGTATTTGGAACGAGGTGAGTTGAACGTCGTCTTATTCGGTCGCGGGATGGCATGGCTCGATACCGGGACACCTGAAGGAATGATCAAAGCTTCCATCTTCGTACAGACAGTACAAGAACGACAAGGCTATTACATCGCATGTCTGGAGGAAATTGCATGGCGTCGTGGGTTTATCACACCAGAGCAATTGGCAGACATCGGTCAGACGCTCAAGATGACCGATTACGGACAGTATTTGATATCGCTTCTAGAGGAGGGAGAACAGACCCATGCATACGATTCTAGTGACTGGCGGAGCCGGGTTCATCGGTTCAAATTTCATAAAACACTTTCGGGACAAACATCCAACGTCACGCATCCTTAACGTCGACGCGTTGACGTATGCAGGCAACCTGAACAACATCCAGGAGTTTGAGACCGACCCGCTCTACGTGTTTCGAAAAGTGGACATCCGAGATCGTCCCGCCATCGACGAACTGTTCACGCTATTTCAAGTGGACGAAGTTGTCCACTTTGCGGCAGAATCCCATGTCGACCGCAGTATCCTCGAGCCTGAGTTGTTCTTATCAACAAACGTACTCGGGACACAAGTGATGTTAGATGTAGCGATGCGTCACTGGAAACTGCATCCGGATGACAAATACAGTCGGGAGTACCGAGAAGGTGTCTGTTTCGTTCACGTCTCGACAGATGAAGTGTATGGCTCACTCGGCGAGACAGGCTATTTTACGGAATCATCACCGATTGCACCGAATAGCCCATATTCAGCATCAAAAGCAAGTTCGGATTTACTTGTCCGCTCGTACTATGAAACGTACGGACTTCCTGTTAAAACAACACGTTGTAGCAACAACTATGGACCGTATCAATTCCCAGAAAAACTGATTCCGCTCATGGTCCATCATTGCATGACTGGAAAACTGCTTCCTGTGTATGGGGATGGTGGACATATTCGGGATTGGCTACACGTTCAAGACCATTGTGAAGCCATCGATCTCGTTCGAGAGAAAGGTCGTTTTGGTGAGGTGTATAACATCGGTGGGCATAACGAGAAGACGAATCTCGAACTCGTTCGTACGATTTTACAAGTGTTTCAACTATCGGACGATAAGATTCAGTTCGTCACCGACCGACCTGGTCATGACCGGCGTTATGCGATCGATGCCTCTAAAATGCGGGAAGAGTTCGGTTGGACACCTCGTTATCAGTTTGAACAGGGAATGGAAGAGACGATTGAATGGTATCGCACGCACCCAGAATGGGTGGAGGACGTCGTAACGGGAGTTTATCGCGATTACTACGAAAAAACGTACGCTTCTCTATAGAAAGGGGAAGGTTCAATATGTATGAACGTCATTTTAAACGAATGCAAGATCTAATCGTAGCATCGCTCGCACTACTCGTATTGAGCCCAATCTTATTCGTTGTCGTTGTGATGATTCGAATCAAGCTCGGGGCCCCCATCTTCTTTCTACAGGAACGCCCGGGTAAGGATGGCGTCGTATTCCAATTAATCAAATTTCGGACGATGACAGAGGAAAGAGATGAACAGGGAGAACTGCTTCCCGATGACAAGCGTTTGACCCCATTCGGTCAGAAGTTACGTTCCCTTAGCATCGATGAGTTACCAAGTCTGATCAACATCATCAAAGGGGACTTATCGATTGTCGGTCCTCGGCCGCTCCTTGTCGAATATTTACCTAGATATAGTGTGGAACAGAAACGACGTCATGAGGTGCGACCTGGATTGACGGGACTTGCTCAAGTGAATGGTCGCAATCGCTTATCGTGGGAAGAACGCTTTAAACTAGATGTCCGTTACGTCGAACATGTGACATTTTGGGGCGACTGGTGGATCGTGATTCGGACCGCTTACAAAGTGTTACGAAGAGAAGGGATTTCTTCTGGCACGTCGGCAACGATGGAAGCGTTTATGGGAAGTGACATCAAGAAAAAACAAGACGCCCTCAGTCGTTGAGGGCGTCTTGTTTTTTCTTGAGCAGATATGGTTTGACGAATTCACTGTATAGCTGACGATCGAGTAAGTATCGATTGATAAAAAGGGACGAATTTTCGTTTGTGATGGGGTTAGGACTCAAAATGAAAGCATCAGTATAGCCTGCAGATTGGGCAATGGCAGTCACTGCATCATCCGTCTCTCCGAACGGGTAAGCGATTGCGGTAACATCCAATCCAAGTTCTTGTTGGAGAGTGTCACGACTTGTTTGGAGGTCTTCACGAAACGCCTCATGTTGAGTTGGGGCGAGAAATGTGGCCTGTCCATCTTTAATGTAATGAAAGTCATGGGTATGGGAGCCGAAGTCGGCAAGTCCACTTTCATTCATTTCTCGCAACTCATCCCATGTGGAGAGTTCTAAGTTTTGGAATCGTTCCCCTACATGACCTGTAATGACAAATAAGGTGAATGGCACTTGTTCTTCTTTTAAAATCGGAAATGCATTCTCATATACCGTATGGTCCACATCATCAAAAGAAATCCATACACATTTGTCCGGAATCGGATTCCCTCGGACGTATTCGGATATGTCCTTTGCTGTCGCAAAGTGAACACCTTGTTGCTTCATCCAAGTGATTTGGTCCTTAAACTCATCTTCGTATACGTTATATCGTGTTAAATTATCAGATCCAGATACAATTTCGATTGTTTTGTTCCATAGATTCGGTGACTTGATTCGATGATAATTGAGACCAAGACAGACACCGTCCTTGGCAAGAAGTTGCGGATCAGGTACTTCTGATTTGGTGGACATGACATCTTGTACTTTCCATATGATGAAGAGCCCGGCAATGAGTATGAATCCCCACTTCAGCCATCGTTTCATTCTTCGAGTTCCTTCACTGGATTTTTTTCGAATATGATGACTTTATCATGTTGTAACATCTCGATTGTCGAAGGTTCAATTAGTCCGAGATTGTTCAACTCTTCTAAAGTCGTTGGTGTAGGCATTTTTCGACGATTCAGTGGGCCATATCTCTTTTTGTTGTACGTTCTCCAGACGAAGAGTAACGTCGCCAATCCAATGAGAATGAGAACAGCAAAACTAATTAAACCACGAATATCTTCATTCGTTACGTTGAGTGCAGATTTTAATGTGGCGATGTAGCGGTCGTTTTGGTTCAGAAGGGCGCTTACGAAAAACCAACTAACGACAAGTGTATAAATCCAAAATACGACGGTTAACAGGATTTCGATAAACGATCGAACGAAAGAGCGCTTCGTTTTGACGAGTACGTCTTGATTTATAAGCTGCTCCGTCTCGTTCCGCGATCGGGAGAATTCCATGTCGCATATCCTCCTTTCAGAGTCGAACGAATCGCTTTCGGTGTTGCCGCGATGACGACGAACGTATTTAACATCCAATAGACGGCTGGATACCATGCTGCCCATACATAGTAACGGAAGACATTATCATATTTCGCGTCGTTCCAAAGAGAGATGATCAGTTGAATGTGACTGATCAAGACGAGCGCAAAGGAGTTATACGTGAACCAAATCAACATATCTTGAATCGTATCTGCCGTGACGAGTAGATAGAGCGTGACGATGAGCCAAGCGTATGCCCAGATGACACTGATGACTTGTTCAATATAGACCGGCCAAATCCGGCGTTGTCGCCAATCTTTGAAGATGTCGAAGTGACGTAATACGACTTCTTGTCCCCCTTGAGACCAGCGGACGCGTTGTCGCCAAATTCCAGATAGCGATTCTGGTACGAGCATCCAACAGAGCGCGCGCGGCTCGTAGCGGATATCCCAAAACTTACGTTGGAGTTTCCAAGAGACGGCGATGTCTTCGGTGATCATGTCGCGGTCCCATAAGCCGACAGAGAGTAGTGCTTTTTTACGAAACATGACGATGACACCAGACACGGTCATGATTTTCCCCATCACACGTTGCGTCCGTTTGATTGAGCCGATGATAGAAGCATACTCGACGATCTGCATCCGACTGAGTAGCGTATCTCGGTTTCGAATACGAGGATTCCCAGTGACAGCACCGACGCGTTCACCTTTCTCAAGGAAGTGACGCACAAGATAATAAGGTGCTTCTTCAGATAAAAACGCATCAGAATCTACACAGAGCAAATATTCAGAATGAGCGGCATGCGCAGCCATATGTAGCGCATTTGCCTTCCCACGGTTCTCATGACAATCGATGACACGGAGACGTTCGTGTTTATCGGCTAATTCAATTAATATTTTACCTGTGTCATCCGAACTCCCATCATTCACCGCGATGATTTCAAGATTAGGGTACGTGAGATGGTCGAGATACGTGATTGTTTCTTCAATCGTTTCTGCCTCGTTATAGCAAGGAATGAGGATGCTGATGAGCGGCCACTCTCGTTCGTTTAAATCGAGTTCTTTCTCACGTTCGCGGGTGACGCTGAATAATAAAGCGCCTGATATCCAAAACATGGCCATGACAAACGGGTACCAAAAGACGAACTGTGCAAGTGGTTCAATCCATGGGGAGAACTCTAGTAAGTAGAAGGTCATAAGCAAGTTCCTTTCTATCGAAAAATAGGGCACATCAGGAGATTGAACTCATATAAAATGCGATGGATATTTTTTACATTATACTAGATGTAGATTTGATTGTACGATTATCCGCTTCAAAAATAGCTCATATTTTAGGTGGTAAATTACACAGAATGTAATTCGTTCAAGTAGACGATGTTCGTTGAAGAAACAGAAGGCGTTTGCATGTGGTCTCAAGCATTGGAAGCAGGAATTTCACACACTTTCTCGAATAGTACAATAAGAAAAAGCGCCCGACCGAGGTCAAACACTTTTCTTCATTTGCTGTTTCCGGTCGCGTTGTACTTTCCACATCACCAATCCAACGATGATCAGGATTGGCGCGATGACCCATGGACGGGCTTCGAGAATCGAGACGAGTTCAAAAATGGAGAGCCATCCGCTCACCATGATCAAGACTAGCAAAAAGGTTTTCAGTCCCCCGCGGACCGGAAGCCAAAAATAAACGAACAATGTCACTAAGAAGAAAGCGATTAAGCCCATGCGGTTTGTCCTTTCACCCATCATTTTGACTCATTATAGCAAAGAACATTGAGAGAATGCACTTCTTGGGCGCGTTTCGGTACGCTTATAAAAGATGATTGAAGGAGGAACTGATGTGAAATTTGGAATTATTGGTTTAGGATACGTTGGATTGGCTACACTTTGTGGTTTGGCAAAAACCGGTCATCACGTCATCGGGGTGGAAGCGGACGAAGAGAAGCTACGTCTTCTCATGAATGGACACCCCCCATTCCATGAACCAGGCATGGCAGAGGTGTTGCAAGAGCACGCCGATCAAATCACCCTGACAAGCCGAATCGCGGATACGGAGCAGGTCGACTATTTGATTCTTGCGGTCGGGACACCGAGCAAGTCGGATGGAAGCTGTGACTTATCTTATATCGAAGCAGTCTTGTCGGAACTGAACACGAAGCATAAAATCGTCATTCGTAGCTCGGTCCCGCCCGGCACGACAGATTTACTGAACATCATGTATCCCTCTCATACGTTTGCGATCGTACCGGAGTTTTTACAGGAAGGACGTGCGCTCGCAGACGTCATGAAACCACACCGTGTCGTCATCGGGTGTGTAAACCTCGAAGTCGCAGAAGAGTTGGCGGGGATTTATGAACGCCTTGACGTTCCGCTCATCTGTACGACACCGATCAATGCAGAACTCATCAAATACGCCTCGAATGCCTTCTTGGCCACGAAAATCAGCTTCATCAACGACTTGTCGCGTCTAGCCGATCAAGCAGGCGCAGACATTTCGACGATTGCGGACGGGATGGGACTCGACCCACGAATCGGACGTTCGTTTTTGAACGCGGGCATCGGGTACGGAGGTTCGTGTTTCCCAAAAGACATGAACGCACTTCTTCACGTCGCGAGTGAGAACGAGATCGACCTACGTGTCATCCGGGCAGCGGCGAAAGTGAATGAGACGCAAATCGAGTACGTGCTCTCGAAATTGAACGTTGAACCGAACATGCGCGTGGCTATCCTTGGTTTGGCATTCAAGCCAGGAACGGACGATATGCGAGATGCCCCATCGATTCTCTTCGCTCACCACATGGTGGCCCGTAACGTGGATGTCATCGGGTATGATCCGATTGCGACGTGGGACTATCCACAAGCGACGACTGTCGAAGAGGCGCTGAAGGGGGCCGATTATGCCATTCTCGTCACAGAATGGGACGAGATTGTGAATTTGGCACCGGATGCTTTCAACGGCATGCGTCAGCGTCGATTGATTGATGCACGGAACGCATGGAAGTTCGCACATGACCCAGGCGATGTGTCATACGAAGGAATTGGACGGATGCAACGTCCGTCGAACACACTGACTTCAAACTAAACTGTTCAGGACCGTTCATGTAGGCGGTCCTGTTTTTTGCGAGACGTGAATCTTTTGTAGCAGTCATGACGTATAGAAAGGAGAGAAGAGATAAACAGTAATCAAAAATATAGACAAATGTAGTCATAAGTGACAAAATATACTTATGAAACAATATAAACCAAAAGAATTCGCAGAAATGATTAATGTGTCCGTAAAGACGCTTCAAAGATGGGATAAAGAAAGCGTATTGACTGCTTACCGAAACCCTAAAGGAAGAAGATATTATACAGAGGAACAATATCGACAATATATGGGTATTCCAAACGAAAATA
>CABIYO010000018.1 GCA_902362975.1 Caryophanales bacterium
CGGGGCTTTGGCATCACTTGGTAAATTGTTTGTCACTCTTTGGTAAATAAGATTGCAAGACTGGTACATTCTAATGGCCGTAATCAATTTGTTCATTTAAGTCTAACTTTCGATAAAGAATAGACTGTTGAAGTACATGTAAAACATCATCTATTTCGAAATCATCAATAGATAAGTCGATACCGAATTCCTCTTTTAATTGTTCAGCAGTTTCTATCTCATTTAATGTATCAAAAGCACTTAAACCAGAGGCGTTTGGTAGATATAAAGACACTTCAAGTGGTTTGATGTTTTCGAGAACACCTTTCGAAGAAATTTGATTTTTGAACCAAGCAATAATTCCTTTTAAAATTTCTTCATCATTTGTGACATTGATAACATTGATACAGAGCGGAGCTGAATTTTGTATTGAGAATAAATAGTCGTAATGATCAGTAAAGTGGGTCATTTTCTCTTCTACAACTTTTGCTAAGTAAGAGTTTGTTTCACCTATGCTTACTTTTTCTCTAATCACATATTCATGCCATTCAGGTAATGGAGAATAATCCGTTGGCTTAAGCAGCATTTCATGTACATTAAACGCATACGGCAATGTATAGCTCGCTTTTAATTTTTTTAAAATATTCGAATCGATATCTTCAGAACCTAAATTCGAGTTCACTTGCCATTGATAAGCAATGTTCAATGGTGAGAATGGAGTTAATAATAAACCGTCAATCGTCTCCATTTGTCCTAAACGGTATAGGTTTCGTTGTTGTACAGTCATTAAAGACTGAGCTTTAATTTTTTCAATTTCAGACAGGTAGTTGTTTATAAAATCAAAGGCAGCTGACTGTACTTGGTCATCGTAATACATGAGTGAAGGGATTGTTCCCTTACTCTTAACCGTGTTTAAAAATAAATCATAACTCGTTTCTACAGCGCTTGGTAACTCTAAAGGTATGCTCTCGAAAGTATCATCGGAAAGTTGCTTTGCATACCGTACATGATTATCTAACCAATCTTGTTCCATTTTAAAGAAGTTTCGGTCTATTGATTTGGTAGAGTAAGTGCGTTGACCATTATGGATGGTTTTATAATCTGAGTCGATTAAAAACGATGTTTCATCTGTTCTCTTTCTCGTCCAAATACTAACACCATCTAAAGGAGTAGTTTTTAACATCTCGTCTTTAATAGCTAGTGGGACCTCAACTTCATCAATCATTACAGAGAATCGAACGCGAGATTCTCCTTCATCAAGAGCATTTAAAGGAAGAGTGATCACATCATTATGTCCAATCTTAATCGCTTCTGATGAACCAACAACAACATCATTTATTTGTCCCGAACCGTCCCCGAGTTCAACTAAATGATGACCATCAAGTATTAAGCGAATCGCTTGTTGATTTTTAGGTGTCGTATCAATGAAATATCGTGATTGATATGGATTTAAAAACTCAGGCGACAGTGGAACAACTGCAATATTAAATAAATAAGTAGTGGAAGTCTGGCCTTCATGTTTGTAGCGTACCCGTGAGAAAGTGACTTGGGTAGAATTATTTTCAATCGTAGTAATAAGAGAATGTCCAGAACTTACAGTTGATTTTGCACTTTTATTGTCCAAAAATTGCTTCGACGTAAAACGGTCAAAAGGAAGATGAATTTGCACTGTATCTGCTTCTTGTGTAGAAAAGACGATGATGTGCCAAGTTCTTTGACCTGATTTAGTTTCAGACTGTGGGCGTCTCCAAAAATGTGAAGTTGATAATTTGGAGCCGTCTATTTTTGCAATCATTTTTTCGGATATGAATTGAATATCTCGATTTGATTTTGCTTTCTCTTCCCATTCTTTCAATATAGTGTAATCAGCTTGTTGCCAAGTATCCTCTTTTAATTTTGTGGCCCCGTTATCAAATCGCTCTTCTAGTTTTTCACGAGTGTTTCCTAACGTGAAGTAACGTTCAACATCTTCGAATAATTCATGATTTTCTGATAAGCGATTCTCGATTTGTCGGTTTATCTTTTTCCATGAAGCTGACCCAACATTTTTTTCATCTCGTTCACGAATAAGCGAACTTAGATCGCCATCTTGAAAGTACTGTAATGAGGTATAGTCATCCGAATCAAGAGTATCTTTGTGTAAAAGACCTAAAATATCGATGAAATCTAGAAATGAACCATTCGTAATTTGTTTTTGTTGATTACGACGTTTTAAATAATCGGCGATAATCATTTGTTCAGATTTCGATAAATCACTACTTGCCAATTGCTGATCTAAATGTTGAATGATTTTGCTAATGTGCAATGGACGACCTTCAGAAGTCAAGTCGATACTTCCACCCCGGATGGAGTCATTTAAAGTATCAGTCAGAATCATTAAGGAAGTATTAGACCATTGCCCGCTTTGTTCACTCATTTCATTTCTCAGAGTAACGAGATAATCAATATCTGTATCAAGCGAACTTGCTATTACTAATTTTCCTGTAGAAAAGTTAAGTGAGTTGGTCACATAATTTTCTTTTCCGAATGGATGTTTATATGTGAAGGTTTCAGAAACGCTTAAACCTGAAAGTGCATCATACATTTCTTTTACATCTTGTTTTGTCGGAAGATAGACGTAATAACGATCTGTTCTATTTTGTTGAATCTCATGTTTAAAGAATTGTAATAATTGTTGTGTGATAAATTCATAAAATTGATTTGACATACTGTGCATCCCCGCTATCACTTTTCTTTTCCAAATAGTTTAGTTTATCCAATAGCCCAACAATTTCTTCTTTTGAGTGATGATCAAAGAATAGTCCTCTTAATTCAAGTTCAATCCAAAGCCTATTCAATTCAATCTTGTCCTGTTTAATTGAGCATGCTATAAGAGTCAATAATTGTTCTTGATTTACGGCAAGTAATGAGCCAAGTGAACCACCATGTTTTCTATAGAATTTTAATAGAAAGACGTCAAGTGCGGCAGGATATCGAGACTTTAACTCTTTATTCAATCCAATTGAGATTGCTTCGGCTAAGTCTCTAAAGGCTTCATCTAACGTGCTGTCAGCATTGTATTTTGGGGTTTCGATACCTTTATGCTGCGTATAGAAATTATTCATCCAATGATAGAGTGATTGAATATAATTTTTCTTTGAATCCTCACCAGCTGCAGTTAGTAATTCATCAATATGATGATAGTATAAGTTTTTTTGTGACTGAAATGCTGGTGTTTGAGAAACGATATTCAGTGCATGCTCATGTTTGTAAAAATCCTTCACCTGTTCTTTTAACAATCGATAGCCGTTCGTATAACTTTTACGCCAGCGGGCTGCCTTTTCCCATTCCATTAAAAAATAGAGTGGAATGGGTTTATCATTATCAAATTTTGTAAATCGATTAGTTTGAAGAACAGTCTGGGACATCAAGATAAACGTATATTGAATGAATAGATGATTTAAATTGTCTAAGAAGAATTTTGGATTTGTGGATAAATGAATCAAATCTTCTTTAAATTGTTCTTTTAAACGTGGGAACAAACATGAATAAGGACTATTGAATGTAGACTTATTCGTCGAACGAGAACTTCGAAAAATTTGTGTCAGAAGATCATCATTGTTTTCATCTAAAAACAGTGGTGAAAGAAATTCTTCATTTCCTTCAATCAACGTGCCATAGACATAGTTAATGAAATCGATTTGACCATTCCTCTCTTTTTTCTCACTTAAAGTGAGTAGAGGAAGTTGCGACAAACTAGAAATCTCTGTTTCTTCGATTTTACGTTGCTGACTCTTGATAAAATATTTGAACCATTCACTCGTTTCTTCGGAATCAAATTTTCCAATCGACAGGATGTGATTCTCGTCTAACTTAGGATGTTCAGGAATGAGCGGTTCATTAGATAACAATCTCACGATACCGCCAGTTATTGGCCAGAAGCCGCTTTCGAACTTTGATCGTTCCGGTTCACGTGTAGGTAAAGGTAATACAAATGTATTTTTTCTACGTGAATAACGATAGCCTTTATTTTGAATCAGAAATGACTCGAGAAGTTTCCAGTCTAATTCGTAATTTTTTACATCTTGAGTATTTATCATATTACTGCTTCACCTTTCTAACTTCGAACTTTGATTTGCTGAACTTTGGTTTAGATAGTTCCACCATCGAACCATCATGAGTGGAGACTAGAAGAATTGATTTTGATTTATCTGTATACCGGATGAGTTCATCATAAAAGTCAATAAACTGCACAGCATCTCTTAAGTCATTACGATTTGGTCGATATCCATGCTGTATTTTTACCAGTAAGTTATACAATTTATAGTCAAGATCAAAAAGAATCTCCTTCCCATTTACGTCAAAACCGATTCGTATAAATGGACTGAAGCGATAAAAAGCGTCATCTTTAGTTTCAGCACTATCAAAGAGGCGTTGGTCTACGATTTCTTCCGCTTGGAATGGATATGCCACGCGATATTCATTATTTGCGCCGTCAATAAAGAGATAATTTTCTCGCGGAGATCCTTTCCATAAATAAATGACACTACGAATGAGTTCAAATAAGGATTCGATATTCTCACCATCACCAAGGTAGTACGCCTTTACATACTGTAAAAAATTCATATAGGTCTGATCGACTTCTTTTGGATTTAGGAGTGAGTAGCTACGCACTAAAAATGCTCCCAAAGTATTTAGTTTACTTTCGTTTTCTGGTGAATGATGTATGAAACTATATACGTCTCCAATCTCTTTTAATTCATTCTTAGCGATTTCTTGAGGATTCTGTGACAGCACATACTTGGTGATTAATTCATCAAAGTATGGGATACGGAATGAAATCGGATCATTTTGATGTAATGAACTTAGAATATTAGAGCGATCAGGATGACCAAAAATCAGATTTGGTAATGCTGCTTCCGGTCTCTCACGGTCGAGATTTAAGTCTGATGGAACTAAGATATCGAAAATAAAATTGTAAAATGCACGAGTAGAAATAATGAGTTTTTCTTTTACCATGGCTTGAATGATTACATTGACAACAGATTCACGTACAGAAGGATTAGATAAGAAATCATAGTTGTCATGCACAATAGAGCGATGACCATGATTTGTATCTTCTAGATATGCAGTATAAAACGGGTTTTCATTTGATTCAGAAACGATTTTCTCGAGAATGCTTGTGAAAAAGAAAGAGTGGGCTCCTTCGTCACCGACACTATATGTTTGAAAACCTGCGATATTCAATAGATGGATAGAATCTAAAGAGTAGACGATATGCTCTCCATGTCCAAAAATGTCTGATGCATCGATAAACTTTCTGAGTGAGTCATATCGATTTTCAGACTCGGCAAAATTATAGAAATTGTGTAGTACACCTAGGTTGATGGCAATCAATAGATGTTTTTTATTTGAGTCTTGTTTGTAGAAAGATGACATGACATTATCTAAAGTTTCGATCGAACTCTTAGATGGATCAAATGACTCGGTTGAATCGTTATGAATTCTAACGTTAGTGACCAAGTCCGGATATTTTTCTTTTACATAAGCGAGCAAATGACTTTTCCCGTCCCCAACACTACCGCTCAATAAAATTAGTTGAGGAGTTGATTCCGCATTAACTTTTTCTAATGTTTCAAGAAGAGAGATTTGAATCGGACGATTGATGTGCATATACTCTCGAAACAAACCAAAGCTGTCAGCGTTAACGACTGACTCTTTAGAAGATGACTGGAGCATTCGTAAACGTTCTAATAAAATACTAGTTTTCAATTCAGTTGATGGTTGGGATGGTTCATCAATATGTTCATGAACCGACTCGTCCATTTCGATTTCTTCATTCATTTCCTCTTCTTCATTTTTTGCTGAAAAATCATTTTCCATATAAAATTCCTCAGAAGTTTGCTGTTTTTGTACACTATCGGATTCGTATAGAGAATTAGGGGGCATCATGAATACATCTGAAGTTTCAACGATAGTATCAGTCATATTCTCTTTGAAAGAGTCATCAAAGGACTCTTCAGATTCTTGTAGAAATACTTCTGTTAGTGCAATTAATTTTTCGAATGCCTCCATTGTCTCTGTTTTCAATAAGTTACGTTTTGTATATAAATCACTTATTTCTATGTAACGGTGGGCCCACTTCAATTCTTTCATAGAAGCGTTAAGTTCAACTTTAAGTTTTTGCCAACCATGTTTGATAACATGTCGAGCAAAGTATCGTTCCGAGAGAGCGGGACGCCCGGTTTTTTTAGCTAACATATACATTCGCTTCAAAGTTAAAGATTGAAAAATACCATCTAAGTAAACCATGGCCTCTGTGGGTGAATCAGTCATCCACTTACTAAATTCATCGTAAGTGAATTTGGTATCTTCATCTGGTACTAGATTTGTAACTAAAAATGACCAATTCTTTTGGGTATTCATTGTTAATTTCCTTCCTACACAACATGATATTTTACAAACATTGTAACAAAATATAGAATCATAATCATCGATTCTGATCATTTAATGGAAACCATAACTAAAAAAGTATCGGGTATTATTCTTAGAGTGATTTATACCTATGCATTTACTAAAATGTAAATAGATGATTGAGAGGAGAGACGATATGATTTATAACAAATTAGTAAGAGACAACATCCCTGAAATCATTCACGAATCAGGAAAAATCCCGATTGTGAAGCAACTTACTCAAGCCGAACACTTCGAGCAAGCACGATTGAAACTATACGAAGAAATCAAAGAGTATGAAGAAACGAACATTGATGAAGAGTCTCTTGAAGAGTTAGCTGACATTTTGGAGTTGGTCTATACACTTGGAAATATGCATGGGGCAGACTTCGATGAATTGAACCGCATACGTGAAGAGAAACGCAAAATACGTGGCGGTTTTGAAAAGGGTCTATTTTTAGAAGAGGTCCTCAATCATGAGTGATTTACGACTCCATACGAGCAATCTTGGCATCCCTTTACAAGAACACATAGACGCGGCGACTGAAATTTATATGGTTGTCGCGTTTGCTCAAGTGTCGGGAGTGAAGGAATTATCGGCTTCTTTAAGAAAAGCGAGTGAACGTGGCGCTCAAATCAGAATCTTGGTAGGAGACTATCTGTACCTCACCGATCCTGATGCATTGGATATGCTATTACAAATACCGAATGTTGAGCTCCGGCTATACCGCTCAAAAGGGAGGTCGTTCCATCCAAAGGCGTATTTGTTCCGTACAATAGAAAGCGGTACGTTTTTTGTTGGTTCCTCGAATTTATCGCATAGTGCGTTAAATCATGGTGTGGAATGGAATGTTGAAATTCCTTCGAATGTGTCAGAGGAAGTGTTCGAAGAGTCAGTCGCTGCGTTCCATGAATTATTTTATAGTGAATATGCGCAAATGATGAATCCAGTCTCGTTACAGCCTTATCGTGAAGAGTATGAAGCGCGAAAGGATCGAATGAAAGAATGGGAGGTCGCTGAACATTCTCCCGTCTACATAGAAGATGATTCGATTACCCCGACGTCTGTCCAAGACGCAGCGTTATTGGCTCTCCGAGAAACGATGGCGGAAGGTCGGAAAAAGGCGATGCTCGTCTTGGCGACAGGATTAGGGAAAACGTATTTGAGTGCATTCTTTGCACGACAATTCAAACGTGTCCTTTTCATTGCACATCAAAGAGAACTTTTGTTACAAGCAGAAAAGTCATTCCTCAATGTGGCGAATGACTGGAAGACTGGGTTACTACTCGGTGGTGAATCAAGAAATCAAGATACTGCTGACGTCGTGTTCGCCTCGATTCAAACGTTAGCTTCGAAACAAAGGATGGAGCAATATGACCCGGAGCAATTCGATTTGATAATCGTGGATGAGTTCCATCATTCGGCTGCTCCTTCCTACCGTCGAGTGCTAGATTATTTTCAACCGAAGTTCTTACTCGGTTTGACTGCAACGCCTGACCGTTTAGACGGAGGAGACGTATATGCACTTTGTGATGATAACGTTGCTTTCCAGATGCACTTTACGGAAGCGATTGAAGAATCGTTTTTAACCCCGTTTCATTACGTTGGAATCTATGATGAAATCGACTACTCTCAGATTCGTCTGATCAATGGACGTCGTTATGATCAAGAAGAGTTATTGGCAGAACAGTTAAAAGAAAGTGTTGCCGAGAAGATTTATAGAGCTTGGTCAGAGCATCATCAATCGAGAGCACTCGGCTTTTGTTCTTCCGTTATACAAGCTGAATATTTGGCTGATTTTTTCAGGAGGCAAGGAGTACAAGCGGTAGCACTTCATAGTCAGGCCGAGTATGATCGAACGGAAGTAATTGCCCAATTAAAGCAAGGACAATTGGACATCATTTTTGCAGTGAATCTATTTAATGAAGGTGTCGATATTCCTGAAATCGATACGCTATTGTTCTGTCGTCCGACTGAATCATTGACAGTATTCACCCAACAAATTGGACGAGGGCTACGTCTATCAACAGGAAAGACGCATTGTACGATTATCGATTTAATTGGGAACTATAAAAATATTGATAAGAAACTGGCTTTGTTGACGACTAGCCGACAAGATACAGTGAGTTCCTTGCCAACTACGATTGATCTACCTTCGTCATGTACAATTGAGTTTGATTTACAGACTGTTGACTTACTGAAGAAAATGGTGACACGTTCCTCAACGCGTCAGCAATTACTTGAACAAAATTATTTCATGGTGAAAGAAGAAATGGGTAGGCGCCCGAGCTACATGGAATTAATCCAACGAGGTGAGTACTCTATAGACGCTTATCGTTCCGAATGGAGAAAGCTTGGTGGGTTCTTCGGATTCTTGCATAAACTCGGAGAACTAAGTGAGGAAGAAGCGATACTATACAGTGATGTGAAGTCGCTTCTTGTCGAGGTGGAATACACGAGCATGACCAAAAGCTATAAAATGATTGTACTTTCAATTATGCTAAAACGGGGAGAAGAAAATTGGTACAAGCCACTTAAAGCATCTGAAGCCGCTCTTCCTTTTTATGATTACATTAAAAAAGAACCGTATCGTCAGCAGATTGATGGAAAGACAAAAGACTTTCAGCAACCATTTCATCAACAAAGAATTGAAAAATTATTGTTACGAATGCCATTCGATAAAATTGCCAAAGGACCGTTTTATGTAGAAGATGAAACGCTGCATATTGAATTTAATGAAGCGTTCCGCAATCTAACCGTTTATGAATGGGTTAAACAGATTGTAGATGTTCGATTACATTACTACTTTAGTCGGAAAGCGAAAGGATGAGCATGCTGAACGATAAAATAACTATCAACTCATCAGAGATTGCTATACAGTCTTTTTGTAACTTTATTGATGGTTTTGCGCGTCAAGGTACATATAAAATGAATGTTATCCAAGTCATGCTCAACAGAGGATTTGAAGATTGGTTTCACCCATTATCAGCTGATGTGATCGCAAAAGAGTACTATGATTTGGTAAGAAAGCAAAGTGAAGAGCATTCTTTAAATGGCATCGCTAAAATATTTCAAGAATCATTTTCACAGAAGGAAATCGAACGTCATCTAAATTCGCTACCGTTTAAAGCCTTGACGACAGAATCACCAAGAACAGGTAAATCACCATTTGAGAATGCGAATGGGAAACTCATTGTCAGAGAAGAGTACTGCATTCCGACTAAACAAGCGCATGCTGCTATTCAATTAGCGGTTGAAAACAAATTAGAAGACTACTTTGAAATGAAACAGAAGTAGAAAGGTGGGGTAATGTGAAACGCCTGGTACTACGCAAAATCCAGTTCGCCCTCCAACACCACGGTGGGACGGCATCTTTGAAAGACATCTATGCGTATGTCGAAAAATCTTACTACCAACTCGAGCTCGATCGTTATAAAGATTGGAAAGGGCACGTTAATAAACAGATTCGTGCACACTCCAGTGATTCGGCGAGCTTTACTGGGAAAGAGGATCTCTTTTATTCCACTGGAAATAAAGGCATTTGGGGCCTCAGACAATCCAATAACTAACGAAAGCGGGACCAAATTCTCTTGGTTCCGCTTTCAATGTTTACAAAACATCACACCCTATTGTCACATAATGTTCATTCCTGTATACTTCGATATTGTGTGCTAAAAATTATGTTAGGGGTTAGTCAATGGAACTTGTACAGCAATTATCTCAAATGCAACTGATCAACCAATTTTGGTTGCTTATGGCCTTCGTCATTCCAATGGTCATTTTATCTCGTATGGTCGTGGCTGGGACGCGCTTCTCGCCGATTCTCGTCATCGTCATCTTCGGTCTCGGTCTAGGATTCGGTATGGTCGAGATCGGTATCGCGACGCCGGGTCTTCCTGAATTCCCGCTTGTCGACTTCTTGTCACGGACGACGATCATCGCGTTAGTCGTTTCGTTCTTCGTCGGTGGACAAGAACTTCGTAAAATCTTGAGCAAACAAGAGCTCGACATGGAGGACATCGTTGTTCCTTCTAAAGAAGAGATGTTCCTCGGGACAGGACGTACGCAGTTCATCTTCATCCTTCGTTCGTTCTTCTTGCTCGTCGGTTTGGAAGGGTTCTTCCGTATGGCAATCGAGCCAGGTGCGGCAGAAGGGATTGCGCTTTACTACCCAATCCTCGCACTCCTCGGTCTTGCGGTGTCGTTCTTACTCATCGACCATAAAGCACAGATTCAGGACAAGAAAGTATACATGCAAAAAGGTGTCATCGAGACTGTCCTCTTGCTTGTGATCTTGTTCGTCTCATTCTTGATTGCGACAGCGGTTCAGCCGATTATCGCGCTTCCGCAAATCTTCTTTGCGATGTTGATTTCGTCAGCACTCGGTGCCATCTTCCATAACTGGACGTATGGACCGACTGTCCGCGCGCTTCTCTTCGCAGGGATTCCAGTCGTCTTGGCTGCCAACTTCATGGTCGGGGGTTCACGAATCGGTGACGCGTTCGCCATCGAAGGTATGAATTCGATTCTCGTATACGGTTTCTTCGGCCAGTTGTTCTGGATGTTCGGTGGGATCGCACTCATCATGTGGTTTGCTCGTACGGGTCACATCCGTAACCTTGCACCCGGTATGGCGGGGTCACTTTCACACAGTGGTCTCACAGGAGCATGTACGGCTGGTGACTTCGGTCAAGTGGCGGCGAAACGTGCGCCGATCATGATCAACATCCCGTTCTTCGGACATATCTTCGTCTTCTCGATCCTCGCGGTCAGTGCCGACAACGGCGCGCTCTGGATTTGGCCGACGATGATCATCGTCTTGGTCGGTCTCGCGCTCACGGCGCTTTCGTTGAAAAACTTGCGTGCGGCGAACGGGGAAGACTTTAAAGAAGTCAAAGCCCTTATGCAGTTCTCGTTCGGATGGCAGATGATGGCCGTCTTCGGTGGTCTCGTCATCTTGACGTTCAGCACGATTGCGTTTGATTACACGACGATGGCACAATCGTCAGCAATCTCGCACTTCGGCTTGTTCGCAGCGGTTCAAGGCGGCATGTTCGGGACGGAAGCCTCGCTTCTCATCCCGCTCATCTTCTCGATGCCGTTCCTCGTGCACCCGATCGTCTTCTACATGTTCGGGAAAGCACTCGACAACAATGGCGAAATGCCACGTGTACCGGTATATGCGATGGCGCTCGTTGGTGTCGTCGGTGTATCTTCAGCGATTTTCGTCTTATAATACGATTCCGCTCTGACTTCGGTCAGGGCGGTTTTTTGATGAAGTCGGAATGACAAAAAGCGTCCGACCTTTTCACTAGGTCGAACGCTTTTTCTGTCATCACATATACATCGAGATCAACGTCAAGATGGCGAGCCCACCTTGTGTCAGGATAATCTTCTTGTCACTCGTGATACTGCCATATAGGGCAACGAGAATGATATAGGTCAGGATCATGGTGACAATCTCGACCGGGTTTGGGGAGACGTATAGCCCGTACAAGAGCCCGACCCCAATCAATCCGTTATAGACGCCTTGATTTTTGAACAAAACCGACACCGAGTCTCTCGTCAGCTCGTCTTTCGACATACGGAAGACGCGTGACGTCGACGAGGATGCCGTCGCAATCGTCTCTAAATAGAAGATATAGAAGAATTCGATGGCGACAAGCGTCCCGAGCACAAGGGTGAGCGTCGACATATTAGTTGACCGCTGCTACTTGCACGACCGGTTTCGCAGACACGTAGTTCGCGACGTTTTGTGCGAAGTCGATGAGAACTGGATTTTGGTTGTGCTGCTCGAGAGCGGCTTGGTCTTCCCAGTTCTCGATCATGACAAAGCGGTTCTCGACAGATGTTGATTCATATAGGTCATATCCGACACAGCCTGCTTCTTGTTTTGATGAGTCGATCAAGACTTGGATATCGCGCAAGAAGTTCTCGCGTTGTGAAGCTTGGATATCGAATGTGGCGTTGACTAAAATCATGGGTGATTCCTCCGGTTGTTCACTGAAAATGAGTTATTTGAATGAAGTAACTGTTTGAGCATCAAGGCGAACTGATTCGTAACCTTCTTCTGCCGCTTTTCCGACAGATAAGATCATGACTGGTACGTAACGATCTTTATCGAGACCGAACGCTTCTGCAAGTTGGTCTTTCTCGAAACCGCCGATTGGGTTCGTGTCATAGCCGTGTGCACGGGCTGTGAGCATGAATTGCATCGCTGCGAGACTCGCATCGATTTTCACGATGTCGTTCATCTCTTGTTTCGAGAGATTTTTGTAATAAGGGATGATCGCGCCGAGCTGTTGGTCACGCACTTCTTGTGGCATTTTGCCTTCTGCGACCGCTTGATCGTAGATTTGTTCGCCGTACTCGTAGCACTCCATGTCTCCGAAGATGAGGAGCATCGCTGCAGACGTGTCGTTTTGACGCGTGTTGAAACGGATGAGCGGCTTGAGCGTCTCTTTTGCTTCTGGGCTTTCAACGACGACGAATCGCCATGGTTGCATGTTGACCGATGATGGAGCCGTCGTTGCTTCTTGAATCATCTCGAGCATTTCTTCTTGTGAGATTTTCACGTTCTCGTCATAGACACGGATTGATTTACGACCGAACATGACGTCTGTGAATGTATTGTTTTTGAATGTAGTTGCCATTGGTGAATTCCTTCTTTCTCTGTTTAGGCGTGACTGTTCAATTTTTGAAGCAGCCCGGATAAGTGTTGAATCTCTTCAGCGGACAAGGCTTGTAAGACGAGGTGGTTGGCCTGTTCGTCCCGTTCGCAGTGCGCGAGATCTTGCTCTGCTTTCTCTGTAACACGGACGAACATCTCGCGATGGTTCTCGGCATTCCGCTCTCTGACGACATACCCTTTCTCTTCAAGGATTTTCAAATGTCGGGTGATGGCGGCATTGTCGATTTTCATTTTTTCTTTTATCACGCGTTGCGAACACACGCCTCGTTCTTTTACGACTTGCAACATCTCGTAGCGGGTCAGGCTGAATCCCGTCTCCCGTTCGAACGACGATGCGACGTTTTGTTCCGCCAACTTGATTTGGTAAAGTAATCGGCTGATTTCACGTAGGTCCATTGCGTCCCACCTTTCTCAATTGACTTATCAATCGTTGACTTGTCAAACGATACAACGTTTTGGATTGCCTGTAAAGTCAAACGCTCAAAAAAAAGACGACACCGGATTATCGTGTCGTCTCCTCTTCGATAGGGGTGCCATCAAATCGATATTCTGTCGTGAATGTCGTCTCGTCGAATCCATACAGGCGGTCATAGGCGTTCAAATCCTCAATCGTCCGCACATCGAGGAAGGACGGGTCGATGTCAGACGCTTTGCGCGTGAACATCATGTACCGCTCGGTGTCGTCGTCGTTGCCGCCTGGTTTCCCATCGAACGAGAAGTGAATCCAATAGACATCGGATTCCAATACGCGCATGACGTCGAGAATCCGTTGTTTCTGTTCGTCCGTATTGTTCCAGTCTTCATGAAACATGATCGAGACGTCGAGATACGTCTTCGGATTCGTTTCATAAATGGACGTCGGGGTCGGGCTGACTTTTGCTTGCGCATCATCCGACACTCCGGTCGGTACTTCCGCACGGACCGTCTCTTCCTCGTTCAAGATTCCTTACGACACGGAGGCGCTCGTGAATCGTCCGCTCTGCCTCGCGTTTCCAATATGTCTCGAGCACGTTGTTATGGATGGAGCCGTCTCCATACGTCTCCAGAAAATAAGTGCCGGCGAATGGTTCGTTCGTCAATGTCACTTTCCCGACATAACCGCCCATCTTCCAATCGCGTGACAGCTCGATGTCGGGTTGTTCATTGTATGTTTCCTTCACATACGCGTTGTATGTCTCCTGTGCCTCTGACTTTTCATGCGTCGTATACACGAAGAGACCGCCGGAGAGAAGCCCGACGGCCATACCTGCTATGATTCGTTTTCTGATCATTTCGTCACCTCTCGTTCAATCTACCTGATATTGAAGAAGAACACCTCGGTCCAAAGTCTTATTCAAATCATTTCCATTTCGCTGTAAACTGAAAGTGCCCTCAAAGAACTATTGTAATTACGTGTACCAATACATATAATACACTTAAAGAGCAACACTGACTATGAGAGGGTGTGACCCATGCTATACAAAATCAATATGAAAAGTTCAGAACCGCTATACGAGCAAATCGTCAATCAAACGAAAGAGCTCGTCATCCGTGGAATTTTACGACCGGGAGATAAGGTGATGTCCGTGCGTGAACTCGCCACCGATCTCGTCATCAATCCGAATACGGTCAGTAAGGCGTATCAGGAGTTGGAACGGCTCGGGCTGCTCGAGATGCGACGTGGACGCGGGACGTTCGTCTCCGAGGACTGGGTGGACGATGATGCGGCACGTGAGCCGGTCATCGCCTCGATTAAAAAGATTGCGATTGATTGCCACTATGCGAACGTGCCGTTAGATGAAGCCATCGACGTATTGCGGACGGAATATGAGAAAGTAGGGAAAACCAATGCTGAAAGTTGAACAGCTAAGCAAAAAAATTGACCGACAGACGATTCTCGACGGCATCGACTTTACGGTCGAATCAGGAGAAATCATTGCCCTCGTCGGACGTAACGGTGCTGGTAAGACGACGCTTCTCCGGACGATGGTGGGCATCATCCGCCCAGATATGGGAGATGTGCTCTATGGCTCGAAGAGTATCTTTAAAGACGCAGGGTTGAAGCGTGACGTCATCTTCGTACCGGATTCAGCCGACGCGCTTAAAAATTATACGGTGAATGAGGCGACGGATTTGTATGAGTCGATCTATCCGTCATTCAACCGTACCATCTTCCGCGAGACATTGACGCGATACAACATCGACAACAAAAAAATTCGCCAACTTTCGAAAGGACAAAAGGCGCTCGTCACGTTATCACTCGCCTTCGCCGTTCAAGCGAAATACTACCTGCTCGATGAACCGACGGACGGACTTGATGTCGTCGCCAAATCCGATGTGTTAAAACTGATGATTGCCCAAGTCGAGAATCGGAACTGTTCCATCATCGTCTCGAGTCACCAACTGCATGAACTCGAACGCATCGCTGACCGCATCATCATGATTGAGAGTGGACGTGTCAAAGCGATCTTGTCGCTCGAAGAGGCACGTGCCCTCAGCATCAAGTGGCAAGTCGTGTTCAACGATCATGTCCCGGTCGAACTGCTCGAACGAAAAGATATCGAAATCATCAACGTGACGGGACGTGTCGTGCTGTTCATGGCGAAAGAACGGACGGAAGAGCTCGAAACGTTCATCGATTCATATAATCCGATGCTCATCGAAGAGATTCCAATGTCTCTTGAAGACGTCTTCCGTGTCCAGTTAGGAGGAGAAGCCCATGCTGTCTAAAGTTTTGTTAAAGAAAGATTGGAAACAAGTGTCGCTACTTTGGATGCTGCTCGTCTTCTTAGGCATCGTCGCCTTCACAGTGCCGGTTTGGACACAAATGCAGGTGTATGAGGAACAGATTCGCGATATGCAGGAGAACCCAAGTGACTATTCGGATATATTGCGAGAAGATGTAGAGACGATGAATACCGAGGACTTTTTCAATAGCAATTCTGATTACGGTTATCTAGGTGGTCTTGAATCACTCATTCCAATGGGGATCGTCATCTTCTTGTTTGTCATCTTTGGTGCGCTCATGGCATCCGTATTGATTGGAAGTGAACGGAACAGTCAAATGTCGGACTTTTCGATGTCGCTACCATATACCCGTACCCAGCTTTACATATCAAAATGGGTGATTGGTTCGACAGGGATCGTTGCGGCGACATTGATAGGGGGGGCGTTGATGTTTCTCATCATCCGTCTTTCTGACTATTCCTTCTTACTTGATGGCAATGAGGTCAAAGTGCTCGGATTGATTGTTTTCTTACTTTTGTCGGGAATCTCATTTTTCTCGGTCTCGCTATGGATGGGGTCATTTGGTGGTGAGTCGATCTCACAAGTCGTTTGGACATTTGTGGCACTTGTCTTCCCGATGGGGATTGTAGCCCTCATTCAAGGATCGCTCATAGCCTTTTCTCCAAATCTTTCATATACACTTTTTGACGAGGTATTTGAAAGTGTACCGATGCGAATCCTGTCACCGTTGAATAACATCGTCAATACAGATATGTATTTAATCTTTGATTCTCAAGCGGAGTGGACGGAATTTCTTACAATCGGTTTGTCCAGTTCGATTGTCTTTATCGTTCTAACATTTGGTCTCGGATTGTGGATGTTCAAGGAAGCACCACAAGAAAATAATGGCCGCTTCTTTATGTTCTCGAACTGGTTATGGCTCATCCATATCGTTATCGTTATCTGTTTCGCAATGTTAGGCGGTGTGTTCTTCTCGGGAATTTTTTACCCGCAAAGCGTGATGTTATATGTTGTCGGTTTTGTGATCGGAGCGTTCTTGGCACACTTACTCGCCAAACGCTTGCTTTACCGCTTCAACTTGAGACTCAAATCGTAAGGTGGGGCACCTATGAAACGCTTCTGTCTGTTGCTCGTACTCGTCATCTCACTGGCAGGATGTATGAACCCGGAACCGGACGCCTTTGAATACAAAGGGGCGAAAGTCGGGGACAATGCGGCCGTCGTCGGCATTGCCGGAAGTTTGCCGCTACATGAATGCTATCGATCGGTCGAGCTGCAGACAAAGAAGCGTCCTTATGGGTTGACCATCCGTTACGAAGACCCGGGAATGGAACGAGCGGAACAAGATCATCTGGCGATTCGGAATGCGGCTGCCTATTTCACCCTCATCCCGAACGCCGAGATCGTCCGTTTTGCTTTCCCGAACCGGACCTATGCCTTCTCTCGACCTGAGATGGAAGCATGGTTCGGGACAGATTTCTCAAATATTCGTCATGAAAAAGAATTGCAACAACTTATGAATCAGAAGCTTGAAAAACTGGATTCGAAAGATTCCTATTTTAGGCGAGTATGACAGCGATTGGATGACAACTCCAATCGCTTTTTTTGATATTTTCTGAAAATTATCGGGTAAAGGGTAGATGAAAGCGTTTTCTTAGCATTATAATAGAGTCAATTGAATGAGTATTCATTTCCAAGGGGGAAGAGTGATGAACAAACCGTGGTTACAAGATTATCCAGAAGGAATGCCCCAGTCAATTGATTATGAGGTAAAGCCGCTATATGAGGCGTTGTCTCGCGCAGCAAAGGATTATCCGAATCGTACGGCCATCTCCTTTATCGGAAAGGAGTGGACATTCGCGGAAATCGATGATGCCGCACGTCGACTCGGAACGATGCTTCAAGCGAAAGGGCTTGAAAAAGGCGACCGCGTCAGCCTCATGCTTCCGAACTGTCCTCAATACGTCATCTCGTTCTATGCCGTGCTCTATGCAGGTGGGACGGTCGTCCAGACGAATCCGCTCTATACGGAACGTGAGCTAGAAAACCTCGTCACGGACGCAGGTGTCAAAATTGTCATCACCCTCGACCTGTTATATCCGAAGACGCTTCGTGTCAGTGAGAAGACGGAGATTCAAACCGTGATCACGACGAGTATCGCTGATTACTTACCATTCCCGAAAAACAAACTGTATCCAATCAAAGTGAAACGTGAGAACAATATCGTCATCGATACGACCGGGTCGACATCGTTCAAAGATTATAAGGACTTCAATCCTATCACGCCGCTCGACATCGATCCAAAAGAAGATGTCGCCGTTCTTCAATATACAGGGGGGACAACGGGACTTCCGAAAGGTGTCATGTTGACCCATTTCAACTTGACGGCGAACGCGGATCAAATCACGAACTTTTTCTATAAGTACAGTCGCGGGGACGAGAAACGCGTCTTGTGTGTCGTGCCGTTCTTCCACGTCTACGGGATGTCGTGCTGTCTGAACTTTGGGGTCACGAACGGCTATGAGCTCGTCCTCGTGCCACGTTTTGAAGTGATGGATGTCTTGAAGACGATTCAGAAGAAAAAGCCACACTTCTTCCCGGGCGCACCGACGATGTATGTCGGGATCTTGAACGACCCGAAACTGAAGAAGTATGATTTGTCTTCGATTGAGGGGTGTATCTCGGGTTCGGCACCACTTCCGATCGAAGTGCAAGAGGAATTTGAGAAGATCACAGGAGGTCGCATCGTCGAAGGATACGGTTTGTCTGAGACGTCACCGGTCACGCATGCGAACTTCTTATGGGATAAGCGAATCGTCGGCTCGATCGGTGCCCCGTTATCGGACACTTCTGCTAAAATAGTAAAAGCAGACGGAGAGACCGAGGCGGACATCGGAGAAATCGGGGAAATCATGCTGAGCGGTCCGCAAGTCATGAAAGGTTACTGGCAGAAGCCGGAGGAGACGGCAGCCGTCTTGAAAGATGGGTGGCTTGCGACCGGCGACCTCGGCTACATGGGCGAGGACGGGTTCTTCTATATTGTCGACCGGAAGAAGGACATGATCATCGCAGGTGGCTTCAATGTGTATCCGCGTGAAATCGAAGAAGTGCTCTACGAACATCCGGCCGTGAAGGAAGCGGTCTGTATCGGTGTTCCGGATCCGTATCGGGGTGAGACGGTCAAGGCATTCATCGTCCTTCGCGACGGCTCGAGCGTGACGGAAGAAGGACTCGACAAACATTGTCGTGAGAAGCTTGCGGCCTATAAAGTGCCGAAGTTGTATGAGTTCCGTGACGAGTTGCCGAAGACGTTCGTCGGTAAGATTTTACGCCGTGTCCTCGTCGACGAAGAGAAGGCGAAACAAGTGAAACAAAGCAGTTGACACCAAGCGTACGCATGATAGAATAATAAATGAATGAACCATCATTCATTTCATCTGCAGCGGTAAGGAGCTTGGGATTAATGACAAATCATATTTCGAAAAGTGACCGAATCATTGATGCGGCGGTCAAAGTAATTGCCAATCATGGCTATCACGGTGCAAAGGTGACAGCCATCGCCAAAGAGGCGGGTGTCGCGGATGGTACAATCTATTTGTATTTCAAAAACAAGGAGCATCTCTTAATCGAATTGTTCCAAGCGAAGATGGGGCAGTTTATCGACTACTCGAAACAACAAATCGAGAATGAGACGACGGCCGGGAGTAAGTTGTATCATTTGATCGAATCGCATTTAAAGCAACTGTCGGCCGATTACGACCTCGCCGTCGTGACACAAATCGAATTGCGACAGTCGAACTTGGTACTTCGCCAAAAAATCGGAGAAGTACTCAAACCATATTTGAACTTAATTGATTCTGTCGTCAAACACGGAATTGAGACAGGAGAGTTCGACAAGGATTTAGATTATCGACTCGCTCGTCAGATGATTTTTGGCACAATCGATGAGGTTGTGACGAGTTGGATGGCGAGCGGCTTCAAGTACGACTTGATGTCGACGCTTCCGAATGTGCACCATATGTTAAAAAAGGGGCTTACGTAACGGTGAGCCCTATCACTAGCTCAAAAAATGAATGATGATTCATGAATGATGGGAAGAATTGACTAAAGGGGGATCAACCATGAATATTTTTGTTTTGCTGAAACGTACGTTTGATACTGAGGAAGCGATTCAGCTCGAGAATGGGGAAATTCAAGAAGACGGTGCTGAGTTCATCATCAACCCGTATGACGAATATGCGGTCGAAGAAGCGATTCAAAAACGTGACGCACTCGGGGGAGAGGTCACGGTCGTCACGGTAGGACCAGAAGACGCGGATAAAGAATTGCGTACAGCGCTTGCTATGGGAGCGGACAAAGCCGTTCGTATCTCAATCGAAGACGATGTCGAGGATGCGGACCATGTCACGATTTCAAAAGTGCTCGCCACATACTTGAAAGAACAAGACGCAGACCTCATCTTCGCAGGAAACGTAGCAATCGATGGTGGTAGCGGACAAGTCGCACCACGTGTCGCAGAACTTCTCGACATGAACTACGTGACGACGATCACAGCTCTTGAAATCGATGGCACGACGGCTACGGTCACACGTGACGTCGAAGGAGACACGGAAGTCATCGAAGTCGCACTCCCACTTCTCGTAACGGCACAACAAGGGTTGAACGAGCCGCGTTATCCGAGTTTGCCAGGAATCATGAAGGCGAAGAAGAAACCGCTCGAAGAACTCGAACTCACGGACATCGACCTCGATGAAGATGAAATCGAAGCGAAAATCGAGACGATTGAACGATTCTTGCCAGAAGAGAAGAAAGCAGGTCGCATCCTTGAAGGCGATATGTCGACACAAGTGAGCGAGCTCGTACAACTTCTTCGCACGGAAGCGAAAGTCATTTAAGGGGGAGATTATAGATGAAAGCTTTAGTACTCGCAGAAGCGCGTGAAGGCGCGTTACGTAACGTATCATTCGAAGCCATCGCTGCGGCGAAGCAATTGACAGACAATGTGACGGCAGTCGTGATTGGGGATCACGTGCAATCACTCGCACAAGAACTCGGGGAGTATGGCGCAAGCCGTGTCCTCGTCGTCGAAGATGATCGCCTCAAACACTATACGCCAGACGGCTACGGACAAGTGCTCCGTCAGTTAATCGAGCAAGAAAATCCGGAAATGATCGTCCTCGGACACACGGCTCTCGGGAAAGACATCGCACCGAAACTTGCGGCACGTCTCGATGCCGGACTCATCAGTGATGTTGTCTCTATCGAAGGATCAGGACGCGACGCAGAGTTCGTTCGCCCGATCTACTCAGGGAAGGCGTTCGAGAAAGTGAAGTTCAAAGATTCGGTCATGTTCTTCACAATCCGTCCAAACAACATCGACGCACTCACACGTCAAGCGGGCGCGAGCGTCTCTGTTGAAACGCCGGCCGTCGAATTGAAAGACCTCGCGATGATCGTCAAAGAAGTCGTGCGTAAGGCGACAGGGAAAGTAGATTTGGCGGAAGCAAAAGTCATCGTCGCAGGGGGACGTGGTGTCAAGAGTGAAGACGGATTCAAACCGCTTGAAGAGTTGGCTGAGCTTCTCGGAGGGGCGGTCGGTGCTTCACGTGGAGCATGTGACGCCGACTACTGCGATTACGCACTTCAAATCGGACAGACGGGTAAAGTCGTCACGCCAGACCTCTACATCGCATGTGGGATCTCAGGAGCGATTCAACACTTGGCTGGGATGAGTAACGCGAAAGTCATCGTCGCCATCAACAAGGACCCAGAAGCAAACATCTTCAGCGTGGCAGACTATGGCATCGTCGGCGACTTGTTCGATGTCGTCCCGATGTTGACAGAAGAGTTCCGTAAGCACCTCGTCAATAGCTAATAAGCAAAACATTTTGGGGTTATTACCCTCCGTGGTATAATTTGAACATGAAATGCATGAGAGCTCTTTTATCAGGACTCTCTCATCCTATTGGGGAGGTTTTTACAAATGGCTATTAAACACGCAACGACTCAATCGTTTGAACAAGATGTAAAAGAGGGCGTCGTCCTCGTAGATTTCTGGGCAACTTGGTGTGGACCATGTCGCATGATCGCGCCAGTTCTCGAAGAACTCGATCAAGAGATGGGTGACCAAGTCCAAATCGTGAAAGTCGACGTCGACGAAAACCCTGAAGTCGCAGGTGCTTTCCAAATCCAAAGTATCCCGACACTCATGATGTTCAAAGATGGCGAGCCTGTTTCGAAAACAATGGGCTTCCAACCAAAAGAAGCATTGAAAGAGTTTATCGCGACAGCACAATAATTGCGTAGCAGCCGATTGAAATCGGCTGCTTTTTTGTTTTGCGGAACAGAAAAGAAGGAAAAGGACAGGCAAGTAGGGAATAAATTGAGTTATTACACGCACCCTCAATCCGGTCATATGCCGATACATAACGTCTGATTTCAAATTTTTTTGAAGAAATTTCAACGACTTTCTTCATATTTAATAGATTCGGAATAGATTCGGAATTTTGACGGGGGAGCGCTTGAACTGGAAGCTTTTATCATGGAAACAGACTGAAAATTTACGCTATACTCATGAGGAAGACATGATGGAGTCAAGTGACCTTACTTTATGGCTCAATCTATTGTACGACTCTGTTCAAAGGAGGAATTTTCTTGTCGCTGTTACATTTAGCTATTTTGTTGCCGCTTCTTGCGGCACCATTCATCCCGCTTTTGTTTCGCGGAATGAAACAAATTCATACAGGCTGGTTCGTCTTGATCGTTCCGGTCGTGCTCGTCACCTACTTCGTCGGATTCATTCCGATCACGAGTACAGGGGACGTCGTGACAGAGACGATTGCGTGGATGCCGTCCCTCGGAATCAACTTCACGGCATACGTCGATGGACTCAGTCTCTTGTTCGCGCTTCTCATTACGGGAATCGGCGCACTGGTCGTCCTCTATTCGATTTACTATTTGAATAAGGACAAAGAGTCGCTCGGGCATTTTTACGTGTATCTCTTGATGTTCATGAGTGCGATGCTCGGGCTCGTTCTCTCGGATAACATGATTGTCATGTATATGTTCTGGGAGCTCACATCCATTTCATCATTCCTGTTGATCGGATACTGGTATGAGAAAGAACGTTCACGCTATGGTGCACAGAAGTCGATGCTTCTCACCGTGTTCGGTGGATTGTCGATGCTCGGAGGGGTCGTCTTACTTGAGTCGATGGTCGGTTCGTACAGCATTCGCGATATGGTCGCGAACTCGGGCGTCATTGCCGAGAGTCCATTTTTCCTCGTTGCGATGATTCTCATCTTGCTCGGGGCGTTCACGAAGTCAGCGCAGTTCCCGTTCCACATCTGGTTGCCTGACGCGATGGAAGCACCGACTCCGGTTAGTGCATATCTCCACTCGGCGACCATGGTCAAGGCAGGCCTCTACCTCGTGGCCCGCATGAGCCCAGTCTTCCAAGAATCATCCGTCTGGCTATGGACGATTGCCGGAGTCGGGATGTTCACGATGTTCTGGGGTTCATTCAACGCCGTGAAGCAGACCGACCTAAAGGGAATCTTAGCATTCTCGACTGTCAGTCAGCTCGGGTTAATCATGTCACTTCTTGGTCTCGGGGCGGCAGCGCTCCACTATGACAGCATGGATGACAATATTTTTATGATCGCGACGATTGCGGCAATCTTCCATTTGATCAACCATGCGACGTTCAAAGGATCGCTCTTCATGATGGTCGGGATTGTCGACCATGAGACGGGCACACGTGATATTCGAAAACTCGGCGGTCTGATGACCGTCATGCCAATTTCATTCACGGTCGCCGTCATCGGTTCGTTATCGATGGCCGGTCTTCCGCCATTCAACGGATTCTTGAGTAAAGAGATGTTCTTGAAGGCGACGACGAAAGTCTTTTCGGCCGACTTCTTTGCGCTCGATACGATTGGAATCTTACTTCCAGTCATCGCGTTCGTCGGAAGTGTATTCACGTTCATCTACAGCATCATGCTGTTCACGCGGACGTTCATGGGCAAGGCAAAGTTCGATCAATTGCCGAAACAACCGCATGAGGCGCCGATCGGCATGTTAATCCCACCGGTCGTCCTTGCGCTTCTTGTCGTCGGTCTCGGGTTCTTCCCGAACGTCTTGTCGAACTCGCTCATCAAACCAGCCGTCGAGTCAATCTATCCGACACTCGTCGCACAAGGGCAAGAAGTCGATGTTCACATCTACTTCTGGCACGGTTTGACTCCTGAATTATATATGACCATCGGGATTGTCCTTCTCGGGTCATTGCTGTTCTGGCAAATGGGGAAATGGATGGGTATCTACAACCGCATCCCACATCGGTTGACGCTCAATGGGATGTATGACGGTACACTCGTCTGGTCGAACAAGGCGGCTTATCGCTTTAAAGACAACTACATGACTGGGTTCATCCGGTCATACTTGATCTATATTTTCGTCTTCCTCTCAGGTATGATGCTCTTCAGCATCTGGTGGTTCGACATGTACCGGTTCTCGTTTGAGAATCTGGCTGAGATTGCACCGTATGAATATGTGCTTGGAGCTGTCGTCATGCTAGCGGCGCTCGCAATTCTCTTCATGAAGTCGCGTCTCCCGTCCATCATCCTACTTGGGGTCGTTGGATACGGCGTGTCACTGTTCTTCGTCTTCTTCGGTGCACCGGACTTGGCGCTCACGCAGCTTGTCATCGAGACGGTCTCAGTCGCTTTGTTCTTGCTTGTCTTCTATCACATGCCGGACATCAGCAAGAAGGAAGTTCGGATGCGTTTCAAAGTCGGGAATGCCATCGTGGCTGTTCTCGTCGGGACGACCGTGACGCTTCTCAGCTTCATGGCGCTCACAAACAAATCGCTCACTTCAATCTCGGAGTATTACAAAGAGAACGTGTATGAGCTTGCAGCAGGTAAAAACATGGTTAACGTCGTTCTCGTCGACTTCCGTGGATTTGATACCTTGTTTGAAATCGTCGTTCTCGGGATTGCAGCTTTCGGGATCTACACGATGATTAAATTTAGAACAACACGACGTACGAAAGGAGAAGGGGAACATGAAGCAAAACAGCAGACGCGTCAATGATGTCATTTTGCAGACGGCCGCGATGATCATTTTCTTCATCATTGTCATCTTCTCCATCAACTTGTTCTTTGCCGGTCACTATTCACCAGGTGGAGGATTCATCGGTGGATTGATGACATCTGCGGCACTCGTCTTGTTGCTACTCGCATTTGATTCGAAAACGCTCGCGAACGTGCTCCCGATTGACTACCGTCTCATGACGGCGACCGGATTACTGATTGCCCTTGCGACAGGTCTTCACTCGGTTTTCTTGGGTCGTCCGTTCTTGACGCACGCATACGGGAAGTTTGACTTACCACTTCTCGGTGAACAGACCCTTCACACGGCGATTGCGTTCGACTTAGGGGTTTACCTCGTAGTCATCGGAATCACGTTGACGATTATACAAACGATTGGAGAGAGTGAATAATGGAAATCTTCGTTAGCATCATCATCGGTGTCTTGACGATGTGTGCCGTCTATCTTGTTCTCTCAAGAAGTTTGTTACGCATCATCATTGGCACTGCCTTGTTCAGTCACGCGGCACACCTTCTCGTCTTGACGACAGCAGGTTTGAAGACAGGGGCCGCCCCTGTCCTCGTCGACGGTGTGACAGAATTCACAGACCCGTTACCGCAAGCGCTCGTCTTGACAGCAATCGTTATCAGTTTCGGGGTGACGGCGTTCTTCCTCGTACTTGCCTACCGCACGTACCAGGAGCTCAGCACGGACAATATGGAAGAAATGAAAGGAACGGAATCGTATGATTAACTTACCGGTCTTTCCAATCGTCATTCCTGCGCTTGCGGCCATCCTTATGATGTTTATGCCAAAACGGGTCCAGCTGCAGCGCGCGATGGCTCTTGGAGCTTTAGTTATTACGGCGATCGTGTCACTCTTTCTCGTGCATACGGTCTCCACGGAGGGGATTCAAAGCCTCAACCTCGGGAACTGGCAAGCGCCGTTCGGCATCACGCTCGTATCGGATATGCTGTCAGCCCTACTCGTGACGACGTCGACTCTTCTCACGCTCTTCATCGTGTGGTTCGCCGTCCATTATTTCTCTGATTCGTATGAAGGGAACTACTTGTACATCTCGATGCTGTTCTTGCTCGTCGGGGTGAACGGTGCCTTCACGACAGGTGATATCTTCAACTTGTTCGTCTTCTTCGAGGTCTTCTTGATGTCTTCATACGTATTGATTGTACTCGGTGGACGTGGCGTCCAGTTACGTGAGTCAATCAAGTACTTGCTCGTGAACATCATCGCCTCGGCGCTCTTCGTCATGTCGGTCGCCTTGCTTTACGGAGTCACAGGTACGCTCAACTTGGCGGACTTGGCGATGAAGATCCCGCTTGTCGATAACCCCGACGTCATCACCGTCATCGGTGTGCTATTCGTCATCGTTTTCGGGATGAAAGGGGCACTCGTCCCACTTCACTACTGGCTCCCTGGAGCGTACGTGGTCGCACCGACCCCAATTCTCGCGATGTTTGGGGCACTCTTGACGAAAGTCGGGGTGTACTCGATCTTACGGACGTACACGCTACTCTTTGATGGGAACGATGAGTTTTTACAGACGTTCCTCATGGTGCTCGCTGTCCTCACTATCTTCATCGGGATGATAGGGGCCATCGCCTATAATGACGTGAAACTGATCATCATCTACAACATCATGATCGCAGTCGGGGTCATCTTGTACGGAATCTCGGTCAATACACAGACGTCCCTTGAAGGGTCACTCTACTACTTGATTCACGACATGATCATCAAAGCGGTTCTCTTCATGCTCGTCGGGATGATGATTGGCATCACCAAATCCGGTCAACTCCGCGATATGGGTGGACTCATCACCCGATTCCCGCTGTTTGGATGGACGTTCTTCGTCGCAGCGCTCTCGCTCGCTGGGATTCCGCCACTTAGTGGATTCTTCGGAAAATTGTTGATCGTCTCAGGTGGGATGGACGAAGGCGAGCTGTTCGGACCACTTCTCGTCCTCTTGTCGAGTCTCTTCGTCCTCTATTCGGTCATGAAGATTTTCTTGAACGGATTCTGGGGCGAGGCGAAGCGCGAGTATGATGGACCGCTCGTACCGTATACGAAACGTTTGATTGTACCGGTCTTCTTGTTGCTCATCATTGCGGTCGCATACGGATTTGGGGCAGAAGCCATCCATCCGTATATCACGCAAGCGATTGAGCCGCTCGTCAAGCCAGAAATCTATATCGATGCCGTGATAAAGGAGTGAATGACAGATGGCTTATCAACTATTGATTAACTTTTTCCTGGCGTTCATCTGGATGTTCCTCACGGGGTCGTTCACATCGAGCGGATTCTTCGTCGGGTATCTACTCGGTTTACTCCTCTTGTTCATGATGCGCCGATTCTTTAAATCTACTGGAGGCGTTTTTTACTT
Source organism: Caryophanales bacterium (assembly GCA_902362975.1). Classification (GTDB taxonomy): domain Bacteria; phylum Bacillota; class Bacilli; order Exiguobacteriales; family Exiguobacteriaceae; genus Exiguobacterium. Next base: position 27,322 of record CABIYO010000018.1, read on the forward strand.
CACCCGCGTCTGGCGTCTATTTAAACTGCTTCTCATCTTCATTCGTGAATTGTTCCTCGCGAACTTTGAGGTACTGCGTCTCGTCCTTAGTCCGAAGTTGAAGATTCAACCAGGAATCTTCCGGTACGAGACGTCTCTCGACAAAGGATGGAGAGTCAGCTTGCTCTCGATGCTGATCACGCTCACACCAGGCACGCTCGTCGTCCAGGTGTCAAAAGACAGTTCCGTGCTCTATATTCACGCGCTCCACATGCCGGATAAAGACGCGCTACAAAAAGACATTTATGATAACTTTGAATCGAGCATTAAGGAGGCGACAGAGTGATGGATTTACTAGACATTCTCATCTACATTTCGCTCGCCATTCTCTTGCTTGCGATGTTGATGATGTTGTATCGCGTCGTCAAAGGACCGACGACGGCAGACCGGGTCATCGCGCTCGACTCAATCGGGATTGCGCTCATCTCGGTCGTCGCGTTACTGTCGATTCTGCTCGATACGACCTTATATTTTGAAGTCATCTTACTACTCAGTATTTTGGCCTTCATCGGAACGGTTGCGTTCTCGAAATTCTTAGAAAGGGGAGAGATAATCCAACATGACCGCGACAATGATTTTTGATCTCATTACCGGTATCTTCACGATCATCGGCGTCTTCTTCACGGTCGTCGCCGCGATCGGTCTCATCCGTCTCCCAGATATTTATTCGAGAACACACGCTGCCTCAAAGAGCGCGACACTCGGTGTCATGTTCGTCCTCTCCGCAGCCGTCCTTCATGTATATGTCGATGAACAGGTGTTTGATGCAAGACTCTTGCTCGGTTTCTTCTTCGTCCTCTTGACGGCTCCTGTTGGAGGTCACCTCATCTCGCGTGCGGCGCACGCGAAAGGTGTTCCGCTTTGGGAAAAGTCATTACAAGACGAGCTGAAAGAAGACAAGGATAAAGGAATTGAATAAGAAAAAGACGGGATTCGCCATGAAGCGAGTTCCGTCTTTTGTTTAGATGAGATAGGTCAGGTCGGAGGCGGCGGTCGGATAGGCAACTTCTAAGTGCTTCACGTGTTGATGCGACAGTTTGTTCTGTATAATGAAAGAGAACAGATTGATGAGTTCTGAGGCATGGTGACCAATCAAATGAGCCCCAATGACGTGCCCTTCTGCACTCAGTAACACTTTCGAATAGGCGGTTGTATCATTGATTCGTGAATAGGTGAGGAAGTGCGACATGTCTGTTTCTTTCACGTCGAAGTCAATGCCCCCCGCTTCCGCTTCATCCACCGTAAGACCGACTTTAGCAATCGGTGGCGTCGCATAGACGATGGTCGGGGCTGGACGCTCGGGGAGTGCCCGTGTATTCCCGTGAAGCATATTGAGTGCGGCGAGGCGCCCTTCCTGAGCGGCGAATGGAGTGAGCGCGGGATTGGGACTTTTGGCGACGTCACCCGCTGCGTATATGTTCAGGTTACTTGTTTGCAGATGCTCGTTCACGTGTACACCGTGATGATCAGCTGTGACACCTGCCGCTTCAAGCCGAAGTCGCTCGATGCCTGGAATTCGTCCTGTAGCGTTAAGGACCACGCCTTCGAGGGTAGACTCATCTGATAACATTAAAAGACGACCAATTAAGTGACAGGCTTCCTTCAACGCCAAGTTCGCGCATACGTTCCGTTCGAGCAAAGAGCTCGGCTCCTTCGGCAAGCATCTTCTTCGGGTCACATCCGCGTTGAGGACATGTTCCCCCGAACGTCCAATTCTCAATGAAGGCGATCTCTTTACCAGTTTCGCGTAAAATGGAGCGGCTTGACCCGCTGCGAATCCGCTACCGATAATGATGACATCGTATCGTTTCATAATATAAAATCATCCTCTGACGAGATATCACACTCTTTTTCTCGTCCAGGAGGAAGCTAAACTGAGGTGAATAGAATTGAGTCATACCGACCACATCAAACATAAATTAGCACTGCTCCCGGACGAGCCGGGGTGCTATCTGCATAAAAATGAATATGGTGAGGTCATCTATGTAGGGAAGGCAAAAAACTTGAAGAATCGGGTCCGTTCTTACTTCACGGGCGCACACGACATCAAGACGATGCGCCTCGTCGCAGAAATCTGTGACTTCGAGTACATCGTGACGGCGAGTGAACTCGAGGCGTTATTACTCGAAATGACGCTCATCAAAAAGTACGATCCGAAGTACAACATTCGCCTGAAGGACGACAAGACGTACCCATATATCAAAATTACGAATGAACCGTATCCACGTCTATTGACGACGCGGAAATTGAAGAAAGACGGCGGACATTACTTTGGACCGTATCCGAACGCCTATGCGGCGAACGAGACGAAACGTCTTCTCGATAAACTGTATCCGCTGCGGAAATGTCAGCCGATGCCGAAGAAACTCTGCCTGTATTATCATATCGGGCAATGTTTAGGTCCTTGTGAGCTGGCAGTCGATACGGATTCGCAAAAAGAAATCGTGAATGAAATCCGGCGCTTCCTGAACGGGGAGACGAGCGAGACGCTCACGAAGCTGAACGTCGAGATGAGACGTGCCGCTGAGGACATGCAGTTTGAGCGGGCGGCTGAACTACGCGACCAAATTCGAGCAGTCGAATCAATCATGAACAAACAGAACATGATTACGGCCGACCCGACGGCCCGTGACGTCTTCGGCTATACGCTCGATCGCGGCTGGATGTGTGTCCAAGTATTCTATATGCGTGGCGGGAAGATGATCGAGCGAGATGTCTCGCTCTTCCCGATGCATGGAGAGCCTTCGGAAGAACTCGAAAGTTTCATCGTTCAGTTCTATGAACAAAACGTCGTGCCAAAAGAGATTCTCGTACCGGAGACGGTCCGGCCCGATCTACTGAATGACGCCATCGGAACGAAAGTGATACAGCCGAAACGAGGGGCGAAGAAACAGTTGCTTGATTTGGCGACGAAGAATGCGACAATCGCCTTGAACGAGAAGTTTGAGTTGCTCGCCCGAGATGAAGAGCGGACGTTGCTCGCGATGCGTGAACTCGGGGAAGCGATCGGCATTCCGAACTTGTCACGTGTCGACATCATCGACAACGCGAACATCCAGGGGGCGGACGCCGTATCGGCGCTCGTCGTCTTTGAGGACGGGAAGCCACTCAAAAAAGAATATCGGAAATATAAGATTCGGACGGTCCAAGGACCGGACGATTACGAGACGATGCGTGAAGTCGTCCGTCGACGATTCCGCCGTCTCTTGACAGAAGACAAACGATTACCCGATCTCCTACTGATCGATGGAGGGATTGGACAATTAAACGCGGCGCTCGACGTCATCCGAAACGAGTTCGGGCTCGACTTGCCGGTCGGCTCGCTCAAAAAGGATGACCGACATCGAACGAGCCAACTGTTATTCGGGGAAGGTGGGGGCATTGTAGAGCTCCATCCGCGCTCGAGCGCTTTTTATCTGTTGCAGCGGATGCAAGATGAGGTCCACCGTTTCGCCATCACATTCCACCGCAGCTTGCGGACGAAGAAGATGACGAAGTCGATCCTCGATGAGATTCCGGGTGTCGGTCCGAAACGCCGTCAACAGCTTATCCGCCATTTCGGGTCGATGAAACAAATCCGTCTGGCATCACTCGAACAATTGAAGGAAGCGGGATTACCGGAAAAATTAGCGGAGACCGTGCTTCAGTACGTGCACGAGGAGACGGATGAATGAGAAGTTCCAACATAGGGAGGGCTTGATTAGCTGTTGGAGTACGGACATTTTCCAGGAAATATTGTCGAAGTTGTTCGTTAGGTGACTCGGAGCTATAAAGGGAGAGATGTGACGTTTCATCGACAAGAACTCAATGAATTCCGTCGCTATATGTGTCAACAACTTCCGCCGAAACAAAAATAAGAGTCGATGCCAAACGCATCGACTCTTATTTGTAATCGTCTTTCCGGTCTAGTTGGACGGTGATTTGGACAGCTTTTCGGGGTGGATCGGCATACCCTTCCGCGACGCACTGGAAACGACCTGCAATCTGTTCGGCTAAAAATCCAGCTTCAAGCTGATAGTATCCTGTCGCTTTAGCCTGAGTCGCAGGTGGTGGGATCAATTCATAAGTAAACTTGCTCCCACGTTCCTTCTTGAGTGTCAACTCGCCCCAACCTGCCTCTGCGAAGAAAGCAGTCAGTTCATCATCGGACATCGTCGGGAATTTACGGGCAACCCGTTTTCCTGACCAATAGATGACTTGCGCATAATCTTCGCCAAGCAAATCCGTCAACACATAGTCGCGAAGCAATTCAATCGCGAAAATTGGTTGGCTCATCGTTTCCATTCTATCCCATCACTCCAATCTCTCTATATCATTATAACGACCAATTGGAATTTGGTCATCCTGTAATTTTGAAAAGAATGTGGCACAAATCGGCTAGGTTGTCTTGTCATACAATTTTCACAAGAGTAGAATAGGAGACAGAAAGCTATATCTGCATTTGAAAACGCTTTTATTGACAATACGAGCCAATGCTCGTGAAAAGGGGGAACTAGAATGGCAGCGCATCGTGACTACTTCAATCGTAAAGTCCATTCGCTACTTGGGGTCATTCCAATCGGTTTGTTTTTGATCGTCCATTTGTCGGTCAACTACTACATCGTCGATGGGGTGGAGTCATTCAACAAAGCAGCAAAATTCATGGGGAACTTACCGTATTTGTACTTCCTTGAAGTGACAATTATCGCATTGCCGATGATTTTCCATGGGGTGTACGGCGTGTACTACGCGTTTCTCGGGTCAATCAACACGAACCGTTATTCATACGCGCGCAACTGGTTGTATCTCTTCCAACGCTTCACAGGAGTTTTCCTCGTAATCTTCATCGCTTGGCACGTTTGGGAAACGCGTCTTGCGAAATTGCGCGGGGTAGAAGTCAATGCGGAAATGATGCAAAACATCGTCGACAACCCGCTCATGTTGATCTTCTACATAGTCGGAATCCTTTCGGCTACGTTCCACTTCGCGAATGGTCTTTGGTCGTTCTCGATCACGTGGGGTATCACACAGTCACCTCGTTCGCAACGTTTCATGAGCTACGTATCAGGTGTCGTGTTCTTGGCACTATCTTTTGTCGGCATCCGTTCGATTTTGACGTTTGCAGGCATCTTGTAATTAGGGGGAATCTTACATGGCAAATCAAAGTTTGATCGTCATCGGTGGCGGTCTAGCTGGACTCATGGCGACAATCAAGTCGGCAGAGATGGGTGTTCCGGTAAAACTATTCTCGCTTGTACCGGTCAAGCGTTCACATTCAGTTTGTGCTCAAGGTGGGATTAACGGGGCCGTCAACACGAAAGGGGAGGGTGACTCTCCTTGGCAACACTTTGATGACACAGTATACGGAGGCGACTTCCTCGCCAACCAACCACCTGTCCAAAAGATGGCGGAGAATGCTCCGAAAATCATTCACATGTTCGATCGGATGGGCGTCATGTTCAACCGTACGCCAGAAGGTCTCTTAGATTTCCGTCGCTTCGGTGGAACCCTTCACCACCGTACGGCATATGCTGGGGCGACAACAGGACAGCAACTTCTCTATGCACTCGATGAGCAGGTTCGTCGTTATGAAGCACAAGGTCTCGTCGAGAAGTATGAAGGATGGGAATTCCTTCGCGCCGTCATCGACGAAGAAGGCATCTGCCGCGGTGCGGTCTGTCAGGATTTGCGCTCGATGGAAATTAAAGCGTTCCCATCGGATGCGGTCATCTTGGCGACGGGTGGCCCAGGGGTCATCTTCGGTAAATCGACGAACTCGGTCATCAATACCGGTCAAGCAGCGGGAGCGGTTTACCGCCAAGGCGCGGTCTACGCGAACGGGGAATTCATCCAAATTCACCCGACGGCGATTCCAGGGGACGACAAACTTCGTCTCATGAGTGAGTCGGCTCGTGGAGAAGGTGGACGTGTCTGGACATATAAAGACGGGAAGCCATGGTACTTCCTCGAAGAAAAATATCCAGCTTACGGAAACCTTGTACCGCGTGACATCGCGACACGTGAGATCTTCGACGTATGTGTCAATCAAAAACTCGGCGTCAACGGCGAGAACATGGTTTACCTCGACTTGTCTCATAAAGATTCGAAAGAACTTGACATCAAACTCGGTGGGATCCTCGAAATCTACGAGAAATTCGTAGGGGACGACCCGCGTAAAGTACCGATGAAAATCTTCCCGGCAGTCCACTATTCGATGGGCGGACTATGGGTCGACTACGATCAGATGACGAACATTCCGGGTCTCTTCGCAGCTGGTGAATGTGACTACTCGATGCACGGTGCAAACCGTCTCGGTGCGAACTCGCTTCTTTCAGCCGTACATGGGGGAATGGAAGCAGGTCCTGCCGCAGTCAACTACATGCGTGGTCTTGACCAAGCGACAGAAAGCGTCTCAGAAGCGCTCTTTAACTTCAACGAACGTGAAGAAATCGAACGATTCAACAACATCCTTGCGATGGACGGAACAGAGAATGCGTATCAGATTCACCGTGAACTCGGTGAACTCATGACGGACAACGTCACAGTTGTTCGCTACAATGACAAACTGGAAGCGACCGACAAGAAAATCCAAGAATTGCGTGAACGTTTCCATAAGATTTCAGCCACGGATACGGCACGTTGGAGCAACCAAGGGGCATCATTCATTCGACAACTCGACCACATGCTCGACCTCGCACGCGTCATCACACTTGGCGCACTCAAGCGGGACGAGAGCCGTGGGGCCCATTACAAACCGGAGTTCCCGGAGCGTAATGATGAGCAGTTCATGAAGACAACGATGGCACGTTACAAAGATGGGGAAGTCGATATCTCGTATGAAGACATCGATGTTTCGTTAATCCCGCCACGTAAACGGGATTACTCGAAGAAAGGGGCGAAGACGAAATGACGACGCCAATGCAATCTGAACAAAAAGACATCCGCTTCATCATTGAACGCCAAGATGGACCGGATCAAGCGACGTATACGGAAGAATTTACGGTACCATACCGTCCAAACATGAACGTCATCTCGGCATTGATGGAAATCCGCCGTAACCCGGTCAACGCGAACGGGGACAAGACGACACCGATTAACTGGGACATGAACTGTCTTGAAGAAGTATGTGGTGCCTGTTCGATGATCATCAACGGGAAGCCGCGCCAGTCGTGTACGGCACTCGTCGATAAGCTCGAGCAACCGATCCGTCTTGCGCCGATGAAGACGTTCCCGGTCATCCGTGACCTTCAAGTCGACCGTCAACGCATGTTCGACGCGTTGAAAAAAGTGAAAGCATGGATCCCAATCGATGGCACATACGACCTCGGTCCAGGACCACGTATGCCGGAGAACAAACGTCAATGGGCGTACGAATTATCGAAATGTATGACATGTGGTGTTTGTCTTGAAGCGTGTCCGAACGTGAACGACAAATCGGACTTCATCGGTCCAGCGGCGATTTCGCAAGTCCGACTCTTCAACTCACACCCAACGGGTGCCTTCCACGCCGAAGATCGCCTCGAGGCACTCATGGAAGACGGTGGCATCATGCAGTGCGGAAACGCACAAAACTGCGTCGAAGTTTGTCCGAAGGGCATCCCGCTCACGACGTCAATCGCTTCGATGAACCGTCAAACGACGCTTCACTCGTTCAAACAGTTCTTCGGTAGTGACACAGGTCGCACAGGTTCTGCGGTCGAGGCGTAAGCGAGCCGATGACCAAGTACTTTCGAGAGCCAGGTTGGGAAACACGTGTCAAAGCAGGGATTGCGCTCGATGTGAAAGTCCGCTTTTCGGAGTGCGATCCGTATGGTCACATGAACAACACAATTCCGTTCATCTATTTCGAAGATGCCCGGATCGAGTTGTTAGAGGCGACAGGATTCTCCTTAAAGGACGGATTCGTCGTCGTCGCCGATGCGCAATGTGACTATGTTCGACAAGTCATGCCACGTCAACAGCTGACTGTGCATGCCAATATCTTGACGGTCGGAAACACTTCATGCGATATTCATTACGGGGCATATGACGGAGAGCAACTCCTCTTCGCAGGACGAACAAGCCTCGTTCATTTAACGAAGGAAGGCCGTCCTACGGAATGGACTCCGGAATATAAAAACCGCTTGCAGAATTTTTGCGAATCCGCTATCATTTGATAATGAGTTCACAAACAAAAAATATTCTGCTGGTTCGCCTGTAGAATTGAATTTTGAAGGGAGACCATCATCTCATGGAAAAAACGTTCACAGTCGTTGCTGATTCAGGAATTCACGCTCGTCCAGCTACTCAGTTGGTTAACACAGCTTCTAAGTTCCAGTCAGACATCAACCTCGAGTACAATGGTAAAACAGTTAACTTGAAGTCGATCATGGGTGTACTTTCACTCGGTATCGCAAAAGATTCTACAATCAAAATCACTGCTGAAGGTGAAGATGCAGAAGAAGCGATCAACACGCTTTCTGACATGCTCACTAGCGAAGGTCTTGCTCAGTAATTCGGGTAAGGGACGAGGCGCCACTGGCGACCTCGTCTTTTTTTGTCATGGGAACGTTTCTTTTTCCGTCCGAGGTTTTTTGGTAAGATAGGTGAGAATGGAAGTGATGCAAATGAAACGAGCGATTGGAGTCCTCGATTCAGGAGTCGGCGGGTTGACGGTAGTCAAAGAATTAATGCGCCAACTCCCTAAAGAAGAGATTGTCTATATCGGAGATACTGAACGCTGTCCATACGGGCCTCGTCCGCACGATGAGATTGAAGCATATACATGGGAATTGATTGAATTTTTATTGAAGAAAGACGTCAAGATGATTGTGATCGCCTGTAATACGGCGACCGCGGTCGTATTGAAAGAGGCGCGCAAACGTCTCGACATCCCGGTCATCGGTGTCATCGACCCGGGTGCCCGCGCGGCTGTCAAAGGGACGCGCAACAAGCACATCGGTGTCATCGGTACGAAGATGACGATTGAGAGCGGTTCCTATGAGAAGGCGTTACGTCACGTGGCAGGCGAGGTCGATGTGTATTCACTCGCGTGCCCACCGTTCGTCCCGCTCGTAGAGGCTGGAGAAGTGTCTGGAGAGCGCGTGCGTCAAGTTGTGGAGGAAACACTTCGTCCTCTTCAGCCATCCGAGATGGATACGTTGATTCTCGGTTGTACGCACTACCCACTCCTTGCCCCAGTCATTCAAGATGTGGTCGGACCGGACGTCCTCCTCATCTCATCAGGTGACGAGACGGCGCTTGAAGTGGCTGCGATGCTCGATTATCAGGAACTTGAGAATGGATTGGATACAGTCCCGGCACATGCCTTTTATGCGACGGGTGATATTGAACTATTTGACCGACTCGCGAGCGAATGGCTCGGGTGTCAGGTTCATGCGGAGAAAGTCGAGGTGACCGGCATTGCGTGATACGAGACGATTTGATGAACTGCGCACAGTCGAGATTGTGCCGCATGTGAACAAGCATGCGGAAGGGTCCGTGTTAATTTCAATCGGCGATACGAAAGTCATCTGTACCGCGACTGTGGAAGAGCGGGTACCGAATTTCCTTCGTGGAAAGAAACAAGGGTGGATCAATGCAGAATATGCGATGATACCTCGGGCGACGGGAGACCGTACTGTCCGGGAAGCGGTACGCGGAAAACAGTCGGGACGAACGATGGAGATTCAGCGTCTGATTGGTCGGTCGCTCCGCTCGGTCGTGGACTTAGAACGTCTCGGCGAACGGACGATTTGGGTCGACTGTGATGTTATTCAAGCGGATGGCGGAACTCGGACGGCTTCCATCACAGGTGGTTTTTGTGCGCTCGTGTTGGCCATCGACCGCTTGATTCGGCAAGGGAAACTGGAAGATACACCCATTAAAGAAGGCGTGGCCGCAATTTCGGTCGGACGAACTGACGAGCTTGTCTTAGACTTGGATTACCTAGAAGACGCTGCGGCAGAGGTCGACATGAATGTCGTCATGACGGCAAGCGGTCGGTTCGTCGAAGTACAAGGTACAGGGGAAGAGGCGACGTTCACGCTACAAGAGATGAACGAGATGCTCGCACTCGCGCAACACGGTATCGAATCATTATTCAAAACGGCGGAAGCGGCACTCGGTGCTTCTTGGTGGTACGTCGGGGAACGTTCGGAGGAGATATTATGAAGTTGATCATTGCGACACACAATCCTGGAAAAGTGAAAGAACTCGAAGGAATGTTGACGCCGCTCGGATTCGAGGTCGAGTCACTTCTCGACTATCCGGATGCGCCAGAGACGGATGAGACCGGCAAGACGTTTGAAGAGAATGCGGCGTTAAAAGCGACGGAGGCGGCAGCTTACTTTGGGCACGCCGTCCTCGCGGATGACTCCGGTCTTGAAGTCGACGCACTTGACGGGGCACCGGGAGTATATTCAGCCCGCTTTGCAGGTCCAGAAAAGTCAGACGAGGCGAACAATGCCCTGCTTCTTGAAAAATTGAACGGAGAGACGAATCGTACGGCTCGTTTCGTCTGTGCGCTCTGCCTTGCGAAACCGAGCGGAGAGACGTTGACCGTTCGTGGAACGATCGAAGGGACCATCGGTTATTCCCCACAAGGCGAAAATGGTTTTGGATACGATCCACTCTTTATCGTCCCATCGCTTCATAAGACAGCGGCAGAGTTGGAGCGTGACGAGAAGGCGGTCGTCAGCCACCGTGGACAGGCACTACGAAAACTAGAGGCAGAAATCATACCATTCATGAAAGGATGAAGCTTATGCGTTTTCTAATAGTGAGTGATAGTCATGGATTGACCGAAGAATTGACAACGATTTTTGAGCGGCATGAGGCGGAGATTGATGACGCGTTCCATTGCGGGGATTCACAACTCGCCCTTGTCGATGAACATTTGTTGCCGTATCGAACGGTCCGCGGGAACTGTGATTTTGGGGGAGACCTTCCCCTCGAACGCATCGAGACGACGGATGCCGGTACAATCTTAATCGTTCACGGACACCATCATGACGTCAAATTCGATTTGAACCGTCTACGGTATCGAGCGGAAGAAGTGGGGGCGAATGTCGTCTTGTTCGGTCACTCGCATGTGGCAGGTGCGCTGATTGAGGACGGGGTCGTCTACATTAACCCAGGTTCGATTCGCATGCCGCGAGGGCGAACGGACAAAACGTATGCGTTACTCGACCTCGAAGCGGGAGAAGCAACAGTGCGTTTCTATCGCTCAGAAGACGGTTCTCACGTCGAAGACTTGGACATCTCAGGAAAACTATGAGTTTCGAATGGGAAATTGATTGACAGGAAACCATTTTTTTATTATAGTTTCTATGTCAATGTCCCAATAGCTCAGCTGGATAGAGCAACGGCCTTCAAGACAAATAGGAGCCTTTATAGGGAAACAGAAACCTATAAAGTGGACGACACTATATCGGTGAAGCCTTAACAGATGATGCTGATGGTAATACCGAGGAAACTCATTCCCGATTGGGTCGAGTTGATTCGAATGTCTATGTATGTAGAGGTAGAGTCAACGGAGGAGCATCATGCTCGTGAGGTTCCGTAGAGACTACACGTGTCGCACCTGAAACGGTGAAGATATAGTCCAGACTACAAACAACATGATGTTGGTGACGAAAGTCATGGTGGTAAGCTAAGCCGTCGGTCGGGGGTTCGAATCCCTCTTGGGACGCTTCCATTAAAATAGAGACGCTCTCTACGGAGAACGTCTCTTTTTTCATTTTCCGGGAAATCGATTGACAAGGAATCGCGTCCTAACGGAAGATGAAAGGGAATGGACGGAAGATGAAGGGGAATGGAAGAGAGGGTGAGGGAAGATGGGGAAGGAAAATGATCAGGACTATCCGTTCCCGGGTAATTGGTCGCGTCTGCATAAGATGATTCAGGAGGCAGATGCTTCTGGGGAACGACAGCGGATCGAACCGATTTTATGGGATTGGTATCAGGCGATTCCAGGGGACCCGTTTATTTTCATGGAAATCTTCCAATGTGCAATGGAACGACCGGACGACCCGGAGACACTCGAGAAACTGCAGGAACTTGTCGGCATCCATGTGGCCGAGGCGGAAGAGCCGGCCTCAGGAGGGCTGCAGATTGCGCAGTATTACATCATGCGGGACCAACCGTTTGAAGCGGCGCACTGGATCAACCAGTATCTCGAATGGCAGGACAAGATGGATACGGTCAACACCCAGGCACACCAGGTACTTCAAGTGTTGAAGATGACCGAATTTCCGGCGGCAATCGCTAAGTTGAAGCGAACGCTGACGCGAGGGAGTACAGGGGAACAGATTGAAGCGTTACAACATGTTCATTTTCAAATCGACCCCGTGCTCGACAATGTGCTTCATGAACTGCTCGAGTCGGAGCGTCCGAAGCTCGTCAAACTGATCGTGTTGGAAAAAGCGTTCGCCGAATTAAATGTCATCGAATGGACGGATGGGGACACTTCGAACAAGATGACACAAGCGGAAGCGAAAGCGCAGATTGAAACGTGGGAGAAGACCGTCTTTTCTCTTCAAAAATCAGTTGAGGGCGATGAGATCGGGACCCAGCTGTTGATGAATTACATGTATACACATTATCCGTATGTGCCGGCCGAAAAAGCGGATGTGGAACAGGCGCTCGTACAGGCGAAACAAGCGATGTTACATGACGAATCAGTCGACGGTTTAGCCGCGGCGATTTTAGAGGCAGATCTTCGCTTTACACAGGCGTTATTAGACTAAATCTTTGTGTGCATACCTAGGATTTATGCTATAATACGGATTGTTGTACATTTTTGTACGGTATAAACGAATTGTTGGAGGGACTTAGCATGACAGCAAAATGGGAAAAAACATCAGGTAGCCAAGGCGTACTCACGTACGAAGCTCCTGCAGAAGCTTTTGATAAAGCAGTTGATGCCGCATTTAAAACAGTCGTCAAAGACTTGAACGTGCCTGGCTTCCGAAAAGGGAAATTGCCACGCCCAATGTTCAACAAAATGTATGGAGAAGAAGCACTCTATCAAGATGCGCTCGACATTCTCTACCGCGACACAATCCAAGGTGCGGTTGAAGAAGCTGGTATCGAACCAATCGCTCTCGAAAACATCGATGTAGACGGTACGCTCGAGAAAGGCAAACCAGTTACTTTCAAAGTGACATTCGTGGTAGAGCCAGAAGCTGAGCTTGGCGAATACAAAGGTCTTGAGTACGAAGCTGTTTCTACTGAAGTAACAGAAGATGAAGTGACAGCAGAACTTGAAGCCCTTCAACAGCAAGGCGCAGAACTCGCTGTTAAAGAGGGTGCAATCGAAAACGGCGATACAGCTGTCTTTGATTTCGCAGGTTTCGCTGACGGTGAGCAGTTCGAAGGCGGCACAGCTGAGAACTACACACTTGAAATCGGTTCTGGCCAATTCATCCCAGGATTCGAAGAGCAAATGATCGGCATGACTGCTGGTGAAGAAAAAGACATTGAAGTAACATTCCCTGAAGAGTACCACGCTGAAAACTTGGCGGGTAAACCAGCGACATTCAAAGTCAAGCTTCACGAAGTCAAAACAAAACAAATTCCTGAACTCGACGACGAGTTTGCAAAAGACATCGACGAATCTGTTTCGACACTCGACGAGTTGAAAGCAAGCATTCGTGAGCGTTTAGAAGCTGGTAAGAAACAAGAAGCTGAAGGTACAATGCGCGACCAACTCGTAGAGCAGGCAACTGCTAACGCGACAATCGATGTACCTGAAGTTCTCGTTGAACAAGAAGTAGACCGCATGGTACAAGAGTTCGGTTCACGTGTATCTTCACAAGGAATTGACCTTAATATGTACTTCGAACTCACTGGTACTTCTGAAGAAGCAATGCGCGAAGAGATGAAAGAGCAAGCTGAAGAGCGCGTAAAAGCTCGTCTCGTCTTGAAAGCAATCGCTGAAAAAGAAGCAATCGAAGTATCTGACGAAGATGCTGAGAAAGAGCTTGAAGAAATGTCTAAACTTTACAACATCGCACCGGACCAACTCCGTACGATGCTCGCTCCACAAGGCGGACTTGAAACACTTAAAGGTGACCTCAAATTCCGTAAAGCGATCGACATCCTCGTTGAACACGGTAAAGCGAAGTAAGTTGATTTTTAGTGGGACGACTGCTTAGCGGTCGTCCTTTTTTCTGTCACAGCACTTTGCATGTGTAATTCTTTGAAGTCGCAATATGTTCATGCTACAATTATTTCAACGCAGAGATGTAAAATGTCTTTTCGCGGTGCATCGCACCAGAAAATTCAAATCGCGATTTATCGCACTTACATCCATTTTCACCACAGAAGGGGTGTATCGAATGTTCAAATTTAACGAGGAAAAGGGGCAACTCAAGTGCTCGTTTTGCGGAAAATCGCAAGAACAAGTTCGTAAGTTAGTCGCCGGTCCTGGCGTATACATTTGTGATGAATGTATCGAACTTTGTAATGAAATTGTTGAGGAAGAGCTCGGTGTAGAGGAAGAAGTCGAATTCAAAGACATTCCAAAACCACAAGAGATTCGTAACATCCTAGACGATTATGTCATTGGTCAAGACCGCGCCAAACGTGCGCTTTCAGTTGCTGTCTATAACCACTATAAACGCATTAACGCCGGTGGCCGTTCGGATGATGTCGAACTTGCGAAGTCGAACATCATCATGATTGGACCAACGGGTAGCGGGAAGACGCTTCTCGCTCAGACGATGGCTCGCGTTTTGAACGTCCCATTCGCAATCGCGGATGCGACGAGCTTGACGGAAGCAGGTTACGTCGGAGAAGACGTCGAGAATATCTTGCTCAAATTGATTCAAGCAGCTGACTATGATGTTGAGAAGGCTGAAAAAGGGATCATCTATATCGATGAAATCGATAAGATTGCCCGTAAGTCTGAAAACCCATCGATTACGCGTGATGTATCTGGTGAAGGGGTTCAGCAGGCACTTCTAAAAATTCTTGAAGGCACGACAGCGAGCGTACCGCCACAAGGTGGTCGTAAGCATCCGCATCAAGAATTCATCCAAATCGATACGACAAACATTCTCTTCATTGTCGGTGGTGCGTTCGCTGGCATCGAATCGGTCGTCAAACGCCGTATCGGGAAGAAAGTCATCGGTTTCGGAACTGATCAAGAGAATCGCGAGTTGACGCAAGAAGACTTGCTCGCCCGCGCACTTCCTGAAGACCTTCAAAAATTCGGGTTGATTCCTGAGTTCATCGGACGTTTGCCGGTCATGGCGACACTCACGACACTCGATGAGGAAGCACTCGTTGAAATCTTGACGAAGCCGAAAAATGCTCTCGTTCGTCAGTACGAGAAGATGCTCGAGCTTGACGATGTGGAATTGTCGTTCACTGACGAGGCATTGACTGAAATCGCCAAACTTGCGATCAAACGTAAGACTGGCGCACGCGGTCTCCGCTCGATTATCGAAGAAATGATGCTCGATGTGATGTTCACCGTCCCATCGCGTGACGATATCGAGAAAGTCATCATTACGGATGAAACGATTAAGGGTCTTGCCGGTCCGAAATACGTCCTTCGTGATGGTACTGTCGAACAGACAGGGGATAACAAAGAGACAGCATAATTCTTTAACGAAGAAGGCTCAAACACTCGGCACATCCGAGTTTTGGGCCTTTTTGCACAGGAGGCGTTGTATATGGAAAAATTACCAATCCTTCCTTTGCGAGGAGTCGTCGTATATCCGCTCATCGGTGTGACCATCGACGTCGGACGCCCGTTATCCCTTCGGGCACTCCTTGCCGCAAAGGAGCATGAAACAGATTTGATTGTCGTGACACAGAAAGAAACAGGGAACGAGTCACCGGAACCGGAAGACTTATACATGGTTGGAACGCGTGTCCACATTGCGAAGATGAGTGAACTGTCGAACGAGACGATTCGGGTTCGGATCGTCGGGAAAGAGCGTGTCCGTGTCGACTCGATTGAATCGACAGATGAAGGATGGTTCGCCAACGTCGAACCACTTGAACTCGTTGAAGGAGAAGAGGTCGAACGTACGGCACTCGTCCGTCTGTTGAAAGAGCAGTTCGGAAAACTTGTCGCGAATATTAAAGGTATGTCCCCGGACGAACGTCGTCGTTTCGAGATGTATGAGCGGCTT
This sequence comes from Caryophanales bacterium, assembly GCA_902362975.1. Lineage (GTDB taxonomy): Bacteria > Bacillota > Bacilli > Exiguobacteriales > Exiguobacteriaceae > Exiguobacterium. Next base: position 43,467 of record CABIYO010000018.1, read on the forward strand.
GAATCGCTCACGGACTATATCACGTCGAAACTTGATATCGACGTCGAGCTTCGCCAAGCGATGCTTGAAGAAGCAGATGCGGTCAAACGAGGACTTGAATTGCTTGAAATCATCGCACATGAAGTCGAAGTGATTGAGCTCGAGCAAGAGATGCGCGAGCGGACGAAGAAGTCGATTGAGCAGTCGCAGCGCGAGTATTACTTACGGGAACAGATGAAGACGATCCAACAAGAACTCGGCGACCAGACACAAGAGTCAGAACCGAACCGCCTCCGTGAGAAGTTAGAGGCGCTCGACTTGCCAGAGACGACGCGAAAAAACGTCATGCGTGAAGCGGAACGATTGAACGTTGTGCCGCAGACGTCTCCAGAATATGCGGTCATCCGTAACTACCTCGACTGGATTACCTCTCTTCCATGGGGCATTGAGACGGAAGACAAGCTTGACGTGAAACATGCGGCGGACGTCCTCGACGATGACCATTACGGCTTGGAATCGGTAAAAGACCGTATCCTTGAGTATTTGGCCGTCCGTCAGTTGACGAACTCGCTTCGTGGACCAATCCTCTGTCTCGCCGGACCTCCAGGGGTCGGGAAGACGTCGCTCGCCCGCTCCATCGCGTCGGCGCTTGAACGTCACTTCGTTCGTGTCTCGCTTGGTGGGGTACGTGATGAGGCGGAAATCCGTGGGCACCGTCGTACGTATATCGGTGCGATGCCAGGACGAATCATCCGTGGATTGAAGCAAGCGGAAAGCAAAAATCCGGTCTTCTTGCTCGATGAAATCGACAAGATGGCTTCTGATTTTAGGGGGGACCCGGCGTCTGCAATGCTCGAAGTGCTCGACCCGGAACAAAACGTCTCCTTCTCGGACCACTACATCGAAGAACCGTTTGATTTGTCGAACGTTCTCTTTATCGCGACGGCGAACGATGTCTCACAAATCCCAGCACCGCTCCTTGACCGGATGGAGCTCATCCAAATCGGTGGGTACACAGAGCTTGAGAAAGTGGAGATCGCGAAGCGTCACTTAGTGCCGAAGCAGTTGAAAGAGCACGGATTGAAGAAGAGCCAGTTGACAATCAAAGAAGATGCGCTCTACGAAGTCGTACGTCGCTACACACGTGAAGCCGGTGTCCGGAACTTAGAACGTGTCATCGGGTCGCTCTGCCGAAAAGCGGCGAAACAAATCGCCATCGGGGAGAAGAAACGGGTCACGATTTCGAAAAAAGCCATCATCACCTATCTCGGGAAACCGAAGTATCGTTACGGAAAAGGGGAGACCGAGGACTCCATCGGTGCAGTGACAGGTCTTGCCTACACGGCGTTCGGTGGCGACACGCTCACCATTGAAGTGGCGCTCGCCCCAGGGAAAGGCAAACTTCAGTTGACGGGGAAACTCGGGGACGTGATGCAGGAGTCGGCACAAACGGCATATAGCTATGTCCGTGCGAATGCGGAGCGGTTCGGGATTGACCCGACGTTCTATGAGCGACAAGACATTCACATTCACGTGCCAGAAGGTGCCGTGCCAAAAGACGGACCGTCGGCCGGAATCACGATCGCGACAGCCTTGATTTCCGCATTGACCGGGAAGAAAGTCCATCGCGACGTCGGGATGACAGGTGAGATCACACTCCGTGGACGTGTCTTGCCGATCGGCGGATTGAAAGAAAAAGCGCTCGCTGCTCATCGGGCCGGATTGACGACCATCGTCATTCCAAAAGATAATGAGCGAGACATCGATGACATTCAAGAGACGGTTCGTGAGAAATTGACGTTCGTTCCCGTGACGACACTCGATGAAGTACTAGATGTAGCATTTGGAGGAAATTAAATGAAGATCAACAAAGCAGAGTTCGTGACGAGTGCCGTCGCGCCAGACCATTACCCGGTCCATGAATTGCCGGAAGTGGCACTTGCCGGGCGGTCGAACGTCGGGAAATCGTCGTTCATCAATAAGATTTGCCAACGGAAGGCGCTCGCACGGACGTCTTCGAAACCAGGGAAGACACAGACCCTTAACTTCTTCAACATCAATGATGAGATCATGTTCGTTGACGTTCCGGGATACGGATATGCGAAAGTATCGAAGACGGAGCGTGAGAAGTGGGGCGTCATGATGGAACAGTATTTGACGAGTCAAGAGGCGCTTCGTGGCGTCGTCTTGCTCGTCGATATCCGTCATGATCCGACGGGTGACGATGTGACGATGTACAACTTCTTGAAACATTATGAGATTCCGGTCATCGTCGTGGCGACGAAGCTCGATAAAATCAAGAAGAGTCAGCGTCAAAAACATGAGGCGGCGGTGAAACGCAAGCTTCAATTCGATCCATCTGACCGTTTTGTCGCCTTCTCGGCTGAAACGGCAGAAGGAAAAGACGAGGCATGGAAAGCGATTTACGCACTCATCACAGAAGGCGAATAAGGAGAAGGCGAAGGGATTCCTTCGCCTTTTTGTTTTTGTCAGCATGCAAGCGGGTAATTATCGTATAATCATAGTTAGTACATAGTCATCATTGTAAACGAGGTGGAGAAATGCAACGCATGTTTGAAAACAAATGGTATCGTGCCCTCTTTTGGACGCTGACCATCTTTTTAGTCATTTGGGTCGGGACACAGATCTCATTCGTGTTTGAACCGATTCAAGTCATTTTGGCACTCGTCACGGTTCCACTCATTGTGGCCGGGCTCTTCTTTTATTTCCTGGTCGGGATTGTCGACTTCTTAGAGAAACGCTTAAAAGGGAAGCGGACGTTAGCTGTAGCCATTACGCTGATTGGACTCGTGCTTATTTTTACACTTGTCTTCAGTATTCTCGGACCGGTTTTAGGCGAACAAATCACGTCGCTCGTCAATGCCATGCCGAGTATCGCGAAAGAACTTCAGAAACAGGCGTTCGCTGTCCGTGACACGTTGCTACAAAATGAGTTCTTTGCACGCTTTATGGCAGAAAATGACGAGATGTTCCGTAACTTGACGACGAACATTACGTCGTACTTAGGAGGTTTATTCGGAAACATCGCCTCGTCATTCGGTCAAGTCGTCGGATTCGTGACATCGGCTGTCATTACGATTGTCGTCATTCCGTTCATGCTTCTCTTCATGTTGCTCGACGGGAAACGCTTGCCGGACGCTATCGTCAAACTCTTACCATCGAGCTATGAGAAAGAGACACGTCATATCTTGCATGACATGCACGAGACGGTGCGGAGCTACGTCAACGCTCAGTTGCTCGTCGCATTCTTCGTCGGAATCACGTCACTGATCGGTCTCTGGATCATCGGAGTGGATTATGCTATCTTGCTCGCGCTCTTCATGATGGTAACGAATATTATTCCTTACGTCGGACCATTCTTGGGGGCTGCACCGGCAGTGGTCGTGGCGTTTATTCAAGATCCGATCAAGGTATTATGGGTCATCGTCGTCATCATCATCGTGCAACAGATTGAGTCGAACGTCATCTCGCCACTCATTCAAGGGAAGTCATTAAAAGTACACCCGCTCACGATCATCATCGTCTTGCTCGTAGCCGGGAATTTGGCTGGTATCATCGGCATGCTCATCGCTGTACCGTTCTATGCGGTCGCCAAAACGGTTGTCCAGAATATTGTTCGCATCTATAAATTACGGGAACGGGAGCAATATTTCGACAAAGAGGAGCCGGAGAGTTCGATTATCACGGACCCGAACTCGCCAAACCTATAAGAAGAAAGGGTAGGAATGGAGTTTCGCCATTTCTACTTCTTTTTGTCACAAAAAGTTCTTATTTTATTTCAGGAAAATCAAACAGAAGATTATAGTTACCAGATAAGAACTGTTATAATGTACGGTAGAGATTGAGATAAAGAAGAGGTAACCGTCGGTGGATTTTAGATGAGGGGAAGAGATACATGTATATTGTCGTCGTTGGACTAAATAACAAGACAGCCCCTGTCGCGATTCGGGAGCAGTTCTCGTTTGGGGAGCAAGAAATCGTGGATGCGATGGTTGCACTTCGCGAAGAGAAGAGCATTTTCGAGTCGGTTATTTTGTCTACGTGTAACCGGACGGAGCTGTACGTCGTGACAGATCAACTCCATACTGGACGTTATTACACGAAACGTTTCTTGGCGAACTGGTTCAACCTAGAGATGGAACAGTTCACACCATACTTGTCGATTCGAGAAGGGGAAGAGGCGATTCGCCACTTGTTCCGTGTCACGTCGGGCCTCGACTCGATGATCATCGGAGAAACACAAATTTTAGGTCAAGTGAAGACGAGTTTCTTCCGTGCCCAGGAGCATGGAACGACAGGAACAGTCTTCAACAAATTATTCAAAGAAGCGGTCACACTCGCCAAGCGCGCCCATACGGACACGAAAATTGGGGAAATGTCTGTATCCGTCAGTTCGGCTGCCGTGACGCTTGCGCAAGAGATGTATCAACAGCTCGAAGACAAACAAGTCGTCGTCGTCGGAGCCGGTGAAACGGGTGAATTGACAACACTCAACTTATTTGAAGCCGGTGCGAAACAAATCGCTGTCTTCAACCGGACGGAGAGCAAAGCAAAAGCTGTCGCGGACAAGTTCAAAGGTCGTGCCCATTCGATTCGTGAAATCGCATGTGGATTACTCGATGCGGATATTTTAATCAGTTCGACTGGCGCAAAAGAGGCGGTCATTGGATACGACGATGTAGCGGCTGCGCAATTGTTGCGCCGTGAACGTCCACTCCTTCTCATTGACATCGCTGTGCCGCGAGATATCGATCCAGCGGTCGCGACACTTCCGGGTGTTCATTTGTTCGATGTCGATGATTTGAACGGAATCGTCAACAAAAATCTTGAGGCGCGTCTCGTCGAGGCTGAAAAGATTGAAATGAAAATCGATGAAGCGATTCAAGAGTTCCAGACATGGCTCATCACGCTTGGTGTCGTTCCAATCATGAACGAGTTGCGTGCCCGTGCCCTTGATATTCAAGAAGATACGATGACGAGTCTAGAGCGTAAGCTCGACCACTTGTCAGCACGAGACAAGAAAGTCATCGGGAAGCATATGAAGTCGATCATTAACCAAATGCTTCGTGACCCGATTGACTACATTAAAGATGCAGCGGCTCAACCGGATGCGAACGTTCGAATCGCTCAATTCATCGAGACGTTCGGACTTGATGTTGAGTTGCCGGAACGACCTGTAGACGAAGTGGAAGAAACAGATGCCACTTCTGCCAAAGCACCACTTCGCGCATTGATGCGCTAACAAGACAAAAAAGGCGACGCGTGTCGCCTTTTTCTATGAAGGAGAGATTGAACATGCGGAAAATCATTGTCGGCTCACGCCGTTCCCAACTCGCCATGACTCAAACAAAATGGGTCATCGAGCAGTTGAAGCAGGCTGGAGCAACAAACGAGTTCGAGATTAAAGAAATCGTGACGAAAGGGGACCAAATCGTCGACGTACAATTGTCGAAAGTCGGGGGGAAAGGGTTGTTCGTCAAAGAGATTCAACAACAGATGCTCGATGGGGACATCGATTTCGCCGTACACAGTATGAAAGACGTTCCGGCCGAACTACCGGAAGAACTCTATATTAGCTGCATGCCGAAACGGGTTGATGCGCGTGACGTCCTCATCTGTGAGAACGGCTACACATTCGAGACGCTTCCGAAAGGCTCAATCGTAGGAACGAGTTCACTCCGTCGTGGTGCTCAAATCTTGGCAGCACGTCCTGACCTTGAGATTCAATGGATTCGTGGAAACATCGACACGCGTCTGAAAAAGTTAGACTCCGAGAACTACAATGCCATCTTGCTCGCAAAAGCAGGACTCGAGCGGATGGGATGGACAGATCGTGTCGACTTTGAAGCGCTCGACCCGGACGTTATGGTACCCGCTGTCGGCCAGGGCGTTCTCGCCATCGAGAGCCGTAAGGACGATGCAGAAGTGACAGCAGTGCTTCAATTGTTGCATGATGATGCGACGGCGAAAGCGGCTACGGCGGAGCGTACCTTCTTAAAAGCCATCGAAGGAAGTTGTCACGTACCGGTCGGCGGTTATGCGACGGTCGACGGTGACGATGTGACACTGACAGGTCTCATCGCATCAGTGGACGGGAAAGAAGTGCTCCGCGTGACGAAGACGTCAACGGACGGAATCGCACTCGGAATGGACGTCGCAGAAGAATTGCTCGGTCGTGGCGGGCGTGAAATCCTCGCCTCGGTCAATGAGTGACGTCTGGTACACGGGAACGAAACGAATGACCGCTTCGCAACGGGCAAGGCTCGAGGCGAGCGGTCTTTCCGTTCATCATGTCCCGCTCATTCAGACGAGAGAGACGCATGTACCACCACCCGTGGAACGATTCGATTGGCTCGTCGTCACGAGTCAAAACGCGGTGCCCGCCCTTCAAAATCTGACGCGTGACGTCAAAGTCGCCGCTGTCGGGGAGAAGACGAAACGGGCGCTTGAAGCGGAGGGGTTTACCGTCTCGCTCATGCCGGAGACGTATACGGGTGAGGCGCTCTTTAAGCAGTTACGTGACGTCGTGTCAACCGAGGAAATCGTTTTGTTCGCGCGTGGCAATTTGGCGAACACGTCTCATATGTCGATGTTGCCTCATGTACAGGACTGGGTCGTCTATGAGACGATCCCAATCCGATTGACCTCGGACCAACAGCAACAACTCGAAACCGTAAAGGCGCTGCTCGTCTTGAGTCCGTCGGCGGTTGAGGCGCTCGTGCCATACTTGTCCCGCTTCAACGGGACGTGGTACGCCATCGGCGAAGTGACCGAACGCGCCGTCCGACAAGTGTCGACGTTACCGATACGAGTGCCAGAATGTTATACTATGGATGCATTAATACAGTGTGTAGGGGAGGATTTTTCATGAACCAGTTTGACCGTCACCGTCGTCTTCGCTCATCGAAGTCGATGCGTGCCCTCGTACGTGAAAATCATGTTCGAAAAGAAGATTTGATTTACCCGCTCTTCATCATTGAAGGGACTAACATCAAACGTGAAGTCAGCTCGATGCCTGGCGTCTTCAATTATTCACTTGACCGACTCGAAGAAGAAATCAAAGAAATCGTCGACCTCGGTCTCCAATCTGTGCTCTTATTCGGCGTGCCGGAACATAAAGACCCAGAAGGTAGTGAAGCGTATCATGACCACGGTATCGTCCAGGAGGCGATCCGTAAAGTGAAGGAGTGGGCGCCACAGCTCACGGTCATCGCCGATACGTGCCTCTGTGAGTACACGTCGACAGGTCACTGTGGTCTCGTGAAGGATGGGGACGTCGATAACGACGCATCGCTACCCCTTCACGTCCAGACGGCGATCACGCAAGCACAGGCGGGTGCCGATGTCATCGCACCGAGCTCGATGATGGACGGATTCGTTGCAGCCATCCGCGAAGGTCTCGACCAGAACGGATTTAGCCACATTCCAATCATGAGCTATGGCGTCAAATATGCATCAGCCTATTACGGACCGTTCCGTGACGCAGCCCAATCAGCTCCTGGTGAAGGCGACCGTAAAGGGTATCAGATGGACCCGGCGAACCGTCGTGAGGCGTTCCGGGAGTCACAATCGGACGTGGAACAAGGTGCCGACTTCATGATCGTCAAACCGGCTCTCGCGTTCATGGATATCATCCGTGATATGCGCGACTCACTCGATATGCCAATCGTGGCGTATAACGTGAGCGGAGAGTATGCGATGATCAAAGCCGCGTCACTCAACGACTGGGTTGACGAAGAACGAATCGTCATGGAGACGATGGTCGGATTCAAACGCGCCGGAGCGGACCTCATCATCACGTATTTCGCAAAAGACGTCTGTCGCTATTTGGAAGGAGAGATAAACAGCAATCAAAAATATAGACAAATGTAGTCACAGGTGACAAAATATACTTATGAAACAATATAAACCAAAAGAATTCGCAGAAATGATTAATGTGTCCGTAAAGACGCTTCAAAGATGGGATAA
>CABIYO010000019.1 GCA_902362975.1 Caryophanales bacterium
TGTCGTAACTTCATTCTACACGAGGCCGTCGCTATGGGCTTTTTTGCGTTCACGTTCAGGTGTTGCACTTAATTTTATAATTCATCATAATTTTTGATAATTTACTTTTTTTGTTTTTATGGTTCTTTTTTCTAGAAAATTTTACTACTGAGTCATATTCCTTTTTAAGACCTGTGATGATAAGTAAATTTTTTTCTTTTATTTTTTCTAATTCTTCATTATCGATTGCTTTCTGTTTCATCATTTTCAACTCCCAAATTGGACTTCAAAGTTTTTTCAGCCGAGTTAGTACATTTATTATTATTTCGAAATTTCGATGTTTTTTATCGGGTTTCCGGGTCCTGAAACAAACGTACCTTGACAACTTATAAATGTAGTCTTTCTTTTGTAAATGCATGTTCAGTAAACATTATCTGTAAATATCTTTTAGGATGCTGATTTGGATTCTTAACTCGATTTAAGATACGTCAGTAAGCCATTAAATTAAGTTTTCAAAAAGTATTTAATTATATCTAAAAAACAGATTCTTTCCTCACACGCATCTTTATTTTTTTGAGAAAGATTAAATAGCTTTTTGATATTGCTCAACTGATAGTTAGTTGTCACTGATGTTAATGAACAATATTTGCTTAAATGGAAAGTATACTTAGAAAAGAATATTTTAATCAGCACAGTTGTTACAATATCCGCCGGCATCATTGCCCCTGTGGATACCAATTCCGCACCGTGCACAGGTATCATAAATTTCTTCATCTATCATTGTTGTGTCTATATCCCCGCCCCAAATATAACGTTCATTATCTATAACGAGATATTTGACGCTTAGATGAGCTGAAGGTGTTTCATTAAATTGATTAATAAATTCAGTTTCACTACAATCAATTGCTCTTTCAATTTCAATATTCAATATTAAATCTGCACTTATTGTTCCGTCAGATAATATTCCTCCATTATAAGAAAGCGTTGAATAATAAAAATGAATTACAGTTTTAATCGAATAGATAATTTTTTCACTTTCAATTCTCAAACCAACGTTTATAATTTTTATATCTTCTAGATTTATATCGTAACTTTCAATCATAGTTTCGATGTATAGCTTTTGAGCAAAATCTCCATTTTGAAGTATTTTTTTATTTAATTCTCCTCTATCAATAGATTTCTTTTGTTCTTCAATCATTTCTTGAAACGATAACCTTTTAATCAAATTATTCGCACGTAATTCTAATATCATTTCTTGATCAGAGGAGTTTGATTCCTCTGAAACTATTTCTATAAACTTTTCAAAGTGTATAATTGTAAGTTTTTTATTAGGGTTAAAATGATTAAATTCTGAGAATAATTCCTCTCTGGGTTTGATATCATCCTCATCGCCTTTTTTAAACCAATCCCCTTTTGTATCTCGTGTAACAAACACAATAGATTCCCTATCAAATTCATTTGCCTTTTTTAACAACTGTTTCCATAAAATTAAATCACCAAATTGCTCAATACCTTTTTTACCTTCATCATAATAGCCTGGAGGAATAGAGTATTTATATCTCAACTCGCCTTCTTTTAAAATTTCCAAAAGATCCACAAGATTATAATCTGTACCAACTTGATCACTGTTTAGTAAACCATCTATAAATACTTTAGTTTCATTGATAAAGTCTTTGTAAACTCCTGTTTCATCTTTCAAGCTTTCGTAATATTCATTGATCATATCTTCCATTTCCGAAAATTTCGAATTTAGTCTTCCACTTAATTCAATAAAGTTAGAAAAGCGTTTCTCTTCATATTGTGTTAACTGTAAAAATAAATTATCCTTTTGAGTTTTCAAATGCCTCATTAGTTCTTTGTCTAATTTTTTGTAAAGATTGTATTGTATGACCTTAGGTGCATTTTTATAAAATTCTTTTTTTACTTGAAATGGAATCCATAGATTGTCCGAATAGGAAGACAAGTAGTTTAATATTCGCTTACTACTAACTAGAGAATATTTGTACACACTTGTTAATATATTTGTATCTAAGACAATTAATGACTCCTTTAAAAGTTCTGTTTCCGTTTGTTTTTGTTCCATTTAAATTCCTCCAGCCTAAGATTTGTATAGAAAACGTCATTTAACTTTTCTGCTTTCATTACCTATCATCCTTTGTTTTTTGAAAATAAAAACATTTTTATAATTTTTATGTAAATATGAAGGTCGTTTTAGACATATCCTCATTTCACGAAACACGTTACACAGTATCTACTTATTTTTAAAAATATTACTTTCTCATGTGATTATTAAAGACTGAATCTCCTACTTTTTCTCCAATTATCTGGGTTTCCGGGTCCTAAAGCAAAAGCCGCGTAACAGGCGATATACGCGGCTTTCATTAGATAGAAGCACATTTAGTCGCATCATGGATAAAAGCCGTTTTAAACCTCCATTTGGACGCTTAGAATTGATTTCAGCTTTGTCTGATAAGCAACTTCATGCAATATTCAATAACAATGAAAAAGGCGGAGGTGACCCGTCAGGATCATCTCCACCTTTGCTCGAAAAGAAGCGTATGACTTCTTCGTTCAGTTTGATTTGAATCGTCTCAATCTGGCGACTTGCGTCAATCGTAATTTCTTCGACTAAGATACGCACTAAACGTTTCTTTTGCTCAACAGTCAGGGCTTCGTCATACAGTGTCATGAAGTTGCTTAGCACGCTTTCTACGACGTCAGTATCCACTTTTAATCGGTCTTGCTCACGAAGTTGCCGTGCAATCTGAGACAGCTCATTCTTCGTCGTCTCGATGTCGAGGTCGCTCGCTTCTAAGCGTTTTTGTACCTCGACTTTTTTAATCATCCCATCTTCGTAAAGACCGAATGTTTTTTCACGCTTCCTTTCTAAGCTCTCCAGTCGTCGCGTCAGGTGTGCATGACGCTTCTGCAACGGCTGGATTCCCTCCTTCGCATTCTTGTTCACCGCTTCAATCAGTCCTTTTAAAAGTGACCGATCGTTTAACAACTCGCGAATACGGTTGATGACATAAGGATTCGCTTTATCAATTCGAACCCCGTTAGAGCTACAGACCGATGACCCTTTGTTCTTCCATTGTCCACAGGCATAGTATTCAAGCACACGCTTCTCACCGTTCTTTCGTCGATTCGTCGTCCGGGAGAGCACCATTCCTGCTCCGCATTGCGGGCACTTCATGATTCCCGTTAGCAGATAGCTCCCCGAGTGTACCCGGTTTGGCGTGTAGCTTCTTCCCTTCAACAGCTCTTGCGTTTTTTGCCATGTCTCCTCATCGATGATGGGTTCATGAATACCTTTGACGAGTACAGGATCTGGATTGATGTTGTTACGACGTTTGGTCGCCCATTCTTGTCGCACATTGTATCGGATGTATCCGGCATAAAGCGGATTGGTCAGGATGGTCTTGATTCCATTAATGGAGTGCTCGCGTTTATGTTTGGTCTTGTACCCTTCACGATTCAACAGATTGGCAATGGTCTTATAACCATCGCCCAGATTATAAAGGGTAAATATCCGGCGCACGACCTCTGCTTCATCTGGATTGATTTCAAGAACCGTATCGCCCCGTTTCCGCATCGTGTCCCGTACCTTGATGATGTCATAGCCGTATACGACACCCCCGTTCCATCGACCACTCTGAGCGCGTTCAATCATCCCCATTTTCACGTTCTCAGCGATGTTCTTCCGTTCGAACTCGGAGACAGCAGCCATGATGTGAAACTGAAAGCTTCCTTGTGGGGTATTCGTATCGATATTGTCGGTGTGGGAATAAAATTCAACGTTACGGAGTTTCAATGAATCGACGATGTTCAGCATATCCGTGATTTTTCGGGATAAACGATTCATTTTCCAGACGAGTACGATATCGAGTCTTCTTTCTTCGACAGCCTGAAGCATTGCCTGAAGCCCAGGACGGTTCACGACGTCCTTCCCACTAATCCCTCGGTCCACGAACTCCTCAACGAGTTCAAAGCCTTTTTCTTCGCATACTTGACGAAGTATTTTTAATTGGGCATCGATGGAATAGCCTTCATCGGCTTGCTCGACCGTGGAAACGCGGGCATAAATTGCCGCGCGCTTTCCAGTTGTCGAAGTAAAGTCCTTTTTCGAATACGATTGTTGAAGTTCCAAGATCATGTTCCCTAATGAATTAGTCATTTTTCGTCTCCGCCTCTCTGTTCGCTTGTTGGTACAGCACCATGTCCTTGAGAATATTTGCTAGTTCGTTTGCTTGAGTGTCGATGTGCATTGTTCATTCGCTCCTTAAATGTCGTCTCCGTCTTGCGGGGGAAGTTCAACGTCAATCAATTGCAGGTCAGGCTCGATGTGCTGTACTTGGGTCTGCTGAGAACCAGGTTGTTCCCATTGAGGTCCATATCGAAGGCTTAACTCTGACTCGGTAGGCAGATAATCATCAAAAGTTCCAGACTCAAAAGTGACCCGATACCCTGTCAATCGATCATTACCTAATGTCTTCGTTCGTGAAGTAATGCGATCACTGTCTGAGACGATGAAGCCTTTGGATTTCCACTCTTTCAGGACTACCTTCGGACTCGTATATCCTGCTTTTCTGAAAAACTCATGAAGATGCTCTTGCAGTATGAACACTTCGAATCGATTTGGATGTCTGATGGGTTTAATCTCACCTAAGACGTCATTACTCACGGGACGGTATGAGTCATATTTAAATTTTCGAATGTGCGTGATGACATAGTTGCGGAATTGGTCGTATGCCGTGTTCGCAATATCTAGCGTCTTCAACTGTTCCTCAAAGATGTGCACCATCATGTCTCGAAATGCTTGAAATTCTGTTGAGACTTGAGTTTGATCATCCTCTGCTGATTTGAAGAAGTATGAATATGCTAAACGAATCGATAAATCTAACGTGGCAAACATCGGCGATAGTCGGTTCACGTAATTGCTCGAACTCGATACGAGTGATTCATAGCTGTCGCGAGTCCTGTTCCAAGAAGCCAATACTTTCTTAGGGTCAATACGGAGCAAGCCTTCAGCAAAGATTGGTCCCAATATTCCATGATGCTCATGAATTATTTTTGAGACAGTCTCAGCGACTTCTTTCGATGGCATAAAATTGAGATCGGTGACCTCGATAGCGCGAACGGAAACACCTGCATTCTTAACATTGCGTCCATGTCGATCCAAGTTCCGTAGGCTTTGCTCACCTGTGGATACGCAAATCGTCGCAAAAACGGCTCGTGGTCTTTGTCGGGAATCACGCCCTAATCTCGCACGTTCTTCACCGTTCGAAAACTGATAAATCATATCTGACGCATCACGGGACGCCATCGAAGACTCATCGATGAGTACAGGTAGACCGAAGTTTCCTTGAAAACCGTTCAACAGTGCATTAGGTGTCGCATCCCACGATGTCTTAAGAGGCGCCTCTAACGGACTACCGCCAACACTGACAGCCAATTTTGCGGCTGTGGTCTTCCCTGTCGAGCTGTTCCCATGCAGATGGATGATGTAGTTGAGAAGGTCTGGCTTTTGTAACTTAAGATAGCCATGTAACAAGGCAGAGAATCCGATTGCTAGTGCGAATTTGACTTCCTTGTGCGGAAACAGTACTTTCAGTCGTTGAATGAGATCATCCGCATTGCCTTTTACCGTCACCGCTTTACGATATCGCTCACTCACCTGACTTTCCGTTATAAAGAGTTCACCCGTTTCTGTACGCTCGTACTCGTAAGCTTGATGGGCAAACAGTATCGAGTCTCCATCGATGCGTTTTTGCTTACGAAATCCTACATACTCGTGGATGGAGTTATGGGTAAGTTCATTGATTTGGAGCATCAGATAGTGAGCAAGTAACGGCTTATTGCCAGGAGTCGGATTGATGACTACCCCGAGGCTAGATAGATTGGACGACACCCCTTCATTGATACTTTGAGACGAGAGTTCGAGTTCATACCACTCTAAACCCTGTAATTTGTATGCGATGGTCGCGATCAGCTCTCCTGTGATGCTGTTTCGTGTCACACTGCGTACATACATCGGGGTACATAAGCGTTTACGTGCAGGCATATAGTCATCGTAGTCCTTATCGTACTTCATCGCGTAAACACCCTTTGGATTTAAAAGGAACTCAGGTCCGTCCTCGTAGTGCATGAGATACTGACCGTCTGTAAATACCGATTGATAGTCTATGTGCTCCACCTGCTCGTCTGGTATCGTTTCATACGATTCTGCAATTGACTCGTCGTACTCGTGTGCTTGCGGTTTGTGTTCGTTTCGTTCGGATAAATGCGACATTCCTCATATCCCCTTTTAGTTAATGTCCGGGCCCGGTAGACACACTATATGGCATGGATTTGTATAAAGGGAATAGAAAAACAACAAAAACTTTTCGCCCCGCTGTTGCTAGGGGTTTTGCATCCTCGCCGTCGTAAGTGCCTGTCCTGCTATCGATAAAACCGGAGGATTTTTCTTGATAGATGGAGTATTTTATAATAATTGAAATATTCAGTTATTTATAATTATTCAATTTTTACCTGATTATAAGATTATTCGAGTAAAAAAAATAGCGAATCATGATTAAAAATCCATAATTCGCTACACCCCATTCATTTGTGTCTAATTATTGAAATCGTGAGATTGATAATAACTTTGCACAGCTCTTTCATCTTCATTCCTCCGCTAACTTTAAATAATAAGACAGATACAGCGCCACCATATTGCGATCTTCAGCAGGCAATTGACTCAATACTTGTCTGACCACACCCTCATCGATATCCGTCCCATCCGACACGTATTCCTCCATCAAGATGTCTTTCATCGCATCTTCATCCCAGATGCTATCCGAGTCCGCATTGATCCATGCGTCCGACTTGCAATAGACTTCCTCGCCGTCAATCCAAATTCGTTGATACTCGTTCATTATTTATTCCTCCTCGATTAGTTGAATCAGTTTCAGTTCGTCACGATGATAAATGACCAGACACGTTCTGTGCTCATCACGTATGAGATGGACCAGATATGCTTTATACAGATACGTCTCAAGCTGGACCCGATTTCCCGTTGTTTTTTCGATTTCATCAGGTAGGAAGGACAAATCCAACTCCTCTTTATCGAATTCGAATGCCTCGCTGACAATCAGGTCCCACCACACCTCATCCGATTTATCCACATACATAAGTGCGCGGTTGATAATCGTTTTAGCATCATCCATCAGCAATGACCTCTTTCTTTCAATGAGACATATCCTTCTGTACCTATAATCAAATGATCTAGCAACGGAATGCCGATTAAGTCTCCAGCCTTTGCCAAGCGCTCCGTTACTGATATATCTTCTCCGCTAGGTTCACAGTCGTCAGACGGATGGTTATGACACACCATGATACACGCTGCGTTCGATAAGATAGCCGATTTGAACACTTCACGAGGGTGAACTATGGACGCACTTAGAGAGCCAATGTGGACGGTCTCGATCACGACTGGTTCGTTCTTCATATTCAACCCCATCAATACAAAGTGCTCACGATCAAGGTCGCCCATATAATCACGGAACAAAGAAACCGCATCACCTGGTGAGGTGATGCGGCGTTTAGCGTATAGTATTGATTTTTCTCTTACCAACTTCAATGTGACGATTGAAATTCGTTTTTTTGATTCATTGCTCATCATATTACCTCCTCAAATATTCTCAAGGAAATAATATATATTTATTCTTTAAAAAACGACGGTTGGTATGTTTCCCCTTCTACACTCAAAGCGTCTAATAGTTTCTTGATTCCTTCTACGGGAAGATTGGCAAGCTCACTCGGTTCAACCTTTTGTAATCCCCCCCCGTATTCTCTACCTTCACGACTAAATGCCTCATTCGAGATTTTTCTTAGAATATTAAAAATTTCAAATTCTAATCCCGGATTATCTTGAATCGCCACTTTTAAAAATTCTTTAGGATAAATCATAAGGTACGTATTGGGTGCAATAGCTTTTGATTTATTCATATAAATTTTGAAAGTTGCATTTTCGCTACCCGCTTTTGCTCTTCCCATATAACTACACAAAAATAAAGGAGAATGTCGTTTTTCTTGTTTATACCAAGGTGAGCGTTTTGACAAAAGATAGCTCTTATTTAGTCCACGATTTTCAATATCATTAAAGTATCTATATAACCTAGGCAATTCATACTTCATATCTTCCATCTTTAAATCACAGTCAATCAAATAGCGTTTTGGAATGTTACTAGGCGAACCGTCATTTTCTGCTCGGATGATATCGTCCTTCAAGACTTTATCTAACTCTCTCTTCGAAGGTACAATAAATTTATATGCAGATGGTGGTAAACCTAATTCATTTTTTTGTTCTTCACTTATGATAAAGATGTTATTTGCTCCAGTTGCGATCCCGCGTTTGATTTCAAAAAAATCTGATAATCTTGCGGTTTTATTACTAAATTCAAAATCAGTTTCATGGAAAAGATTTATCCATTTGTCGGTACGCTTAAATTCACTCAACTTAATTTTTTTAAACTCTGTAGTATCAATTGAGTCTCCTACACTAATTTTAACCTCATGAGTCTCTTTAGGTTTAGAATTTCGATATATAACTACAGCAGAAGATACAGCCGCATTATCAAACAAAGATTTTTTTATATTATAAATGTGAATACGCTCGAGTGTTACGTACTCAGTTAAATACTGTCTTAATGCCGATCCGTAGCCAACCGACATAAATTCAGAAGGAATAAGCCAGGATGAGATTGAATCTTTTTCTAAATGAGCATGCGCTAAAAGCATAAAATATATATGCAGTCCGGCGAGACCACTTACTTTTATATCAATTACATCACTTACTGCTTCTTTGAGTTTTGATTTGTCTTTCAAAGATAGATGGTGATGTCTTACATATGGTGGATTTGTTATTAATAGATTAGCTCTAGGCATCATGCTTTTAAAAGTTGTAAAGTCCTGATTTATCAAATTCAAATCATGTTCATCAAAAATTCTTGAACTAAATTTAAATATTTTTTCATCTTTTTCGATACCCAATGCATGCTTCAACCTGTATTTTTCACATTTATTTAATTCAGATATTAGACTAAGATAAAAAGAACCGTGCCCAAAAGCAGGTTCTAAAAATCTAATCTCATTATGATAAATTTCAGGAAGGTATTTGATGCTCTCTTTCACAATCTCATGACTTAAAGCAAATGGAGTAAAGAACTGCCCTTGATTATTCAATTCTTTACTCGTTCTACTTGCTTTTAATAATTTCTCGAAATTTAACATTTGATTTTCGATTAGTTTGATCATACCTTACTCCCTTGATGTAATTAATTCCTCTAAATCCTCTACGCGATGATCCCAAGCCCAATCAATTCCTTCTGAAGCATTATATGCGAGGTAAGAGCGTTCAAAGTATCCACACAAGAAAAGTATAAAATGAATATTTGGACCATAGACTCTCTGTAAATTAGCGTACTTACTTGCCTCTTCTTTTCTTCTCTTATTAGTATTCGTTGAATCTCCAGCTGACTTACATTCAATTAAAATAGGAACTTCATCTACATCTTGATGGAAGGATTTCACGACTAAATCAACTGGAATATTAATGTTTGTACCATCACTTTTTTGACCTGGGACATTGAGTCTAGGTGCATACGAACCCAATGGCATCTCTCTAAAATTAAATCCTAAAAATCGTGAATAACCCTTTTCATCTAGGTAGGCAGTTAAAATATCTAACTGTCTTACCTCTTGTGCCATCTTAACTCTAGTGTTTGAAATAGACGATAAAAGTCTATCTGTGACAATTTGAATTGCATTATTTACATGATTTATTTTATCATCTTCAGTCATATAACTAAACACCCAAGGAAATAAACGCTTTTCTAACAAGTCACGAGTGATCATAATAATTCTCTCTAATTGATTATCAGTTACTGAACTCGGCAAAAAACCTTCGTGCATTCTTTTTAATACATGTTTTGGTACGTTAGCTAAACCACTTAACCGGTCGTGTGCTATGGCTGGAGATGTACACATTCTTAACACAGTAATAAGATCCGGATTTTCTTTTAATAATTGGACGGAGATATTCTCAAGATTATTAGTAAGTCTAAAAAATAATTCTACTCTAGTACTTGTTAATACAAAATCTTCAGTGTAAGTGGCAGGCGCTTCTCTAATGTACCACTCATTGTATTGTTGTTTTGAGTATTGAATATCGTCTTCCCATTGATGAGGCGCATTCTCTTTGTTCATAATTGTAATACCCCCATATAATAATGTAATCATTATACATAATACACTATTATATGGTTTTTACGAATGGTTTTTACGAAAACCTCATTTATTTATGGTACGGTTCATTCCGATTGATCCGATACGCCCGATATATCTGTTCACACAACACGAGCTTCATGAGTTGGTGGGGGAACGTCATCTTCGAGAACGAGATTGTATCATCCGCTCGCTTCATCACATCGTCCGACAAACCGAGCGATCCCCCGATGACGAAGGCGATTTTACTCTTTCCGTACGTCGCGAGTTGATCGAGTTCACGGGCGAACTCTTCACTCGTCCGCTGCTTTCCTTGAATCGCCAAGGCGATGACGTGCGTATCTGGGGATATCTTCGCCAAAATCCGTTCGCCTTCCTTTTGTTTTACTAGTAACATATCTGCCTCACTCAAATGCTCGGGTGCTTTTTCGTCTGAGACCTCGATTTCCTGCACTTTTGCGTAGGCAGACAGCCGCTTTGTATACTCGGCAATTCCTTGTTTTAAATATTTTTCTTTCAGTTTGCCGACCGTGATAATTGAAATATTCATCCAATTCTTCCTTTTTCCACAGTTTTTTTGGAGTTATCCATAGGGTTATCCACAGAGTTATCCACAAATCCACATGTTGATAATTAGTTTTTGCTTGACACAATATATGTTGCATCGGCTTCACAGAACTCACATGTCACGTGTTCACTTGTGGATAATTCCTCTAGCAACGGGTATTCACCTGTTTCATCCACAATGATGTCTAAAGCGATTTCAACATGTTCCTTGCATACTTTTTTTTCCACAGTTTTTCCTCCTTAAAAAAGAAGCGTCGCCGCTTCTTTATGTTGCTTCAGTTAATGTCGCCTCAGTTTCTCTTGCTTCTCCGCGACGTAAATACTCAATGGAGATTGTATCACCGACCGTCGCGTCCCGATATAACGCATCGCGTAAATCGACGTATCGTTTAATCTCCCGGTCTCCGATTTTCGTGATGACATCGCCAACACGTAGTCCCGCTTCTTCAGCCGGACTACCCGGTGTCACTTCTTCCACGAAGACACCGTCTTCCTGGTCGAATGAGATCCCGTACTCTTTTCGGATGTTACCGGGTACGGCGATGACTTCTTGAATCGTGACACCGAGCTGCGCCCGTGTCACTTTGCCGTCGCGTTCTAACATGTCAATGACCGGTAGCGCCACGTTGACGGGAATGGAAAACCCGACCCCTTCTACGCTCGCCTCGGCGATTTTCATCGAATTGATTCCGACGAGCTCTCCTCGAATGTTGATGAGGGCACCACCCGAATTCCCCGGGTTGATGGCCGCATCCGTTTGGATGACTTCCGCGTTATAATCCATCAAACCGTCGTTGTTCGTATCGACCGGCACCGTCCGCTCGACACCACTGACGATACCACGGGTGACCGAGTTTGAGAAGACACCGAGCGGATTTCCGATGGCCATGACGGTCTCACCGGCCTGGAGAACGGTGGAGTCCCCGAGGACAATTGGTTTCACATCGATATTTTCCGGCAACTCGACCTCGGCGACAGCCAAGTCGTTGAGCGGGTCTTCGCCTAAAATGGTTGCCGAGGCGATTTGACCATCGGAAAAGGCGATGTTGACCTCGTCCGCTTCTTCGATGACATGGAAGTTCGTGACGATATAGGCCGTGTTTCCTTCTACTTTATAGATGACGCCAGAGCCGGCACCCGCCTCCCATTGCGAGTCCGAGGTGAACGCACGCTGGATATTGGTGATGCTGACAACGGACGGCTTCGCCCCAAGGACAGCGGTCGTGACGTCCGATTCGGTGACGGTGACGGCCTGTTCGGTCCGCGTCAGTTCATTCGTCACAAAACGAGAGGTCGGCGAATCCCAGAGCATCACGATGACAAAAAACAAAGCCGCTCCTAAGAATCCGCCAACCCCTCCGAGTAACAACGGTTTTATATTGGGTCTCGGCTTATGGCGTACGTGCTCCTCTTGCTTCGGTCGCCATTCGCTCCGAGACGGATACGTCGATTTCTCTTCTGTTGCTTCGTGTACTTCAGGTTCGACGTCTTGAGGTTCATACTCATGGTGTCTCTCTTCGTTCACGACGCATCCCCCCTTCAAGACAGTGTGATACCTGTCTTTTCCCAAGTTTCCTTATAAAGAAACGAGTGAAGTGGGGATTGTCGGGTCCGTATCGCACAATTTGATTCGACCTAAGTCAACGTCTCGCATGCCGAGTGTTTGCGAGACGCTCATCTGTGCGAGCTCTTTCATATTGTTGTCCTTACTCAAATGGGCCAAATAGATCCGTTTCGTGCAGTCTCCGATGACCTCGCTCATCGCGATGGCCGCATCCTCGTTCGAGACGTGGCCATAGTCGCCAAGAATCCGTCGTTTGACACTCCATGGATAACGCCCCATCTGCAACATCGAGACGTCATGGTTCGACTCAAAGATGAAGTCGTCCGCCCCACGGATGATCCCTTTCATCCGGTCCGAGACATATCCCGTATCGGTGATATGGGCCAATCGTTTCCCGTCATGGGCAAACTGATAAAACATCGGGTCTGCCGCATCATGGCTCACGTTGAACGTCTCGATTTCAATATCCCCGAACTGTTTCACGTCTCCGACTTCGATTTGAAACTTCAAGGCAGGATCAATCTTTCCAATCAGTGATTCCATCGCCGCCCATGTCTTCGCATTCGCATAAATCGGTACATTGTACTTACGTGCTAATATCCCGACACCTTTAATATGGTCGGAGTGCTCATGGGTGACGAGCAGTGCGTCGATTCCGTCAAACGTCCGACCGATGGCTTCGATGCGCTGTTGCATCGCTTTTCCGGTCAATCCGGCATCGACGAGCAGCTTCGTCCGTTCCGTCTCGATGTAGAGGGCGTTTCCGGTCGACCCGCTCGCTAACACACTATACTGTAAAGTCACGCAATCACTCCTTTTATTCTTTCGTTTCAAACTCCACGTGCTCGACCGTTCCATCGATCGCATTGACGAAGTAGACCTGATCATCAATCCCGATCGACCAAAGCGGTGGCATGATGATCAAACTGCCAGAGCTGTCGAGCGGTAAACTGTAAAACCCGGTACTGATGGTCCGCAGCTCCTGGTTCGGTTGGAAGTACTTCCGAGATGCGAGTTGTGAGATAGCTTCACTGGCCGTCAACACGAGGTCGTCTTGCGTTTTTGACGAGAGGTCTTTTAAATGACGCTGTTTATAATCCGTCACTTCGAACGACTCGTTCAACTGAATGAGGATGAGGGACGGACCGATGTACATTTCCGTATCTCCCTCGACTTCAGGTGCTGAAAAAATCTTGTTATCCTCGAATGTTTGCACGAAAGCGATTTGTCTCGTTTTTTCATCGTAGCGCCAGTAGGCATACTCGTTTCCAAACGGGACATATTCCGCTACAAACGTCGAGGCGGTCGTCCGCAAATCTTTCGCATCGAGCGGCACAGGTTGTTTCAACTCGACTTCGAGTTGCATGTTGTCGAGCGTCGTCGCGAGCTGCGCCTCCCGATTTTTCGTGATCATCGCATCTGACATCTCTTCAGACGAACCCGTCAAATAGCCGATATCTCGACCCATCCGTGGCAATTTTGCCGGATCGACATTCCGCTGGTCTAAAATCTGCGTGATCGAGGTGTTGTCATTCGTCACGACTTCGGTCGCCCATGTTTCCGTCAGCAATTGAAACAACAGATAGATGTTCAAGGCGAGGAAGGCAAAGATTAAAATCGATTTCGCTTTACTCCAATCCACGATACATCATCCTTTCTGTCCAATCGTCTCCCTGATTGTATGGGACCCAACGGCCCGCCTCACGCACGAACCAGTTCGGTGAAAACGTCACATAGCGGCTCGTATCCTCGTTATATTCAATCTCATAACCGATTCGAATCTCGGTCACGTTCTCAAATCGTCCGGAGTTGATGAGCGTACCGAGCACCTCATCCGCATCAGCCAACTGTGTCGTGCCGACGGTGATCAACCGATCGATTTCCAAGTGGTTACGTGTGATTGACCGAACCTGTGCCCCGTCGTTTTCCACACGTAATGTGGATAAGTCGATGGCATCGTTATTGATAAACGCCTCACGCTGACTGAAGACGGGATATCCTTTCACGTGAAAACGGAACACGGTCGTTTCAAATCCTTTATTGGCCGGTGTGATGGCATCGAATCGAAGAGACAGCCCTTGATTCTCAGATGCTTCATCGACCCATCCCCCGTGGAAGTTCACGAATTCCACAATGGAATCTAACCCGATTGCTGTATCACGCTCGGTGCTATTCCGAGACAGGTTTCGATAGCGACTGGCATTCAGTTTCGCATCGTATTCCGCCACACTGACACCATTCGTCAACGCCCCGACCGAGCTTGCCGGGTCGACTTCTTGAACGTTCGGGTCACCTGGGAAGAACGTATCTCGCATCCAGTCGAGACGAGCGTCGATTTGAATCGACGACACGTCATACGCGAACAACTCATTCATCTCAGGTCCGACGACTGGGATGTAATTCACGCGTTCATCCGTATACGTCACGCGCTTCATCGTTCGACTCGAGTTTTTTAAGAAAAGACTGTTCACATCGCCGTTTCCGACTTTCGTCAACTTCCCTTCCCAAATGGACTGGTCGCTCATGATGGCGCGGATGTTGAACACACTGTCGTCCATGTAGATGAGGATTCGCTGTGGAATCTTCCCAGACAGACTATACGTTCCCGGAAGCATATAGCTGAGCGTGTCCGCATAGTAGGCCTCCGGTAAGATCAACTCCAGTCCCTCGTTGATATCCGTATAGAAACTCGGGACGTTTTTCACAGCGAGCGGCTTGAACTCACTCGCTTCAAACGAATCCCGAATGACACGCATCAGTTGCTTCGGTGTATTCTTTGAAGCGAACACAGCATTGTTGTCATGCACGACCGCTTGAACGGGAATGATCACTTGGTCCGCTCGACGCTGCAATGACTCGTCCACCGTCGTGAGTGGCGTTTCCGATTGGACGGCCTGATACGTGGGATGATAGTCCCACAAGATGATGGTTTGAACAATCGACGTGACGATTAACGTGAGCAAAATGAACGACTTCCACAGTTCTGGCTTTGCAATCGTAAACCGTTTCATCAATCATTCACCTCCACAATCGTATCGAACGGGATTGTGAAGTAAATCGTTGTACCTCTTCCAAATTCACTCTCTGCCCAGATGTCGCCACCGTGAGCGGATACGACTTCCTTGGCAATCGATAGACCGAGGCCGGTACCACCGATGTTACGCGCCCGTGCCTTATCAACACGATAGAAACGCTCGAAAATTTTCTTCAAGTTCGACTTTGGAATCCCGACCCCTTCATCCTTGATGCCAATGACGAGGCGTTTCGCCCGAAGCATCGTCCGGAACGTAATCGTCCCGCCTTCTGGTGAGAACTTGATGGCGTTCGTGATGATGTTGTCGATGACTTGGGTCATCTTATCTTGATCAGCGTGCACGTAGACACGACGCTTCATCAGTTTGCGACGGAATTGAATCGCATCCCCTTTCGTCATCTCGTGACGGTCGATAATGTCGTTAAAGAACTGCACAAAGTCGAACTTCACTTTTTGCATCTTATATTCTTTACTGTCCATCTTCGAGAGCTGCAACAAGTCATTGACGAGGCGAATCATCCGCTCCGTCTCGTTTTGTGCCGTTTCTAAGAAACGTGGCGCCAATTCCTCATCCTGATAAGCACCTTCTGCAAGAACCTCCAAGTAACTACGCATCGTCGTGAGTGGCGTCCGCAATTCATGACTGACGTTCGCAACGAATTCACGGCGGTCCTGTTCGACCTGTTCTTGTTCCGTGACGTCATGCAAGACGACGATGAGACCTGTGATTGGTCCACTATATTTTTGAATCGGCGAGAAATAGGCACGAACGAGGAACAATTCTTCGTCCGTACTAAGGTCAATCAGTTTTGTCGGCATCGTGCCGTCTTCCGGAATGATGATTTCCTCTTCGAATGCGAGAAGATTTTGTAGATTCGTCCCCATCGCCTCTTCTTCATCGACCCCAAGCATGTCGCGCGCCTGGTCGTTCATCAAGATGACCCGCAGCGAGCGGTCAGTCGCGACCACACCGTCCGACATGTTCTCGAGGACACTCGTCAAGCGGCGTCGCTCGGCTTCCGTTGTCGCGTTCGCCTCCATCAACTCATCCGTCAATTCGTTGAACGCATAGGCGAGTTGACCGACCTCGTCATCCGAATACACTTTAACTTTCCGCGAGAAGTTCCCTTTCCGCATCTCGACAGCCTGCCTCCGCATATCGGCAATCGGTCGCGTGATGGTTCGCGATAAAAGGATTCCGAGGAACGAGGTGATGATCAGGGCAATCAACGTCCCCGTTGCAAGGATGCGTGTCACTTGTTCCATCTGGTTGTAGATGGACTTCATCGATGCCTCGATATAGATCATCCCCGTCGTCGTGCCGTCCACTTCCGACTTGATTGGAACGGCGACGACGCGCATTCGTTCATTTGAATCTTCATAGACGAGCGTCTCTTGCGCTCCGCCTGTCGCGAATGACTTTTGAATGAACGTGCTCGCCGTCCGTTGTCCGACAAGACTTTGATTATTTGGGTTCGAGGTCGCCCGGACGACACTGTTCGTGTCGATGATTTGGATTTCTCGAATGTCGTCAGCTAGCGTCGTGCTCTCTGTAAATTCAGACAGCAGCTGATCCAGTAACTGGTTCAACTGCTGGTCCGTGGTCGAGTCACTCTCGCTCGCGGCAATCCCCTCACTGATGTTGTAGCTCAGTAGGTTCGCTCGGTCGACAAGTGACTGCGAGAAGTTGTTGATGTATTGCCGTTCCAAAGAACGCACAAAGTACACGCCGATGACTTGCATCGCAACGAGAATGAGCAGCGCATAGATGACGACGAGCTTCCACTGGATTGATTTAAAGAAGTTCGTCCGTTTCATCGTTTAATCTTCTTCTCCTGCCTTCAAATAATACCCGACGCCGCGACGCGTAATGATATACGTCGGAGTCGACGGGTTGTCCTCTACTTTTTCACGAAGACGACGCACCGTGACGTCCACGGTACGCACATCACCGAAGTAATCATAGCCCCATACCGTTTGGAGCAAGTGCTCCCGCGTCATCACTTGTCCGATGTTTTGCGCGAGGTAATGAATCAATTCGAACTCGCGATGCGTCAATTCGATCTTCTCATCCCGCTTCGTCACCATGTACGAGTCCGGATGAATCGTCAAATCGCCGATTACGATATCGTTCGCGTTCGCGCCTTTTGCTTCCGGCGCGGGTGCCGTCGCATGACGTCGCATATTCGCTTTGACACGGGCTAACAATTCACGTGAGCTGAACGGCTTTGTGACGTAATCGTCTGCACCGAGCTCTAGTCCGAGTACTTTGTCGATTTCGGAATCTTTTGCCGTCAACATGATGATCGGCATATCATACTTCTTCCGTACCTCACGGCATACTTCCATACCGTCCTTGAGCGGAAGCATGATGTCGAGCAAGATGAGATCCGGTTGAATCTCTTCTACTTTGACGAGTGCCTCTTCGCCGTCATAGGCGACATGCACCTGGTAACCTTCTTTTTCAAGTTTAAACTTCAATATATCTGCGATTGGTTGTTCGTCATCTACCACTAAAATCGTACGATCCATTCAGTGAGTCCTCCTCTTATCATTAAACGTACATGCCTACATTGTAACTCTTTTTAAACAGCTTAGAAAGCGTGGTCCATTTCCGTGGAAATAGAAAAAGAGAGCCCGGTGGCTCCCAGCTTGTTGACAAATAACATGTTCGAACTCGTCCTTCCGGCGCCCACGCTTTCCGCAGGCAATCCCGGAGCCGCATCGCGACCTAGGTCGCTACTGGGTCTCCGTCGGATTGCTTTCCTGTCGGAGTCGGGGCGCCGTCGGGCGAGCAACGCAAACGGTCGTCATCTGGCGGCCGTTTGTCTTTTTCTAAGGCCACGACGGGCGAAGAAAAGCTTGGTATTTACTTTGAATCGATGTTTTAGGGGAAAGGGAAGGTAAACGCCGAGATCATCCTCCTCGGGCCGCTGTTCAACATCCGTTCCGTTCGTCAGACCATGATTGATGGATTGTGTCGACTTGTTGATCATTAGATCCGCCCTCTGTGTGTTCTTCTCGCACCATTATATGGGACGAAGGACAAAAGGTGACCAAGAACGGGCAGGCGAGACTCCTGAGGGAATAGCAAGCAAAGGGAGACCCAGCAGTGACACAGTCGCGATGCGGCTCCCTGCTTGCCCCTAGGAAAGCGAGCCGTGTCCGGATTGGGCATAAGACCTATACTTTGTCTACAGTCTGAGAGCCCCGTGGCTCCCTTTCTTATGCTTCGTAAATATCACGCAAGATGACGGTCTGTTCACGAGCCGGTCCGACCGAGAACGTCAACAACTCGATTCCTGTCAATTCCTCGATGCGACGCACGTAACGCTGTGCGTTCTCCGGAAGGTCTTCAAAGCGACGAACCCCTGTGATGTCTTCTGTCCAGCCTGGAAGTTCTTCGTATACCGGTACACACTTCTCAAGGACGCGGAAGTTCGGCGGATACTCGTCAAGATGCTTTCCTTCGTACTCATACGATGTACAAATCTTGAGCGTCTCAAGACCTGTCAGCACATCGATTGAGTTGAGGCAAAGATCTGTGATCCCACTGACGCGGCGTGAGTGACGCACGACGACCGAGTCGAACCAGCCGACACGACGCGGACGACCTGTTGTCGTTCCGTATTCTTTCCCGACTTCACGTATCGTATGACCGATCTCATCATCGAGTTCTGTCGGGAACGGACCGTCACCGACGCGTGACGTGTATGCTTTACAGACACCGACAACGTGATGAATCTTCGATGGTCCAATTCCAGCACCGCTCGATACGCCACCCGATGCAGCGTTCGAAGATGTGACGAACGGATACGTTCCATGGTCGATATCGAGAAGAACCCCTTGAGCCCCTTCAAAGAGAACTTTTTTCTCTTCGTCGAGCGCATTGTTCAACACGACCGATGTATCACACACATATTTCGCGAACTGTTGTCCGTACGCATAGTATTCTTCAAAGATGTCGTCGAACTCGATTGGATCAACTTCATACATTTTCACGAACATGCGGTTTTTTAGTTCAAGCACGGTCTTTAGTTTCTCCGCGAACACTTCTTTGTCGAGAAGGTCGGCGATGCGAATCCCGATACGTGCCGCCTTATCCATGTATGCTGGGCCGATTCCTTTTAGTGTCGTCCCGACTTTCGCGTCACCTTTTGCTTCTTCTTCGAGACGATCTTGGAGCTGGTGGTACGGCAAGATGATATGCGCTCGGTTCGAGATTCGAAGGTTATCTGTGCTCACACCACGTTCATGTAAGTAAGCGAGTTCTGTCACGAGTGATTTCGGGTTGACGACCATCCCGTTCCCGATGACACACGTCTTATCCGAATAGAAAATCCCAGACGGAATGAGGTGAAGTTTATATTTCGTATCATTGAAGACGATCGTGTGACCAGCGTTGTCTCCCCCTTGATAACGCGCGACGACTTCGGCTTGTTTCGATAAGAAATCGGTGATCTTCCCTTTCCCTTCATCGCCCCACTGCGTTCCCACTACGACTACTGATGACATAATGAATCCTCCTTATTAATCAACGTTCTGTTCAAACCATCCGTAAGTGTACACTTGAAAAGCGAGAAAGTCAATTGAATACCGAACGTTTTATATAAGATGTAACTATTCGTTCGTTATTTTATTCAATCCCTATATAAAAAAGACACCACCGACGTTACATCGGTGGTGCGAAGGCTTGCGTCTCCATATTGACGAACTTGTTGTACTCTTTCCGGAAAGAGAGCTTGACCGTACCGGTCGGACCGTTACGTTGTTTCGCAATGATGATTTCAATCGTATTGGCGTCCTCACTCTCTTTATCGTAATAGTCATCACGATAGAGGAAGGCGACGATATCGGCATCCTGCTCGATTGCTCCCGATTCACGGATATCCGACATCATCGGTCGCTTGTCTTGACGACTCTCTACGCCACGTGAGAGCTGAGACAAGGCGATGACCGGTACTTGGAGTTCCCGTGCAATCGCTTTGAGGGTACGGGAGATTTCTGATACTTCCTGTTGGCGGTTCTCGCCCGGTTTCCCGTTCCCGACGATGAGCTGTAAGTAGTCAATCATGATCATCCCGAGACCATGTTCCTGCTTCAATCGGCGACATTTGGCTCGGATTTCGTTGACCCGAAGACCCGGTGTATCGTCGATATAAATGCCTGCTTGGGAGAGCGAGGACATCGCGAGAGAGAGACGACCCCAATCTTCCGCTTCAAGACGGCCGGTCCGGAGGCGCTGGGCATCGATGTTCCCTTCCGCACACAACATACGCATGACGAGTTGCTCGGCACCCATCTCCAAACTGAAGATGGCGACGTTCTCGCCCGTACGGACCGCGACGTTCTGCGAGATGTTCAAGGCGAATGCGGTCTTCCCGACAGATGGACGGGCGGCCACGATAATCAAATCGTTTCGTTGGAAACCGGCTGTCATCTTATCCAAATCTGTGAAGCCGGTCGCAATTCCCGTGATCTCACCGCTCGACTGATGAAGCTTTTCAATCGTCGAGTACGCATCGGATAAGACAGAACCAATCGGGTGGAAGCTCGATTGCCCTTTTCGTTGCGATACTTTCAGAATGTTCCGCTCCGCGTCCGAGAGGACAGAATCGACCTCGTCTTGACGCTCATAACCATCTGAAACGATGTTCGTCGCTGTTCGAATTAGGCGACGGAGTGCCGCTTTTTGGTCGACGACGTTCAAGTAATAGCCGATGTTCCCGATGGCGGGAACGGATTCCGCGACCTCCGCCAAATAGTTGAGGCCCCCGATCTCGTCTAAAATACCTTGCGCCTGCAACTCGGAACTGAGCGTGACCAAGTCGACGAGCTCGCCTCGGTCATTGATTTTTAGCATCGCTTCAAAGATGCGCTGGTGGCTGACACGATAAAAGTCGTCCGGGTCGACCCGCTCTGAGGCCGTAATCAACCGATCCGAATCGAGGATGATTGCCCCTAAGACGGCTTGCTCCGCTTCCACGCTATGCGGTGGTGTATTGACTTGAATCGCATCACTCATCCGTCTCTACCTCACCTTCAAGCTTCTTGTACATGTACATTCAACATCGCGACGACGTCATGGTGCAACTTCACTGGCACTTTCGTGAAACCGAGCGCCTTGATCGGATGCTCGAGTTCAATTTTACGCTTATCGATTTTGTAGCCCATCGATTTAAGGGCATCCGCGATTTGCTTGCTCGTGACCGAACCGAACACGCGACCACCTTCACCGGCTTTTGTCGTGACGACAATGGTCTCTTTTTCAAGCTTCTCTTTAAGTCGTTTCGCTTCGTTCAACTCTTCTTCTGCTGCTTCTTGGGCACGACGTTGTTTTGCCGCGAATGCTTTCAGGTTTCCTGGTGTCGCTTCCACTGCTAAGTTCTTCTTGAACAAGACGTTTTTAGCGTAAGCGTCTGCCACGTTTTTCACTTCTCCAGCTTTCCCTTGTCCTTTTACATCTACTTTCAAAATGACTTTCATTCTAATTCCTCTCCTTCAGTTTCATCTGTTAAATAATGATCGATTGCCTCTTGCAACATGACTTTCGCTTGTTCACGACTCACTTCAAGTTGCGTCGCTGCATTCGTCAAATGGCCACCGCCATCGAGCATTTCCATGATGACCTGGACGTTGACGTCACCAAGCGATCGCGCGCTGATTCCCGTACGTCCGTCCGGTAAAATGGCGATGACGAACGAGGCTTTGACGCCTTCCATATTCAGCAACTGGTCTGCGGACTGAGCGATCAACACTTGATGGTGTGCCTCGTCGTCAGGAGCGACCGCAATCGCCATGCCATCTGCATACATTTCGGTGTTTCTCAAAATCTGGGACTGCTCGATATAGGCATCGAGGTCTTGTCTCATGAAGTGTTGCACGAGTACCGTGTCAGCCCCCTGAACTCGCAAGAAGGATGCCGCATCAAACGTACGGGACCCCGTACGGAGCGTAAATCCTTTCGTATCGACCATGATTCCTGCAAGAAGTGACGTCGCCTCTAAAATCGAGAGCTTTCGGTTTCCCGCCTGATACTCAATCAATTCTGTGACGAGCTCACTCGTTGATGATGCGTACGGCTCCATATACACGAGAACTGGATCTTCGATAAATTCTTCCCCACGACGATGGTGGTCGATGACGACGACCCGCTCCGACCGATCCAAAATATCTTTTGAAATGACAAGGGACGGACGATGTGTATCGACGACGACGAGTAATGTCTGTTCATCGATGAGCGGCTGTGCCTCATATTCGGTCAAGAATTGACTGTATAACGATTCATCGTTCTCCACTTCCTGGACGAGCCGCTGGATCCCGACACTCGTCTCACCGGATGGAATGACGACATACGCCTCGCGCCCGACAAACTCGGCCAATTTCATGACACCGATGGAAGCACCGATCGAGTCCATATCTGGATTCTTATGTCCCATAACGATGACTCGGCTTGATTCCCGAATGAGGTCACGCATCGAGTTCGAGATGACACGTGCTCGGACGCGCGTTCGCTTCTCGGTCGGGTTTGTCTTCCCGCCGAAGAAACGAACTTTTCCGTTATGACGCTTGATGACTGCCTGGTCACCACCACGGCCAAGTCCTAAATCCAGGCTCGACTGAGCGAGATTGCCGAGCTCCGTCAACGTCGTCTCACCACATCCAATCCCAATCGATAACGTCAATGGGATTCTTTGTTCCTTCGTCGCATCACGCACTTCATCCAAGATTGAAAAGCGGTTGTTTTCAAGTTCAGATAGTGTCCGTTCATTCATGACAAGGAAAAAGCGGTCCGCCGCCGTACGACGCATGTAGATATGATGCCGCTGCGCCCATTGGTTGAGGAGTACCGTCACCCGACGATTGATTTCACTACGGACCTGTTCATCCACCGCAGTCGACATCTCATCATAGTTATCCAAATACAAAATACCGATGACCGTCTGCGATTGAACATACTTTTGTTCCATCTCCGCTTCTTCGGTCATGTCAAATAAATAGAGGGTTTGATGGACTTGATTATAATAGACACGATAGACACGGTCACCCACTTCGATCGTGGCTTCATCCTCTTCTTCTTCAATCAATTCATCGAAGGCGGAATGGAGCGCATCAAGCGGTATTCCAATCGCCATATCGAGTTCGAAAATCAATCGTGATTGTTCGTTATACCAACTGATCCGTCGGTCCTGGTCAAAAACTAAAATCCCAATCGGCATCGTCGTCAACGCTTCTTTTCCGACCTCTTCGATTTGATGAGAGAGAGAGAGGACATACTGTTCCCAATGTTTACGCTCCCGTCGCATCGTCACTTGCTGATAGATGAAAAAAATCAGCGTGCCCATAAACAGGGTGATTGCCGCCACAATGTTGTAGAACGCCAATCCCAACGAGACAAGGAATCCAATCACGTATGGAATCATGTGCCGTGCGTATTGGTTCTTCACGGATGTTATTGCTTCACCACTGTGCATGTATGCCTCCTAAAATGAGTAATGTTCACCCATGGAATCGTAAAGGTTTCTGCTCTATCATACCATATTCGTCGGTTTCACTTACACACTTACAGACGAGATGAAATACAAAAAAACGACTTATCCAAGAGGATAAGCCGTTCGTCAAACAATTACTCTGCAACGTATGGAAGCAAAGCCATTTGACGTGCGCGCTTGATAGCGACAGTAAGTGGACGTTGGTATTTTGCTGAAGTACCAGTCACACGACGTGGAAGAATTTTACCACGCTCTGAAACGAAGCGTTTGAGCAATTCTACGTCTTTATAATCGATATGAGTGATGTTGTTCGACGTAAAGAAACATACTTTACGACGACGACGACCTCCTGGACGACGTGCCATGTGAAGACCTCCTTTATAAGTTAGTTTTTATTGTCCATGATGATTAGAATGGCAAATCATCATCTGACAAGTCGATTTTGCCGCCACCCGAGAACGGATCTGCGTCAAAACCTTTATTCGAATTCGAGGACTGAGATGAAGTCGAAGCAGCTCCTGCGCCCCATCCTGATCCACTTGATTCACCACCACTGAAGACATCTCCTAATGGTGCTTGCTCACGTTGCCCTGAGGCTCCGCGTGGTTCAAGGAAGCGTACGCTGTCGGCGACTACTTCTGCCCGGTAACGACGTTGGCCATCTTGTCCTTCGTAACTACTGATTTGAAGGCGACCGTCAACGCCGGCCATGCTGCCCTTTTTCAAGTATTGTGCTACGTTCTCTGCTTGTTTGCGCCAAACGACACAATCAATAAAGTCCGTCTCGCGCTTCCCATCTTGTCCAGCGAATGGACGATCGCAAGCGAGAGTAAGGCGTGTTACGGCGATTCCGCTCTGCGTATAACGCATTTCAGGATCGCGAGTCAATCGACCAACTAACACAACTCGGTTAATCATCTCCAAGCTCCCCTTTCACGATACGAAACGTTAAGGATTAACGCTCGTCTTTTGTTGTCATTTGACGGACAACGTCGTCAGAGATCTTCATGAGACGCTCTGCTTCTAAGATCGCTTTAGGCTCAGCAACGATGTTAAGAAGAACGTAGTGTCCTTCGCGCATCTTATTGATTTCATAAGCGAAACGACGTTTACCCATGTCTGTTGTTTTTTCAACAGTACCACCGTTTTCAGTGATGACGTTGTTGAAGCGCTCGATTAAAGCTTTCTTCGCTTCCTCATCAACTGATGGACGGATAATGTAAAGAAGTTCGTATTTACGCATTATCTTTCACCTCCTCTTGGACTAACGGCCCCTACCGGTTGTAGGAGCAAGGAGCAAACAATTGTTTTACTCACGTCATAATATACTATCAAACTTACTTAACTTTTACAATACGTTTCCGTAAATCAACTTATACGTTGAAGCGGAACGTGACAACATCGCCATCTTGGAAGACGTATTCTTTTCCTTCTGAACGAAGTTTCCCTTGTTCTTTCACCGTCGTCATGTTTCCTGCTGCTACAAGGTCGTCATACGACACGACTTCGGCACGGATGAATCCACGTTCGAAGTCAGAGTGGATGAGACCGGCACATTGTGGGGCTTTCATCCCTTGTTTGAACGTCCAAGCACGAACTTCCTTCTCACCTGCCGTGAAGTATGTCGCAAGACCAAGTGTCGAGTAAGCCGCACGGATCAATTGATCAAGTCCAGACTCTTTGATGCCGAGATCTTGTAAGAACTCGAGGCGTTCTTCCGGTTCGAGTTCTGAAATTTCTTCTTCGATTCGTGCACAGATGACGATGACTTTCGACCCTTCTGTTGCCGCGTGATCACGGACTGCTTGTACAAACTCGTTCGAATCGGCATCTGCCACTTCATCCTCACTCACGTTCGCCACGTAAAGCATCGGCTTCATCGTAAGCAATTGGAAGTGTTTGACGATCGCGAGTTGATCTTCTGATAATTCAGCGACACGTGCCGGACGCTCTGACTCGAGAACATCTCGTACGATTTCGAGTGCTTCGAGTTCTTGTACCGCACCTTTATCTTTTGCCTTCACCATTTTTTGAACACGTGCGATGCGTTTATCGACTTGCTCAAGGTCAGCTAAAATCAATTCAAGGTTGATTGTCGTGATGTCGTCAATCGGTGAGACACGGCCTGCGACGTGCGTGATGTTCTCGTCTTCGAAACAACGGACGACTTGGCAAATCGCATCGACTTCGCGAATGTTCGCCAAGAATTTGTTTCCGAGACCTTCCCCTTTTGATGCACCTTTCACGATGCCAGCGATATCTGTAAACTCAAATGCTGTCGGCACCGTCTTTTTCGGTTTGACGAGTTCCGTCAATCGATCAAGACGCGCATCTGGTACTTCTACGACGCCGACGTTCGGGTCGATTGTCGCG
Source organism: Caryophanales bacterium (assembly GCA_902362975.1). Lineage (GTDB taxonomy): Bacteria > Bacillota > Bacilli > Exiguobacteriales > Exiguobacteriaceae > Exiguobacterium. The sequence continues at coordinate 26,276 of CABIYO010000019.1, forward strand.
AACGGATAGTTGGCCGCCTCGACCCCTGCTTGTGTAATCGCATTAAATAATGTCGATTTCCCGACGTTTGGCAATCCGACAATTCCTGCTGTTAATCCCACTAGTAGTTCCTCCTCATCCGGTGTTTCCCGGGAAATGTTAAGCCGTCTGTGGAGTGGGTACATTCAGTACACCACACCGTCACATCCTTCACAATTATAGATAGTCCACGATTAAACCGCAACTCACGTTCATAACCTAGAGAAAAACGCCGCTTATTCGGCGGCGTTCCCTTGTTCAAGCACTTTCTTGAATCGCTTATCGAAATCACGGCGTTGCATGAGCACACTTGCTCCGCAGCCTTGACACTTGATTCGAATGTCCATCCCGACACGCGTGATTTGCCAGCGGTTCGTTTTGCAGGCATGTGGTTTTTTCATTTCCACCACATCGTTCAATGCATACGTTTTACTTTGCATTTTCTGCTTCTCCTCCTTTAGGAGCCGAGTTCGGTGGCATCATGACCATACGTGGGTATGGAATTTCAATCCCCCGCTCGTCAAGTCCAGCCTTTAACTCTTTATGCAAAATCCGACCAGCTGCGAAGTGCTGGGTCGGCGGGACTTCCGCCGTTAATCGGTACACCACTTCAGATGGCCCGAGCGACTGTACCCCAGCCAAGTCGATTGGCTTGATGAACAAGTCGTGATAGCGTGCTTCGACCGTTTTCGCAATTTCTTTGAGCGCTTGCTCTACTTTTGACATATCTTCTTCGTACGCGACCCCAATATCGACAACGGCGACACTGTTTTCAAGCGAGTAGTTCGTCACTTGTAAGATTTGTCCGTTCGGGATAATCGTCACCTGCCCGTTCAATCCTTTTAACTTCGTTGTCCGGATTCCGACCTCGATGACCGTCCCGTCGACTTGTTGGTTCAAATTGACGTAATCCCCGTTCTTATATTGGTTTTCAAAGATGATGAACGCCCCTGTGATGACGTCTTTCACCAAACTTTGTGCCCCGAATGAGATTGCAAGACCTGCGACCCCGGCTGATGCAATCAAACCGGCGATATTCACACCGAATTGTCCGAGCACCGTCAAGACCATAATCAACCCGATCACATAGCGGATTGTGTTTTGGGCTAATTTTAATAACGTTTCATTCTGTCGCTGGGCGACGATATCATGTTCTTTTATTTTTCGGAGCGTAAACACGCGCTCGACCATCGTCGTCAAAATGCGTGTTGCGATATATAAACCAAGGATGATCAGCGCCACACCGGCGAGCTTGATCCCTAAACCAATCCACATGTCTATATCTTTAAAGTACTCGACGAATCGGTTCACGCTGTCGATTGTCTCATCGGCAACCGTATTTAAATCTTTTTCTGTATTTTGCGAAGCCATCTTTTCACCTCAAAGTCGTAGATTCTAAATTATCAAAACATATTTCACGACTTTTCTCAAACACTGCATTCGGAAGTTAGAAGTTTTCCACTTTTGGGAATGGGTTAATACGAGATCAATCCCCCAACTGCAACTAGGAATAGGCAGCTTAGAAGAGAGGATGAGATTCATGCCGTTTCGCTTAAAACCTCATAAACCATACTCTTTCTTCATTGAACACACTGAGCGGAGTGGATCCAGATTGCTTGCGGACCAGCTTCATGAACAGTTGGTCAATGAAATCCATCGCCCCATTGTCCTTGTTTGCATCGGTTCAGACCGTTCGACCGGTGATTCACTCGGTCCGCTCGTCGGAACGTTTTTAGAAGAACGTCATATTCGAAATTTACATGTATACGGCACATTAACGAAGCCTGTACACGCACTCAACTTGGTGGAAACGTTACATGAGATTCAAACGCGCTTCCATCAACCGCTCATTATCGCCATCGACGCCTGTCTCGGGCGTTTATCAAGTGTCGGATATGTCTTCTTTTCGGAAGGTCCGCTCGCTCCAGGGGCCGGTGTCCAAAAAGAACTTCCGGCAGTCGGCGCTTACAATATTAAAGCCGTCGTGAACGTAAGTGGATTCATGGAGATGATGATTCTACAGAATACCCGTCTCCACCTCGTATATGAACTCGCACGTTTCATCACAGACGGATTCGCCGATTTTGATACACGGATCGGGCGCCTGCATCACGAAGAGGCGGCCATCACCCGTCTTCGTCAGTCACGAGATGAATCAAAGTCTTGAGGCGATAATAACGTCAACAATTGTTCCAAATCGTCTTGGGAAAAATACTTCAGCTCGAGGACACCGCCTTTTCGACGTGGACGAATCGACACATCCATCTGAAGACGCTCCGCAAGCACCGCTTCGACCGCTTCGATATCGGCGTTCGATCGCTTCAGCGTCTTTTTTTCTGTGCGCTCTTTTTGTAAGTAACGCTCGAGGCGACGGACCGTCCAATGCTCGGCAATGACCCGTTTTGCAATCTGTTCCATCGCTTGTTCCGATTTCATACCCGTGATGGCACGTGCATGTCCCATCGTCAAATCTCCGACCATGACCGCATGCTGGACGGCACTCGGCAATCGAAGGAGGCGGAGACTGTTCGTCACATGACTGCGGCTCTTCCCGACGCGATCGGCCAACTGTTGTTGCGTCAGACCTAGCGTCTGCATCAACTGTTCATAGGCGACAGCCTCTTCGATGGCATTCAAGTCTGCCCGCTGAATGTTTTCAATCAGTGCCAACTCCATGACGCGATCGGAGTCCGCCGTGACGACGAGAGCAGGAATGTCCTCTTTCCCCGCTAGTTTCGCCGCCTGAAACCGTCGTTCCCCGGCAATGATTTCATAGTATCCTGTCGCTTTTCGAACGACGATTGGTTGCAGGACGCCATATCGCTCAATGGATTGACGCAACTCTTCTAATTTTTCCACCTCAAATTGTTTCCGGGGTTGATTCGGGTTTGGGCGAATGAATTTTAATGCTAATCGTTCCATCTACAAACCTCCTTCATTGTATAAAAAAGCACGGACTCATTTTTGAGGCCGCGCTTTCGGGATGCGAATTCGAATTTCAACAAATTCCTCTTCGTCTACTTCTTCAGTTTGGACGTCAATCCCTGTTTTCCCAATCAAATCGATTGAGTCACGAATCGTGTTGATGGCGATTCGCGTGTCACGCGCAAAACTTTTCGTCCGACGACGTTGTTTTTTCGGTTTTCGCTTCTCTTCTTCGATCGGTGTTGTTAAAAAGGCGACGCGTTCTTCTGTCTCCTTGACGTTGAAATCCTGTTCTAACACTTCCGCGAGCACTTGAAGTTGCAATCCTTCTTCCTTTAGCGGTAACAACGCACGCGCATGTCGCTCATTGATCCGACGATCGCGAAGCGACTGCTTCACATCCTCCGGCAATTTTAACAAACGCAACTTATTGGCGATTGTAGATTGACTCTTGCCTAGACTTTTCGCGAGGGCATCTTGCGTCAAGCCGTTCAAGGCGAGTAAACGATCATATGCTTCCGCCTCTTCAATCGGGCTTAACTGCTCACGCTGCAAGTTTTCAATCAAGGCGAGTGCAGCCGTCGTATCATCGTCCATATCGCGAACGATTGCCGGAATTGCTGACCATCCAAGCGATTTCACGGCACGGAAACGACGCTCCCCGGCAATGATTTCATAGCAGTCCCCGTCTGCCTTTCGAACTACGATTGGTTGAAGGAGTCCATGTTCCGAAATCGTCGTTGCCAACTCTTCAATTTTTGCCGGTTCGAACACTTTACGCGGTTGATAACGGTTTGGACGCAACCGTGACAATGAGAGTTCCTGTACCGTGTCATCCTCTCGAACTTCCGCAATCTGCGTCACGGCAACTTCGTCTTTTCGATTCACACCGAACAATTTCGCAAATCTATTCTTCAACGTCGGGCACCCCTTTTATGTAAAAAAATAAGCAGACTCCACCACTGGAATCTGCTTTTGTTTCACGTGAAACGACATCATCAGATAAGTGGCTCTTTCGCCGGTGTCCCCGCTTTACGCGGATATTTCCCGGGCGTTTTTCGTAGTTTATCTACAACTACGATATTACGCTCACTCATCTCTCCTGGCAATAGGAACTGGTGTGTTGCTTTTTCTTTCCCACCTAGAACGGCTAAAGCGTTTTTGGCGTCTGCCATCTCGTCAGAAACCTTGGCCGCCTTAAGCGCGACGAAGTTTCCACCTACTTTCGCGAGTGGCAAACAGTATTCAGCCAACACGGTCATGCGGGCAACCGCACGCGCTGTGACGACGTCAAACTGTTCGCGGAACGTTTTATTTTTCCCGAACTCTTCAGCGCGACCATGATGGAACGCGACACCTTCGAGCCCGAGGGCGAGAGCCAATTCGTTCAAGAAGGTGATGCGTTTGTTTAACGAATCGATGATCGTGACGTGTAAATGTGGGAATAAAATTTTGAGCGGAAGACTCGGGAATCCCGCTCCTGCGCCGACATCACATACGGTTTCGACTTTCGTGAAATCGAAATGAAACGCTGCGCTGAGCGAATCATAGAAATGCTTCAAATATACTTCTTCTCGGTCCGTGATGGCCGTTAAGTTCATTTTTTCGTTCCATTCGACGAGCATTTCGAAGTAGCGCTTGAACTGACTGAGTTGTGTCTCACTCAGCTCAAACCCTTCAGCTCGTAACGCTTCAATAAATTGAGATTCGTTCATCGTTTCACTCCACCGTCGCGTATTGTCCTTGTTCGATATAGACGAGCAAGATTGACACGTCTGCCGGGTTTACGCCTGAGATACGGGACGCTTGTCCGATCGAAAGAGGACGAACTTGTTTTAGTTTTTGTTTCGCTTCTGTCGCGAGACCACCAATCGCATCATAATCCAAGTTTTCTGGGATTCGTTTTTCTTCCATGCGACGCATCTTCTCGACTTGTTCAAGCTGTTTGGAAATATATCCTTCATATTTCACTTGAATCTCGACTTGCTCTTTCACTTCATATGACAATTCTTCCGTCGATGGAACGACCGTCATGAGTGCTTCATAGGATACTTCTGGACGTTTCAACAAGATGTTGGCATGTGTCGCTTCTTTGAGCGGATGTGCACCGACCGATTCGAGCATCGCATTGACTTCAGGTGTCGGTTTGACGACAAGGGATGCAAGTCGCTTCACTTCTTTTTCAATCGCTACACGTTTCTCGTTGAGGTGAGCGTGACGTTCTTCTGAAAGTAAGCCGATTTCATACCCGATGTCGCTGAGTCGCAAGTCCGCATTGTCATGACGCAACAAAAGACGGTATTCGGCACGTGATGTGAGCAGGCGATACGGTTCGTTCGTGCCTTTCGTCACGAGGTCATCGATTAAGACACCGATGTACGCTTGCGAACGGTCCAAGATGACCGGATCTTTTCCGAGCACTTTGCATGCGGCGTTGATTCCCGCCATGATGCCCTGTCCAGCCGCTTCTTCGTACCCGCTCGTCCCGTTGATTTGTCCCGCTGTGAAAAGGCCAGGGACTGCTTTAGTTTCGAGCGTTGGCCAAAGCTGTGTCGGTACGACCGCGTCGTACTCGATCGCATAACCGGGACGCATCATCTCTGAATTTTCAAGACCTGGGATCGTGCGAAGCATCTGATGTTGCACGTCTTCTGGCATACTCGTCGAGAAGCCTTGAACATAGATTTCTTCTGTATCGCGACCTTCTGGCTCCAAGAAGATTTGGTGCCGCGGTTTATCATTAAAGCGAACGACCTTATCTTCAATCGATGGGCAATAACGTGGTCCCGTTCCTTTAATCGCACCCGAGTACATCGGTGAACGATGCAAGTTCTCATCAATCAATTGGTGTGTACGTTCACTCGTGTACGTGAGCCAGCATGGGATTTGTTCGATTGGGTCCAAGTCCGTCGAGGTGTACGAGAAGAATGATGGATTCTCGTCCCCTGGCTGAATCTCTGTCTTCGAGTAATCGATCGTCTTGCCGTCGATTCGTGGCGGTGTTCCCGTTTTGAATCGAACCAATTCAAGACCGAGCTCTTCTAGATGCTTCGATAGCTCGACCGACGGCATTTGGTTGTTCGGGCCACTTTCATATGCCAATTCACCGATGATGATTTGACCACGCATGAACGTTCCTGTTGTGACGATAACCGCTTTCGCGCGATATTCTGAACCTGTGTTCGTTACCACGCCACGTACTTCTCCGTCCTCAATCAACAAACGTTCGACTAGCGCCTGACGAAGCAGCAGATTCGGCTCATCTTCTAGCACTTTCTTCATGTGATTTTGGTATTGGAATTTGTCCGCCTGTGCACGTAATGCACGTACCGCCGGCCCTTTCGATGTGTTGAGCATCTTCATTTGGATGTAAGTCGCGTCAATCGCGCGCCCCATCTCGCCACCGAGCGCATCGATTTCACGTACGACGATTCCTTTCGCCGGCCCACCGATTGATGGGTTGCAATACATGAACCCGACCATATCAGGGTTCATGGTGAGCATCGCTGTTTTCGCGCCCATGCGAGCCGATGCAAGTGCTGCTTCAATCCCTGCGTGTCCGGCCCCGATGACGATGACGTCAAATTCGCCTGCCGTATAAGCCATATTCGTTCCTCCTTATTATTTCCCAAGACAAAACTGTGAAAAGAGCTGGTCAATCAAGCTCTCCTGTACGGTATCTCCATTGATTTCACCGAGCGTATCCCACGCACGACGTAAATCGATTTGAACCATATCGATCGGCATATTCATGACGGCACTCCCGAGCGCCTCATCAATTTGACCAATCGTTCGTTTGATTAATTGAATGTGTCGAGCGTTTGAGATATACGTCATGTCCTGTGACTCGACCCCTTTTGCGAAGAAAAGATTTGCGATGGCCGCTTCAAGGGCATCGATTCCTTCATCTAGCAAGAGCGATGTCGCCACAATCGGACGTCCTGCCGCTAGTTTCTCTAGCTTAGAAGAATCCATGTTTTGTGGCAAGTCTGTCTTATTGATGATGATGATGGCATTCATTCCTTTTACTGCCTCAAATAACGCCTCATCCTCGACAGTCAATCCCTCATGTCCGTTCAAGACGAGAAGGACCAAATCTGCCGCCTCTAACGCTTTTCTCGACTTTTCCACACCGATTCGTTCCACTATATCTTCCGTTTCGCGAATCCCTGCCGTGTCAATCAATTTGAGCGGAACACCTTTCACGTTGACGTATTCCTCAATCGTATCACGTGTCGTCCCGGCAATTTCGGTGACAATCGCTTTCGTCTCTTGAACGAGCGTATTCATCAAAGAAGATTTACCGACGTTCGGTCGACCGATGATTGCCGTGGCCAAGCCTTCACGTAAGATTTTTCCTTGCCGCGCTGTCTCGAGTAACTGCTCGAGGACACGCTTGACCTCGCCCGCTTTCTCTTCGACGATGGCCTGGGTCATCTCTTCTGCGTCATATTCTGGATAGTCGATGTTGACCTCGACCGCCGCAATCGTTTCGAGCAATTGTTGACGTAACTCGCGAACGAGGCGTGACAAACGTCCTTCCATTTGTGCCATTGCAACGTTCATTGCCCGGTCCGTCTTCGCTCGAATCAAGTCCATGACCGCTTCCGCCTGAGATAAATCGATTCGACCATTTAAAAAGGCGCGCTTCGTGAACTCGCCCGGTTCTGCTAAGCGGATGTCGGGTTGATCGAGAATGAGCTCAAGGACACGATTGACCGCTACGACGCCTCCGTGACAATTGATTTCGACGACATCTTCTCGCGTAAACGTCTTCGGTGCGCGCATAATACTGACCATGACTTCATCGACGATTTCGCCCGTATCAGGATATTTTAACGTTCCATAATGAATCGTATGTGAATCGACTGTTGTTAAGTCTTTCCCAGAAAACACATTGTTCACCGTTTCGACCGCCAAATCGCCCGATAGTCGGACGATCCCGATGGCACCTTCACCCATCGGCGTCGAAATCGCTGTAATCGTGTCAAACTCTAGCATCTTTCTCCCTCCAAACCTAAACATCTTCTTCTATCATATGCATAACGAACCTACTATACACGATATTCGACTTGAACGAAAGAGTTGGGCCATTGATCAAGTCATTGCCATTCGACTCATCGTTTTTGTACAATAAAGGAATATATTTACATAGGAGAAAGAGGGTCTAAAGATGAAACAGCAAGACGCAATCCAAATCATCACCGAGCGATTAAAGCACGATGAAGCGGTTCAAGCAATTTTTATGAAGGGCTCATTCGGTCGAGGAGAAGCCGATGAACATTCGGATATCGATCTCTATGTCATGGTTCACCCCGATAAGGAGGCCTCCTTTCTATCTAGACGCCTCGAGCATTTAACCGCCTACCGTCCGATTCTGTTAAAAGACGACATCTTCATTGTCGCTCCACAACTCATCGTCGTCTTTGATGATTTTCTTCACCTCGACCTGTTCACGGTCACACAAGATACGTTGAATCATCAAGACTCGATTCATGTTCTTTACGACCCACAACAGCGACTTGCTAGACACGCCACTTCCTTGCAATTAGACGAAGCAGCAATCAGTGACCATGCATTCGACACCGTTTGGTTCTTTTTCCAATATACAAAATCACGGAATCGCGGTAACGACATTTGGGCAACCGAAATGCTTCGTCAAGGAATGACCTATTTTGCATATGTATTGGCCGCTCACCATACACCGGATCGGGCTTCCCTCGGTTTAAAGGATGTGACGCAGCGACAAGAAATCGATTTACATCCATTTTATGAACAATTGACCCCAGCGAATCATGAAAAAGCCGCCCGACTCTATATCGAGCGACTTAAAGAAGAACTACCTTTCTTCCAATCCTTATCCGGCTACAACGTGTTCGGACCGTTCATGGAACAGTTGATTCAACGAGAAACAAGCCGCCCTGGCATATAGGGCCGCTTTCTTTTTAGTATCTCGCTTGCCGTTTCATCGAGCGAATCGCGAAGTAGAGGAACAATTCTAGTACCGCGATGGCGATGAGGATTCCCCCGAACATTTGGAATAGCACGAGCAGGCTACTGAATGGATTCGTCAACATGAGAATGCCGACACCAATCCACAATAGACTTCCGAATAGAAACCCGAACCATCGCCCCGCCATCGACTGGCGGTACCCGAGCGCCTGAATCAGACGGATGACCCCACCGAATAAGAACAGGGACCCGATTAGGATGGGTAAGAGACTCGCCAACGTTTCAGCGAAGAAGAAGACGATCGCCGCTAAAATCAAATAAATGACACCCATAAAGAAAGCGGGTGGCAATCCTCCCTGACGTCGACGCATCCCTTGAAAAATCATCCAAATCCCCGTGATGGTCAAATAACCAGCAATGACATACACCATGACATCAAAGAAAAATCGAGGGTATAGCAGAATGAGAACACCAAGTACAAAGTAAATGACTGCTTGCCATAACGTTGAACGTTCCAAACGATGAATGAATGCCTCCATTTTTCCACACCTCCGTATACTCGTTTCTATCTTTATTCCCTTCTCGTCAGGAGATAATCCCACACAAAAAAAGCTGAGTGTCAGGAGACACCCAGCTTCATGATTATTTACGTTTTTTCTTTTTGTATTTCTTCTCTTCTTCAGCAAGCGCTGCACGCTCTGCTTCTTTCGCAGCAATCTTCGCTTCAGCCGCAACCTTCATCTTCTCACGCATCGGGAGCATGATGGCCATCGTGACGATGATCGAGATGATATAACCGACTACCCAGTATAACGAAAGGGCAGCTGGGAGGTTGATCGACATGACGAAGATCATAACCGGGAAGATATAAAGCATCATCTTCAATTGTGGGTTCTGTTCTTGTCCCGCCATTGAGATTTTTTGCTGTGCGAACGTCAAGATTGCCGCTAAAATCGGCAAGACGAACGTTGGATCCGGAGCACCGAGATCGAACCATAAGAAGTTCGCTTCGAAAATCTCAGGTGTACGGCGAATCGCATCATAGAATGCGAAGAGGATCGGCATTTGAATCAAGATTGGCAAACATCCCGCGAGCGGGTTGATTTGGTATTCCTGATAAAGCTTCATCATCTCTTCTTGGAGTTTACGTTGTGTTTCCTGGTCTTTTGAGCTGTACTTTTCACGAAGCTTCAGCATTTCTGGTTGCAACACTTGCATCGCACCCATACTCTTCGTCTGCTTGATCATGAGTGGGAGAATCAACAACCGGACGATAATCGTCGCGATGATGATTGAAATCCCGTATTGCCACGAGCCACCGACCAAGTAAGCAACTTCCTTCAAGAGCCATGCGAGCGGCCATACAAAGTATTTCGCCCAGAAACCTTCTGTGTCAGCCGTTACTGGTTCGGCTTGGATGGTAGACGGATCCACACAGCCTGCCATCAGCATGATGACCGCGGTCATGGCAGCGAGTAATCCTAATTTTAGCTTTTTGCTCATAGTTCCTCCTACACTTTCTTTATCAATTCTTTTTAACGCACACGTCGATCGGGCAATCTTATCAGACTCTAATTATATGAGAGAATAAATTCAGATTGTCATGGTCACCGGCTCTGCTTTTGCCAAACCTTGGCCCGTTTGAATACGTGTTTCAAACTTTCGGTCACTTCCGACTGCGTCAATGCGGTCGCAGGTTTTCGAGCGATGATAACATAATCATTCGGTGCAACGTTTGGTTCGAGCAAGCGAAGCGACTCACGCATCAATCGTTTCATCCGGTTCCGTTCCACAGCATTTCCAAGTTTCTTACTGACGGAAAGACCCACTCTGAAATGCGTTTGATCCGCTTTGAGCGTGTAGACGACAAACTGACGATTGGCCACGGAGCGTCCTTCGCGAAACACCGCTTGGAACTCTTCATTCTTTTGCAGGCGGTATTCTTTTTTCAAAATTCTCACCCCATCCTTCGCTTCAAAAATCGTCAACTAACATCATATCATATCCACATCATTTGAACGAGGGAGAATCCATGAAATGCTACGTTTCTGTAACAAACTAAAAAATTGCCCGAGGAAAGGAATCCCCGGGCAATCTTCATTCGAAATTATACAGTCAAGGCTTTACGGCCTTTACGACGACGAGCAGCAAGAATGTTGCGACCGTTTTTAGTCGCCATGCGTGCACGGAATCCGTGAACTTTCTTACGCTTACGGTTGTTAGGGTTGAAAGTTGGTTTCATGGTTACAGCACCTCCTCAAGATTAACGCTCTATTAGCAAGTTATAGTTTCATTTAAGGCAGTCTTTAAGATTATATAAATCGATTCAACAATTGTCAATGTATTTTCGGATAGTTTTCGAATTCGTAGAATGAGGCAATCAGAAAGCATTCATCCACATGGATTCGATCCTTATCCGAAGGACGAGTAGCGGATGAATGTATACACAACCTTTACGTATTTTATAAACGGTCTTTATAAATAGCCACATTGAGCCATTTTATCCACAAAATCTCGAAGTTATCCACATTTATATGTGAATAACTCCTCTTTTTTCATATTCTCATTCTTTATTTTTTCATTTTCTTCTTTTACAAAAACAATCTTTCATTTCACTTCTTCCTCTTTTGTGCATAACTTTTTCATCTCATATCCCATCATTAGTGCTTTATCCACAATATATCCACAGGTTATCCACAAAACACACAGCATGTGGATAAGTGGGTGTGGATACTCTTCTTTATCTGTGGATAAATACCAAAAAGCATTGCCACGTCTATTTTATTTTGCTAAACTGAATGTGCACAAACTTGTGGATGAACAATTCGTGATTCCAAGATATACACAGACTGTGGATAAGTGTTATCCCCATAACGAACACCATGTGGATAACTTTATCCACAGTTTTTATTCTCTGGGGATAACCCTAGTTTCTACTATAGAATAGTGTATGTGTATATCGTGTGAATAAGTTTTACCCAACATGTGAGTAAAGGAGGTCTTTCATTGAAGAATGCTCGCGAGATTTGGAGAAATGTCTTATCGGTAATCGAGGAAGAAGAACGAACTCCAAAAGCCAGTTTTGACATGTGGTTGAAATCAACCGAGGGGATATCATTGATGGGAACGACGCTCGTTGTGTCGGCACCCGCCAGTTTTATCGTCACGTGGTTAGAGCGACAGTATCTCTCTCTGTTACAAGATACGGTTGAAGAGATCACAAACAACAAGCTTGAAATTCATTTCATCGAGGAATCTCAAGCACACAAGTATGCTCCAGCGGATGGATCGTCAAATGAGTCCATCGCCGTGACAGAAACAAAAGAACAGCCCGTGCTATTACCTTCAAAAGAGGAAGGGGATCTTGGTCAACTAAATGACAAATACATTTTCGAGACATTTGTCATCGGATCGGGGAACCGTTTTGCCCACGCCGCATCACTTGCTGTCGCCGAAGCACCTGCACGCGCCTATAACCCGCTCTTCATTTACGGAGGCGTTGGACTTGGTAAGACACATTTGATGCATGCGATTGGTCATTACGTAAAAGGTCAAAAACCGGGGGCTCGCATTGCCTATGTCTCTTCTGAGAAGTTCACAAATGAATTTATCAATTCGATTCGGGATAATAAGACCGGTGAGTTTCGGAACCGTTATCGAAACATTGATGTACTATTAATCGACGATATTCAGTTTTTAGCAGGGAAAGAACAAACTCAGGAAGAGTTTTTCCACACATTCAATGCATTGCACAACGATCAGAAACAAATCGTGATTTCAAGTGATCGACCACCAAAAGAAATCCCGACGCTAGAGGATCGACTTCGTTCACGCTTTGAATGGGGCCTAATCACAGACATCACACCACCTGACCTTGAGACGCGAATTGCGATTCTTCGCAAAAAAGCGACCGCGGAGGGGCTTGATATCTCGAATGAAGTCATGCTGTATATCGCGAATCAAATCGATACGAACATTCGGGAACTAGAAGGGGCGCTGACACGAGTCGTCGCTTATGCAAAACTTGTCGGGCGACCAATCGACCCGGACGTGGCAGCCGAAGCGCTTCATAATATCATGCCTGTCCAGGAAGCGAAGAAAATTGTCATTCGCGATATTCAAGAAGTTGTCGGTCAACACTTCAACATTCAAGTAGAAGAATTGAACTCGAAAAAGCGCACCAAGACGTTGGCATTCCCACGTCAAATCGCAATGTATCTATCGCGGGAGATGACGGAGAGCTCCTTGCCAAAAATCGGGGAAGAGTTCGGAGGGCGTGATCACACGACTGTGATTCATGCACATGAAAAAATTAGCACCCTTCTAAAGAACGATGTGGAAATGCAAGAGACGATTCAAACGTTGAAGAAGGCACTTTCTAACTAATGAAGAATTTTCTGTGGATATCCTGTGGATAAATCACCTTAGTTATCCACAAGTTATTCACAGGCGAAATGGCTTAACACGTATGGTTTAGGAGACTTATCCCCAGTATCCACAGCCCTTATTACTATTATGACTTAATTAATACTATTATATTATTAAGAAATGGACTCATTTCACCTTAGGAGGAATTATCCACATGCATTTAACGATTCAACGAGATGTATTCATGCAAGCCGTACAAGACGTATCAAAAGCTGTGGCTTCACGAACGACTATTCCAATTTTGACAGGCTTAAAACTGGAGGCACATGCGGATGGTTTAACACTGACAGGAAGTGATACCGAGATTTCGATTGAACGCTTGATTCCAATCGAAGAGGGTGGAATTGAACTTATTCAAATTCAACGTGCTGGAAGCGTCGTGTTGAACGCACGCTTCTTAGGAGAAATCGTGAAGAAGTTACCAACAAACGAGGTCACACTCGAAGTTTCACCGAACTTCATGACGCGCATTGAGTCTGGTCAAGCAGAGTTCCATTTAAACGGTCTTGACCCGGATGAATATCCACGCCTACCTGAACTTGCGAGTGATCGTCGCTTCTATTTGCCGGCTGATTTATTGAAGACCATCATCCGTCAGACGAGCTTCGCTGTTTCTTCACAGGAGACACGTCCCGTATTGACAGGGGTTAACTTCTCAGCAGAGAAGGGCTTCCTTACATGTGTCGCAACCGATAGCCACCGTCTGGCGCTTCGTCGTGCGCGTTTTGAGACAGATAACGATTTGACGTTCCAAAATGTCGTCGTTCCTGGTCGCTCACTCAACGAATTGGCAAAATTACTCGACCGTGAAGAGTTGCCGATTGAAATTGTCTTAACGGACCAACAAATTTTATTCCGTATGAAAAACATCTCCTTCTTCTCTCGTTTGTTAGACGGTGCCTATCCAGACACATCACGTCTCATTCCGGAAGAATATCGCACAGCGGTTCGGATGAATGCGAAAGAGTTCTTACAGGCCATTGACCGTGCATCGCTCCTAGCACGTGCCGATCGCAACAACGTCATTAAATTTGTGGCGGAAGATACAACGGCAGTCGAAATCTCTTCACACTCGCCGGAAGTCGGAAAAGTATCGGAACGTGTCAGCATTCTGTCGCTCGAAGGAGAAGAACTAAAAATTTCCTTCAACTCAAAATTCGTGATGGACGCGCTCCGCGCACTCGATGCATCTGAAATCGAAATCCAGTTTACGGGTTCGATGCGACCGTTCATTTTACGACCGGTTGAACAAGATAGTGTTCTTCAACTGATTTTGCCAGTCCGCACATCGTAAGCTGCGGATAGGGATGATGAGGTGTCTTGCCTTGTCATCCCTCTTTTTGCCTTATTCGACGATTTTCGATAAACTAATAAGTATGGCGATTTTTTCAGATCAGCATGTGAGAGAGGAAGTGACGACATGGAAAAAGTGTCGATTACAACCGAGTATGTAACGCTCGGACAATTTTTAAAATTAGCAGATATCATCTCAAGTGGGGGACAAGCAAAGTTCTTTTTAGAGGATGTCATGATTAAAGTGAACGGTGAGCAGGACCAGCGTCGCGGTCGTAAATTAAGAGATGGAGATACAATCGAAGTCGAGGGCTTCGGGGAATATCAAATCGAGGGAAACTGACGTGTATTTAAAGTCGATCCGATTGCAAAACTATCGCAACTACGAAACCCTCGAGCTAGATTTTTCAGAACAGACGAATGTTCTGATTGGTGAGAACGCCCAAGGAAAAACGAATCTTCTCGAATCGATTTACGTACTTGCGCTCGCAAAATCGCATCGGACGACACAAGACCGTGAATTAATCGGTTGGGAAGCCGATGCTGCGAGTATCGAAGGACGGATTCATAAACGGACGGGCGAATCGGTCCAGAGTCTCTCTTTTTCTCCTAAAGGCAAGAAAGCAAAGCTCAATCATTTGGAACAACGTCGTCTCAGTGACTATGTCGGCGCATTTAACGTCGTCTTGTTCGCCCCAGAAGACTTAGCCATCGTGAAAGGCAGTCCGCAAGGGAGACGGCGATTTTTAGATATGGAAATCGGTCAGGTCAGTCCGGTGTACTTACACGAGCTCAATCAATACTTGAAGACGTTGAAACAACGGAACGCCTTGTTGAAGCAGTTATCCACAAAAGGTGGCGACGAGACGTTACTTGAAGTCTTGACGGATCAATTGATTGAACTTGCCGTAAAAATTGTGATGAGACGTTATCACTTCATCGACCAGCTCGAAAAATGGGCCAATCCCATCCATTCCGGAATCACAAGAGAACTCGAAACACTGACGATTCAATACGTTTCCGACACGTTCCAAAAAGAACGCTTCTCAAAAGAACAGATGTTTGAAACGTATCGTCAAAAGTTTGATAAAATAAGAGAGAACGAACGACGAAGAGGTGTGACCTTGTTTGGTCCGCATCGTGACGATTTTGAATTGTATGTCAACAATCGAAACGTTCAAACGTTCGGTTCACAAGGTCAGCAACGAACGGCGGCCTTGTCATTGAAGCTAGCTGAGATTGAATTGATTCATGAAGAAGTAGGCGAATATCCTCTGTTGTTATTAGACGATGTGTTATCTGAGCTTGATGATCATCGCCAAACCCATCTCCTCGATACGATGGGACGGAAAGTACAAACGATTTTGACTACAACAAATATTGACGGGATTGCACATGAGACCATTCAACAAGCTAAAGTGTTTCACGTGAAACAAGGTGAGGTTGAAACGGAGTCCGTGTAATCGTGGCAAGAAGAAACACCAAATCATGTATAGTAGGTGAAAATAACCGATGAGTAATGAAAATGAAAAACAATTGCAAGCGTACGGCGCCGATCAGATTCAAGTCCTTGAAGGCTTAGAGGCTGTCCGTAAACGTCCAGGGATGTATATCGGTTCCACAAGCTCTCGCGGTCTCCACCATTTGGTATGGGAGATTGTCGATAACTCAATCGATGAGGCGCTCGCTGGTTATTGTGACACGATTACAGTGACGGTCGAGCCAGGGAACTCGATTGTTGTTGAAGACAACGGACGCGGGATTCCGGTCGATGTTCAAAAGAAAACGGGTCGACCTGCCGTTGAAGTTATTTTCACGGTGTTGCACGCAGGTGGTAAGTTCGGCGGTGGCGGATACAAAGTATCAGGTGGTCTTCACGGTGTCGGGGCGTCGGTTGTTAACGCCTTATCGACGAAACTTGAAGTGTTCGTTCGTCGCGATGGAAACGTATATTACCAATCGTTCAAACGTGGTGTTCCACAAGGTGAACTCGAAATCGTCGGGACGACTGACACGACAGGGACGACAGTTCGTTTCTTCCCAGACGGAGACATCTTCCAGGAGACACTCGAATATGACTTTGATCTGTTAGCGACACGCTTACGTGAGCTCGCCTTCTTGAACAAAGGGTTACGAATCGTGGCTAAAGATAATCGTAGTGACGAGACGATTGAGCGAAACTATCACTATGAGGGCGGAATCAAGTCTTATGTCGAGCACTTGAACCGGTCAAAAGCGTCGATTCATGAGGAGCCTGTGTACGTACACGGTACGAAAGACGGAATCGAAGTCGAGATTGCGCTTCAATACAACGAAGGTTTCGCAAGTAACATTTATTCATTCACGAACAACATTCCGACGCATGAAGGTGGGACACACGAGACTGGATTTAAGACGGCGCTCACCCGTGCCATTAATGATTATGCGAAGCGATTCGGATTGATGAAGGAAGCTGATGGTAGTCTCTCAGGGGATGATGTCCGTGAAGGATTAACGGCGATTGTTTCCGTCAAGCACCCTTCTCCTCAGTTTGAAGGGCAGACGAAGACAAAACTCGGGAATGCCGATGCGCGTACGGCAACGGACACATTGTTCAGCGACACGTTCGAACAATTCCTACTCGAGAACCCGTCGGTCGCTCGCCTCATTGTTGACAAAGGTTTGATGGCGGCACGTGCGCGTCTTGCTGCGAAACGTGCACGCGAGATGACACGTCGTAAAGGGATTCTCGAAGTCAGTTCATTGCCAGGGAAATTGGCAGACTGTTCGTCAAAAGATGCATCAAAATCTGAACTATACATCGTTGAGGGTGACTCAGCGGGAGGTTCTGCGAAATCTGGACGTGATCGTCACTTCCAAGCCATCCTTCCGATTCGAGGGAAAATCATCAACGTTGAGAAAGCACGTCTTGATAAGATTTTGGCCAACCAAGAAGTCCGGACCATCATCACGGCTCTCGGAACAGGGATTGCCGATGAGTTTGACTTATCGAAAGCGCGCTATCATAAACTCATCATCATGACCGATGCCGATGTCGATGGTGCGCATATTCGGACGTTATTGTTGACGTTCTTCTATCGTTACATGCGCCCACTCGTTGAAAGTGGATATGTCTATATTGCGCAACCACCACTCTATGGTGTGAAGCACGGGAAAGAAACCATCTACGTTCAAAACGACCGGGAGTTGCAGGCAGCGATTGCACAACTTCCTGAAAATGCACGTTATAGCGTTCAACGTTACAAGGGTCTCGGAGAGATGGATCCTGAACAGTTATGGAATACGACGATGAACCCGGAAACGCGTTCAATGCTTCGTGTCGACCTACAAGATGCGATCGAAGCGGATGAAATCTTCGAAACGCTCATGGGTGACAACGTCGAACCACGCCGTGACTTTATTCAATCTCACGCCCATTACGTGAAGAACCTCGATATTTAATAAGAAGGGTAGGCAATAACGAATGGCAGAACAAGAAAATATCAAGGATATAAATATTAGCCAGGAGATGCGAACGTCGTTCATGGACTACGCAATGAGCGTCATCGTATCACGTGCCCTTCCGGACGTGCGAGATGGATTAAAGCCGGTTCACCGTCGTATTTTATATGCGATGAACGAACTAGGTATTCGCGCGGACAAGCCACATAAGAAGTCGGCGCGTGTCGTCGGGGACGTTATCGGTAAGTACCATCCACACGGTGATTCAGCCGTTTATGAGACGATGGTCCGCATGGCTCAGGACTTCAGTTATCGCTACGAATTAGTCGACGGTCACGGGAACTTCGGTTCAGTCGATGGCGACTCGGCCGCTGCGATGCGTTATACCGAGGCACGTATGTCTAAAATTGCGATGGAACTCGTACGAGACATCGGAAAAAACACGATTGATTATCAACCGAACTTCGATGGTGAAGAAAAAGAACCAGTCGTACTTCCGGCACGTTTCCCGAACTTCCTTGTGAACGGGACGAGCGGGATTGCGGTCGGTATGGCGACGAACGTTCCGCCCCATAACTTGAACGAGGTCATCGACGGTGTACTGGCGCTTTCTCACAACCCGGACATCACGATTGCAGAATTGATGCAACATATCCCGGGTCCTGATTTCCCGACTGCGGGAGAAATTTTGGGACGTAGTGGGATTCGTCGTGCATATGAAACTGGACGCGGATCGATTACGATGCGTGCGAAAGCTGAAATCGAGGTCTTGAAAAATGGCCGTGAACGGATTCTCGTGCACGAGATTCCTTACCAAGTCAACAAAGCACGTCTCGTTGAAAAGATTGCCGATTTGGTTCGCGACAAGAAAATCGAGGGAATCACGGACTTACGCGATGAATCAGACCGTACCGGGATGCGCATCGTGATTGAAGTTCGCCGCGACGCGAATGCGAGTGTCATCTTGAATAACTTGTACAAGCAAACACCGATGCAAACGACGTTCGGCGTCAACATGCTCGCGCTTGTAGGCGGTCGTCCAAAAACGTTGAACATCAAACAAGCGATCTATTACTACATCGAACACCAAAAAGAGGTCGTGCGTCGTCGTACGCAATTCGATTTAGATAAAGCGGAAGCACGTGCCCACATTTTAGAAGGTCTTCGTGTTGCTTTGGATCACTTGGATGAAGTTATCGCCATCATCCGTAGCACACGTACAGGTGACGAGGCTCGTGAAAAGTTGATTGCCCGCTTTGGACTTTCAACTGAACAGACGCAAGCAATCTTAGATATGCGTCTCCAACGCTTGACTGGTTTGGAACGCGAGAAGATTGAAGGCGAATATCGTGAAGTGAAAGCGTTAATCGAAGAACTACGTGCGATTCTCGGAGACGAAGAATTGCTCCTCGATATCATTCGTAACGAATTAACAGAAATCAAAGAGCGATATGGTGATGCTCGTCGTACGGTGATCCGTACGGATATCGTTGAACTTGAGGACGAAGATTTGATTCCAGTTCGCGACATAATGATTACGCTCACGAGCGAAGGATATATCAAGTCGATCCCGTCGGATTCATATCGGACACAGCGCCGTGGTGGACGTGGAAAACAAGGTATGGGAACGAATGATGAAGATTTTGTGCTTCGTCTGCTCTCCGCGTCGACACACGATACCATCCTGTTCTTCACCAACTTCGGACGCGTCTTCCGTCTCAAAGGATACGAAATTCCTGAGATGAGCCGTACCGCGAAAGGGATGCCAATCATTAACTTGCTTCAAATCGACAAGGGTGAAAAAGTCGAAACGATGATTCCTGTCGATTTCAATAGTTACTTGGCTAACCAAACGGTAGCGGAAGAGACAGAGGATGAGTCTGAAGAAGTGGCGGACGAGCAGTTGTCTCTCGTCTTCGTCACGAAAAAAGGATTGATTAAGCGTTCGCCACTTTCGGCATACGCCCGAATCAACAAAAACGGTCTACGTGCTATCAGCTTGAATGAGACAGATGAGCTCGTCACAGTCCGTTTAGCGAAGAGCGATGATGAAATTTTGATCGTCACACGCCAAGGGATGTCGATTCGCTTCCCTCTCGAAGGAGAAGTTCGTTCGATGGGACGTACGGCACGAGGCGTTCGCGCGATTCGATTGAAAAAGAAAGATGATTTGGTCGTCTCGATGGAAATCGTTCGCACCACGCAAGACGTCTTGATTATCACTGAAAAAGGATACGGAAAACGTACGCCCATGGAGCAGTTCCGCACACAAGGTCGTGGTGGTTCCGGTATCATCGGAATTAAGACAGATCGTGGAACAGTCGTCGGGATGAGTGTCGTTGATGAAGACGATGACATCATGCTGATGACTGAACTCGGTGTTGCGATTCGGATCGATTCACAAGCAATCTCTCAAATGGGTCGAAGTACTCGCGGTGTGAAAGTGATGAATATCGAAGAGGGCGATCGTTTAGCGACTATCGCAAAGTTGAAAAAAGATGAGTTAGAAGAGGAATCAGCAGTCGATTTGGAGAATGGGTTTGAGGATGAAGCACCTGAAACCGATGAATCGTCTGATGTGAATGAGTAAGACGAGAGGTCGAACGGTGTTTCCGTTCGACCTTTTTATATATTGGAGGGATTCGCGTGCGTTTGAACTTATCCACTGTACATGTTGGGATGACGCTATTGACACCTGTTTCTTCTTTAGAAGTCGGAACCCACTTAACCAATGAATATTTACGTTTGCTCCGTTTCTTAAAAATCGAAGACATCGATGTCGCACCTGTTGAACAGAAGCTCTTCACGTCTAAAGAAGAACAGCGCCTCTATAATCAGGTCCTTCAATATGAACAACATTATAGTCAGTGGGAAGAACGGATCGCACCTAACCCATATGAAGGTCTAGAATTCATTCATCAACTATTTCGTCAGGAAGTTCCGCTTACAGCGATCGTTCATTTCTTTACGCATCAGCCGTTGCGGAAAAATCATGTCATTTACCACTCCATCTATCGAGCGCTCGTTGCCCGTGCCTTATCGAAATATCGAGGAGACGAACATCAACTCCAATTTGATTACGGGATTGCTTCTTATTTTGCAGACGCAAGCTACGCTAAAATTCGGAAATGGTCTCATATGCGTTATTTCACAAAAATGGAACGGGAACTATTGTATCAGCACCCACTCGTTTCAGCATCGATGCTCCTGAGTACTCAAACGTTACGAGGAAGAGTGTATCAATTGATCACCGAGCATCATGAGCGATTGGATGGATCCGGGTTTCCAAAACGTCTGACGGAACGCGAGTTGAATCCAGCCTCTCCTCTATTTATTGTCGCCGATCGCTTCTGTCAGTTAACAGCACCCCGAACGTTCCGAAAGCCGCTCTCTCCAGAGGAAGCATATTTCTATATGTGGCAGAACAAAGCCTATGATGGAGAAGCTTTGTCGCTTCTTGCGACATTACTTGGATTTTATGAAATCGGTCGCTCCGTTTTATTGAGCAGTGGAGTACGAGGAACGATTCATGCCTATACAAATCGTGTCGAACAACCGATTGTACTTAAAGCGACAGGTGAGGAAGAATATGATTTATCGCGATTAACCGAAGTGAGCATTGTTGCATTTCAATAAGAAGAAACTAGCGATTCCATTCAACAAAATGAAATGGAATCGTCTTTGTTTATTCTTTTTAAAAAAAAATTCTTTTTATAGTTGACGAATATAATTACAGGTGCTATTATAAATGAGTCGCTAAGAGCGGCAGACGAACTTTGAAAACTGAACGATGAGGCAAAAATAAGTTTTACCATTTTTGAATGAAGCGCAAGCTTCGTCAATTTAAGAGCTATATCAAATTCTTTGGAGAGT
>CABIYO010000020.1 GCA_902362975.1 Caryophanales bacterium
CAGTTGGTCTTCGCCTTTTCGTAGCGTTTCTGGGCACGTTCAGCCACGTAGTCGGGGTTCCGTCTGATCTCCCGCGAGACGGTCGATGGCTGTCGACCGAGCCGTCTCGCGATGGACCGGATGGACATCCCGAGCTCCAGATACGTTTCTATTTTCACGCGTTCCGTTGTGGTAAGATGGGTGTAGCTCATAGCGATTCCTCCGTCTGAATGTTTGTGTCGTAACTTCATTCTACACGAGGACGTCGCTGTGGGCTTTTTTTTGCGTTCACGTTCAGGTGTTGCACTTAATTTTATAATTCATCCTATTAAAAACGAAAAACTCGTTTGAAGAAAAGTTTAATTTTGATTTTGTCTATCTGGCAAAAGATGGAGCAAGCTATCTTGCTGAGTTAGGGATTCGCGGGGTTGGAATAGATGCGCTTGGAATTGAAAGAAGCCAAGAAGGGCATCCGACGCATAAAACCTTATTTGCAAATGACATCATCATCATAGAGGGCTTGAAATTGAAGGAAGTGGAGCAGGGAAAATACTTTATGGTTGCCGCGCCTTTGAAATTAGTAGGTACGGAGGCTTCGCCTGCGCGAGTATTGTTGTTTGAAGGATTAAGTTGAGTTTTTTTGTTTCAATCATTTTTCCATGAAAGATAAAACATAATTGTAAGGAGAGAGCCTATGTATAAATTGGTCGCGATCGATCTCGATGGGACATTGCTCACAGACGATTTAATGATTCCACCAAATACAGTAACCGCTATTAAAAAAGCGGTGGAGGCGGGGACAATTGTTACGATTGCTACGGGCCGCATGTTTTCCTCTGCGAAACTCATTGCCCTGCAGTTGGGTATAAATGTACCGCTCATCACTTATCAAGGTGCATTGATCAAGGATGTAAATGAAAACGAAGTAATATATGAGCGCACTGTTCCTCCCGAAATTGCACAAAAGTTAATCGAAATTTCTCGTGAGAAAAAATTACATCTACAAATATACCAAGATGATATTCTTTACAGTGCCGTAGAAAATGACAAGCTGATTGCTTATTCTGAAGCAGTGAAAGTGCCCTATAAGATAGAGCCAAATCTCATCAAGCTTGCCCAAAAGGCGTAACAAAACTACTTATTATCGAAGAACCAATCGTCCTCGATCACTTACAAAATGAATTGCAAACCTTATTCGGCAAGTATGCTCATATCGCAAAATCAAAAAAACACTACCTTGAAATCACCCATCCCGAGGCAAACAAAGGTACTGCCCTATTATGCTTAGCGAAAAAACTTGGTATAGACCGTTCAGAAATAATCGGTATTGGTGACAACTATAATGACATCGATCTTATTGAGACAGCCGGTCTCGGTATAGCAATGGGAAATGCCGTAAAGAAAGTGAAAGATATGGCTGATTATACGACCTTTACGAACAATGAAGAAGGGGTGCTTCACGTGTTCGAAAAGTTTATTTTAGAGTCAGTGAATACTTCCGATTATATAGAAGAAAAAACTTCTGATTCGCTTCCGACGCCCTGATCAATTGAAGACCGTTTACTTGGAATCATTTGAATAGGACAGGCCAATTCTTGGCGGACTTTATCCATTACGCACATGGCGGTATAGTAGTTTTCAAACGAATTAACAAGTGACTCCGTTTTCTTTTGGCTGATTAAATCGATAAACTCTTTCACTTCATAATTTGTATGCATCATAACGCGATGAGTACTGGCAATAGCTAGCAAAGCATCTGCGGATAGTGCAGATTATTTTGAATGACCTTAAAGTTTGGAAGCAACGTAGATTTCATCGCTTCCATAAGCAGCACATTATGATCTTTCGCTTCTTGAATCATTTTCGCTGCTTCTGCTGTATTGGTAGCCACTATGCCAATTCGTATCATCTTTTATCCTCTTTTTTGTTTTTATTGCATTATCGCCCACACTTACAAAGATATTATCCCAATGCCCAAAAAATTTACTAACCATTCTATATCTTGTATGATTAGTAAGTAACATTAATTATACTACTGACTTTTTTATCACATAGTATCAAAAAGTATACGATAGAAATATAACAAGGAAGGAAAGAAAATAGATGCCTAATTTAGGAGAGAAAGTTTTTAATTGTGAAAAAGAGCTGACACTTTCCATCATCGGCGGAAAGTGGAAAATGCTAGTGCTATGGCATTTAGGAAAAGAAGGAACTAAACGTTTTGGGGAATTAAAAAGTCTTATGCCAGGCATCACGCAACGGATGCTCGTGAATCAATTGCGTGAACTTGAAGATCATTTGATTGTCCACCGGGAAGTATATCCTGTGGTTCCGCCGAAAGTGGAGTACTCACTTACCGAACAAGGAAAAAGCCTTATTCCAATTCTTGATTCCATGTACGAATGGGGCAAAGAATACATCGAGCAAAACTTGGATCAGCAACTAAAAAACAACTAAGTTAGTTAGTATTTAAAAAATAGCTGATTAAAATAAAGCGGATTTCAGTAAAATGAAATCCGCTTTATTTTATTGGAGTTTCTTCTAAACAATATTTATCGATACTCCATTATATATTGGACTAGCGTGTCGAATCAATGGAGGCATTTAGGTTAGCCCAGAAGAATCTCCTCTGCCGAATGTTTTTTTAGTGTTTTTTCACTTGCTCGACGAGTCGTTCGAAGGAATCGCTGATTGCTTGTGGCGCTTCCTTGTCCCCATACTCTGCGGCCTCTAACCAATCTGCATAGAGCCTGTGGTCCGTGAACTCGATTCGCTGAAGCCAATCAGCCACCGTTTCCTGTCGAAGACGCGGGTGCTTCTGTTCTAACTTTCGTCCCGTCTCAAGAAGGCGAATCTGGCGAGGCGAGCGGACGATCCGCTTATCTGAGAGTGTCGGGTGGTGAATACTCCTCGAAATCATTCCATCTTCCTGGATGTCTTTTCGCTTCTGCAGATAGAAGAACAATCCTACCCCAAAAAGCAAGATCATTACAAACACTCCGATATAGAACAGCGAGTTATTCGATGCGGACGCGAGCAATGTCTCTTGCGCCACTGTCTCCGCATCTAGGTTCGGATTATCTGGTACGAGGAAGCGGTTTACGCGATCATTCGGGTCGAGTACGATTCCATCAAACCAGCTCCCGATCCACAAAAAGAATGGCGTGATCCAGGCGACGACATTACCAAACAATAGCTCTTTAATCGTACGAATGATGAGAGAGACAATCAGCCCGATGCCTAGTCCTACGGTCAACATCGTCACCATCCGCTTGTAGTCGCGACGGTAATACAGGTTTCGTTGCCAAATCAAAAAGATGAACGGAAAGAGCACCATCGCGAGCGATTGCGATGCCGGGGGGAATAACCAGTCCGCCACTAAAAACAATACGCTCGCCATCGCGTAACGGTCCGTCCAATCCAACGTCCGAATGAATGCATGAACGTATGTGAATATCAAAAGCATGATGCTCATCTCATAAGAGAAATAAAGGGCACCGACGCTCATGATCGTCTGTACAATCAGTTGTGTATTCCGAGGGAGACGAAGTGTCAATAAGAAGAGCAACGGAAACACATGTCCGATGTAAAAGGATGCGAATACCCACCATAACCATCTCATTGACCGTCACCTCTCAAGCGGAGAATCGATTGATTCCCACTGTATTTGGCGACCTTTCGCTCAAACAAGGAGCGAGCGAGCGGAAAATCACTCTCGGACAGACAAGCGAATGTCGTCATGATCTTCCGGAAATGTACCTCGCCACTTCCCGGTTGAAGGTCATACGTGATTCCATCCTTCGTGAGCGTCGGGACAATCAGACCGTAACTCGCATTTTCTTTCTCGAAATCGCGGCATAATGCGGCCGCTTGCGAGATGAGGCGCTCCATCTGATAGGTGAGGGCACGCCCATCCTTCGTCAACAAGTCGAGGACGATGACATATTCATTTGCTTGTACCGGTTGCTCGGTACGGGCCAGCAGTTCGCCCGTCTTCGCATAGGCAGACCAATATAGCTGTCGCATCGGTTGCCCATGATATGGAGTGACCGATTGGAACGTCTCCGGGTCACGATAGGCACTATGACGCACCATCTCCTCACCTGGGAGAGTAGGGGGACGTTTCGGAATCGGATAGGGCGAAAACTCTGGGAAGACATAGCCGATGCGTGGGAGTGAGTCCTCTTTATAGAGCGAGAACATGCGTAACGGATCCCGAATTTCCATCCCGATAGCCTCGAGGCGGATAGGACCTCGCTTCTTCGCATGGAGCGGGATTGTGAAGTCGACAGTCGCATTCGTCTCGACAAAGTTCTCCTGCCGCCAAAACGCATGTCCTTCTGATTCCACGGTCGGATGCAAATAGCCGGATAGGCGGACAACGCCAAGCGGGACTTTTGCCGTCGACACAAGTTTCAAGACATAGACGGCCTCATCATTCGGAAAGAGTTTCATCTCCTCAGTGAGGTCGACATGGATTTGTTCTGCCAATCGAAACATAAAAGATGGCATGACCAGTGCATAGAGACTGAATCCAATCAATAGACTGGCAATCAAGACGTTCCCATAAAGTGCCGTGAAGACCCCGACGACGAACAGGAGCCACATATAGCCGGACTCGAGATAGCGTGGGCTGACTAACTGCATCTTACACCTCTGAGGGGACCGGGATGGTCTCGAGTACAGATTTGATCAACTTTGACGGCTTCGTCTTCAGCGACGCTTCGACCGTCAAGACGATTCGATGCCCTAAAATCGGAAGCGCGAGTGCCCGAATATCTTCTGGTGAGACATAGTCGCGTCCTTCCATATAGGCATGAGCCCGAGCCGCCATCGTATACGCGAGCGTCGCACGTGGACTTGGTCCAACCTCGATGTCACGATGATGACGAAGTGACTCCATCAAATCCAGTAAGTAATCCTCCATCGCCTCGTGGAATCGGACATCTCGAACCTCTTGTTGCATCTTCAACAATTCGTCCTGTTGCAGAGAGAAAGATTCTGAAGCGAGGTGCTCATTGCGAATCAGTCGTCGTTCGGAATCTCGCGAGAGGGGAGCGAGTGTCAATTTGAATAAGAAACGGTCCAATTGAGCCTGCGGGAGCGGGAACGTCCCTTGCCCGTCGAACGGGTTTTGTGTAGCAATCATAAAGAATGGTTCCGGTAGCTTAAGCGACACTTCCCCGAGTGTCACTTGACGTTCCTGCATCGCCTCAAGCAACGCAGATTGTGTACGTGGCGTCGTCCGGTTAATCTCATCGACAAGTAGAATCGATGTGAAAATCGGACCCGTCCGACGTTCGAACGCTCCGGTCGTCGGATTGAATAACTCCATTCCTAAAATATCACTTGGCAATGTATCCGGGGTACACTGTACACGCTGAAATGTCGCTGATATCGAACTTGCCAAACTACGGGCAAGTGTAGTCTTCCCCGTACCGGGACGGTCCTCGAGTAAAACGTGACCTCCTGATAGTAGCGCAATCGAAGCGAGCTTGATGGCTTTCGATTGACCAATGACTTGATCATTCAAATGTGAAACCCATGGATGGTTCATTCAAAATCCCCCTATATTTTTCTGATAATTAAGAAAATCATAGCATAATCGGTTCAGGAGATGTATCAAAAATCCATTTCACTAAAAAAGACCGACCGGCATAAGCCAGTCAGTCAACGTTTTGGAGAATCCAAGTATCGTTCAAAATGACGTTCGAGCCATTCTTGGAAAAAGGACATGAACGTACAGATTGCCCAGTAGATCAACGCCACGACGATATACACTGTCATGTAGTCGAACTCTCGTCCACCGACGATCTTGGCCTTATTAAATATCTCAGGTACCGTGATCATCGCAGCGAGCGAACTCGCTTTAATCAGATCGAGAAAAACGTTCGAGAGCGGCGGAAGGGCGATCCGTGTCGCCTGCGGTAGGACGACCCCCTTCAATGTCAACCATTTCCCCATCCCGAGTGAACGAGCCGCCTCCACCTGTCCGTCATCAACCGCACGAATCGAGGAGCGGATGATCTCAGCGATATAGGCGGCGGAATTCAGACTAAATCCGAGAATGGCTGCCGTCAAAGCGGCGAACTCGATCCCGATGAACGGGAATCCCGAATAGAGGATGAACAGAATGATCAAGATAGGTACGCCACGCATGAACGAGATATAGAAAGTTGACGGGTATCGAAGGAGTCGTGTCGGAGACAACTTCCCGAGCGCCAACAAAAGACCGAGCAAGAGACCAAAAAACATACTGACGAACGAGATCCAAAGCGTATTCGGTAATCCACCCAATAGATAAGGAAACGATTGAATCGCCAGGTCTACATCGAAGATGGCGTCCCATTTAATCTCTGAGAACGTCATGCCGTCATTACTTCGTTTCGACGATTGTTGCGTCTACGTCTGGTTCTACCGAAACATCAGCGCCATTGTAGAATTGCTCAGATAGTTCTTTGACTGTACCATCTTCAAGCATTTCATCTAGTACACGGTCGATGTTCTCCTGGAGCTCGCCATTTTCTTTATCCATCAAAAATGCTACTTTTTGCGGGTTATAAGCGATATCCGGATGAATCGTGATATCGAACTCAGGGAAGAAAGCAAGTGCCAACGTTTGAAGATAATAGTCGTTCAAGATGACATCGGTCCGTCCCGTTGAAACGTCGCGCAAGTACTGATCGTTCGTGGCGTTGTCATAGATGACTTCTTCTGCTCCATACTCTCGAGCCACATCCATGAAGACAGTCGTCGCCTCACCAGCGGCTTTCTTACCTTTCAAGTCCTCGAGTGATTCGATTCCAGAGAGGTCACTCTTGCGAACGATGGCCGTCCCGTACGTGTATTTATACGGTTTTGAGAAGGCAAACTTCTCTTTACGATCTTCTGTTATCGAGATATCATTCGCTACCACGTCGATTTGACCGTTCTGAACACTCGTTAACATGTTGTCAAATGCCATTTCTTTGAATTCGATTTCGAGGTCAAGACGTTTGGCGACTTCTTTCATGAGTTCGACATCGAAACCTGTCAACGTATCGCTCTCTTCTTCACGGAAAGAAGCGGGGTAGAGGGTGCCGGCCGTTCCGACCGTCAATGTGCCTTCTTCTTGAATCTCTTCCCATCGTGTCGTATCTGCTTGATTCGTGCTATCATCACCACAAGCGGCAAGAGGGATTGCTAAAAATAGAGTTGCTACCAAACCTTTAGTCGTTCGTTTCACAAGAATTCCTCCTTAGATGGTTCATCTGTCTAAAAATAGCATGACTACAGCGGTCAAGCAACTGTGAAGCATGTATTAAACAGGTGAAATTAAAATTTGAAACGTTTATTCATAAATCGTTATCATTCCTATGAATGCTAAATTCACACGAATGATACAGAAGTAAAAATTAAGTGAGACAGAATCGGTATTGAGGAGGCGGGGCGGATGAGTTTGATTCAAATCATAGCCTTAGATGAGGCGCATATTCATATTGTGAATGATGCAAATGATCCTTTTCCGATCATCGGACGAATCATACCAAGTTATATGGATGGAAAATGGACATATGTCGAAGAATTAGATGAGAAAGTCAGAGAGATAACATTTCCGGATGATCGATTAGACTGGAAACAATATATTGAACATGACAGTCGCATCCTGTTTTTAGCGATAGATGCAGATGAATGTGTCGGACAAATCCGACTCGTGAAGGATTGGAATCGATTTGCATACATTGAAAATATCGCGGTCCGTCAAACACATCGTATGCGTGGGATCGGAAAACTGTTGCTTGAAACAGCCGAACAGTGGGCAAAAGAAAAACGGCTGATCGGCTTATCGCTTGAAGCGCAGAACGATAACTTGATTGCATGTCGCTTTTATAGAAAAGAGGGATTTCAACTCGGAGGCGTCGACTCGATCAAACAATACGCGAATCCACAAATCGAGTTGACCTTGTACTGGTACAAGATTTTAAAGGAATAGGGAGCTTCAATGTCGAGCAATTTTTTGCTCTATTTTTTATTAGTTTACATAACATATATTATCAGTAAAAATAAGAACTCATCTCATTATCTTAGTATACTTATGATAGTGAGATGAGATTTGAATTTAAGACGTATGCGTATATCGGATTAATGTGACGCCATGTTCTGGTTCGAATTCGGCACTCGGTTCAAATCCAAGTTTCGTATACAGACGCTTCGCCGGTCCGTTATGCTTGCCCGTATGCACGTAAATCAACTTTCCTTTGTGAATGCTCAATACGTGTTCGAGTAGCGTCGTCGCCAGTCTCGCCCGAAAGTATGTCGGGTCGATACATAGTTTCGTGATTTCAACAGTTTTCTCCGATGCTTCCACCGTGACAAATCCAATCAACCGCTCGTCGATATATAAGCCATAACTCGTGCCTGGTAAGTTTTGAATGACATCAATCGTCTCGTAGCGCGCCGGGATTTCGTCAAACCCGAGTAGTTCCGCTTCGACTGCATAAGCGTTACGTTGAATCTCGAGCATCTGTTGGGCTTGCTCAAATTGATGGATGGCAACTTCTTTTAGCTGCATGGTTCAACCCTCCCGTTAACGGATAAACTTTCTCGCTTGTTTCCGTTTCGCCCGTTTCAACGCCAAATAGAGCCTGTGCGTCCCTTTGAGTGGTGGACCATGTCCGACGAAGGTGAGGAGTGGTGACAGGTCCACTAGCCGCTCCGCACGCTCGACAGCAACGGACCGATTCCACGTCGCGAGTCCTGGTAGTGGGAATAACGGCCGAACATCCCCCGCCACCGCTGTCCCTCCATGAGTTTGAAAAGCATCACCTGCAAATAACACCCGATTTTCCTCGTCATAGTACGCAATCGACCCTGGCGTATGACCCGCTGCATCGAGGACACGTAAACCGAATAACCGCTCACCAATATCTAGTATCGCATCCGGTGTAGAACGGATCGTCGGCAAAGAACCACGAATCTTGTTCTGCTCCCCCTCCTCTAGTGACCGATCTCCTGATAAGAGGAGGGCATCACGACGGGAGATGAAGAGTTCGGCGAGCGGATGCTCTGCTTTGATGGCGTCCACCCCACCGACATGATCCCCGTGGGCATGCGTTAACAATATTGCGAGGAGTGGCTTGTCGAGCTCGGCGATAAACGACAAAATGTCGGTCGCGTTTCGTTTCAGCGCCGTGTCGATTAAGACGAGTCCGAGCTCATGCTCAATCAACTGAACGTTGATTGGCAGTATGGATGCGTAAAAGGTCAGTTGATGGATATGTCCATATCGTCTCACTTTCATCGTTGAGCCTCCTAGTCGAATAAAGTGGTCCAGTCTTCTTCTTGCCAATGCGCGTCAAAGCACATATGAATCTGTTCAAGCGTATTGCGGGCAAGGGAGAGCTCAGGTAAATCGTCTCGTTCAAAGAAACCGACGTCACTCGTCTCCACGCCGGCGCTCCCCTCCCCGTCACCAGTCAGTGCACACTCGATGAAAAGTTTGTAATAATGCTCCGAGAGAGGCGGATGTGGATGTTCATGCATGTCGAACAAGGCGAGCAATCGTACTGGAATCACATCTAGGCCAGCCTCTTCCTCTACTTCTTTTATAATATTCGAGGCAGGAGAGCGATTCACTTCACAGAAGCCACCGGGTAAGGTCCACAACCCATCTGACCGCTCCTTCACGAGCAGGATTCGGTCATCTTTGAAGATGACGCCTCGCACATCAAGTTTCGGAGTCGGATAACCGTCCACATGAACGAGTTGTAAGATAGCTTCGTTCGATAAGTTCGAGTGCCGTTCATACATCTCTCTTACGATTTCTTGTAACTCTTCGTACCGTTCTCGGTCATATTGATCACGCGTGAACGTCAGACCGGCCTGAGACAGCGCCTGAATCCGTTTCGCCCACGTCAGCCATTGAGACATATAGATCCCCCCTATCTTTTGTCCTACATAACTTTTTCGGCAAATCGATGCATTCTTCCTTTTCAGAACTCACATTCGCTGACATCAGTTTTCAATCACGTATACTAAAAGAAAATGGAAATGAAATGTTGAGAAAACACTGTGAATTGATCAGGTTCAGATAAAATCTCACACGTTATTCCATGCCCGACTTGCAATGCAAGCATGCCCCGAGCATCTGGTCCATTGGTCACATATTCGACCATCTCATTTTGATCGCAAAGGAGTATTTAGAAGAGGCCGCCCGCTGCCTACGTAGAGAGGGTGAACTCGGTGGCGAGAAGACGTCTTTTGGGGTAAAGTTGTTCGAACGGGGAGACTTTCCACCGATAAAAATCGAGCTCCCGCCTGATACGACAAAAAGACCTGTGAACGGCGAATCAGCCAAATCACAGGTCTTTTGATTAATCGAGATACACGTCCTCGATTTCACCGAACGAGTCTTCGTCAAAGACGAACGAACCGTTGGCATAGCGATCGAGTAGCGTAAGGGTTTTTGTTTTCACTTGTTTTGCTTTTTCTTTCCCGACGATATGAAGCGTCTCATCCCCATGTACTGGAAGCACACGACGGATTTGGTGCGGTTTTGATTTGACCTCACGAATGAGCATCGTCCCCCGAAGGTTGCGGTTCGTACAGTCGAACTGGTCCTCAAGTTTCATCTTCTTGACCGCTCCCCGTTGCGTCACGAGAACGAACAACGGTGGCGTGAAGAAGGAGAAGGCATCGGCGACGAGGTCACCGTCTTTCAGGTTCATCGCCTTCACACCGGCTGCCCGCTGTCCGACGACAGGGACATCATCCTCTTTGAACCAGAGCCCGTATCCACGCTCTGAGACGAGGAACAACTGCCCAGGACCGTCACTGATTCCGGCGAAGACGACCTCGTCGTCACCTTTCAACTTCAAGGCCATGAGTGGTTTCGATTTCCGTTGCGCATCATAGTCGCGTAACGGTGTACGTTTGACCATCCCATCTTTCGTCACGAAGAGGCAATGGGCGTCCGTATCGAACGTCGAGACGACGTCTGCCGAGATGACCTGTTCCCCTTCAATTGGGACGAGGTTGGCGACGTGTTGTCCAGCATCCTTCCACTTCGATTCTGGAATCTGATGGATCGGAATGAGGAGGTAGCTGCCCTTGTTCGTCCAAACGAGCAAGTGGTCCGTCGTCATGGCTTGTGTCGTGAGAAGCGGACGATCCTTCTCTTTCATCTCTGGTAAGACGTCACTCGAGGCGCCATACGAGCGCATCGAGGCACGTTTGACGTACCCGTCACGACTGACGAATACCATCGTCTCCTCGACAGCAATCATAACTTCCGTCTTCAGTTTTAATTCTTCAACTTCCGACTCAATGACCGAACGACGGTCATCTCCGAACTCGTCACGCAATGCCGTAAGTTCTTTCACGATCAACTTCCGTTTTGTCGCGTCCACGTCGAGGATGTTAGAGAGGCGGGCAATCTCTTTTTGGAGCGCCTTTGCTTCTTTTTGCAACTCGACGATGTCCGTATTCGTGAGTCGATACAATTGGAGCATAACGACGGCTTCGGCTTGTCGTTCCGTGAATGAGAACCGCTCCATCAGTTTCTTCTTCGCGTCCGCTTTATCTGTTGCGGAACGAATCAATTCGAGCGTCTCATCGAGGACCGAGATGGCTTGTTCTAAAGCATCGACGATTTCGGCACGTTTCTTCGCCTGTTCGAGCTCGAACGTCGTCCGGCGTGTCACGACCTCTTCGACGTGTTTCAAATAGGCGTCAATGATCGGGATAATTCCCATCTGTTTCGGCGTCCGATTCACGATGGAGACCATATTGTAGTTATAGGAGAGCTGCAGGTCCGTATGCTTCAAGAAAAAGTGAAGGACACCTTCCGCGTCCGCTTCTTTCTTCAATTCGATGACGACCCGAAGACCCGTCCGATCTGTTTCGTCTCGGACTTCCGCGACGCCTTCGACCTTTTTATCGAGACGGAGCTCTTCCATCTTTTTGACGAGGTTCGCCTTGTTCACTTCATACGGAAGTTCTGTGATCGTGATCTGTTCCCGGCCACCTTTCAATTGCTCAATCTCGGACTTCGCCCGGATGATGACCTTCCCTTTACCGGTCTCGAACGCCTTGAGGATACCATCTTTCCCCATGACCGTACCACCAGTAGGGAAGTCAGGACCTGTGACGTACTCGAGTGCGTCTTTCGCCGTATCGACCTGGCCCTTCAAGCGTGCGATGGCGAGGTTGAGGACTTCTGTCAAGTTATGCGGTGGGATCTCCGTCGCATAACCGGCTGAGATCCCTGTCGTCCCGTTCATAAGCAGGTTGGGGAGGAGCGACGGCAAGACGAGCGGTTCTTCCGTCGAATCATCAAAGTTCGGCGTATAATCGACCGTATTCTTCGCAATCGACGTCAACATGACACCCGCAATCTTCGAGAGACGAGCTTCCGTATAACGCATGGCCGCCGCCGGGTCACCGTCCATCGACCCATTGTTCCCATGCATGTCGATGAGTGGATATCGGAGTTTCCAGTCTTGCGAGAGACGAACCATCGCCTCATAGACGGACGAGTCCCCGTGCGGATGATAGTTCCCGATGACGTTTCCGACCGTCTTCGCAGACTTCCGATATGGCTTGTCGTTTGTATTCCCCTCATGGTGCATCGCATATAGAATCCGGCGCTGTACAGGCTTAAGTCCGTCACGAGCGTCCGGTAAGGCGCGGTCTTGGATAATATATTTCGAATAACGCCCGAACCGGTCACCGACGACCTGTTCGAGAGATAGGTTTAAAATGTGTTGAATCGTCGACATGGTTACATCACTTCCTCAATCGCTTTAGTCACATGTTCATTGGCGATGATCGAATCATCTTCCTGGAGTCCGAAGGCGACGTTCTCCTCAATCCATTCACGACGGTGCGTGACATTGTCGCCCATCAGGACAGACACACGCTTATCCGCAACGGCAGCATCGTCGACTGTGACACGGATGAGTGTACGAGTGTCCGGGTTCATCGTCGTCTCCCATAACTGGTCTGCGTTCATCTCGCCAAGACCCTTGTAGCGTTGAAGGATATAGCCTTTCTTATACACTTTGACGAGCTTCTCGAGCGCCTCTTCGTCCCAAGCATAGTCGAACTGCTCGGACTTGCCTTTCCCTTTTGAGATGCGATAGAGCGGTGGCAAGGCGACGAACACACGACCCGCCTCGACGAGCGGACGCATATAACGGAAGAAGAACGTGAGGAGGAGCACTTGGATGTGTGCGCCGTCCGTATCGGCATCCGTCATGATGATGATTTTGTCGAAGTTGCAGTCGTCCAAGTCGAAATCGTGACCGACCCCGGCGCCGATCGCATGGATGATCGTATTGATTTCTTCATTCTTCATGATGTCCTGAAGTTTCGACTTCTCCGAGTTGATGACCTTCCCGCGTAGTGGGAGGATGGCTTGGAACGTCCGGTCACGCCCTTGTTTGGCTGATCCACCGGCCGAGTCACCCTCGACGAGGAACAGTTCGTTCTTGGCGGCATTCTTCGACGTCGCCGGCGTCAATTTCCCGTTCAAGATGTTCGAACGTTTCTTTTTCTTGCCGTTACGGGCCTCTTCTCGGGCCTTACGCGCCGCCTCGCGCGCTTGTGCCGCACGAATTGCCTTCTTGATGAGCATTGTCGCCATCTGAGGGTTCTCTTCTAGGAAGATCGTCAACTGTTTCGCCATGACGCTATCGGCACTCGCACGCGCCTCCGGTGAACCGAGCTTCGATTTCGTCTGCCCCTCGAACTGGAGGAATTCCTCCGGGATTCGGACCGACACGATGAGCGTGAGTCCCTCACGGACGTCGCCGCCGTCGAGATTTTTATCTTTCTCTTTGAGCAGTCCGTTCTTACGGGCATATTCATTCATAATCCGGGTCATCGCGGTCTTCGCGCCGACCTCATGCGTCCCACCGTCACGCGTTCGGACGTTGTTGACGAATGAGAGGACGTTCTCGGAATAGGCGTCCGTGAACTGGAAGGCGAGTTCGATCTCGATTTCGTTCTCTGTCCCTTCGAAATAGACGATTGGGTGGAGTGTCGCCTTGTCGTCGTTCAAGTATTGGACGAACTCGGCAATCCCTTCCTCGTAATGGAACGTCTCTTGCTTCTCCGTACGCTCGTCCGTGAGCGTGATCGTCAATCCTTTTAAGAGGAAAGCCGATTCACGGAGGCGTTCGGCGAGCGTGTCATAGTTATACGTCGTCGTTGAGAAGATGGTCGCATCCGGTTTGAAATAGACACTCGTGCCGGTTTGGCGTGTCTTGCCTGTCTCAATCAGTGTCGTTTGAGGCACACCGCCGTCTGCAAAGGTCTGTTCGAACACTTTTCCGTCACGATGAATCGTCACGACGACCTTGCTTGATAGGGCGTTGACGACCGAGGCACCGACGCCGTGGAGTCCACCAGATGTCTTGTATCCGCCTTGGCCGAACTTCCCGCCGGCGTGAAGGACCGTGAAGATGACTTCTGGGGTAGGCTTTCCGGAGGCGTGCATTCCTGTCGGCATCCCGCGTCCGTGGTCACGGACCGTGATGGCATCGTCCTTATGAATCGTCACATCGATTTGACCACCGAACCCAGCGAGCGCCTCATCGATCGCGTTGTCGACGATCTCATAGACGAGATGGTGAAGTCCGCGATGGTCGGTTGACCCGATGTACATCCCCGGTCGTTTCCGCACGGCCGTGAGTCCTTCGAGCACCTGGATGGCGTCTTCATTGTAATTAAATAGATCTGTTGACATAGCAGTCACCTCAATTTCGAACACACGTTCGTTTTTCTTTCCTATTGTATAGCTGTTCATCGATTCTGGCAAGCCTCCCTTGTCAGCCATCGCTGAAAAAAAGGAGACCTACCAAGGAGGTAGGTCTTATCCGAGTAGACGAGCATGCTCCACGTACAGGCAGCGGTTCTCGATATAATCGAGCCCGGCGTCACGCACGATTTGCTCCGCCTCAGGACTTGAGAGACCGAGCTGATTGAAGACGAGCCCGACATCCCCATGTCGTACCGCATCTTCTGCGACACCTGCTAAAAATTCGCTGCGACGGAACACGTCGACGATATCGATTCTACCCGGGATGCTCTCGACGGACGGATACACCTTACGGCCGTTCCACACCTCGAGCATCGGGTTGACAGGGATGACGGTATACCCGACACGGAGCAAATACTCCGCAATCTGGTTGGCCGTCTTGTTCGGGTTGTCGGACACACCGACGACCGCGATGGTCTTCGCTTCAGACAAAAGTTTCTTCAAACGCTGATCATCCATCCAAAATCCCCCTTTGGTTTACGTTTACAGTGTAACGTTACCTTCCTTCCTGTTTCAAGTCTTATTTTCATCATAAGGTATAATGGACCCAACATTAAAATTTCAAGACAAACCAATATGGTTTACATAACAAATTATCGTCTACCATTTGTTTTGCTATAAAATCAATCAGTCGATTAACCGCTCGTTTGAGATACAATCACGCAAATCACAAACATTGCGTGAAATATCCATTTCACGCAACAATACATACGGAATAAGGACGTTTTTTGAGGTCATTTTGCGGTCTTCTATACAAATTTAATCATTGTTTCGTTATACTAAAAGAAAGGATGAGTGTGATAGGAACAACCTATGAAACTAGTCAAGGAACACTGTATATAAACGAATTACTTTTCACGGCAATGTTATCGTCTAGTTGGTCCACATCCTATTTTGCAACATGAAGGCGTTCCGTATGCACTCGTTCTCGGTGACATCGATCGATTCAAATCGTTTAACGAGACATACGATCATGATTGTGCGGACCGGGTGCTTCAACAAGTAGCTTCCCATATTATTATCCGATATCGACGGCATGGCGGTCCGCTGGGGAGACGACAAATCGAGTCAATCCCTCCCCATTACACAGGAGAACGTCTTCATATCACAATGACATTCGGACTTGCGGTTCGTGTTGGTCACAATACGGTCAATGAGATCGTCAAAGAAGCGAACAACTCCTTTCGTGAAGGGAAGCGTAGCGGAAAGAATCAAATAAGAACTACATAAAGAAAGGGGCATTCTATGAGTATTTTCCGTCAACTTGGACAGCGGCAGACACCGACGACGACGAAACGCTTCGAGTTGAACGGGTTGCACCGACTACCCGCATTCATCCAACAGTTTTTCCATCATTTAGCAGCGAAGCATTATTCCAAACAGACGGCCCAGCGCTATGTGTATGACGTTTTAGATTTCTTTCGTTGGGTCGAGCACGTGAGTGGAACAGAGTTAGAACCTGAAACGATTGACTTGCCATCATTCACAGAGATTGACCATGCTGGAGCAGAAGCATATGCGACTTATCTTGCCCTCGATCTTGAAAACGCTCCGAGCGTCATCAATCGGAAGCTTTCAACGTTACAGTCACTCTTCAATTACTTAATCGAGACCAATCAAGCGACGGTGAATCCCTTTCAAACTGTGGAACGCCCGAAGCGTGGCAAACGGAACCCCGTCTATTTGACGGAATCGGAGTGGCTCGACTTCTCGACGCTCGTACGTAGCAATGTCGGCATGACGAATCGTGAGGCGAGTTGGTACGAATTGAATCGCGCACGTGACTTTTTGATCATTCAGCTACTCGGACTGACAGGAATGCGCGTATCCGAACTCGTCGGACTCAATTGGTCCGATATCAACCTTGAAACCGGAACGATTCGGGTCATCGGTAAAGGCAACAAGGAACGCTTGATCCCTATCGCAGGACCACTTCTTCCGCTCCTCACTGCGTATCGCCACACGTCGAGCGAAGGGGCGGTGTTCCAAAATGAGAAGGGAAATCGAATCGCTGTACGAACGGTTCAACATATGTTGAAAGGTCATATCGACCGTTTGAAGCCTTACCTTCCGTTCTTGAGCTATAAGCAGGTGACGCCGCATAAGTTGCGTCACACGTTCGCCTCACGTCTCGCCATGGGGGGCGTCGATGTGCTCACGATTCAACAGCTTCTCGGACATGAATCTGTGGCAACGACACAAGTTTATGCCCATATCGGAGATGAACGTAAAAAACACGCAATATCAGGTTTGCAATAACATGTTATGTAAACTATACATCCAAATATAACCACCACCTATATAATGGGTGGTGGTTATATTTATGTGCTAGACTTCTTCGGTGCCTGCTTTGTAAGTCGACGAATGGCTGGGTATAACCGTAATCCGCGTACTCCCTCCGGTTCAATTGTGTGATCACACCATCCTCTTCGTCTAAGCGATATAGCGAGAACATCGTGCGATTTTTCTTCTCTCGATAGTAGAGCGAGGTAGGAGTAACGGCGATCATATCTTCATGATCGATTGGCATGGCTCGTGCGTCACCGATTCTCATAAAGCACCTCTCTCTTGTCCGGATTCAGCGGGTTCGACTGTAACAAGCCCAGGTGGCCGTTTCGGGAACGTGATTCGTAGATGTGCATATTCAATCACATTCTGATGCGGATGGTTCTTGTCGATCCAGCGAATCCGTTGTTGATTCGCAAGGGCATGCCCTATCTTTTCTTCCATTTGGAATTTGGAGATGTCACGGAACGCGACTTCTTGAATGTACGTCTCTTCATCGGTCTCAAACTGTTGCCAGATCCCCATGATCAATTGAC
This sequence comes from Caryophanales bacterium, assembly GCA_902362975.1. GTDB lineage: Bacteria > Bacillota > Bacilli > Exiguobacteriales > Exiguobacteriaceae > Exiguobacterium. Next base: position 17,602 of record CABIYO010000020.1, read on the forward strand.
CGAGGGCTGAGACACGCCGTTCAGGGAGCGTGATTGTCCCAAGTGTTCTACTCACTTCCTTCAGACACTCGTTCGGGTCGTCCGAGACGGCAAATAATCGTTTTGCGGTATTGTTCATGACGCGATAGCGACGTTTCCCGCTCTCGAGCCTGAGCACCTGCGCGTATGGTTCAACCGGGACACCATGAAAAAATGTTTTCGTTCCGCCCCATGCGAATCCAAACGACGGGTCAAACTTCCGAATCGTCTGCATGAAGGACATCATAAAGTCCTCGACTTCTCGTCTTTCGAGTCGAAGCCATTCGGCCAGGGCGAGGGTTCCGTTCTCTTTCGAAATCCGATCGACCGGGAAGAAGAGCTCACCATCCGATAGACGATGAGGTTTCAATTCGACACCGTCAGCACGATAATCGGTCGACGGCCTCCCCCCTCTCCCTGCGTAGATAACCCACTCATCCTCTGTGCTTTCGATGGCGTAGGCTTGATGTGCCCACGGCGGCGTCACGTATAAGGCGGGATACTCTTCAAAGGTGTCGAGGTGAATGTAGGACCGGTCATTCCAAAGGTGGGCGACGAGGCCTACGACCTCCCCTGTCTCCGAATCTTTCGGAGCGATGTAATTTCCGGTATCTCCGATAAACGTCAAGATGTGAAAACCATATCCGTTATACAGGTGACGCACAATTCGTTCAAAGACGGCGGTCACCATGCGTTCAAATAACGGATGATCTTCATTCCGATTGAGCGTTGGCGAATCGACCGTACACATGAGCCAACCCATCCGCTCATATAGACGAACTCGGAGCGGATAAGAAATCAACGGAGAAGAACTCGCATGAATCTCAGTCAAGCGGATATTGGACATGTTTTCGACTTGCAAGGTGAAGCCGCTACGTCTTAACTGTTCCTCCATCTTTTTTTTCCAGTTGCTCGTCTCCATCCCATCCACTCACTTTCTCTCATCATCTGATTGTGAATTTTTCCCGATTCTCGTTTTACACAAACGCTTTTCGTTCCATTTGCGCGCTCAGCCGATGAATCGCCTCGTCCAATAGTTCACGACGTGTCCCGATATTCATCCGTTCGAACGCTTCACCTTGAGGACCGAACGGACTACCCGGTGACAAAAAGATTCGGACGTCTTGGTGCAACCAAGACGTCCGCTCCTCGGCTGACATCGGTAACTCTGAAAAGTCAATCCAAAGCAGATAACTCGCTTCCGGACGGGTCGTATGGAGCATCGGGAGGTTTGATTCGATGGAATCGAACACGTCATTCATTTGTTGCTCCAATTCTTCTCGCAACTGGTCGAGCCAACGTTCTGCGCGGTTGTCGGTATAGGCGGCAATGATGGCTGTGTTCGCGAACGGTGTCGGGAGCACGTGATGTTTGTTCTGTACTTTCATGATTTGCTTCCGCCACTCATCGACCGGACAAATGATGTAGGACGCAAATAATCCGGCGATGTTAAATGCTTTTGAGGGCGCACTTACCGTGATGACACGCGAGTCGAGTGTGCCGATTGCGGTATGTTGATGAGACGGGAACGTCAAATCTGCATGAATCTCGTCTGCGACGACAATCACCTCATATCGATTCGCGAGTGCTACGACCTTCTCTAGTTCCGCTCTCGTCCAAACACGTCCAACTGGATTATGTGGGGAACAGAGTAGGAAGAGTTTCGCTTGTTTCATCGCTTCCTCGAGTGCGACAAAATCCATCTCATAACGTTCGTCAATTTTTTTCAACGGGGCATCGAACACTTGTCGCTTGGAACCGACAACGAGTTCATGGAACGGTGGATAGACGGGCGACTGGATAACGACGCCATCACCGACTTCAGTCAACGCCTCGACGATGTGAGTCAACGCAGGCACAACACCGCTAGAGAATAACACATGGTTCGGATCAACAATTAAATCATGACGTCGGCCGTACCAATCGCTCACCGCTGTTTGCGCTTCAGGCGCGAACAATGTATATCCGAATTCCCCTTGAGCGGCTTTGATAGCGAGCGCCTCGGAGATGGACGGAGCAGTACGGATGTCGATATCCGCTACCCATAGAGGTAACACGTCTTCTGACAAACGGAACCATCGTTCCAACCCATCCCATTTCACCGAATTCGTACCTTTACGTTTCAGTTGTTGTTGTAAAATTGATTTCATGTTCATCCCTCCTCCTCCTACTGTATCAAAGTTGATTCGACTGCGTGCCAAAAAAGCATGGCAGTTTCTTGCCGACTTCGTTATACTCAATCGAGATAAGAAAGGAGGCACGTCCATGCGTATTACCATCATTCGAAACAAACGAAGAAAAAGAGCCGCCTTTTATGTCACACCAAATGGCATCGAACTACGTATTCCAGCACGTTTGTCTAAACGAGTCGTCGACCGCATACTAGAAGAGCACGACACATGGATTCGTGAGATATCGCAAAAGCTCCCTCAACAGACGTCCGTTCTCGATGAGGGGCTCGTTTTTCATGGGAAAAACTATCCGACCAAGATAGATGATGGCACAACTCTCCGATTTGACGGCTCCTCATTTTTCGTTCCGAGGAGATGGGACGAAAACGCCCTAGCTAAACATTATGAGGCATGGCTACGTGAACGCGCGCTAGAATATGTAATCAACCAGGCACCGACTTACGAAAGGTTATTAGGCGTTAAAGCGAAAAAGATTCGGATCGGTCATCAAAAGACACGGTGGGGATCATGTAGTTCGATTGGAACCATCTCCATCAATGTCCGCCTCATGCTGGCGCCAAAAGAGATGATGGACTACGTCATCGCTCACGAATGGGTGCATCTCGTTCATTTCGATCACTCCCCTTCTTTTTGGAGCACGTTACAAACGATCTATCCGAATACCGCTACAGCGAAAGATTGGTTGAAACGACACGGACATACGTTACGACTCAAAAAGACCGACTGACCCCGTGTAGGGTCAATCGGTTCACAGGTTGGATGTAAACGTGTCGGCCGTATCATGTAGCTCGGCTGCTGCCTGCTCGAACGAATGGAATCGCTCCATTGTCTGCTCCATCGTTTCGGCACTCAACTGAATCTCTCGACTCGATTCGGTGACACCGTCGAGAATTTTTTGAAGTTCTAGATTCATCCCTTCCGTGTTCGAGTTGACGTCCACGACCGCGCGCTCGACCATACGTGAGAGGTTGCGGACCTCTGTCGCAACGACATTGAATCCAAGCCCGTGTTCACCTGCTCGTGCCGCTTCGATGGCAGCATTCAAGGACAATAGATTCGTTTGTGCCGCAATCTCTTTGATCGTCGAGGCAATTTTCGCGATGTCATCGGCTTGACGACGCAAGTTCTGAAGGGCACGGAGGTTGTCCGCGGCATCTTTCGCAAGCTTTTCAATCGTTTCATTCAATACTTTCGTGTCTTGCATGCCTGTCTTCGCCCGTTCGTCGAGCGCATCGGTCATCGATTTAAAGCGATACGCATAATCCTCAATCACTTGTTGCCGTGCGGTGATGTCCGATGCGATCTTGACGACACCGATGACATCATCTCCTTCAAAAATCGGCATATACGTCGCCTCGAGCCAAATGGTTTCCCCTTTTGCATTCTCACGCTCCACTTTATCCGAGAAACTGAATCCGCTCCATAATTTCTCCCAAAATGCCGAATACTCTGGACTATTGACAAAGGAAGACGGGCAGAACAAGTGATGCTGCATGCCAATCATCTCCTCGCGTCTGTATTTCATTGTTTTCGCAAACGTATCGTTCACATCGACGACCCGGCGTTGACGATCAAATTGAATCATCGCCATATTCGTTTCAATGGACTGAAAAACGTCTTCAGATTGAATTCCTTTTTGGTTCAAAGTACTCATTATAGATAGCAACCTTTCTTCTTCTTAGAATTTTCGTACCAAATCGTGAATTTCAGTGTAACGTATCCCATAACATTCTATTACTCTCTTTTTATACAGAAGGTCAATATCTTGATTTTGAAGTATTTACCAAATGAAAAGACGCCGAGGGGCGCCTTTCACTCATCTAAATCAGGGAAATAGGAGAAGAACGTTTCCGCCCCTGCACTGCTCAGTTTGAATGTTTGATCGCGTGTTTCATCCGTCACATAGACATCGACTTTTTTAGACCGTTTCTGGAAGCTTAATTGAAACTCTTGCCCTTTCCATCCGTCGATGATGGTGAGAAGGGGATAGTCTCCCACTTCTCCAGCTCGATTTACCGGTTCTGCCTCCTTAAATGCGTTCATCAAATCAGACATGTCGATGCCAGCCGCACGTAATGTGTCCGGATAATCAAGGGTTGTCGCTTCGTCTAGTGGTGATTTATGGAGAAAGAAGAACGGACCTCGCGGCACGGAAGGATGTGCAATGAGTCCTGCTTCAGTGGAATCTTTAATGGACTCATTCGTGGCAAACTCGCCCTTCGTGTACGTCAAGCTGACTTCTTCTTTCACACGCTTTCCATTTTTCATGTATGAGAAGATGTAAAGCGGTGTCTTTACCCCCGGCTCTAATGTATCCGTCTGAAGGACCCGTTCGACTTGTAATCCTTCGAACTGGATGGGGACATGTGCGCTGTCTTTCTCCTCCCATACAAGGAACGGTTGAATGGATGTCGTTCCGTTCGTAGTTTCGAAGTAGAAGTGGGCGGCTTCCAATTTGTCATTATATCCGAGTGCAATCTTTGCGGTTCCCATTTGCGCATTATATGGTTCAATGGTTGAGATGGGAAAGATTCCTTCCCGTTCACCTACTGTTAATGCAATCGCGCCATTCAAAGGAGAAGTCAAATGAATCATCGTGTCTTTGAACAGGTTGATGGGCATCCCCAGGTACTCGGATGGGTCACTCTGTTCTGCGACTTCTTCTTCCTCTTTCGTACCCACTTTCATTTTCGGGACGTTCGGAACTTCGATACCTGCTGATAAATCAAGGAAGTCCGGTAGTTCATCAATCTTCCCTAATTTCATGTTGGAATAGTCTCCATCATAGCAAATGGTGTAGTTTTCTTTTCCTTTCAAGAAAGTCACCAATTTATATGAGCTCGGATCATAATCTGATATCATGACTTTACGATTCACCGCATATGAATTGAAGACCGTTACATCCCCCTCGATCTGAGTGAGCGGTTCACCCGTACAAGCGCCGAGAATTGCAGTCGACCATGTCTTCGAGTCCGCATCCATCCGATTCGAATACAAATCTCCCACGTTCCATTGCTCAGGCATATAGTCTAGCTGCACGACATCCATTTTTTCACTACCACAACCCGATAACATCCCGACTGCGCTTAACATCAATAGCATTCGTTTCATCATGACTCTTTCACCTCCGGAAATAGATCCAAGAACCGTTCCGCTCCTTTGCTTGATAGTTTGAATGTTTGATCGCGGAGCGGATCCGTCAGATAAACATCGATTTTTTGAGATCGTTCCTTGAAACTTAACTGAAATTCTTGACCTCCCCAACCATCGACGATCGTAAGACGCGAATAGTCAGTCACATCTCCAGCACGTTTGACAGGTGTTGCGTCATCAATCGCATTCATCAGATCTGATATGTCGTCCTCTTCAGCCCGTAGCACAAACGGATACTGAAAATCTGTTGCGCCATTTAGTGATTTTTTATGTACGAATACGAATGGACCACTTAGGGCGGGAGAGTTTGATTCGATTACCTCTTGGATGGAATCCTTCGACGCAAATTGCCCTCTCATGTAAGTGAGACGGACATCCTCATTCACACGTTTCCCATTTTGAATAAATGAGAACTTATAGAGCGGTGTCTCTATTCCTGGTTCGAGAGTGTCTGCCGATAACACCCGTTCAACTTGAAGGTCTTCTAATTGAATCGGCTCATGTCCATATCCCTCTCTCCAGACGACTAATGGTAATACAGAAGTCGACCCGTCTGTTCTCTCATAGAAAAAATAGGCCTCTCTCGATTTTTCGTCATATCCGAGAGCGATTGCCACTTCTCCCATCTGGGCATTATACGGATCTAAATGGTTGAGCGGGAAGAGGCCTTGACGATCTCCAATTGTAAAATCAATCTTACCATGAAGAGCCGGAGTCACATGGAGCATCGTCTCTTCAAGGAGTCGGATCGGCTTGTCAAAGAAATGGCCGTGGTCTTTCTGCTCCAAACTTTTCAATTCTTCCTCTGTTCCAATACGGATAGTAGGCGATTTTACAATGTCGACTCCCTTTTCTGTGTTCACAAAGGAAGGGAATGCATCAATCTTACCCGCTCTCATCTGATCAGAAGTATTATCATAGCAAACTGTATAATTTTCTTTTCCTTTTAGGTACATTACAAACTTACTGGAGTGAGGAACATCTATTGCTTTACGGTGTAGTTCAAATGAGTTGAAGATTGTAACTTCCTCTTCAATTTCCTCAATTAACTCACCAGTACATGCGTCGAGTAAATCACTCGCCCACGTTTCCGACTTGGCATCCATCCGGCCAGAATTCATCTCTTTCACATTCCAATGCTCCGATATGTAATCTAGCTTTACGACATCCATTTCCTCGTCACCGCAACCTGTCAATAAACCTACACAACAAATGAATATAAGGATTCGCTTCATAATGTTTCCTTTAGGCGTGGAAATATGTCTAAGAACGTTTCCGCTCCTTCGCTCGATAATTTAAATGTTTGATCGCGGAGCGGGTCCGTTAAATAGATATCAATTTTTTTCGAACGTTTTTGATAGCTGATTTCGAATACTTGCCCCTTCCACCCATCCGTTAAAGTCAAATATCGATATTCTGAATCTTCTCCGCGGCGGTCGACGGGTTCTGCTTCATTGACGATGTCGAACAATTGTTTCGCTTCCTCTTTCGTGGCATCACTATATTCTGCGAATTCCATCGCCCCTCCATCGTATGGTTTGCGATGGACGATCGCCCTTGGTCCAGTTTCTTCAAGAGGCAACCAATCTTCAAACATCGGATCCGGTTCTTCTCCTTCTTTTAAAAACAAGCCAGGAACGAAACGGATCGTCATCGTTTCGGTCACACGTTTCCCGTTTTTCAGATACGAGAAAATGTAGAAAGGAATTTCCTCTCCTTCGTTCAGTTCACGAGCTGTCGCGACAGTCTTGATCTCTAACTCGGAAAAGACGGTATTCTCTTTTGACTCCGGGTCCTCTAACTCATCAAACTCGATCGGGTGAGGCATGAAAAATTGACCATCAAACGAGTAGAGAATATATGGACGAAACATCTTTTTATCATATCCGATGGCAATCTGTTGATTCGGCATCTCAAATCCTCGCGGTTCGAACTGCGCAATTGGATAACGAATCGCCTTGCCACCAAGTTTTATTTCAAGTTCGCCGTAGAGTGCTGGTTCAATTTCCAGTAACGTATGCGGGAACGGGGTGATGGGTTTCCCGTCGATGTCCAACCCTTCTGCTTCTACTAACTCATCTTGTAGTGCGGAAGATGTCTGATGAATACTTGGGAGTTGTGGAAGTCGAATTCCGTCACTTGTATTCACAAAGTCTGGAAACGAGTCAATCGCTTCCGCCATCAGTTGATTGGTGTAGCTTTCACGACATACGACATACCGTTCGTCACCTTCTAAGTACGTCACGACTTTCATCGTATATGGGGTCATGGCTGAAACAGGATCGGTTCTCCCTGCAATCGCCGTTTGATATACTGTGATGTCACCCTTTAATTCGGTCGTACGCTCCCCAACGCATGCAGCCAATACTTCTTTTGACTCATGAACTTTAATCATCTCTCCTTCTTTTGAATAGCTTTCCACGTTCCATTGATCCTCTATGTAATCTAGTTGAATGACTTCTATATTAGATGCCCCACATGCGCTTAAAAATGAAGCACTCAGTAACATCATGATTCCTCTTTTGTACAAAATATCCCCTCCTATAATCTCATCATCCAATTTTACCATTATCTAACTATCTTATACGAAAAAATTCGCTCACGTTTCATGAGCGGATGGTAGAACAATCATACACTTTGTTCGATACTCATGAAATCTGAACCCGAACGAAGTCGTCCTCAATCAAAAAGAAACTGTATGTGATTTGAAACATAATCACGAACTCGAACGTATAAAAGGAGATAATAGTTAGAACCAAACTGATGTAAAGGAGGAGTGGTTGTCGTGACGGTCACGGTATTCACGCATACGAGCTGCAGTTCTTCCAGAAAAACGATTGATTGGTTACGGGAACAAAAGATTCCCTTCATCGAAAAGAAATTGACAGACCAAGGTTTATCCTTCGGAGAATTCAAAGAGATGTTGAGCCTGACGGAAAATGGGACGACGGATTTGTTGTCGGTCCAAAAGAGTGTTTATAAACAAGCGGCAGAGAAACTAGATGAGATGTCGATTCGTGAGCTATATAGCTTCGTCGCCTCGAATCCTCAAATCCTGAAAAGTCCGATCGTCTTCGACCATCATCGCATCCAGGTCGGTTTCAGTGAGAAAGAGATTCGGACGTTCATCCCGAGACATGACCGCATCGCTGAACTGAAACGTCTGCTCCATAACGCATAAATCGTGTCGCTTTCGCGACACGATTCTTTTATGCCTTTTTCAATTTTGCCGCCAGTCGATTCCCGAAGGATTGGATGGACTGAACGAGGAGGATGAGAACGAAAATGGTCACGTACATGACTTCCGGTTCGAAACGAAGATGTCCGTATTGATAGGCAATGTCCCCTAGCCCACCTGCCCCAACGAGTCCCGCCATCGCCGTCGCTCCAATCAACCCGATCGTCGCAATAGTCAATCCGAGAACGATAGAAGAACGTGCTTCACGGATTAACACATACCAGATGATTTTTCTCGTCGAGATGCCCATCGCTTCATACGCCTCGATAACCCCGCGGTCGACTTCGAGTAGTGCCGACTCCATGAGTCGCGCGATATACGGTGCGGTGAAGACGATCAAGGGGAGCAAGACGCCCTGTACGCCGATTGTCGTCCCCATGATGAACCGTGTGAACGGCAAGATAAAGAATAACAGAATGATGAACGGGATGGAACGGATGACGTTGATAACGCTCGATAAGCCACCATAGACGAATCGGTTTGCGAGTCTGCCATTCGGTCTCGTCAAAACGAGCAACGTCCCGAGCGGCAATCCGATCAAGGTCGAGATCAAAAGCGCGATGCTCGTCATCGTCAACGTTTGAACCGTTCCTGTCCAGATTAAGTCACCCCAGTCTGTCCAAAACTGTTGCATGGTTTGACACCTCCCTCACATGTACGCCGCTCGTCTTCAAATAACGGACGGCGAGTTCCGTTTGATCATGATCCCCGTCAAGATGGACAAGTAAGTTTCCGACAAGCCCCGCCTTTAACTTCTTGATTCCGCCTCCGATGATGTTCGGAAGGATGCCGAACCGCTTGGTCAGTTGGGCCAGGACTGCTTGTTCTGTCTGACTGCCGATGAACGACAAGTGGACGAGCGTTCCCCGAGTCTGGAGTTCCGAGACGACTTCTTCCGGCACGTCGAGGTTTGTCTTAAGAAACTTCTGGGTCGTCTCGTGTGACGGATTGGAGAAGACGTCTAGTACGTGTCCTTGTTCAACGATTTGGCCACGATCGATAACGGCGACCCGGTCACAGATTCGTTCGATGACTTCCATCTCATGTGTGATCAAGAAAATCGTCAATCCGAGCTCGCGATTGATTTCGAGCAGTAACTCTAAAATCGACTCGGTCGTCTCAGGGTCGAGTGCACTTGTCGCCTCATCACTGAGGAGAATATCAGGCTCGTGGGCGAGCGCTCGCGCAATGGCGACACGTTGTTTCTGTCCACCTGACAATTGTTCAGGGTAATGGTTCCGATGTTCGCTCAGTCCGACGATTTGGAGATAGCGGTCGACCCGTTCACGGATGACCTGCTTCCCGAGACCTTCGAGACGAAGCGGGATGGCGACATTCTCTTCGACGGTCGCAGTCTTCAGCAGGTTGTAGTGCTGAAAGATCATACCGATTCGCTGGCGTAACGTCGACAACCCTTTCTTTTTGAGGAGCGTGATATCTTGTCCCTCAATCTCGACGACCCCTGATGTCGGGCGCTCCAAAAGATTGATCATCCGGATGAGCGTACTCTTACCGGCACCACTTCGTCCGATGATTCCGAAGATTTCCCCTCTCTCAATCGTGAGGGAGACATCATCGAGTGCCTTGATTTTCTCTCCGTTGACCTTGAACTCCTTGGTGATTTGTTTCAGTTCAATCATAAGCCCCCTCCTTAAAACGCCGGCACGACCGAACCATTGAATTCTTCTTCGATGAAGGCACGTACTTCCTCTGAATGATAGTAAGACTTCAGCGTCTTCACGACTTCATCTTCTTTATTGGCTGAACGGACGACGACATAGTTCGGATACGGGTTATCGACCGTATCTTCATGGAAGAGGGCATCTTCATTAATGGATAGACCCGCTCCCATCGCGAAGTTCGTGTTGATGGCGGCGAGTGCCACTTCCGGGAGTTGCGTCGGCAGCTGGGATGCTTCGAGTTCAATGAATTCGAGGTTGAGCGGATTCTCAGCAATGTCGCGCTTCGTCGCTTTATCCGTCAATCCTTCCTTTAAAGTGATGAGCCCAGCTGTTTCATATAGTCGTAACGCACGGAGCTCATTCGCCGGGTCGTTCGGGACGGCCACTTTATCGCCTTCCTTTAAATCCTTGATATCCTTCAATTTCTCTGAATAGAGCCCCATCGGGAAAGCGACCGTCTTGAAGACTTCATCAATCTTATAACCCTTGTCCGCTTTTTGCAGTTCGAGGAACGAGAGCGTCTGGTAGCTGTTCACGTCGAGACTCCCTTCATCGAGAGCGGTGTTCGGCGTGTTGTAATCGTTGAATACTTTGATGTCGATTTCAAGCCCGTCCTTTTTTGCGAGCTCCTGTACTTTCTCGGCGATCTGCTCGTGTGGTCCACCAGTGACGCCGATCGTCAGTTCTTTCGTGCTGAGCGTCTCACTCGCCTCGGATTGTCCGCACGCTGAGAGTGCGATGGCCGCAAGGATAGATGTACCTGCCAAAATGGTTTTTTGTTTGATGTTCATGAATGATTCCTCCTCCAAATGAAAAGCCCGCTACTCATAAAGAGCGGCGGGCACGACACGTGAAAGTCGGACACGCTCATCTCCCAGACGTCTCGTCTGTTGGAATTAGCACCATGATCATAACTGATCTGGTTGCCGGGTTTCATCGGGCCAGTCCCTCCACCACTCTTGATAAGCAATCGGTTCTATTATTTTGTTATTATATTACTGATAAATGAATTATTTGTAAACTGTTTCTTGAAGATTTTTTAAAATTTCTTTTAATTGCTCGATATCTTCGACCTTGTGAATGCCTTGAATCGTCATTTCTTCAACGACATAATTGACCAACTCATCGATTTGGTCAAAGCGAATCCCAAGTTGGTCAAGTGACGTCGGAGCGGCGATCGCTTGTAGCCAATTTTCGAGGAATGAGCCGTCTTCGGATGAGGTCAATCGTTCTTGAACAATCAGCCCGAAGCCTACCTTGTCCCCGTGCAACCAATGATGTGTCGAATCAAAACGACTGAGTGCGTTATGCACTGCATGGGCGACGGCGACACGGGTGCCGGCATCACCGAATCCACCGACGGCACCACCGATGGCGAGGATATGATCGACGATGAATCGGATGTCCGTGCCATAATGGCGGAAATCATCCTCACGAATGGACAAATCCATCAACGCTCCACACTGTGCTGCAAGCGAAAGTCCCGACTGAATCCCTGCATCTCTTGATGTTGTTCCGCTAATATATCGAGCCTCGAACCACTTTGCGACCGTATCGATTACACCAGCCTTAAAATAGTCGTAAGGTGAATTACGTAACAGTCGTTCATCCGCAATGACGCGCTCGATGACGACAGGGAACGTATCATACCGTAAATATGTACCATCTTCACCATAGATCACGCTGAGCGGGGTAAACGTGGCACAGTTCGACACAAGTGTCGGAACGACGATGAGCGGGACCGACTGGGTGAATGCAATCCGCTTCGCCGTATCAATCAATTTACCACCACCGACGGCAATCCATACGTCAGGTCGATACGCTGTTAATCGTTCGAGTTCTTCGTCTGAACATTCCCCGTTGAATCGTATACTCGGAATTTCTGATAAACGAGGGGACACACGAACTGCTTCACCGTATCCGTTAAATCCTTTCAAAACGAGTGCCTTCCGATTCCCAATCAATGAATAAAGTTTATCGAGCGCATCGTTCGAATGGTCGTATTCCAGCACCGCTTGTCGAATCATTGATGGATTTCCTCGTAAGCTGCAAACAGTCTTTCAATCCGTTCCACCGCTTCATCAATCTTCTGTTCAGATGATACGAGGCCAAACCGGATGTGATGTTCCCCCTCCGTTCCAAAGAAGTAGCCCGGTGTGACGGCGACGCCCGCCTCTTGAAGTAACTTTGACGAGAATGATTTTGCATCACCTTCAGGTACTTTCGCCCATACGAAGAAAGAACCTTTCGGTGCCTCAATCTCCCACCCTGCCCGGCGTAATCCGTCAATCAATCGGTTTCGTCTTGTTTCGTAAAGTGAGGCTAGGTCGTCACGTAAGTCACGCGGGGATTCTAACGCCACGATGGCTGCCTCTTGAATGGCAGAGAACACAGAGACGTGGACATGATCTTGGTACGTATTGATCGCCTCGATGATATCTGCGTTCCCGACTGCGAACGCGACACGCCATCCCGACATGTTAAACGCCTTCGACATCGTATACACCTCAATCCCGATTTCTTTTGCCCCGTCTGCTTGGAGAAAACTTGGCGGGACATGCCCATCAAAGCCAATGCTCCCATAAGCGAAATCGTGTACGACCATCAAATCATGTTTTGCGGCAAATTCAACAGTCTCCTCAAAAAATGCTGGTGTCGCAACAGCACCGGTCGGATTGCTCGGGTAGTTCAAATACATGAGTCGAGCATGAAGCGGATCGAGCGTGGTGTAATCCGGGAGATAGCCGCGATCTTCCTTCAACGTCAAATCGATGATGTCCGCTCCGGCGAGGCGTGCACCCGAGATATAATCGGGATAACCAGGGTTCGGGAGCAAAATGCCTTCACCTGGTTCAAGAAGACATTGAGGCAATGTGATAAGACCCGATTTGCTGCCAATCAAGATCGCCACTTCTTTTTCTGGGTCGAGCTCGACTCCGTATTCACGTTGATAAAATGCGGCCACAGCTTCTTTTAGTCGTTTCTGCCCGCGGAATGGTCCGTATTGATGGGTCGCCGGGTCAGTCAATGCTCGTTCAAGTGCCTCACAGATTGGAGCTGGTGTCGGTAAGTCGGGTGTGCCTTGTCCGAGTCGGATGACGGTCTTGCCACTCGCCTCGACTGCCGCGACTTCTTCTGCTAGTCCGACAAAGGGTTGTGTCGGTAACGATTTTAATAACTTGGAACGTCTGTCTGCCATAATGGGTCCTCCTCATACGAAAAAACACCCCTTTCTGAGGAAAGGGGTGCTCGATACAGACGTATGTAGTCAACCACCTTTCCATCTCTCAAGGTCACCTTGCTGGAATTAGCACAGTATTTTGCAATCTGTTGCTGAAGCTTCATCGGGCCAGTCCCTCCGCTTCTCTTGATAGAAAGTGTCATTCGTTATGTAATTTTTGTATGTCCCTAAGTTAACCAGACATTCCCAACGGTGTCAAACATTTTTTTCAAAGAGAACAACTATTGAATCCTTTTCAAAAAACATTCATAGTAAAAGAGTAGAAAAATTATATTTGTATGAGGGGATAGAGCATTGGAGCTTAATCGTCAACTTATTTGGAAACTGAGTGTAATCGGACTGATCTTGCTTGTCTTATGGCGTGTCATCAGTGAACCGGATACCATCTCACGTGTTTTACAATACACGTTTCAGTTACTGACCCCTATCATCATGGGGATCGCTATCGCCTTGTTACTCAACACCGTACTCTCTTATATTGAAGAACGGTTCCACTTGAAGCGGTATCAAGGACTACTCATCGTCTATATCACGTTCATCGGCATCTTAGCGATTTCGGTCGTCACGTTGTTTCCGCGGATTTACTCGAGTCTGTCTTCACTCATCAATGAGTTACCGGGTTATATTCGTCAAATCGACGTGTTTTTAGGTGAAGTGAACAATTACTTGAGAGATTATAATGCGACGATTGCTCAGGCGATTGATTTTTCTCGTTTCGAGGAACGCTATTCCGGATAGGTTGAATTGGCTGTACTCTCGTCCGTGAGTTATGTCTCGAGCTTCACGATGACCCTGATTAACTTCTTGATTGGGATTGTGATTTCAATTTATTTATTGAAAGATAAAGAAGTCTTTGCCCGTATGTTCAAGCGTCTTCTCTATGCGCTATTACCCGTCGGCACTGCGAAGACGACAATCGATATCTTTCAAGAGATGGATTATATCTTTAAGCGATATATCATTGGGAAGTCGCTCGACTGTCTGATTATTGGAGTGCTAGCAGTCATCGGACTCTTGATCATCGGGGCCCCATATGCCCTACTTCTCGGAGTCATCGTCGGCGTCTTAAACTTCATCCCATATGTCGGACCGCTACTCGGGATGATTCCGGCGTTTATCATCACCTATTTTTATGATCCGTTCACCGCCGTCTTGGTACTCTTGTTCATCTTCTTGTTACAGCAGTTTGATGGATTGTGGCTCGGACCAAAAATTCTTGGAGATAGTGTCGGCATCACACCATTTTGGGTCATCACGTCGATTATCATCGGGGGAAGTCTGTTCGGCCTCATCGGGATGTTCGTGAGCGTGCCGATCACGGCCATGATCCAAGTCGTCTTGTCTCGCCTCATCGATTATCGACTGAACCGAAAAAATCTAAACGAATTACTTTGATTCACCTCATAAATTCGTTGACACATTGAGGAAATGTGTCATACAGTTGAAGAGAAGAACACAATTAACAGAAAGGAGAGGTTCCCATGTCAGTAGTATCTTCGAAACCATTCACTCAAGTTCATACTGATTGGCAGGCACCTCTTCGATTGATTCATATCTAAGTCTCCTGCCTATCGAGGCATGCATAAACAACGTGGGACGTCGTATGCCTTCATGCATATGACGTCCCTTTTATGTCTAAAATCAAATAAAGCAGGTGACCTGTATGTTTCAATCACTCAAGCGGCTCGACCGCAACATTTGGATTCGTTTCTTAGGGGAGACGATTACGGGAATCATGATGTTCATGATCGCCCCATTCCTTGTTCTCTATTATAGTGACCAGTTAGACAACTACCTTCAAGTCGGAATCATCATGGCGACTGGCCCGATCATGGCGCTCCTTGGTTCGATGATCGGAGGACGGCTAGCAGACCTGTATGGTCGAAAACCAATCATGATGATCGCCATCATCGGGGACGCACTCGCCCTCATCGGTTTTGCGTTCGCCGACTCGTTCTGGCCGCTCCTTTTATTGAACGCCATGCTCGGATTGACGAACTCGCTCTTCCACCCTGCCGCTAGCGCGATGGTCGCCGATGTCACGGAGCCAGAGCATATGAACGAAGCGTTCGGTCTGTTACGGATGGGACATAACATCGGTGCTGCATTCGGTCCCCTTCTCGGTAGCACGGTGCTGTTCATCGATCGCGAACTCATCTTCTTTGCGGCGTCATTCGTCTTCGGACTGTATGCGATTGCGCTCGGCGCATTCATACATGAGACTTTGCCAGAGTTTACGGAAGCTGAGACCCCGAGCAACCGAGAAGTGTTGCGCGTATTTTATAACGATCGTGTGTTTCTCATCTTCATCTTTGCGGGTATATTCATATCAATGGGATTCTCGGTCGTCGAGAGCATGTTGCCGATCTTTTTAAAAGAATCGCTCCCAACGTATACCGCACAACAGAATCCATTCCCCTATCTATTAGCACTGAACGGAATCATGGTTGTCCTTTTCCAGTTCCCGATCGCTTCAAAACTCGGGAACAAGCCGTTCGGTAAAGTCATGCTGGCCGGAGCGACCGTATTCGGTATCGGCATGATATTGCTTGCGATTGTGCCAAGAACCTTGTTCGCACTCGATACCCCTTACGTGCCACTCGTCGGGATCTTACTCGCCGTTTATGCGTTTTATACATTAGGTGAGATGATCATGTCCCCCGTTCAGCAGACATTCATCGCTTTGATCGCACCGGAGAATATGCGTGGTGCCTATAACGGCGCAGCGAGTATTCAGTGGTTGATCGGTGGTGTCACGGCACCAATCATCGCAAGTGTCTTTTTTGACAATCGAGCCGGACACATTGCCTTGATCCTCATCGGTGGAGCGAGCTGTTTATCAGGAATCATCTATTGGCAGCTCGGACGTCATGTCCAAGCGACGGAAGCAAAGCAAAAGACGGCGTAATCACTCATTGACCACACTCTGATTTCGGACGTGTGGTCTTTTCATTCTTGACATCTTTATCAAAATTTGAAATTATCATTCAATTCACTTTACAAACATAATAATCCTTTTTATGATAAAACGGTTAAGGAGGGATCTTTCATGGAAAGAATCGATAAACAGACAATCGTGGACAGTGTTCCACAAAAAGGCTTCTTCGGACAACCGAAGGGGTTGTTCACTTTATTCTTCACTGAGTTTTGGGAACGCTTCTCGTACTATGGCATGCGGGCCATCCTCGTATTCTATATGTATTATGAAGTCTCCGAAGGAGGACTCGGTCTCGACCAAAACGTCGCACTCTCGATCATGTCCGTCTACGGCGCGCTCGTCTATATGTCCGGGATCATTGGGGGATGGCTTGCAGACCGGATTTTCGGGACGTCTCGTGCGGTATTCTACGGCGGTGTGTTCATCATGCTCGGGCACATCGTCCTCTCGATTCCAGGTAGCGTCGTCTTCTTGTTTATCTCCATGGCGTTGATCGTCATTGGTACGGGGTTATTGAAACCAAACGTATCCAGTATCGTCGGAGACATGTACAGCGAGACGGATCGCCGTCGTGACGCTGGATTCAGTATCTTCTACATGGGAATCAACTTGGGTGCGTTCATTTCACCGCTCATCGTTGGTCAAGTACAAAAAGACTATGGATTCCACTGGGGCTTTGCGCTCGCAGCCATCGGGATGTTCGTCGGACTCGTCGTCTTCGTATTGACACGCAAAACGAACCTCGGTTTAGCTGGTTCGTATGTCCCGAACCCATTGACACCTGATGAGAAAAAGAAAACGATTAAAATCGTAAGCATTATTACAATCGGAATCGCTATTTTGCTTGCGATTTTGATTCCACTTGGATGGTTCACAATCAATACGTTCATCTCACTCGTCGGGGTGTTCGGTATCGCGATTCCGACCGTCTACTTCTTTATCATGTATCGTAGTCCGAAAACGACTGAGGTCGAACGTTCGCGAATTATCGCCTACATTCCGCTCTTCATCGCCTCGGTCATGTTCTGGGCAATCCAAGAGCAAGGCGCAACGATTTTAGCGAGTTATGCCGATACACGGACTGACTTAGAGTTTTTTGGATTCACGTTGTCACCAGCATGGTTCCAATCACTTAACCCACTGTTCATCATCTTACTGGCACCGGTCTTCGCTTGGCTATGGGTCCGACTTGGTGACCGCGAACCGAGCATTCCAACGAAGTTTGCTTTCGGGATCTTGTTTGCCGGGATCAGTTTCTTGGTCATCCTGCTCCCAGCATACTTCAGTGGTCCGGATGCCCTCGTCAGCCCACTCTGGCTCGTCTTAAGTTATTTCATCGTCGTTCTGGGAGAACTCAGTTTGTCACCGGTCGGCTTATCGGCTACGACTAAACTCGCACCAGCTGCCTTCTCCGCTCAAACGATGTCGCTCTGGTTCTTATCGAACGCTGCTGCGCAAGGAATCAACGCACAACTCGTCAAGTTCTACACACCTGAGAACGAGATGCTCTACTTCGGCGTGATTGGTGGTGTCGCCATCATCTTAAGCTTGATTCTTTTCGCACTTGCACCGAAAATCAAAGTGTATATGCGTGGTATCCATTAATCATCAAAAACGCCAGCCGATTCATTCGGCTGGCGCATTTTTATTTTCGCACTTGAATGAGTGACAAGTAGCGATCGATCATATTGTGGTTAAAGTAGTCATGGAAGTTGTCCTGTTTCAGTGACTGAATCGATTCATGGAAAGTCGCAGGCAGTGATGCGATACCTTGGCTCTCGATTTGCTTCGCAGAATACTCGAACAAGTCATCCTCGTTAGGAGAAGACGGGACGAGCTGTTGCTCGATTCCTTCAAGTCCGGCATAGATGAGTGCGGAAAGTGCCAAATATGGGTTCGCACTCGGGTCAGGGTTCCGAACCTCGACACGGGTCGCACTCCCACGAGAAGCCGGAATTCGAATCATCGAACTACGGTTCGACGGGCTCCAGCAAATGTTGACAGGTGCCTCGAATCCAGGGACGAGACGCTCGTATGATTCAGGTAGCGGATTCGTGAAGATTGCCGTGGCACGAGCATGCTTCAAGATTCCTTCGATGAAGTGACGTGCTGTCTTCGACAATCCGTAATCCGCATCGACTTCGTCGAACGCGTTGGTCGTCGGATTTCCCGATTCGTCATTCTTCCAAACGGAGATGTTCAAGTGCATGCCAGAACCGTTCACATCACGCAACGGTTTCGGTAAGAATGAGACGGATGCCCCTTTCTCTTTTGCTGCAATCTTGACGATCTCTTTGAAGAACTGAATGTTATCCGCCGTATGGAGTGCGTCATCATACTTGATGCCGATTTCATGTTGTGCAGGAGCGACTTCATGGTGCACTGCCTCAATGTTGAACCCGACGCCGCTCAAACGGTTCGCGATGTGCTGTCGCACTTCATATCCTTTATCCTCTGAACGTGTGGAGAAATATCCGGCCTCGTCATAAAATTCCCCGTTCTCGTCAAAGATGAAGAATTCTGGCTCTGCCCCGACGAATACCGAGTAGCCATCACGTGCTGCACGTTCGAGTGCATCCTTCAATACACTACGTGGGTCGTATTCATATGGATCTCCCTCCGGAGTGCATACGTCACAGAAGAATGCCAAAATATTTTCCTCGCCGTCTTGCTCATACCGTGGATGATCTAAATCCGGTCTCAAGAATAAGTCGGAGTTTTTGATGGAAGAGAACCCGTTGATCGAAGAACCGTCAAACATCGTTTTTCCCTCAAAGACTTCAGGCAACAATTTTGCCGAAAGCGTCAAGAGTTTTAAATCTCCGAGTACATCTGAGAAATATAGATGGATTTGGGTGATTTTTTTCTCTTGTACCGTTTTCTCAATATCTTGTTGCTTCTTTTTTGCGTCATCCTTGTCTGTTCCGAATAGATTTGCCATGACTCGTTAAAACCTCACTTCAATGGATTTGACAGGCAACTGTCTTTGCGCACCGTTCGTACGCTTCTCTATAGTTCATTACCGAGTTCAATTTTTTCTAAACATGGAATTTCAGGAAAGGCAAAGTGGCTACATGCGACAAGAGTTGATATGATGGGTAAAGAATGTCACAGAGAGGGAGAACGCGATTGTATATTTTTATGACTGGTGGAACCGGATTTTTAGGAGGGCGACTCGCCAAAGAATTGATTCAACATGGACATCGCGTCTGTATGTTGGCGCGAACACCGGAGAAGGTACAAGCACAATTCACCGCTGAAGAACAAAAGTCGATTGATGTGTTACCAGGCGACTTGACGGCATATGCGCTCGGGGCCAATGAAGCGTTCATCGAGACACATAAAGGGAAGATTGATTTATTTCTACACATGGCTGCACTCGTCAAATTCGATGAAGAATTACGCGATGAATTGTTCGAGACCAATTTAACCGGGACGAAAGAGGCCCTTCGATTAACCAAGTTAATTGACTGCCATCGCTTTTTCCACGTGAGTACGGCTTACACGCTGGGCGCTAAAAAAGTTGGCGAGGAAACACTGTACGATGTGTCTCAATCTTTTTTGAATCCTTATGAAGAGAGCAAGGCACACGCCGAGCAGGCGGTCTGGGAGTCACGGGATGAGCTTGATGTCTCAATCTTCCGACCGGCCATCATCGTCGGAGACTCGAAGACGGGAGAAGCCGACTCGAAGTTTACGATGTATGGATACATGCGCGCGCTCGAGCTATTCAAACGGAAATTGGAACGTCGTGGCCATGACTTCGAATCGATTCGATTGATCGGCTCTGCGACGGGCACTTCTAACCTTGTCCCTGTCGATTATGTAGCGGATGTACTACTCGCTGCCATCGAGCACGCGAAGGCGGGTACAATCTATAACGTGACGAACGACGCACCTCCAAAAAATGAAACAATGCTCGACTATATGAAAGAGTCCCTAGCATTCCCGCATTTAACGATCACGGAAACGCCCACATCGACACTAAGCTCAGTCGAACAGTCGTTCAATGATATGGTAAAAGTATTTAATCCGTATTTGAACCGGGACATTAGATTCCGTGACGACAACACGAAACAATTGCTTCAGGATGCCGGATTTGCTCCGCTCCGTCTCGATCATCAATCGTTACGTCGCATCGTGAATGCCTATTACAAAGCAAAATAAAAAATGGACCGATTTTTCCGGTCCATTTTTTATTTATCGCAAACAAGTACGATCTTACCGCCTTTGATTTCACGTTCGAGTGAATCTACCATCTCATTTGTGAGTCCAAGACTCTCCATCTGTTCCATGCGATTTTCTGAATTGCTCGTGAATTTCGAAAGCAAAGACTCGAACATCCCTTTCTCTGGGATGCGGTATGGTTGTACACCGGCCTCTGCTGCCAATCGAACGGTCAATTCCTCATCTTTGGCGAACAAGTAGATGTGCTCGTTCATACATCCACCTGACACCATCTCATTTACTTCATGGTCCACCGTCGTCATATCATTCACTACTCTTGTCTCTAACATGCCCCATCCTCCTAAACGTTCACAGTCATGGTTTTCACTGTTTTTGTTATTCCCGAAAAATGAGGTGATAAACATGCAATCAATCCATTTCTTCGTTCGTGATCCATTCTTCGATGTCGAAATGATGCACGATTCCCTCGATGCGATCGTGCTCCCCTTCCCTTTGAGGCCTACCTTCTAATCGAGCGGTCACTACGAACTGGGAATCGACAGTGCGGATACGAGATATGCGATATCCGGCTTGTTGTAATAATCCAGCGATAATTTCGACTTTCTCTCTCTCATCTGAACGGAATGTATGCATCCATCCCACCTCTTTCTATTTCATTCCTTATACATGCTATCATATCGTTTCTGACGTGTGATGCTATACTATGGATAGAGAAAAGGAGTGAGTTCTGTGCCAAAACAAGACTTGAATACGATCATGCTTGAATATTTGAACGAGAAAGAAGATTATGAAGCGTTTGCCACAAAGCTGAAAGCGCTCCTCAGTGAATTGTTGACAGAAGCCGGCATCCAGTTCCATTCAATCGTCGCCCGTGCCAAAGAAGCGGACAGTCTATATGCCAAACTCTCACGTAAGCCTTATCAATATCGTTCCTTACGTGACGTACAAGACTTGGCCGGGATACGGATCGTGACATACTTTCATGACGACGTACGCGCCGTTGCGCAAATTTTAGAAGATGAATTCACCATTGACCGTGAACAGTCCATCGATAAGTCGACGTTGCTCGACTCCAATGAGTTCGGATATCTGTCTGTCCATTATGTCGTGGAATTAAGTGAGAAACGACTTGCGCTCGGTGAATATCGCCGTTTCGCAGAAAAAGAGGCGGAAATTCAAGTCCGCTCGATCCTACAACACGCCTGGGCCGAGATTGAACACGACCTCGGCTACAAAAATCCAAATGCCGTGCCGCCTGAAATTAAACGAAGTTTCAGCCGGGTTGCCGGACTCTTGGAGATTGCTGACTCTGAGTTCGTGAATATTCGAAAACAATTGCGGACATTTGAACAGGAGACGGTCGAACAGATTCTCGACTCCCCTGAAAAAGTGACCATCACACGTGATAACCTGAATTATTATATCGCAAATGATCAAACAGTTAAGAAACTTGATAATGCGATTTTCCAGAGCGAATGGTTGCTCGAGACCGATCTCTCTGCCATCGTCGAACTGACCCGAATGTTCCATTACGCCGATATCCGTACGTTTAAAGATTTGAGCGATACGCTCTCCACTTACTTCACACAGGCAGTTCAGTGTGCGACATTATTCCCATCTTCCCTCTTACCGAGACAAGGGATGGGTGTCGTTTATGCCGTTCTCGCAAAATTGTTAGCGGAAGGTGACGACCCACAGATTGAATTTTTCTTTAGACGGTTCTATCCGGACTTGAAACATTATGAAGACATCATTCAGCAAATTCGGGCAAAAGACGAGTCCCTATAACTTTACAGACAACATGTTTTTAATGTAGAATGTTTCTATGTTCTGAAGTATATATAAATAATATTATCGCTAGGAGGTAGTTTAGAGGATGACAACACCCGTACAGACCGCTTCACGTCGACAGCTCGTCGCAGACGCTGAACGTGGAATCCGGATGAACTATCGTGGAGTGAAAAAAAATCTCCGTTCGATGTTCTCACAGTATCTAACCCGCAATGAATTCTTCATTCTACGTTCTCTTTGTCAACAGAGTCCTCAAATCGCCTCTGCTCTGTCAAATGAGTTTCAATTTTCAGCTTCGATGATTACTGCACTTGCCGATGAGTTGACGAAAAAAGGGTTGATTTCTCGCGAACGCAGCGAACGTGACCGCCGAGTCGTTGAACTTCAGGCAACGGATGAAGGTCGTGAGTTGTTTGAGACGTTAGAGAGCATGAAGATTGAATATTTGATGGGTGTCTTCACTGATTTTTCAGATGACGAACTCATTTTACTCTCAAAATTATTAGATCGTATGGATGCTTAATCCGACTATAGGCCTTCACCTTAATGGTTGAAGGCCTATTTTTCGCGAAAAAAAGAGATGCGATCCATCGGTCAGCATCTCTTTATCTTTACGTTTCAATCAGGTGTGCCGTAACCAAAATCCGGTCCCGATACCCAAGATTCTCGTCATACGATCCTGCACAAGTGAACAATTGGATCCGCTTTGACTGAGTCGCCGCAAAAATGGAAGCGAGCGGGTAGCACGGTGACATCTTAAACTTAAGACAATCCGACAATGACGTATAGGGGACACTATGCCTTGAATGTACTCCGATATGCTAACGGACGAAAGCTCTACTTTTACATAAAATGTAGTATAAAACCACTCAGTCGGCGACTAAGTGGTTTTGTTTGCCCATTCGATATCATTGACAAAGACGGCATCGACTTGAAGCGCTATACAACGCTCCAGTTGGTGTTGTGTTTTAATCGTATATGGTCTGATTGGAATCCCCCGATGCTGCAACGAGCGTATTTCTTCGTCTGTGATGCGATCGATGTGCGGATGGACCGAATCCGCTCCGACTAATCGAAGATATCCTGAAATGTCATAAAGCGGCTGTGCAAGCAGAATGGCCGCCTCGATATCCGGTCGTATCTGTTTCAATCGGTGAATGGTTTCGTGATTGAATGAGGAAAAGAGAATGCGGGACGCATGAATCCCGGCGGACTCGATCGTATCGATAATGCGAGATTCAATTCCTTCATATCTTAGGACATCCGTCTTCACCTCTAAGTTCAAAATGACCGATTCCTCATTCACAAGGTCGAACAGTTCCTCGAGCGTAGGGATGTGTTCTTCTAGACCATGACGTACCCCAGCATTGAACTGTCTTAGCTCATCATAGGTATAGAGCGAAACCTGTCCTCTTCCGTCAGTCGTCCGCTCGAGCGTCTCGTCATGTATGAGAACGAGGACACCGTCCTTTGTCATGTGAACATCCGTCTCGATTCCGTCTGCCCCAGCCTCGAGTGCGAGCTTGAATGCCGACATCGTATTCTCCGGCCGATGTGCCATCACTCCACGATGTGCAAATTGTTTCATTTGGCAACTGTCTGATATTTCTTCGTCAAATATCGAACGAGCGGTTGGACCGAAATCGCTTGACCCGTCACTTGTTGAATGAGTTCGTTCGGGGTGAGACGTTTTCCATATTGATGAACGTTCTCCTGTAGCCACGCTTTGACCGGTTCAATTTCACCTTCTGCAATCAACGTCTCAAATTCCGGAAGATCTGATTTCAACGTTTCTGTCAATTGGGCCGCATAAATCAATCCGAGGGCATAGCTCGGGAAGTATCCAAACGAACCGCCTGCCCAATGGACGTCTTGGAGGACTCCTTTGGCATTTGACGGAACATCGAGTCCGAGATACTCTTTATACTTTTCATTCCATGCTGCAGGAAGCTCATCGACGGACAACGTCCCTTGGATGAGTGCCTTCTCGAGCTCATAGCGGATGATGATGTGTAGACTATATGTCAATTCATCAGCCTCGATCCGAATCAGAGATGGTTTCGCTTCATTCACGCCTCGATAGAAAGTGTCGAAGTCGATCGCAGCGTAAGCCGGATGAAGCGATTGTAGTTTCGGATAGACGCGACTTAAGAACGCTTCGCTTCGTCCGATGAAGTTCTCGAAGAAGAGCGACTGGGACTCATGAATCCCCATCGACGCACCGCCGCCTAGTCCGAGTTCATCGAGCATCGGGTCGATTTGCTGCTCATACGTCGCGTGCCCCGCTTCATGCATCGTACCGAACAATGCATTTCTGAAATCTGCTTCATCATACTTTGTCGTGATGCGGACGTCGCGGCGGTTTATGGTGATTTCGAACGGATGTACTGTCGCATCCAATCGACCACGTGATAAATCGTATGCGACGACATTCATCCAGTCATGACAAATGGTTTCTTGGACATCCGCCGGCATCGACCAGTCCATAGAGAGCGATTCTTTTGGGAGCTGCTGAATAAGAGGAACAAGTTCGTCTCGGAGCGAGGCGAACAATTCGTCTAAAAGTTCGACCGTCATGCCCGGCTCAAAGTCATAAAGCAATGCGTCGTACGGATGTTTCTCATAACCGAAATATTCCGCAAATTTTTGCTGGAATCCGACAATCTTTTTAAGGTATGGAGCGAATGCGTCCCAATCATCCTGTTTTTTCGCTTTTTCCCACGCCGTCTCAGCTTCTGAGACGAGCGTTACGTAAGCTTGATACTCATCATGCGGAATCTTGGCATTCCGTTCGTATTGCGTCTTCGCGACTTCAAGTGAACGCGCTTCAACGTCAGATAGATCCTCTTCATCCGCCATCCGTTCCAGTAATGAAGCGAACGACTCACTCGTCTGTCGTTTGAATGCCTCAGTCGATAAATAACCGATCGTTTCTGCCCGAAGCGGTGCCGACTGTTCCGGCATTTGTGTTCGCATGTCCCAATACAAGAGCGAGATCGCCTCGTCGAAGGCACGCAGTTGCTTAAAATGTTCACGCCATTCTTTTGTAACTTCCATCTGTCTTTCACCCCTATGTGTTATTCTGTTCTCTTTCTACTTTATTATAGCTGCCAACCTTTGCCTACACCAGTTTACAAATCTTCTCGCTTGCTGTAGGAAAGTGGTTTTGTTGCAGGACCCTCTAATACAGTCCCTTTTGCATCGAAACGAGAGCCGTGGCATGGACAATCCCATGACCGCTCGGCATTGTTCCATTTCACTGTACAACCGAGGTGCGTACAGGTCAGGTTGACGACATGGCACTTGTTATCCAAATCTCGATAAACGCCCTTGGTCTTCCCATCAATTTGCACGACCCCTCCCTCGTCTAGCTGCAGGTCTTGTACATCATTTCGTTCAAGCATTCGATTTACTGTCCCTTTCGTGAATTGAGCGGCAGTATCTAAGTTTGTTTTAAGAAATGCGCTGATATCATTAGGTTTAACCGTTTGACGAAGCGGTGAGACCAGCTCGACGAATCGGTTCGGACGACCTGTGAGTTGATCCGCGAGCAAGGTCCCGGCAGCAATTCCGTTCGTCATCCCCCATTTTGAAAAGCCAGTCGCCACAAAGAGATCTGGTTCTCGCTTGAACATTTGGCCGACATAAGGAAGCCCATCTAAGGTGATAAGATCTTGAGATGACCACCGATAGGATGCCCGATTCGTTTCGAAGTGTGCCTGTGCATCATGCTCTAATCGATCATATCGGCTACGCGTGTCAGTGACTTGCCCCGCCGTATGCCCTTCACCGCCAACTAGTAAATAGGTCTTTCCGTTTTCCTCATAGGACCGAAACGAGCGTTTGCTCTGTCCTACCTCTAAGTACATCCCTTTAAGTGGTCGACTCCCCGATTCACAGGCGACAATATACGATCGCTCAACAGAAAATTTCGACACATATAACCCGCGCAGGTCATTAAATGGATAATGGGTCGCGATCACGACTTGATTTCCTTGTACTCTTCTACCGGTAGAAGTAGTGACTACAGGACGCGGTCCTTGACTCACTTCCGTCGCTCTAGAGTTTTCATAAATCTTCCCACCGAGTTGAACAAAACGATTCGCTAATTCACGTAAATATTTCACGGGGTGGAATTGGGCTTGGTCATGAATCACCAACGCCTGCTCGATTGAAAACGGGAGCGCTTTTCTCACTTCTTCCGTCGCTTCTCCCCCGTCAATCTTTAAGCGACGATACGCATCCAGTTCTTTCGTAAGTTCTTCGTTCGGTTCCCTAGAATAAAGAAACGATTGTTCATTCGCGTAATCGCAGTCAAACCCTTCTTCGATTTGATTTTTCAAATAGACGAGCGCTTCTGAGTTGAACTCGTAATATAAACGCGCGATGGATTCACCAAAATGACGAATCAGCTTATGATAAATCGTCCCATGTTGAACGGAACATTTTGCCGTCGTATGTCCCGTCGTCCCATGTCCAATCTCTAACGCTTCTAAAAGCGTCACTTGCCTCCCTCGTTTTTGGAGTTCATAGGCGCAGACGAGTCCGGCAATCCCTGCCCCGATGACGACGACTTCGGTCGATTCCGAAACGGAAAGGGATGGGTACGGCGTCCCAGTATCATGTTGACGCCAAATGGAGTTCGTGAACGGATAACGATGCATGACGCATTCTCCTCTCAAAAAGTGACATCTTTACCCTTATACCCGAAACACAATTCTTTCACCGCCGATCAATCATTGACCTAGTTCTTTATTTTATCAGCGAAAAAAATAAGCGTTTTCTATTATGTTTATAGAGTAACCAAAAAAGGAGGGACTTTTGTTGACCCGTAGAAGGAGACACCGAAGAAGAACGTACATCATGCGAAGAATGATTGCCGCGGTCGTTTTACTCGGAATCATCGCACTGATCCCGACGTTGGTCGGATTTAAACAAGATAAAGAAGCACCGACATTAGCAGAAGCGTCCACACCAAAAGCTGAACCGATGAAGACAGGTCCGCTTTTCCCGGATATCGACATGGGTTCATGGAGTCCGAGTGAGACGAAGATGATTTCGGATGAGGAAATCTCTGTTGGTGCACTAACTTTCGTCAATGTGACCAAACAAGAGATATTAATCGATAAAAATGCCAATGATCGTGTGTTTCCAGCCAGTACGACTAAATTGATGACGGCACTGCTTGCTTATGAGAAGGCATCTGCAGCGAATGAACTCGACCAACCAATCATTACGATTCAACACTCGACACTCGATATTCCATGGGACAGCCATATCGCGCATCTTGCCATCGGGGATACATTGACAGTTCGTCAAGCACTTTACGCCACGCTACTTGAATCCGGAAACGATGCTGCGAACAGCCTTGCAGAATACACGAGCGGGTCGACCGAGGCCTTCGTTCAATTGATGAATGATCGAGCAAAGGTTTTAGAATTGACTGGAACGCATTTCGTAAATGCGCATGGCTACTCGGATCCGAATCATTATACGACGGCGAACGACATGGCTAAAATCGCCTTCGCATTCAGTACATACCCGGAGTTGATGGGAATTGCCGGGACTTATGAATTTAAAGCCGAATTTAAAGATAAAGACGGTAACGGCAAACGTCGTTGGTGGTATCACCTCGGTTCATCGGTTAATGAACGAAGTCTCAACTACTCCAAGTTTGTGACCGCCACGAAGACGGGTTATACGGACGAATCCGGATATACCATGGTATTCATCATGAAACATAATAGCGAAACATATATCTTGGTTACGATGCAGGCGAAGTCTGGACAAACATTCCCGACGATGCGACTCGTTGAAGAAAAAGCATTCAAATAAAGAAGTAAAGAGCATTCAAAGATGCTCTTTCAGCTTGTTGACGAACCAGGTCGCAAGATGCGACCTGGTTCGTCCTTTTTTGTAGTTCTCGGTTTCTTGAGGCGTTCTGTTC
>CABIYO010000021.1 GCA_902362975.1 Caryophanales bacterium
GTACTGGAGAAGCATACAAACTCCTGTCGTCTCTTTGAGAGACATCACCCGACAAACGTAGTCTTTCGAAAAGACTCTGGCTGGGCAATAAAGACTAAAGTCACTGGCTTTTACAAGCCCGCGACTTTAGTCGTGGGTTATTGACCGTCGTTTAACTGCAAAGCTAGGATGAACACTTCATCTAGCGCGAATGGTTCAGTGTCTAGCGAAGCGAGTACATCGGATTTTAGCGTCACTTCTACGACACGGTCATCGAACTACCATCTCGTCTGAATATCGTCACCTTGTCTCGTGGCGCGGGTCGCCACTGGACCGTGACGTTTTGTGAACTACTCGCCACTTATTTGCTTCGCAAATTGAAGGGGGAGCTTCTTGGGAAAATCGTACTTTATTAGCCACGATTATTTACCAAGCTCGTCGGGTGGTTCCCACCCTGAAGGAATTCGTTTTAGTTTGCCAACATCAACAGGTTGGTGCTCGCGTTGATGTCTCGATCATGATGAACACTGCAATGAGTACACGTCCATTCACGGACATCCATCGCCTTCTTCTCGCCTTTTACGCCGCAAGAAGAACAGATTTGAGTGGATGCGAACCAGGGGTCTGCCTTGATGAGCGTCCGTCCGTAGAAGTTTGATTTGTACTCGAGTTGACGGACGAACTCGTACCAACTGACATCTGCAATCGATTTGGCGACCTTGTGGTTTTGCATCATGTCCTTCGACTTCAATGTCTCCACGACGATGACTTGGTTCTCATCAACGATCCGTCTCGACAGTTTGTGAAGGAAGTCCTTGCGTTGATTCGCGATCTTTTCGTGTTTCTTGGCCAAAAGTAACTTGGCTTTTTCACGATTCTTACTCCCGATCTTCTTGCGTGACAGCGCGCGCTGCGCCTTCTTGACCTTCGCTTCGGATTTTCGGAGAAAGCGCGGGTTGTCAATCTTCTCAGAAACCCTGTCATCGTTCGTCATGACGGCGAAGTGTTTTAGACCGAAATCGATCCCGACCTTGTTCTTGGCTGGGATCCATGGTTCATCGTCCTGTTTGACGAGGAGGGAGACAAAAAACTTGCCTGTCTTGGTCATCGACACCGTCGCCGACCGGATGACGCCCTCGAACGGACGATGTTGGGTGAACTGGTTTGTTGTAGATGAACCGGGCGCAGCCGATCGTCTTGATGAGGAACTCGGCCTATGCCGGCGTTGGGTGGAGCCTGTATGTATAGCCTTTCAGCATGTCCGTCCCTCCTCCCTTCAGAAAATCGTGATGTGTCCTCCTCATCCGATACCCGCGGAAGGGGAGGGAGAATCTGACGGAATCACGAACTTTTGTTCGTCATATCTGTCACAGGGGGAGAAGAGTTTTGGACCGGGCGATTCATCTCCCACCTACGCTGGGCTACGCCCCGAGACGCTTAGAGGAGGGAGAATTCTCGCCTGATTTAGTTAAAATCCAGAATTTTTAATATGTTTTGTCATGGGATTTCAATTCCGTCAACTCTGTCTCTTTTTCAAATGACATCCGTTTGTTTTTTCGTACGGCGACCTTGAAAATACGTAGATAAATAAATGCCGACAATAACGAATCCGAGTCCGACCACCGCATTCCACGGAATCGTTTCACCGAGTAAAATCCCTGATAACATGACTCCGAATAAGGGAACTAAGAAGATATAGAGTGAAATTCGACTGACCGGATTGTATTTCATTAACGTGTTCCACAATGTAAATCCGATTGCTGACAACATCGCCAAGTAAAACAAGAACGCAATCGTCTGTCCGGTGTACGGCATGGAAACACCATTCGGGTCTAATAAATAGCCGATTAGCAGCAACCCAACAGAACCGATCACCATCGCCCAAGCCGTCATCGGGGCAACATCATATGTCTTCGAGTAGTCCTTCGCTATCAAGTTCCCGAACGCTCCGGATACCATCGCCAAGATGAGTAAAATCTCTCCGAACCCAAAACCAACTTCCGATCCGGTCGCCGGCCAGTTCGCGATGACGATTCCAGAAAAACCAAACGTTAAAGCAAACCCCTTCAATCGATTCAACTTGTCGTCTTCATATCGGAAATGAGCGAGGGCCATTTGGAAAAATGATGTGGAACCAGCAATGATCGACCCTTGGACACCGGTCGAAATGGACAGTCCGATATAGAAGAACAAATATTGTAGAAACGTCAAGAACGAACCGAGATGCGCATACGCTTTAACCTTTTCACGGGTCAAATGGACAGACTGTTTCAAAACGGTCTGACTGATGATGAGCAATAGAATCCCTGCGAGTAAAAAACGCTCGCCCGCGAACAATAGCTGTTGCCCATACTCATTCGATTGGATATCAAGTTTCTCATAACTCAACTTAATGAACGGGAACGCACTCCCCCATAACAACGTATTGAAAATCGCCAATAACGCCACCGTCCAAGGGCGTTCAAATATATTTTGCATGACACAAAAACTCCTTAATCTTTTTATTTGTGAGTCACTGATAAGCGTGTTAAGATAAGTCTAGATAATAATAATTATAAATAAAGGATTCGGATTAAACTTCTATAAATTCTTCATTTTAAGCCAACTGAAGATGATAATCATCATCAGTCATTATCATTTAATCGAGATTTATTCTCAATTAGAAAGAAGGGATTATCGATGAACGTCCAATCGGTCACGCACGAAAAAAGCCACGTTTTCAAACGGGCTAGCTGGTACGAACATATCGAATTGATCATGGCGCTCATTAGCGGTGTATTGATTGTACTCGCTTATATCGCCGAAACACAAGGCGGAGCGCCTTGGATTCATGTCACACTTTACTTATCCGCCTTTTTTATCGGAGGATACGCAAAAGCGAAAGAAGGGATTTCGGATACGATTGAGACGAAATCGCTGAATGTAGAGCTTCTCATGATTATTGCTGCCATTGGTGCCGCTTCGATTGGGTACTGGATGGAAGGGGCAATCCTCATCTTCATCTTTGCTTTATCCGGGGCACTCGAGACGTATACGATGAACAAAAATGAACGTGCTCTCGAATCGTTAATGGAATTACAACCGGAACAGGCGACTCGTCTAACAGACACTGATGAACTCGAGGTTGTTCATATCGACGACCTTCGTGTCGGAGATCGGATTTATGTCCGTCCTGGCGAACGCATTCCGGTCGATGGAAAAATTGTAAAAGGGAATGCTTCCGTGGAAGAAGCCGCTATCACAGGCGAGTCCGTCCCTGTCGATCGTCAAGTCGGTGATGACGTGTTCGGATCGAGTGTCAACTTGAACGGAGTATTGACAATCGAAGTGACAAAACTTGCGACGGAAACACTGTTCCAAAAAATCATTCAAATGGTCCAACAAGCACAAGAAGAGAAATCACCGTCTGCACAGTTCATCGATCGATATGAAGGACGTTATGTTCAAATTGTGCTCTTCTCTGTTGCGGCCATCATCATTCTCGGACCGTTCGTCACGTCGTGGTCTCTTGAAACGAGCATCTATCGCGGCATGATCCTTCTCGTTGTCGCATCCCCTTGCGCACTCGTCGCCGCCATCACACCGGCCGCGCTGGCTGCCATCGCCTCTTCTGCAAAACATGGGATTCTCTTTAAAGGCGGTGCTCATATCGAGAACATGGGACGTCTAAAAGCAATCGCCTTTGACAAGACCGGGACACTCACCATTGGGAAACCGATTGTGCAAGAGGCGCTCATCTTACCTTCTTTAGAAGAAGAGGACGTCAATCGAATTGTCAGTTTGATTGAAGAGCATTCGATGCATCCACTTGCTGAAGCGCTCGTTTCCTACACCGGAAAACACACCGGGGAAATGACATACTTCAAAGACATCACAGGCTCCGGAATTGAAGCAACGATTGACGGGACGACGTATCGGGTCGGAAAACAGAAGTTCGCTGACCGAAGCGGTGATTTCTTTAAGAATGATGTCGAACGATTGAAAGAGGCCGGTCATACACTCGTCTTCATCAGTGACGAGACACGTACAATCGGTGCTTACGCCTTACGTGACACGCTACGACCCGAGGCAAAGGTAGCAATCAAGCGACTGAACGACTTAGGGATTGCGACCATCATGATTACCGGAGACAACGAGGCAACCGCTCGCGCTATCGCGAACGAAGCTGGATTGACACGCTATATCGCCGAATGCTTGCCTGAAGAGAAGGTTTCGCAAATCAAGATGTTACGAGAGGAATATGGAACAATCGGGATGATTGGCGACGGAATCAACGATGCGCCTGCCCTTGCGACAGCCGACGTCGGGATTGCCATGGGCGAAGGAACGGATGCCGCACTAGAAACGGCAGATGTCGTCTTAATGAAAAACGACCTCGTCCGATTGAGTGACGCCATTCGTCAATCGCGCAAATTAAATCGAATCATCTTACAGAACGTCGTTTTTGCACTCGGTGTGATTCTTGTTTTGATTGCAACGAACATCTTTGAGTTACTCATCATGCCGTTCGCGGTTGTCGGACATGAAGGTTCAACCATTTTGGTTATTTTGAACGGGCTCCGACTCCTCACGTCATCGTGGGAGTGATCTATTCGACAAAATGGAATCGATGATTGAAACAATATGTCGATTTCGTTATAATTGAAACAATGTGTCTACAAACTGAAACTGATCGAAAGATTGACTAAAGGTGGTACAAGATATGAATACGATTGCAGTCATCGGCAAGGTGTTTGTCGATATTAAAGGGACTTCCTTCGCACCGCTCCACAAAGATGCGAAGAATGTCGGCGACATCACTTTTTCCAATGGCGGAACAGGTCGAAACGTTGCTCAAAACTTAGGTGTGCTCGGCAACGATGTCCGCTTCGTCTCGACCGTCACGAATGATCAAATCGGTGTCGGTGTCCTCGAAGAATTACGTTGCATGAATGTAAACGTTGATGGGGTCGACATGCTTGACGATAATGGTATGGGAATGTGGCTCGCTGTAATGGACAACAACGGCGATCTTCAAACATCTATTTCGAAACAACCAGACGAAGCCCGTATGGAAGAAGCGATTTTACGTCAAATCGATACGGTCTTCGAAGAGAGCGACGCGGTCGCCATCGATTTAGATTTATCCGTCAACGTCTTGAACGAGACGATTGAACTATGCCGTGAAATGGATTTACCGCTTTATGGTGTCTGTGGCCATCTATCCGTCATCGAACGAAACCGTCATTTGCTTCAAGGATTCACAGGATTCATCTGCAGTCGTGAGGAAGCGGAAATTTTGTCCGACATGTCAATCGTCACAGTGGACGATGCCCTTCGCGTCGCGGAAGTACTCGCCGTGAAAGGTGCTCCCCTCACAATCGTCACGATGAGTGAGCTTGGCGCTGTATATGTCGACCTTCGTACGAATGAACAAGGTCACGTCCCGACGACAAAAGTGAAAGTCGCCGACTCCACAGGGGCGGGTGATTCATTCTTCTCCGCTGTCATCTCGGAGCTCATGAAACAACATTCGATTGAAGAAGCGCTTCGACTGGGCATGCGCGTCGCAGCAAAAGTCATCGCCTCTCATGAGAACGGATTGACGCCAGAGATGTACGCATCATTAGAACAACCTACGCAAGAATAAATAGAACGCATCGGCGAATCGTCGATGCGTTTTGTGCAAAATCACAGAAACGAAAGGAACGATCTCATTGGTTCGAACGAAATTAAGAAGCGCAATTATTTTAATGAATG
Organism: Caryophanales bacterium; assembly: GCA_902362975.1. Classification (GTDB taxonomy): domain Bacteria; phylum Bacillota; class Bacilli; order Exiguobacteriales; family Exiguobacteriaceae; genus Exiguobacterium. The sequence continues at coordinate 5,719 of CABIYO010000021.1, forward strand.
ATCAAGATGAAGTGGCTCTAATCCGTCGCGAAAAAGAAAACGTCCTCTATTACGTTTTCCCAGGGGGTGGAGTCGAATATGGGCACACGCCAGAAGAAACAGCCGTGCGTGAAGCATTTGAAGAACTCGGTGTTCACGTGGAACTAGAAGGTGTCGCTGCCTACGTCGCATTCAATAACGAGTTAAATCCTTATTATTGGGCGAAGATGACAGGTGGCGAATTCGGGACCGGAACAGGTGAAGAGTTTCAAGAAGAACAGACGAACGGATCGTATACACCAATGTGGATTAAACGGTCTGCACTCCCTCATCTCCCCGTTCGTCCACCTTCACTTGCTGAAAAACTCGCCTCACACGAGGAACGTTTTTACGATTTGACCTTATCAGAGGAATAATCAGGTGTACACCCTGCCGAATTCGGGAAACGTTTTTTAACGATCGAGTCAGGAGGGTTTTATAATGGCAATGACAGAAGTGAAGGAAAAAAAGAATTGGCTTTCATTTGGGAAAGAGTTATTTCGACGATTTCAAGAGCATGATGTACAAGACTATGGGGCTACCCTCGCATTCTTTTGGTTTTTATCCATTTTTCCTGGAATCATCTTTATTTTGGCGCTCTTGTCCTTTTTTGATGTCTCACAAGATTCGTTTCAAAATCAATTGAACGATTTGGCACCCGGGTCCGCCGCTTCCGGGTTTCTAACGGGAATTTTCGAGGCGATTGGCGAACCACGAGGCGGTCTCTTGTCGCTCGGTGCGATTTTGGCCATTTGGTCCGCCTCAAAAGGGGTAGACCGGCTGATCACGACGTCACTTCATGCTTATGGTGAAGACAATGAACGTAACTTTTTCGTCAAAAAAGGATTGGCACTCGGATTGACGATTCTGCTTGGCCTCGGGATGCTACTGCTGATTCTCTCGAACGTGCTCGGGTCTCAAATCATTTCATTCGTCACTGAGTATTTACCCGTCAACATTACAGGAGCCGAAGAAATGATGATCAACATGTTCCGATATGTCCTTACGACGGTTGTCCTCATTTTGACGCTTTCAATTTTTTATAAAGTATCTCCGCAACAGCATGTCTTTTGGAAAAGTACCATCCCCGGTGCCATCTTCGGTGTCATCGCTTGGCAAATCGTCTCATTCGGTTTCAGCCTATACGTTTCAAACTTCGGAAGTTATGACTCGACTTACGGGTCACTCGGAGGAATCATCGTCACGTTGCTCTGGTTACAATTAACCGGGATGATCATTTTAATCGGATCTGAAATCAACGCGACGTGGATGCGTTTCTTCAAGACACCGAGCGAACAGGAATACGAACGCAACTTCAAAAAGAACAAAAAGAAAGCGAAACAAAAGCAAGACGAAGATAACTATGACGACATCCCGACGAATACGTACGGATAATTCAAAAGGAGCACGTTCAAGCTGAACGCGCTCCTTTCTTATGCCTTGATCGAATCAAGACGTCCCGTCGCCGGGTCGATCACGAATCCGTGTACATTCGTTCCTGGTGGCAACAGTGGATGGTTGTTAATCAGGTTGACAGAATGAACTACGTTCTCTTCAACCGAATCAAAACCATGGAGCCACTGCTCCAAATCCATCCCTGACGACTTTAGCGTCTTCAAGGTTTGAGGGTCGATTCCACGACGCTCCATCTCTTCGATGACGACAGTCGGTTCAATCGCCGCCATCCCACAATCGTAATGTCCGACGACAACAACTTCTTCTGCTCCTAGCGCATAAAGAGCGACCAAAATGGAGCGCATGGCCGAACCGAATGGGTGTGACAAGACTGCACCCGCATTTTTAATGATTTTAGCGTCTCCGTTCTTAAGTCCCAGCGCTTGAGGTAACAGTTCCGTCAAACGTGTATCCATACACGTCAAAATCACGATTTTCTTATCTGGGAATTTATCAGATACGAACGGTTCGTACTGTTTTTCCTCTACGAAATGTTTATTGAATTCAAGCATTTCTTTTACGACTGACACGTTAACGCCTCCTCTTTTTTACAACACAAATCTTGAAACGATGAGTCCGATGACCATCCATGCTCCGAACAGCGTGTTCACTTTCGCTGTCATCGCCATCGCAGGCATTAATGCGGCCGGCTCTGCCTTTTGCCAAAACCGTTGAATCGCCCGGACCATGACCGGCACCGTAAAGAGCGACAGCAAGACCCACGGAGTGACGCCATATAATACGACCGCTAAGATGATGCCGACTAATGACGCGATAAAGAATGCCGCGAGCACATATACCGCACGTCGATGACCGACTAGACACGCGATCGTTTTTCGCCCATTCTCTTTATCGTTATCTAAGTCGCGAATATTGTTCGCAAGTAAGATCGCCCCAATCAATAAGGCCATCGGGAACGACACGAGTAGCAACTCCGTCGTCACCGTATTGATTTGGATAAAGCCGGCAATCCCGATGATGACATATCCCATGAATAGCCCAGCGACAATTTCACCGAACGGCGTATAGGCAATCGGGAGCGGTCCTCCGGTATATAGGTAGCCGACAAGCATAGACAGCGCGCCAATCCAAAGCAAATGCCAGCTTGTAGATGCCGCAATATAGAGCCCGAGTAGTGCCGCAACCGTATACATGCCAAGTGCAATCGCCAGTACTTGCTGCGGTGTAAATCCGTCACGGACGATGGAGCCCCCAATCCCGATAGACCCCTCATGATCAAGACCACGCTTGTAGTCATAATACTCGTTAAATAAGTTCGTCGCGATTTGAATAAGGACCGATGCCACTAGCATGGCGAGAAAAAGTCCCCATTTGAGTTCGGTTTGATCGAGGACGATGAACGTCCCAAGCAAGACCGGAATAAAGCTTGCGGTCAGGGTATGCGGGCGAATCATTCGCCAATATGCCCCTTTCGATTTCTGTTTCATTTCGTTCCCTCCCTTCGTTAGTTTACGTCTCGATGAAAAAATCTGTCAACGCCAGCCCATTATCCCAGATTCTTGATCATTTCCCGAGCATTTCATAGGCAGGTGGATTGCGAACTCATGATACACTAAAGAGTGAGAATTCTATCGGATTGAGGAGGCTTTTCTTTTATGCCAGATACTCAAACACATATAAAACAGCGAATTGAGCAGGCCCATAAACGGGCGCGAGCTTGGCAACGGCCTGTCCTCGCATCATACACATGGGAAATCTCGGCGTTCGATGCATTTCAAATCATCCAGAACACCGATACATCCCACTATTATTTCATGACACCAGACCGAACACTCGAAATGCTTGGTTGCAGAGACGCACTCGTCCTGAGCGCTTCTGGACCCGAACGGTTTCAACGACTTCAATACGATTGGAGTCTCCACCGACGAGATGTCGATGCGACGATCCACGCGTTCGCCGGTTTTTCATTCGACACGTTTATGCGGCCACAAAAAAGTATGTGGGATGCCTTTGGGGAGGCATCACTCGTCGTACCAAAATTTTTATACCGTCGCTATAAAGACCGACACACGTTGACAGTCACCACTCTCGTCTCTTCAAAGCAGTCGGTCGAACAGTATTTGATTCAATTGGCAGATCAGTTGGCCCAGTTCAGTTCACTTCGTCCGACGGAAGAAACGATGCCGTCTTATACAAAAGTGAAAGATGGGGTCGATCACTTCAAGTCCAGTTTCCAACAGGCGAAACAGTTGATTGAAGAAGAACGAGTTGAAAAAATCGTGATTGCCCGCGAAGAAATTTATCAGCGTTCCGATGATGCGTTCCCCTTCGCAAAAAGTTTGAAGCATTTAGCGGATCATCAAGAATCCAGTTACATCTATTTATATCAGCCAAAGCGTGACATCGGGTTCTTCGGGGCGACTCCTGAGCGATTGATTCAAAAAGAAGGCATGCAACTGAACACGGCCGCCATCGCCGGGACAATCAAGCGTCCGAAGACCGAGATTGAGGCCGATCTTGCGAAAGAGAAACTCTTAAACGATTCAAAAAATCGTGAGGAGCATCATATTGTCGTGAAAGACATCAAGCAGGCGTTGACACCCTATACTGCACCGATTCAAACACAAGATACTCCGCAAATTTTGGCAAATCGCTCGGTGTTCCATCTACACACCCCAATTCAAGCGACACTCGAAACGAATGCTTCCTTGCTGTCACTTGCAGAATCGCTACACCCGACGCCGGCACTCGGCGGCTCACCGAAGCGGACATCAGTCCGGTTGCTTCGTGAAATTGAGCGATTCGATCGTGGATGGTACGGTTCTCCGTTTGGGTGGATAGACAATGAAGGCGACGGCGAATTTGTCGTCGCGATTCGCTCCGCACTCGTTCAACACCAATTCGTCGCACTGTATGCTGGATGTGGGATTGTGAAAGACTCTGCACTCGAGCAAGAGCTCGAAGAAACAGAAATAAAAATGAGTCCAATCAAACAAGCTTTGCAGTTTGATTTACACAATCAAGGAGGCACCCTAGATGAATAAGGTTTTGACCGATTGGGTCGCATCCATGGTAAATCGGCTTGTTGCGTCCGGTGTAAAAGACGTGGTCATCAGCCCAGGATCCCGCTCGACTCCGCTCGCTGTAGCGGCATATCTTCATCCTCAGATTCGTCATCACATCATCGTCGATGAACGATCTGCCGGTTTTTTTGCTCTTGGACTGACCCGTGCGTCCGAAACAATTCGCCCGGTCGCATTGATTTGCACAAGTGGAACAGCGGCGACAAACTACTATTCGGCTGTGACAGAAGCGTTCATATCGCAGTTACCACTCGTCGTACTGACAACCGACCGTCCCTATGAACTGCGCAATGTCGGAGCTCCACAAGCAATCAATCAAATCCGCCTCTACGGGGAACAAGTGAAGACGAGCATTGATTTGCCTGTTCCAGAGGAGACAACGTTATCGTTTATGAAACAAACGATTACCCGCTTCACGAATCTGTCAATGCAAGCACCGATGGGTCCCGTTCATTTGAATGTACCGTTTCGAGAGCCTCTGCTTCCTGACCTCGATTCATTGCAACAGATGTTAAAAGCTGACCCTGTCTTGCCAGAACGACAACGTATTCGGCCGACACAGGCAGACAAAAACATTTTCTCGGAATGGACGAGTCAAAAACGACTCGCCTTCGTCGTCGGACCTTACACCCCGACATCTTGGCAGAAATCCATCGTTGAATTTGCTTCCGAGCGACAGATCCCGATTTTCGCCGACCCTCTTAGCGGCATGCGACGTTTCGACGGCGTCTTGACCAACTATGACACGTGGCTTGCAAGTGAGCATCGGACCGATTGGCTACCCGAGGTGTTCGTCCGTTTTGGGGCTGCACCTGTTTCGAAACGATTCAATCAATGGATGGCCATGGCGGACCAACTCGTCATCGATGAACCGGGATCTTATCGCGATCCAAGTAGCCGTGCCATGATTTGTTACGGCGACGCACTCGATTTTCTACCGCTCATCGCATCGGCAAACGAACCTGGGTATCTTGAGCGGTTACGCTTTTTTGAGGAAATTGTCGAGTCTGCAAAATCGTCCCTTCAAGGTGAAGCGGAATTGACGAAACGATTGCTCGATACATCGATTGAGCGTCTATTCGTCAGTAATAGCATGCCGATTCGAGATGTAGATACATCGCTGTCTGCCGGCACGAACATCCACGTTCTCGCCAATCGAGGCGCAAATGGAATTGATGGTGTGTTATCCACTGCACTCGGAAGCAGTTATGATACGTCTCACGGCGCTTTATTGATCGGTGATTTGGCGTTTTATCACGATAGCAACGCCTTGCAACTGTTAAAGCATCATCCCGGAAAATTTTCCGTTGTGATTACAAACAATAACGGTGGAGGAATCTTCTCCTTCCTCCCACAGGCTTCTGTCGACACACAGTTGTTCGAAGATTTGTTCGGCACACCGCTTGATTTAAATATCCGTGGATTCGCTGACACCTATGGCTTATCCTATCGTCTAATCGAACGACCGGATGAAATTCAAGAAGCGATTGAAGATGGCATTCACTTAATCGAATTCCCATCGAATCGTGAGGAGAATGTGACGATCCATCGGAGGTGGACACAATCCGTCTGCGCTCGCCTCATCACGGAGAACGAATCATGAACATCGATTTACGTGGCGTCCGTTATGAAGTGATTCATCGCGGTGAGGGAAAACCGGTGTTATGTTTACACGGATTCACGGGAAACGCCCATTGGGTCGATTCCCTCCCCACATTACCGATTCGTCTTGTGTCACCGTCACTCCTCCAACATGGCGCAACGGAGCACCCTTCAGTCAAGCGTTCGACAATGAGTCAACAAATTAAAGATTTGTCCCGCTTGCTGGATACGGACGACCGACCTTGGACAGTCGTCGGCTATTCACTCGGTGGGAGAATCGCATTGACACTCGCCGCATGTGACGAGCGCGTCGAACATGTCATTGGGATCAGCACGACTCCCGGTCTGCTCACTTCTAAGGAACGAGCCGCACGCCGACGCCAAGATGCAGAATTGGCTCACTTGATCGAAACCGAGGGAATCGCTGCATTCGTCAATCGTTGGGAGAACCTTCCACTTTGGCGACAGACAGAAGACATGAAACGTTCACTCCGAAAAGATCGGCTTGCCCAACACCCGAATGCCCTCGCAAACAGTTTGCGGTCAATCGGTACGGGACATATGCCCTCGTTATGGGGCACATTACAACGTCTCCCCCGTACCGATTTGATTGTCGGGTCAGACGATTTCAAGTTCAAAGCCATCGCAAGACACATGCAGGAAGAGCGACCAGATATTAAAATCTATGAAATTTCAAACGCAGGGCATGCTCCTCATATCGAGAATGCATCAGAGTTTGGTACAATAATAAAGAAATTGATTTTAGGGGGTATTTAAAATGGAATCAGTAGCGAACTGGACATCGGTCCGGACGTATGAAGACATTAAATATGAAACGTGGAACGGGATTGCCAAAATCACCATCAACCGTCCGGAAGTGCGCAATGCATTCCGTCCGTTGACGGTCAATGAATTGATTGATGCATTTGCTCGCGCGCGCGACGATAAAGAGGTCGGCGTCATCATCTTGACAGGTGAAGGCGAAAAGGCATTCTGTTCAGGTGGGGACCAAAAAGTTCGTGGACATGGCGGCTACGTTGGGGAAGATGAAATCCCACGCTTGAACGTCCTCGACCTTCAGCGCTTGATTCGTGTCATTCCAAAACCGGTCATCGCCATGGTCGCAGGTTTCGCAATCGGCGGAGGACACGTCCTTCACGTCGTCTGTGACTTGACGATTGCAGCGGACAACGCTCGCTTCGGACAAACAGGTCCTAAAGTCGGTTCGTTCGATGCAGGATACGGTTCTGGATACTTGGCACGCATCATCGGTCATAAGAAAGCTCGTGAAATCTGGTATCTTTGCCGCCAATATGATGCACAAGAAGCACTCGACATGGGACTCGTCAACACGGTGGTCCCACTCGATCAACTCGAAGCAGAAACGATCAAGTGGTGCCAAGAAATCTTACAACACTCACCTACAGCGCTTCGCTTCTTGAAAGCAGCAATGAACGCAGATACAGATGGTCTTGCCGGACTTCAGCAACTCGCTGGAGATGCAACGCTTCTCTACTACACGACAGATGAAGCAAAAGAAGGACGCGATGCGTTCAAAGAAAAACGTGACCCTGACTTCGGTCAATTCCCACGTTTCCCTTAATTGTTGAGAGAGTAGCGATTTCGCTACTCTTTTTTTGGAGGTGACCGCAATGTATGAATGGATTCGGAAACACCCAGCGTCACATCTCGCCCTTGTGACAGCTGATGATCGATTGACGTGGGCAATGCTACGCACGGAAAGCCTTCAATTTGCCCAGTTCATCCATGAACAGACGCCCACTGCCGAACGGATTGGCATATTCGCTAAAAACAGCAAAGACTATGTCATCGCCGTCCATGCGGTGCATCTGCTCGGAAAAGTACTTGTGCCGTTGAACACACGGCTGACCGAAGAAGAAGTGCGTACTCAATTACAAACAGCAAAAGTGGACCTCCTCCTCGTTGACGCAGAAACCGATTTGTCCGTCACCCAACTTTTGATTACAGATCGGGCCACTTCATGTTTCACCGTGACTCACGAGTGGAATGAAGATGAAACCATGTCTCTCATGTTCACGTCTGGTACGACGGGTCGAGCCAAAGCAGTGCAACAGACGTACGGGAATCACCTCGCTAGCGCCCGTGCTGCTGAAGCGCATTTGGACTATCGTCCATCAGACCGGATGCTCGCGGTGACCCCGCTTTTTCATATGAGCGGACTCTCCCAAGTGTATCGGAGTGCCATCATCGGTTCGACGCTCTATGTCGAGCCACGATTCGATGTCGATCGAACACTTCACGTCATCGAGACAGAAGGCATCACCCAACTGTCACTCGTCTCAATTATGCTGCAACGATTGCTCGATGCCGACCTGAAGAAGCATCACCTTCGCACGTTACTCGTCGGAGGCGGACCCGTCCCACGCTCATTACTAGAAAAAGCAGAACGACGGCAGTTACCCATTGCTCAGACATACGGGATGACCGAGACGTGCTCTCAAGTCGCGACATTACTTCCGAGCGAAGCGCTCTCCCATATCGGTTCGAGTGGGCAGGCAATCGCCCCAACAAGTATTCGAATTAATTCAGACGGAGAGATCGAAGTAAAGGGACCAACTGTGACGAAAGGATACTTCGAACAACCTGAATCAGATGCTTGGACACCCGATGGTTATTGGCGAACGGGTGACCTCGGCACGATGAGGGATGGCTATTTATATGTACACGATCGCCGAACCGACCTTATTCTTTCTGGTGGTGAAAATGTATATCCGGCTGAAATCGAAGCCGCCATGTTACGCTGTACCGGCGTCCAAGACGTCGGCGTCACAAAACAATCGCATCCGACTTGGGGAGAAGTCCCAGTCGCCTTCGTCGTCGGCTCCTATGACCCAGCCGAGATGCAGAAAGTTCTCGATTCACAGTTAGCTAAATATAAGCACCCGATCGCCATCCATCACGCACCAAATTTACCACGAAACGCGAACGGAAAATTAATGCGCCATCGCTTAAAGGAGCTACTGCCATGATCAAACGTGCTGACCTTTCCATCGTCCCTTTGACGTTTAAACACCCGATCGTGACGGCACACGCCGTCTTATCTGTCCGAAGAACGCTCATCCTTCGCCTAGAGACCGTAGACGGTGTCGTCGGATACGGAGAAGGTGCTGCTTTTGAGACCCCTTGGTACACGGAAGAAACGACCCAATCGATGATCGATACGTCCAAATTGATTCTCAATTTACTGAAAGGGATGACGATCACGACGGACGTGTTTCCGAACTTGGTCTCATCTATCATCGGTCAGCGCATGGCAAAGGCGATGTGGGAAAGTGCATTATGGGAGATTGAAGCAGCACGCGCAAACATGTCACTTAAGTCGTATATGAAGGCCGGAGATACCGTCTCCTGCGGTAGAACGATTGGGATTGGGTTACTGAATCAAACGATGAATTCCATTGAGACGGCATTAGCTGACGGGTTCGAACGCATCAAATTAAAGGCATCACCTAATGAACTGCTTCCTGCCCTACGTGAGATTCGTGCAGTCTTCCCTGATGCGCCCCTCATGATTGATTTAAACGGAAGCGCGTCCGATCAACCGATGGCATGGTTCGAACAACTCGATGCCCATCGACTATTGATGATCGAACAACCGTACCCGAGCCGACAATTCACAAAATTAGCGGCTCTCCAAGCAAAACTCACGACTCCCATTTGTCTCGACGAATCGATCACGTCTTATGACGACGTGGAAACGATGGCACAGCTCGGTGCGGGGAAGATTATCAATATTAAACCCGCACGTGTCGGCGGGCTTAGCGAGGCGCTCCACATTCGAAAATACGGAACGCCATACTGGGTCGGTGGCATGTATGAATCCGCTATCGGAAGGTATCATACGCTCTTGTTTGCTTCGTTAAGTGGCGCGAGCTTCCCTGCGGACATGTCGGGTACAAGCGCTTATTTCGAGCAAGATTTACTTGATATCCCGCTTGAAGTGGAGAATGGAACGTTGACGCTTCCGGATTCCGTACAACCAGATTGGAATGTGATTGAATGGCTACGTGAAGAAGTGATTACATTACAAATATGAAAGAAGGGGTGGTTCACGAGAACCACCCCTTCTTTACGTTAACGGAACGATCCCGTTAACACTTCATATCCATCTTCTGTGACAACAACCGTATGCTCGAACTGTGAAACGAGACTCTTGTTCGGTGTGAAGAGTGTCCATCCGTCTTCTTCCGACTGATAGACGATTTCATCCTTTGTCGAGATGAACGTCTCAACAGCAATCACTTGCCCGGCTTTCAAGAGCTGATTCTCTTCACGACTATAGTAGTTCGAGATCGTCTCTGGCTCCCCGTGCAATGTCCGACCGAGACCATGTCCTGCCAAGTTCCGGATGACTGTGAATCCATTTTTTCTCGCGTCGGCGTAAATCGCCTTCCCAATCTGATTGACTTTCACGCCCGCTTTGACCTTGCTGAGTCCCGCTTCTAATGAAGTCAAGGATACTTCGACCAGACGCTCGTGCTGAGGTGACTTCGCCGCCCCTGCAATCACTGTACGTCCCGTATCGGCATAATATCCATCCTTCACAGCGGAGACGTCGACATTGACGATATCTCCTTCTTGAATGACTTCATTTCCCGGAATACCATGGGCAGCAACGTCATTGAGCGAGATACATGTATAACCTGGAAATTCGTACATCGTAATCGGTGCAGAAGCTGCACCTTCTTCTTCTAAAATACGTTGCCCGATCGCATCTAATTCTTTTGTCGTCATACCGGGCTTGACGGCTTTCGCCATCTCATCTCGCGCAAGTGCGACGATTCGCCCGATTTCGCGCAATGCATCGTAATCATAGTCTAGCATCGTCCATCTTCCTTTCAATCCAATAATCGGTTTTGATATAAATACTCTTCGGATATGTCGGCAAATAAGAACATGCCGTCCGGTAACGGATAGCTAAAGGTTCGCGTCACTTCGTTTGAACTGAAATCACGATAGTCTCCCGATAAATAGCCACGCCCTCGAACATCCATCGCCGCCATCGTCTGAATGAAATACGGTCGGAAACTCCAGTTATAGCCTCGATAGGTATTATCGACACGCCATTCTCCATTCACGCAGTAAACGTTCGCACTCGTCTGGAAACCTGTCTTATCCGTTATATAATAACGAACAAACACCTCTTCCAGTTTTGGGGCGATGAATTGAATCCACTCGTCTTTCTTGTCTCTCGACCATTTTCCGGATTGAACGAGTTCACCAATGCGGCGATGTAACTCAAATTCAAGCTCGTACAAGCGATTCAATCGTTTCTGGTCATGTAAAAAGAAGGACGGCACTTCTTGTGCCAACACACCCATACCTTTGATTTCTCGTTGGGGAATCTCATCTTCTAAGCCTAGTAGGCCACCCATGTAATACCGACCACCGTGCTGCCACGCGTAACGAAGCTGTCCGATGTGGTTGATGGATTTGTAAAGAAGCGGGGCACCGAGTTTCGAAGCGATATACTCCATCGTCTGAAGCATGTTCGGATAGGTGACCGATAACGTCTTTTTCTCGACCATCGTGCCAAGGTCGACGAGCAATAATTCTGGCGCAAGCGTCATAATGTCTTCGATACTCGTGGATTCGGCAAAGTCTAATGCAATTTTCAATCCATAGGACCGATAGTATTGAATGACGCGTGACAATCGCGGGACGTCGACTAAGTCCGTCCCTTGTAAGGTCACATAAATACGGTGCAACGGAAAATTGAGTTCACGTAGTGGGGCTAAAAAGGTCTCTCCCCCTTCTTCGAGAACCCATTCCGACCGGCATCTGAACGTGACGAATGGTTTGGCGTCACGAAGTTGTGCTGCCGCGAGTTGCTCCATTCGTTGGGCGATGTCTAGTTGATATTCGAGGGGAACGTCATCATCATAAAAAAACGGTGTCAATGATTCGCCTCGGAATCGTCCATGTACCATATATCCTTCCACTTGAAACGTCGCCGCCCCAAGGATTGGTTCATACGTCACCATCACTTCTTCAGGATGGACCATCACTTCTACCGCATCCACAATTCATCACCTCTTCGTTAAATGCGAAAACGAGCTACAATCAGCTCGTTCGCGTGTGTACATACATATAGGCACCGAAACAAGCAATAAAATAGGCGATACTCACCACGCCGTATGCAATGCCCATCTTTCCGCCTACTCCAATGGCTAACACTAAAAAAATCATCGCTCCAAATAACAATGTCGCCACGGGGATATAACGAAAATTAGGACGGTCTGTCTTTGACACGATTGGTTTGAGTACAATTATACAACCAAACAACACAAGGAGACCGAAACTTAATTCCACCATCCGTTGACACCTCATCCTTTTATCTCTACTCAACTAGTGTAGCACGACACAATAAAAAATGCCGCAAATCCACTTAAGGAAATGCGGCATTTCACGATGATTAGTCACGCGGACGGCGTGGACCACGGTCATCCGAGCGACGACGATCGTCACCACGGAATGATCCTTTACGGTCTCCACTGCGTCCACCACGACGATCGCCACCACGACCACCGCCACGACGGTCGTTACGACCACGGTATCCACCGCGATCGCCACCACGGCCACCTTGGCGTTTCACACGAACTGGTTCAGCGTACGAGATTTCAACAGGTGTTGAATCTGGCTCTTTCGTCAATCCACGGAGGGCAGCAGCGAGAATTTCAACTGCTTCGTACTCTTCAAGAAGTTCTGTCGCAAGTTGCGTGTAAGCTTTGAAGTCGCCCGCTTGAACGCGTTCGATCAACTCTTCAGCTGCTTGCTTTTGGTTTCCTTCAAGTACTTCCGCGATTGTCGGTACGTGACGACGGTTCATCTTCTTGTTTGTCACACGCTCGATTGCCTTCACTTGTCCAAATTCACGTGGTGTGATGAACGTGAGGGCTGTACCTGTCTTACCAGCACGGCCTGTACGACCAATGCGGTGTACATAGCTCTCTGGGTCTTGTGGTACATCGAAGTTGTAAACGTGTGTGACACCTGAAATATCAAGTCCACGTGCAGCTACATCAGTCGCTACCAAGATATCGATTGTTCCATTTTTAAAACGACGAATGACTTGGTCACGTTTCGATTGCGTTAAGTCTCCGTGAAGACCGTCTGCAGTGTATCCGCGTTTGATGAGTGCTTCTGTCACTTCATCTACACGTTTCTTCGTACGAGCGAAGATGATGCTGAGTTCTGGTGAATCGATGTCAATCAAACGACAAAGTGTATCGAATTTTTGACCTTCACGCAATTCGAGGAATTGTTGGTTGATGTTCTCAACTGTCATTTCTTTCGCTTTCACTTTGATGATTGTCGGCGACTTCATGAAGCGCTCAGCAATCTTTTTGATTTGTGGTGGCATTGTCGCTGAGAAGAGAAGCGTTTGGCGTTCTTCAGGAAGACCTGCCAAAATCGTTTCGATATCTTCAACGAAGCCCATGTTGAGCATTTCATCCGCTTCATCCAAGATAACTGTTTGAATGTCATCGAGTTTGATTGTCTTACGCTTCATGTGGTCCATGAGACGTCCTGGAGTCGCTACGACGATTTGCGGGTTCTTTTTCAAACCACGGATCTGGCGGTCGATTTGTTGACCACCGTATACAGGAAGTGCGTAAACGCGCTTCGCTTCTCCGATTTTGTTTAATTCTTCTGCAACTTGAATCGCAAGTTCACGTGTCGGTGCAAGAACGAGTGCTTGGACTTGACGCGCCTTTGGATCGATTCGCTCAATTGTCGGAATACCGAAAGCTGCTGTTTTCCCTGTACCTGTTTGTGCTTGTCCTAGTACGTCCACTCCTGTGAGTGCGACAGGAATTGTCTCAGCTTGGATCGGTGTAGCTTCCTCGAAGCCCATTTTGTGTACACCTTTTACTAACGCTTCACTTAATTGTAAATCTTGGAATTTTGTCAAATTATATTCTCCTTTTTTCATACAAAAAACGTCTGAGTTCAGTTTGACAGATCTACAGACGTTTTCTCAATGTTTCCTCATAGTCAACTTTATTAACTATAACGCATTTCTTCCTAAAATGAAAGAAATACATTTTTAAACTTTTTCATGTCACCCGAACATGAGTTATCTTATTTCAATTTGTAGCCGTTGTCGAGCTTTTCAACTTGCTTTTCTTTTAGTAATTTTCCAAGCGCCCGTTTAAATGCGGCTTTGCTCATCCCGAACTCACGGTCAATGATGTCAGGGGCTGTTTTGTCACCATAAGGCATTTGTCCTCCACGTTCTTCAATATACGAGAGGATGCTCGCCGCATCACCATCAATCGCCTCATAGGCACGTGGCTTCATCGAAACGAGGACCGTACCGTCTTGTTTGACCTGCGTCACACGGACGGTCAACTGTTCTCCGAGACGTGGCCAACGTGTCATCTCTGCCTCATGCAAGAAACCGAGTGACTCCCCTTCGACCCATACGTTGACGCCTACTTCACGTTTATTGACGACGATGGCCTGTACGTCCTGGTTGTTCCATTCTTCTTTCGACGGTCGTGCCAACAAGTTCAAGAACGCATATGGTGCTGGGTCCCCAAGCAAACGTCCTTTTTGGTCATACTTCAATCGAATGCACAATTGATCGCCTGTCTGTGGCCAGTACGACCGGTTCTCCGGTAAGTCATCCATCGAAACGAGAACGTCCTTTTGAATTCCGATATTCACGAAGACCCCTGTGTTGTACCGGACGCCCGTTACCTCAAACCATTCATATTCATCAAATGAAACAGTCGGAATCGTCATCGTCGATGCGAGACGTCCTTCTGAATCATGATATAAGAAGACGCGAACCGTTTGACCGATTGTCACTTCTTCTGTCTGTTCTTTACGGTGAAGGAGCACCTCTTCGCGGCCGTTACTAATGAATACTCCAAAATCAGCAGAACGTTCCGCGACTAAATCTACTACTTCTCCTGCGCGCAATGCCATTACACCCACATCCTTTTCTAAGCTATTACTGTCAGTATACCTATCTACACATGTTCCTAATCATATCATGTTCTCTTTCAACATTTCGAATAAATGCGTCGAAAATGTGAACGTGATTTGAGACAGTTGAAATGGCGATTATTTAATGAACTCACATAATTTATTAAAATTTTGTGGCGATTTTGTGAACGCGTTTTTTCTGCTAGTATCCTTTTTTTGAAAACGTTATTATATTGTATAGGAAGTGTCCAGTATAGATAAGGTTTCATTTAGGATTGATCGGGGGATATTAAATGTTTGATATACAGTCTCGTTCTTTTGCAAAACGTTTTACAAAAGGATTACTTGTTGCCTTTTTCGCATTGCTCGCATCACTCAGTTTTATTTTCTCAAACGGTGTCGACACGAACGTTTCGTCATCTTCGACTTACATGACCCAAGAGTAAACGCCATTCAGCCAACTGAAGGCGTTTTTTCTTTGGAATACATAACAGGATTTCCCTTCAAACAGTCGAATACAATTAAAAGACCATGCCTTTTTCTTTCATACCTATAAGAAAAGGAGACTCCGCTATGATTTTTTATTTTCTCACGTCCATTTTATCAATCGTAGGACTTGCTTTTTTGTTCCAGACCGAATTGTACAAAGATCCAATCGGAACATTTTTATTTGCCGTCCTAATTGCGATGGGACTCTCTTCCTTCAAACAACTTTTCATGCAGGCAAATGAGTATTTTGTAGAAAGACGGAACCAGAAACGGATCAAACGAGTCGTCGACAGAATGTACTCCACAACTCGAAAACGCTCTACATAACGCTCGTCTTCCCTCGCCACATTTGGTATCCTATGTAGGAACAGACATCGTACAATGGATTTATAATCGCAGGAGGCACATAACCGTATGAATGAAATCCCGTTATCAAATGGATGGCTACTTCGTTATTCACCTGTCATGGAGCTTTGGTTAAAAGAGGACGGTATTTTGCTTGTCGATGATGACAACCGAATCCGTTTCACTCTCGAAATCGGAAGTGATCAGGCCATGCAAATCAAAAGTATTGATCAAGATGGCGTCTATTTCGTCGTCGATCCTGTGAATAAACGCATTACGTTCGAGCTCGAAGAAGAGGAAGAAGAGAGCGATTCTCGCTTTTGGGAATAAGGATTCATGCCGAAGGGTCGGATTCTCGTCAAGAGAAGAAGACTCTTTCTTGTTGTCATCATGAGAGGAGAGAATAGAATGATTCGAACAGCTGTATGGTTTTTCTCATTTTTTGCCGTATTACCGATCACCGTCCCGTTTTTACAGAAAGCGAAAAAAATCGAAACACCGAAACGTTACCGTTACGTACAAGATATCGCTTATAAATGGGCACAGTTTCTACTAAAAATCGCAGGTGCAGACGTCCGTGTCCATGGCCAAGACCAGATTCCAGATGAACCCGTCGTCTACGTGTCGAACCACCAAGGAAACTTCGATGTCCCGATTTTGTTGACCGCCACGAAACGACCGAAAGCGTTTATCTCAAAAATCGAGGTTCAAAAATTCCCGATTATCCCACGTTGGATGGAATTGATGGGGTGTATCTTCATCGACCGGAGTGACCGTCGTCAATCGATTCAAGCCATTCGTTCCGGTGTCGAAACGATTCAATCCGGACAATCAATGATTGTCTTCCCAGAAGGCACACGCTCAAAAGGTGGACCGATGAAGGAATTTAAAGCTGGAAGTTTGACGCTCGCCACCTCAAGTGGTGCGAAAATCGTTCCAGTCGCAATCCAAGGCAGTTATAGATTGTTAGAAGCCAAAAATCGAATCACCCCGGCAACGGTCGATATCACGTTCCTACCTGCGATAGATCCGGCTGATTTGCCGAACAAGGAAATCGCAGCAACCGTTGAGGCGGTCATTCGTCAACAGCTTGAAGGAGGGAACGCATGAGTTTATTAATGATTGAAGGCATTCATAAAGAGTTTGCCGACAAAGTCTTATTTGATGATGTGACGATGACAATCCATCCCGGAGACCGTATCGGGATTATCGGCGTGAACGGTTCGGGGAAATCGACGTTCATGAAAATCATCGCCGGTACCGAGACAGCAGATCGAGGCACGATGCAGCATCCGAACGATTATCGGATTCGCTACTTGACTCAAACGGTTCAATTCGACGAAGGACAAACGATCCTTGACGCTTTATTCACAAGTGATACTCCGTCCGTTCAAGCCTTGAAACAGTTCGAACGCGCCAGACAAGCACTCGAAGCGGACCCGACAAGTGAGCAGTTACTTGAACACTTCATGAAAGCCCAACAGGCCGTCGATGCCGCAGACGCTTGGGAAACAGAAGCAAAATTGAAGTCGATTTTGAACCGGCTCGGTCTTCCTGACGTGTCAATCGATGTGAACGCCTTGTCTGGGGGGCAACAAAAGCGAGTCGCGCTTGCCGCAGCGTTACTCGATGAAGCAGACTTATTGCTCTTAGATGAGCCGACGAACGAACTGGATGCCGATACAATCACATGGCTCGAAACGATGCTTGCCGATTACCGGGGAGCCATCCTACTCATCACCCACGACCGCTATTTCTTGAATCGTGTCACGAATCACATTTTGGAGATTGCGGATGGAACGAGTTACTTCTATAACGGGAACTATGAACTCTTTCTCGAGAAGCGTGCCGAGCGAAAAGCTCGGGCACAATCGATGGAACAGAAACGACAAAATATATTACGTCGCGAACTTGCTTGGTTGCGTCGTGGCGCAAAAGCCCGGACAACCAAACAAAAGGCACGCATTCAACGTGTCGAAGACTTGAAACATCAAGAGAGCTTAGCAGAAGACGAGACGCTCGACGTCTCGGTCGGATCTCGCCGACTTGGTAAAAAGGTCATCGAAGTCGAAGATTTGTCTTTCGGATACGATGACTCCCTTCTCATTCGGCAGTTCAATTGGATTTTCGGTCGCCGTGAACGCTACGGGATCGTCGGTCCGAACGGGAGTGGGAAATCAACGCTCATGAACTTGCTCGCCAAGCGCCTAGAACCGACAAACGGTACGATTGTGCACGGAGAAACCGTTCATTTAGGCTATTACGGACAACAAGTCGAATTTGAAGACGAGTCACGACGGGTCATCGATGAGATCGAACGCATCGCCAAAGTCATCCACACGCCGGACGGCGAGGTCATCACGGCGGGGCAAATGCTCGAACGTTTCCTTTTCTCACCGGACGCGCAATACAAACCAATTGCGAAGCTATCTGGTGGCGAAAAACGACGTCTCGTCCTGCTTCGAATTCTCATGGATGAACCGAACGTCTTATTCCTTGATGAACCGACGAACGATTTGGGCACGGAGACGTTGTCTGTTTTAGAAGACTATTTGGAGTCCTTCCCAGGTACAGTCATCGCCGTCAGTCACGACCGCTATTTCTTAGACCGGGTCGCCGGACAGTTGATTGCCTTCGAAGATGGGATCATCCAGGTGTATCACGCAGAATATAGTGACTATTTGGCCATGCGCCAAGAAGAGGTTCGTCAAGTGAAGAAAGAGAAAGAACCTAAAGAGAAAAAGGAACGCGTGAAATTGGACGTCGTGAAATTCACCTTTAAAGAACAGAAGGAATGGGACACAATCGAAGAAGACATCGCCGCACTTGAAGAACAGATTGAAGCGCAGGAAGCGACGCTTGCATCAGCGGGCAGCGACCTTGGTAAAGTCAATGAGTTGTATGCGACGATTGCAGAACTGAAAGAAACACTCGATGCGAAGATGGAACGTTGGACCTACCTATCAGAAATCGATGAACAAATACAAGCACAGAAAAAAGGCTGACCTCCACATAAGGTAGCCTATCAACTGAAATGAAAAAGAGATGGATTTCCGATATTTGTTCCGGAAATCCATTTCTTTTGATTCTTTCACTTTTTGGCTTCCTCTTCATTCGGTGGTGTGGAGAAGAAGACGAGCACCCCATTCTCTTTAAGCATTCGATACCGTTTGCCCTGCCCGTCGCCCCCATCGTATCAAATACGAAGTCAAGAGTGAGGACGGCCTCTGCCGGCTCTTGTTGTTTATAGTCGATGACCTCGTCGGCTCCCAGGTTTTTGACCCAGTCCACGTTCGGCGTACTCGTCGACGTGACGACATATAATTCGTGTGCTTTTGCGAGTTGGATGGCTACTGTCCCACCTGTTCCAGCTCTGATGAAGATGCGATCAGCCGGTTTGGCATCCATCACTTCGAACATGACTTGCCATGCCGTATGGGCGACGCGCGGAAGTGATGCGGCCTCCTCGAAACTCAGTGAAGTTGGTTTTTGATGACAAGATACGCATCGACCGCGACGTATTCGGCATATGTGCCTCGTCGTGCAATATCCGGACGACTGAATACTTCATCCCCACCTCGAGCTCGGTCACATTCGCCCCAATTTCTTTGATGATATCTGATACATCCCATCCGATGACGAGTGGCATCTCGAAATGAAGCATTTCTTTCAAGCATCCTTCACGGAGCTTCCAATCCACCAGGTTGAGACTTGCGGCATGAACCTCAATCAATACGTCATCTGCACCGATCGTCGGTTGCTCAAGTTCCCCCTACTTTGATTCGTCTGATCCGCCATATTGTTCGATATATGCTGCTTTCATCTCATCATCCTCTTTCTTTCTCTTACAAACGAAAAAGCACACCGCTTGTGGTCGGTGCGCTCAGACTGACTGATGGGTCATATGGCTATAGACATACACGTCATGAGATTGTCCACGCTGACGCATATAGTTATGTAGTCGACCTTCTTGAACGAATCCATTCTTCTCTAACATGCGTTGGGACGCGAGATTCTCGACAAAGACAATGGCACCGACCCGTTCTATTTCACACGTCACAGCAAACAGAAGTGCCGCGTGAAGGGCTTCCGTCGCATAGCCCGCATACCAATTCCGGTCTAAGTTCATAACTGATTTCGGCACGACGGTGCGAAGGAGCTCGATTGTGAAAACCGATTGTCCCGATTAATGCTTTTGATTCGCGATGCTCGATTGCAAAACGGATGACCGCTCCTGTTTCGATTTGGGCAAGCATATGGGTGAGCATCTGTTCCGTTTCTTCTAACGTCCGATGTGGCTCCATTCCGTAGTGGCGTAGCACGTGTTCATCTGAAAAGATGGCGAATACGTGCGGACCGTCCTCCATGTGGAGAGGACGCAGTCGGAGGCGCTCTGTCTCAATCACGGGGAGACAGTTCACCCTTTACTGACCAAGTTATGTTGGAACGCATAGACGACTGCCTGGGTCCGATCATAGACGTCAAGCTTCGTCAAGATGTTCGACACGTGTGTCTTCACTGTTTTGAGTGAGATGAACAATTCGTCCGCAATCACTTGATTCGATTTACCTTCCGCCATCAGCTGCAAAATTTCTCGTTCCCGAGCAGTAAGACTCTCATGAAGGGTCATTTCCGGATGACGCAGGCGTTCGAGCATCTTTCCCGTCACTTGGGCGGCCATGACCGGATTACCGGCAGCGGTTTGACGAATCGCGTCCGCAATTTCATTGGCGTTTGCCGTCTTGAGGACATAGCTCATCGCACCGGCTTCGATGACGGGATACACCTTCTCATCATCCAAGAAACTCGTCACGACCAAAATTTTCGCTTCTTTCCAACTGGCTTTAATTCGTTTCGTCGATTCGACTCCGTCAACGGGCTCCATTACCAAGTCCATGAGGACCACGTCCGGCTTCTCCGCAATCGCAAGCTCCGCTCCTGTCGCTCCGTCCGATGCTTCGCCGACGACTTCGATGTCCGGTTGTGTCGATAAAAAGGCAGATACGCCCGCCCGAACCATTTCATGATCATCAATTAATACAACTCGAATCATTATTACCCCTCCACTTGTTGTTTCACACGTACTTCAATTTGTGTCCCGACATTCGGCACACTGACCAATCGCAACGTTCCACCGATTTCTGCCGTGCGCTCTCTTATCGATTGTAATCCATATGAGGCGACTTGTGTATCGTCCACATTAAATCCAATCCCATCATCGTTAATCTTTAAGATGACTGTATGTTGTACCGTTCGCATCTCGATTTCTAAACGAGTCGCTTTGGCGTGTCGCAATGTGTTACTAATCGCTTCCTGAACAATCCGAAACAGTTCATTTTCAGTGTGCCGGGAGAGCTTCACTTCCTCTAAACGCCAGACGAGCTCGGTCGATTGTTTACGAGATAGTTCTTCTAACAAGCGTTCGATTCCTGTCTTGAGTGTCATGCCTTCTAATTCGACCGGTCGAAGTTGTAACAGCAACGAACGCATCTCTGCCTGTGCGGTCTGCGCCATGAGCTCGACTTGTTCTATTTGTTTACTCGCTAGTTCTGGTTTCGTCTGCATCGTCTGTTTGACCGCTGTGGTCATCATCGAGATGGCATAGAGCTGTTGACTCACCGAATCATGAAGTTCTCGTGCGACGCGACGCCTTTCTTCGACGACTGCCTCACTCCGCGCCTCTTCCACACTGACCGGACGCTCACCGACTCGCTTCGCCATCTCGACCATCTCTTGGCGCTGTTTCGATATGCGGACGATTCGTTCAAGTGTATCTCGGTATGGGGACATCGGGCGGAAGGTGATGTCTTTTTGGTTCTCCAGTTTCCAAAGGGCGTTGGCGACTTCCCGAAAGTCTCGGCGCAAATAAAAATACGAACCGACGCCAAAGATACTTCCAATCAAGACGGCAATCACTAGAATGGACACACCGAAAGGCAACCCTTCTTCACGCGAAAATAAATCGCTCAATGAAGTCGAGTCACCTATGAGAAACGCTACTGTAATCAAGAACGCCGTCAACAGGCTACTAAACAGTTGATGCCAGACGACCGTTCGTGGATAAGAATCTTTTTTCATACCGTCATCACCTCGACACTTCCGCTCATGAGCACGATATGAATCCGGACTTTTCGTGTAGCCTGGACATAATCATCAGACGCTGTATAGAAGCGACGATTGAACACCGGCGAATAGTTCGAGTCATCGACCTGCACTTTACCGAACCCGATCGATGCGTCAATCGAATAGTCATACCCCGCAGGAAT
The DNA here is from genome assembly GCA_902362975.1 of Caryophanales bacterium. Classification (GTDB taxonomy): domain Bacteria; phylum Bacillota; class Bacilli; order Exiguobacteriales; family Exiguobacteriaceae; genus Exiguobacterium. Next base: position 27,917 of record CABIYO010000021.1, read on the forward strand.
GAGAATTCGAATGTCTCCCGCAAGTCCATTGAGGAGTAAGAACGTCTCTCCTTCCGGAATGATAGCTTGTGACAAATCCATCTCAACGTCCCGTAGTAAAAAGAACTCATTCGTATCACGTAACACATAGTGCCCCGATTCCTTCATCCCAAATGAGAAGGCTTGTTCTTGACGAAGGGGTGTCCGGATTTTCGATTCGACCGGTCGATTCTTATAGAGTCGATAGCCGAATAACAGGAGGAGTCCTGAGAGCACGAATCCAAATGCTGCAGATGAGAAGATCAAGCCGATCAAGAAGATTCCCCCAATTGCGTAAAAAATATAGCTAGCAGACTGCTTTCCCCGACGACTAAACCGTCGACCGATGTAGAGGAGAAGTAGCGGGAGAATCATGCTGAATAAGACGCTATTCCCACCCGTCACGATATCGATGAAAAGTCCGACTGAAAATAAGATAATCATAAATCCAATGATTTGACGTGTGTTCCAACGTTCCATGTCCATTCCCCCTTTCTGTTCATATGTATGAAGCAAAGAAAGCGATGACCTTGTTCAGGTCATCGCCGAACCGTCACCTCACTCTTGTTTAAAGCGACGCTCCAGTTCTTTCAATTTTGCTTCAAAATCATCTTCATCTTCCTGCGTGTCTTGCTTCTCTTCGGCAGGTTGTTCTTTCTTTTCTTCCTCAGTGAATGGATGCGACTGAGACGTATTTTGACCAAAGATTTGGTCGAGTGCCCCTTTTAACAAGTCTAGGTTTTCGCGCATCGCAAACTCATAACGTTTATTTTGCATCTCATCGAGTTTAAGTTTCATCTCGAGCGCACGACGCTCTAATGTATCCAACTCGCGCTCACCTTCGTCAATCAATCCTTCAAAGTAACGGTACTGTTCCCCGTAGTGTTTGGATTCGAGTGCCGCACGTTCTGCCAACTTTTCTTCCCCGGCTTGTTTCGCCAGTTCTGTTTGCTCATATCGTTTATCTGCCATCTTCTTGGCATCATCACGTTTTTCAGCAAGTTCTGCAAGCAATGTACGTTGACGTTCCACGAGTCGTTCAACCGACAACGCTTCCTTCTCCGCTCCACGGATATGACGGTTCAATTCCGCTTCTCCACTTGAACGTGGCATCTCTTTATTCTGGTACTTCTTCACTTCTTTCGAAATTTCTTTCGTCAATTCATTCGCTAATTCACGAAACTGATCAAACGGTGTCTTCATGGTGAATCCTCCTTATGAAATCTCAACGACGATTAACAAATTTTTGCCACACTTGATCAAACTGTTGGAAGCTGCTCCGGCCGGCACGCGTTCCGTCTGCATTGAAAATCTCGACATCCGGGTCGCGTTTTTCACCTGTATACATCATATACCCTTTAAACAACAACCACGCGACAATGATTCCGACGAGTGCCCAAATGTTTGAGAGCATCGTCCCAATCCCAATGACGGCAAGGATCCCGAAACCAACTTTAGCACCGATGTGTGTGACAGCCTGAAAACGGACTCCAGCCCAAAGCGTCAAGAGCGCTCCTAATCCGAATAAGATCATATTCGGTAAAGAACCAATCAACACGAGCACTAGAGCGATTGCGGCCACGATGAACAACACCTTTTTCACTTGGTGATTCATCTGTCATCCCTCCTTGTTAAGTACACTCTTATCATAATACGTTATTTGACATAGGTCGACGAGCGGAAGGCTTGTTTCACCTCGGTCTTTAGACTGAGATGTTACCGTTTCCAATAACTGTGATACACTAATGCTATCGAACAATGAAAGGATGATGTTTTATGAGCAACATGATGCATGCACGTAACCGAATGTCAGCAAATCGGAGGGCTGTCGTCCTCCATCATTAAAAGGAGGATTCTAATTTGTTTCAACAAACTGAAACGGGACGTGTCACGGCACAGTTCCAACATTCTTTATACGGTATCAATCGGAGAAAACGCCTATATGTGCGGGGTTTCCGGAAAATTTCGACATGCCGCGACGAGCGAACGGGATTACCCGGTCATCGGCGATTATGTCACGATTCAAGTTCGCGAGCATGGTCAAGGTACGATTCACCATCTCCTTGAGCGTCGGACCGTACTTTCACGAGCGGCCGCCGGCAACGAGACACGTGAACAACTGATCTGCGCGAACGTCGACTACGTCTTGATTACGATGGCGTGTGGACACGACTTCAACATCCGTCGTCTAGAACGCTATACGCTTGCCGCTTGGGACACCGGGGCAATCCCGATCATCGTCTTGACGAAGACCGATCAAGTCGACTCCGTCGACACATTGCTCGAAGACATTCAAGTGAATGCACCTGGAATTCAAATATTCCCCGTCAGTGCTGTGACGGGAGAAGGTGTGGCTGAACTTCGTCACGCATTGCCGAGTGAGAGCACGATTGCCTTCGTCGGTTCGTCCGGCGTCGGAAAATCTACGCTGACGAACGCCCTCGCCCACGAAACACTTACCGTCACACAAGCCATCCGGGCGCAGGATGAGCGCGGAAAACATACGACGACACACCGCGAACTGTTCCGAATCGATGACTTATACGTCATCGACACACCAGGGATGCGAGAATTCGGATTGTGGGGAGGAAGCGATCACCTCGATGAGACGTTTCGTGATATCGAAGCACTTGCCGAGACATGCCGCTTCCGCGACTGCTCACATCAGAAAGAACCGGGCTGTGCCGTCCAAGAGGCGCTCTCGAGCGGTACGCTAGATGCGAAACGCTATGCGAGCTACGTCAAACTTGAGCGAGAGCTTCTCTATATGGAGAAGAAACAGGCAGAACATGCCCGCGTGTTAGAAAAGAAGAAACGGCGGTTATAAATTCGTTGGACTGTGAGTGAAGCTACTCGCAGTCCTTTTTATTGTAATTTGACAGGTCCTCTAGGCAGGCGTAAACTTGCCATATACTTAAAGTGTTTACCTAGGTAAATAAATTAACCATAAGGCAAGAAAGAAGGAACTGTCATGTTGAATGAAGTCGAATCAATACGGACACATCGCTCGATGACTCAAAAACTTAAAACACTTCTCCCTTTTTTAGGTCCAGCTTTTGTCGCTTCGGTCGCATACATCGATCCTGGTAACTATGCAACTAATATTGCAGCAGGATCTCAGTTTGGTTATTTACTCTTATGGGTCATTTTAATCGCAAACTTGATGGCCGGATTAATTCAAACGTTGTCTGCTAAAATCGGAATCGCGACCGGGAAAAACTTACCTGAAATTTGTCGTGACCGTTTCTCTAAGAAGACCGCTATCTTTTTATGGATTCAAGCCGAATTGATGATTATGGCTACTGATTTGGCAGAATTTGTTGGTGCGGCACTCGGGATCTACCTCGTGTTTGATGTGACGCTCATTCAATCAGCACTTCTTGCCGCGGCCGGTTCTTTCGCCATTTTAGAAGTACAAAGACGTGGCTATCGACCACTTGAAACGCTTGTGACCGGGATGTTACTCGTCGTTGCTCTCGCGTTTGCCATCCAAACGTTTAGTGCCCAACCCGAAGTGAAGCCCCTTTTATCAGGTCTCCTCATTCCTCATTTTGACGGGACAGAGAGTATTTTACTAGCTGCTGGAATATTAGGTGCAACGGTCATGCCGCACGCTATTTATTTACATTCCGCTTTGACACAACGACGAATCAAGGGAAAAGATGCGGTAGCACGAAAGCGTATCATGAAATTTGAACGAATTGATGTGACAATCGCAATGGTCCTCGCTGGCGCAATCAATGCCAGTATGTTGATTATCGCAGCCGCTGTCTTTTATAAGAATGGGATGATTGTAAACGATTTAGAAATCGCTCACCAGCAGTTTGATTCTTTCTTAGGCTCACCAATTGCCATGCTATTTGGCATCGGCTTAATGGTTGCCGGATTATCAAGTGCATCCGTCGGGACGTTGGCCGGAGATGTCGTCATGCAAGGTTACATTCAAAAGCATATTCCGATTTATGTACGCCGTGTAATTACGATGGCCCCGCCACTCTTACTCATCCTGTCCGGTGTCAACTTGTCAAACGCTCTCGTTTGGAGTCAAGTTGTTCTCTCTTTCGGAATCTCATTTGCTCTCATCCCTCTGCTTCTCTTTACGAGCAATAAAGAGTTAATGGGCGGGCTCGTGAATCATCGCTTTACGACATGGATTGGATGGGGCATCACAGCGATTGTCATCGCATTAAATCTATTTTTGATTGTCCAAACCTTTATCTAATCTCTGAATCTATAAAAAACAAGCGCAGGCCATTTCACATCGGCCTGCGCTTGCTTTTTTATACGGTTCCCTGCAAAATCCCTTCTGCCCATTCGACTTCATCGGATGTCGGGGGCTTCGTGCCTTTAAGCGGATAATCGAGTCCGAGCGCCTCCCATTTGTAGACGCCCATCTCATGATAAGGCAAAATCTCGACTTTCTCGACATGGTCTAGCTTTTGAATGAACGCGGCCGTGCGACGAAGCGCACCTTCCTCGAGCGTCCATCCAGGTACAAGGACGTGGCGAATCCACATTTTCGTTCCGCGCTCGGAAAGGTGTTCGGCAAGCGCGAGCGTGTTGGCATTGCTACGTCCCGTTAGCTTTTTACACATGTCGTCGTCGATATGCTTGATATCGAGCAAGACGAGGTCGGTGTGATCTAAAATCGCATCCAAATTAGGAGGTCGGAGCGCACCGGACGTATCAAGTGTCGTATGAAGCCCATGCTTTTTCGCTTCACGCAGCAGCGCCTCTAAAAATTCAGGTTGCGCGAGTGGGTCACCACCAGAAATGGTGATGCCCCCATTTGATGCTTCCATGAACGGACGGTAACTGAGCGCCTCTTGAATGACGTCTTCAGCCGAGCGGTGGTTATTCTTTTTGAAATCCCACGTGTCCGCATTATGGCAGTATAAACAACGCAAGGCACAACCTTGTAAAAAGACGATGAAGCGAATCCCTGGGCCGTCAACTGTTCCGAATGATTCGACTGAATGTACATATCCCATTGTCATCGAAATGACCTCCTAACGAATGAGCGGCCATCCGTGGAAGGCCGCTAAGCCTTTACTTACAACGAACCGTGGAACGTACGGTTGATGACGTCGATTTGTTGCTCACGTGTCAACTTGATGAAGTTGACCGCATATCCTGATACGCGGATTGTGAGTTGCGGATATTCTTCTGGATGTTCCATAGCGTCGAGAAGCGTCTCGCGGTTGAAGACGTTGACGTTCAAGTGATGTCCTTTGTGCTCTCCGCTCATATATCCATCGAGAAGTGCCGCCAAATTGAGTTCGCGTGCGATTTCTTCTTTCCCGAGTGCTTTCGGTACAATCGAGAACGTGTAAGAGATTCCGTCTTGTGCGTGTTCGAATGGAAGTTTCGCAACAGATGAGAGCGATGCAGCCGCACCTTTTGTATCTCGTCCATGCATCGGGTTCGCTCCTGGAGCAAATGGTTCACCCGCACGACGACCGTCTGGCGTGTTCCCTGTTTTCTTACCATAGACGACGTTCGATGTGATGGTGAGGACCGATTGTGTGTGAAGCGCGTCACGGTATGTTTTATGCTTCCGCACTTTCTCCATGAATGATTCGACGAGTTCGACGGCGATTGCATCGACACGGTCATCATTGTTTCCGAATTTCGGGAAGTCCCCTTCTGTTTCGAAGTCGATGATGATTCCTTCTTCATTACGGATCGGTTTGACTTTTGCGTATTTGATAGCTGAAAGACTATCCGCCGTTACGGAAAGACCCGCGATCCCACAAGCCATCGTCCGTAAGATTTCAGGATCATGAAGCGCCATTTCGATGCGTTCATACGCATATTTATCGTGCATGAAGTGAATGACGTTAAGTGTATTCACGTATAGCTCTGCCAACCAGTCGAGCGTCCGGTCAAAATCGGCATACACTTTTTCGTACGTGAGCACGTCTTCTGTGTTCATTTCCCAAACTGGAGCGATTTGAGCACCGCTCTTCTCGTCACGTCCGCCGTTCATGCTATAAAGGAGAGCTTTCGCCATGTTGGCACGCGCACCGAAGAACTGCATTTGTTTCCCGATTTTCATCGGTGACACACAACATGCGATGCCGTAGTCATCACCGAACTGTGGCATCATCAAGTCATCGTTCTCATATTGAATAGCCGATGTTTCAATCGACATTTTCGCACAGTATTGTTTGAATCCTTCTGGAAGCTTCGTCGACCAAAGGACCGTCAAGTTTGGTTCTGGAGCTGGTCCGAGGTTCGTGAGTGAATGTAAGAACCGGAATGAGCTCTTCGTGACGTTCGAGCGACCATCTTGACTCATCCCACCGATTGATTCCGTCACCCAAGTCGGGTCACCAGAGAATAATTCGTTATAGTCCGGTGTCCGTAAGAATTTGACGATTCGAAGTTTCATGATGAAATGGTCAACGATTTCTTGGACGTCTGATTCTGTTAAGCGACCCGCTTCAAGGTCACGTTCGGCGTACACATCAAGGAATGTCGAGACGCGACCGAGTGACATTGCGGCACCGTTTTGTTCTTTGATGGCAGCAAGATACGCCAAGTACACCCATTGATATGCTTCTTGCGTATTTTCCGCAGGACGACCGAGGTCAAATCCATAAGCGGCTCCGAGTTGTTTAAGTTCTTGGAGGGCACGAAGTTGTTCCGATAGTTCTTCGCGGTCACGGATGTCCGATTCAGATAAGAACCCGCCACGTTTTGCCAAGTCTTTTTTGCGTTCTGCCATCAAGAAGTCGATCCCATAAAGGGCGACACGACGGTAGTCACCGATGATGCGTCCGCGACCGTATGCATCTGGAAGTCCTGTGATGATTCCTGATTTACGAGCGGCCCGCATTTCTGGTGTATAGGCATCGAAGACACCTTGGTTATGTGTTTTACGAATCTCTGAGTAAATTTTTGTGATTTCTTCGTCTGGCTCGAAACCATATGATTCGAGTGCCGCATCGACCATACGGATGCCGCCATTCGGGTGAATCGAACGTTTGAACGGCTCATCCGTCTGAACGCCAACGACTTTCTCTAACTCTTTGTTTAAGTAACCTGGTCCATGCGACACAATTGTCGATGGTGTGTGTTGGTCGACGTCCCAGACGCCTCCACGTTCACGCTCTTCTTTTGTTAGTTCCATCACACGATTCCAAAGAACGTTTGTCGCTTCGGTTGGACCTGCTAAAAACGTATCGTCTCCTGTGTACTCATGACGGTTCAAACGGATAAACTCACTGACATTTACTTCATTCGTCCACTGACCAGGGACAAAACCTGACCATGCGGATTTGATTTCGGTTGTCACGTTGATTCACTCCTCATTCTCCAAAGTAACTGCGTGTTATCTATACTGTGAGTGTACGTGAAAACGTGAACAATATGTATTACATTCTTGTGAAACTTGTAACAATATTATGAACGTGATGAACTAGCCGTTTTTGAAAGCGTTTTACAAACTGTTACATCTGCTAGTTTATATAGTTTGAAACAGATGATCTCCAATTAGATAAGGTTTACCTATCATCTGTACTAATTCGATTGTTCTGTGACGAACTATACAGTTTTTAAGGTGATTAATCTCACATCACTCGGTTAGAACTTGAATTTTTGTGTCGTATCAGACACAATGAAGGCAGAACATTGTATAAGAGGAAGGGGTTCTACTCATGACGTATGAACCATTAACAGCAAATCATACCTTACAGGTTGGCGATCGCATCTCATTAAAGGTCGATGAGGCTGGCGAAAAGCGTGACGGATTTATCACAGAATTTGAAGACGGAGGGTTTTGGATCCGCTTCGACGATGATATCGAGAACGAAGATTTTATCGATTATCGCGACCAGCTACTCGCTGCACTTTTGTCGCGTCCAATCCATGTCATTACGACACATCCGGAACTGAAACCGTTCGAGCGCATGACGGCCGAGTTACAGTATCGCGTTTATCAAGGATTCACGATTGAGAAAGTTGAATTGACAGCAGAAGGTGCAGACGCCCACATCCAACTCATCGAAGACGGTCAGACGTATACACAGACGTTACGTTCTTCCATTGAAGATGGTCAGGAGCATGTTCGTTATATTTGACGAGGGAGCGCTATCGCTTCCTTTGTTTTTGCCTAAAGATAAGGAGACCGAATATGAATTTTACAAAACCCTTTATTAACGAAACATGGGAACGGATGGGCTTCAATGAGCCGACGCCGGTCCAAAAAGAAGCGTTCCCCCTATTATTAGATGGAAAAGACGTGACAATCGAGGCACCGACCGGAACGGGTAAGACACTCGCCTATCTCCTTCCAGCCATTGAAAAGATAGACCCTTCGAACGACCGCATCCAAGTCGTTGTCGTCGCCCCGACCCGTGAACTTGTCATGCAGATTCAACAAGTCGCACAACGTTTCACCGAAAAAGGCGACGTCCGCATCGGTTCGTTCATCGGCGGTGTCGAATTGAAACGTCAAATCGACCGAATCAAGAAAAAACCTCACTTGATCGTCGGGACGCCGGGGCGTCTCGTCGAGTTGATCGACAAGAAAAAATTGAAGCTCCACGAGACACATACCGTCATTTTAGATGAGGCCGACCAAATCATCGACAGCGGTTTGACAGAGGCGGCTGAGCGCATCATCAAGCATACTGCGCATGAGCGTCAACTTGCACTCGTCTCGGCAACACTCACTGATTCACTCAAAGAGTGGGCATCACCGTTCATGAACGAACCGGCTCATATCAAAATCGAACGTGCCGTCAGCGATCAAGTGACATACGGCTATCTGTTGACGACACGCCGGTATAAACCAGAACTTCTTCGTCGTCTTTCCCACGTCGACGGTGTGAAAGCACTCGCCTTCATCAACAACCGCTCGTTCTTGCCACCGCTTCGCGGAGAACTTGAAAAGTTGAAAGTGAACTACCGGATGCTCGACAGCTTGAAAGGGAAGCGCGAACGCGTCGAGACGCTACGCGAATTCCGTAAAGGCGAATACCCGCTCCTCATCACGACCGGTCTCGCTGCACGCGGTCTCGATATTGAAGACGTGACACACGTCGTCCATTTCGATTTACCGGAATCCATTGATGACTTCATTCACCGTTCTGGCCGTACCGCTCGTGGTAATGCGGGAGGGACCGTCCTTTCACTCGTGACGACAGATGACCTGCCGCACTTGAAATCGTTCGCGCGTCAACTTGGTGTCGAGTTGAAAGAGCTCGAAATCTATCGCGGTGACGTGATTGAGAAACGGATTGAGGAGAAGCCTCCTGTCGTCAAACGTCCTGCGAACAAGCGAGGACCGCGCCGATGAAAAAAGACCGGAAAGTAATTCCCTTCCCTTTGCTCGTCGAAGAGTCCGAATTGCTTGCCGAACTGAAAAAGTTGTATGAGCAAGCGGCTCTTGCGCGAAGCACACAATGGACGAACTATATTCAAGAAATTGCATCGGAAGGGACATGGCACTTAAAAGATGCCGAACTCTTCCGTGACCTCTTCATCGATTGGGCCGTCTTCTTTGAGACGGATGAGGATGGGATGACACCCCATGGTCGCTACTTGGCCGACCATAAGAGCGACATGTCCCCTGCCCTCTATCACGCACTCCGTGGACTAGCCGTCCCGCGTTGTAGCATCTTTGAAGTCACAGAAGACGGTCAGTTAAAAGACTGGGAGTCAAAAGAGACATACGCTGTTCAGTTACCAGAAGAACGTGAGACCGGCGACCTCGTTCTCGGGAAGCTACTCGATATCCGAGGCAGTTGGCGTTTCGGTTCGGCGTTTCTCGCCTTACCTGCGAAGATGTCTGGGAATGTCGCCGATCTGTATATCGACTTTACAGATGAAGTCGGTCCCGGTGCCTTTTTGGAGCAGTTTCCGGAGTTCTGCGCGGAACTGATTGACTTGTTGCTCGATTTAGAAGAAGGCGTCATCATACCGAAACCATCAAAATAAGCAAAGGGCCGCGGCCCTTTGCTTATTTTTGTCTGACATATACGTCAATCTGTTTGAGCATATCACGCGCTTCTGCATTTTCAGGCGTGATTGCCGCACTCGAGATTTGTTTCCCATCCTCGTATACATCGATGACGATCCCGTCTTTCGCTTGGCGCGTTTGGTAAAGGCGACCATTTTCATAGAATGCGTGATCAACTGAATCAAGAACTTCCCGGGTCGTTTTTTTTCCCGGTGTTCAAGTCGATAACGACTTCTTCGCCGTCCTCATTTAAGGCGAACAGGTTGTGACCTGACACTGTATAATCCCAAAAGTCCTGACCTTCAGACAATTGAACAACTTTCCCCGTTTTTGTATCGTAAGCGAAGAGTCCTGGATTCGGATCCTCAACATTGATTTCCTCTTCTCCTTCTCGAATCACTTCGTACGAGCTAACACCGACAGAGATGTAACGAGTTTCTGTCACTTGAGAGGATACATCGGTAGCATAAAAACGATTCGTATTGATGACCTGGGTGATAAATCCTTTGTCCATATTCACTTCTTTGACCGACACCTCATTCATCGCTTGATCAAACGTGGCGAGCATCGTTTTTTCTTCACCGTCATATCCATCTCGATAGATTAGATTCAACTGATCATCATGCAGAAATACGCCTGACCATACCCCGTTCACGATGTCGTATATTTTTGAATCACTGGCATCGAACGAAAACGTCGATAACTTTTCTCCATCTTCTTGTGTAAATACGATGAGCTCTTTCATCCCATTCTGACCGACCCCGATGTATCCGTCTTCTGTTCGAATCGATTCCGCATACGTCATTCCGTTCATTTGTCGATGAATCGAACGTTCCCCCTCATTCAAACGTTCACGATATCGCAGTCCCTCAGCAATATAATTCAAGTTTGACGTGATACGACTCTCATCCGTCGTCACTTCAAACCACTGTGCAACATCGTCCTCTGTGCCATACGTGACCTCTACCACCGCGTCTTCCCACACAGATGGATTCGAACTGATGTCTAACGCCCAATCTGCTTTCGGTTCTGTCGCATCAACAGCAAACGTCCCAAGCCCAATCACGATGACCGCACCGAGCGCGGCCACATTCCACATTCGTTTCATCTTCTCACCTCACACATTCAATTTCGTCTGTAAAAATCTTCGACCTAGCCAAATCGTCACACTTGCCCATACGACCAATACCATACCGACGTACACGATCGTCTCATCATAAATCAATCGATTCAACAAGAATGCGTATCCTAAAATTGGAATGGTCAAGATGACAACTAGAATCGACAAGCTAAGTACCGGTGACCACATCGTCCGTTGCCAGAAACTTCGTTCAATCAACACGAATGTGAAGATGAAGAGCACAGCAATCGTGATTATCAATTGATGAATGACAAAGTTGATGAGCGAAGAAGGATACATAACCATTAACATCCCATGGTAGGAAATCGCTTGCTCGAATGAGCCTCCCATCGGTATCATCTTTCCATCAAACCAACTCGTGAACGCTATGTACTGTAATTTGAGGGCGATCCATTCGATGGCAAACAACCCTAACGTCATCATTAAAATGGTAGCGAGTTTAGCGAAGAACAAGGTCATCCGCTTTTGTGGCATCGTGAGCAGTCGCATCATGAACGTCCCTCGTCCTTGAAAATCGCGATACCAGATCCATACGCTGTACAACAACATCGCTGCAACGGCAATTCCGAGTGATAAAAGATACGGAGTGCCATTTAAGTAATTTAAAAATGATAGTTGATAGTCCGCATTCCCTTCACGTCGCAACTGTTCATAAAAGTTTGTTTCGTCCCATAAAAAGTAACCGAGATATCCAAACTGGACGACGAGAAGTCCTGCAACGAATATCAAAAATGGTTTCGTGACACGTTCAACTTCCCAACTCAATAGTTTCAATAGATTCATGCCCCGTACTCCTCTCTCATCACATCGACGATCGACTTCCCGTGAATGAAACGGACATCCTCGACGTCAAACTCACGAACGATGCGTCCGTTATTCAACATGACTGCCTTGTCGATCAAGTACTCGATATCCTCTATTTCATGTGTCGTAATGAGGACGCCCCGGCTCTCCATGATTTCACTTGAGAACAGTTCAACAATCTGTTCTTTCGAAAAGACATCAATTCCTGAGAACGGCTCATCGAGCAATAGATAATCTGGGTCTTGGGCAATGCCGAGCGCAAGATTCGCTTTGGCGAGCGTCCCTTTCGATAACTCGCTCAACTTATCTTCCGGGAATAATTTAAAATCTTCGACGAGACGAGCAAATAATGTCGAATCAAATGTTGGATAAAAATCTTTCATAAACGCTTCACATTGCTCAATCGTGAAATGAATTGGGAACATCGCATGGTCGGCGACAAAGGCGACACGATTCAAATCAATTGGTTTTCCATCAATCAATACCGAACCTTTATCGAAAGGTGTCAATCCCATGATGCCTTTCAATAACGTTGATTTCCCCGTCCCGTTCAGCCCAATCAGGCACGTGATTTCCCCTTTATTCGCTGTGAACGAAACGTCTTCAATGACTTGTTTCCGGCGATAGCGCTTTTTAACTCCCAACACTTCGATCATCGTACATCCCCTCCTTGTACTGTCGTTTAATCTTATCGACCAGCTCGTCTACCGAGACGTCGAGTTCTTGAATCGCTTCCACAAATACTGCGACCGCGTCATCTACAATCTCAGAGCGGATTTGTGCCAATACCGTACCATCTGTCGTTACACGACTCGGGCGATTTCGTTCGGTCGTAATCAATTGTTGGTCCTCCATTTCTTTGAACGCTTTTTGAACGGTGTTCGGATTAATTTTTAAATCGTTTGCTAGTTCTCGCCGAGATGGCATCTCATCCCCGGCTCTCAGTTCACCGAGCGCCATCTTCTTCTTGAAGTAGTCGACGACTTGCAGGTAAACCGGTGTCCTCGTATTGAATTGCATGTTCATCACCTTTCTAAGTGTATGACATGGTTAATACACTTTCTAACTGTATTATTAGTATAATACACTAAGACGTCAATCACTTTTTCAAATTTTCTCCAAACAAAAACATCTGACACGTGCGTCAGATGTTAAAACGTTCAGTCAGAGCACGATGTCTGCCCCTCTTTTCGGGTCGACGTCCCGAAGATACAAATCTTCCCCTGCCCAGTATCGGCGCTTGTATTTCTCAAGCCGTGCTGTCGGATCACCGAGGTATGTATCCCGGTTCAATACTCGCTCGTACCGAATTTTTCGGGGACAGTCGAGATAAATCACATAGTCGAAATAAAAACGCCATTCCGGACGTTGTAGAAAAATTCCTTCTACGACAACTGTATGTGCGAATGATATGTCCACGATCTCTTCTGCGATGACATCTCGTTCATACACGTAACGAGGTAACGTCAATTCTGTTATCCCATTCCTCAATGGACGAAACAGTTCACGTTCTAAACGCAAGACGTCCCATTGAAGTGCATAATACTCCACCGGTTCAGGCTGTCCGGTCTCATAGCGTCTGTCCCGTTCGACGATATAGTCATCGATGTGAAGAACGTAAACACTCGGCTCATTGCTTAAATGTGAGACGAGCGTCGTCTTGCCCGCTCCGCTCAGTCCATCAATCGCCACGACAAACGGTCGATTCTCTGAGTGCATCGAACGCGCCGCACGGATGACGTCTACTATGTTCATATCGTTCCTCCTCACACAAAAGAAGTCAGCTCACGAATGAGCTGACTTCAGTTTACCAGAGTACCCAACCACGCGCTCCTGGAGGCGCACTCTCAATCAAATGCCAGATTGGAACAGTGTATGCAAATGCGATCAAGACAAATGTCACGGTAATCCATAGCTTCCAATTCTCGAAGTAACGCGGTGTATCCATCGCCGCCTCTTCTGTCTCAGCGAGCGGGAATTCTTCTTCGCCTTTTGGAGCGAGGAATGACAAGTTGAACATCGAGTAGACGAAGATGAGAACAGAGATGAACAAAATCGTTCCCCCGATTGCCATCATGACATGATATGGGATCCACTCACGCGTCAATGCATCCGAGAAATAAGTTGCCGGACCCGTACGACGTGGGTTCCCGTTCAGTCCTGAGATATGCATTGCATAGGACATAATCGCCATACCGAACGCCCATGTTCCTGCTTGAATCAATCCAAGCTTGTTCATCGCCTTCGTCAACGTGCGACCGCGTAGGACTGGTACGAGCCAGTACGCCGTTCCGAAGAAGGTCAAAGCGACGGCAGTTCCGACTGTGATATGGAAGTGCCCTGTGACCCAAAGCGTATTGTGAACCATCGCGTTCAATTGGTGCGACGCGTTGATGATTCCACCTGCACCTGCAGGAATGAAGAATAGCATTCCGACAAATGGTGCGAGGAAACGAACATCGCCATACGGCATTTTCTTCACCCATCCGAACAGTCCTTTCGCGCCAAGGGCACGACCTCGAAGTTCAAACGTCGCAAAGAGCGAGAATGCTGTCATAAATGATGGGATGACGACTAAGAACGTCAAGATGACTTGAACGAATTTCCAGAACGGTTCAATCCCTGGCTCTGTCAACTGATGGTGGAAACCAACCGGGAATGAGAAGAGTAAGAACAGCAAGAACGCCATCCGCGCCAACGCATCCGAGAAGATCTTCCCACCAATCACTTTCGGTACGACCGTATACCACACGATGTATGCCGGCATGAGCCAGAAATAAACGAGCGGGTGACCGAAGTACCAGAACAATGTACGAGATAACTCGATTCCGACTGTATCCGTCCATCCTAACGAGAGCGGAAGGAGTTGGAATAAAATCGTTGCTGCAACACCAAGTGTCGCAATGTCCCAAAGAAGCATCGTCATGATACTCATATATGCTGGAAGTGGTGGATGAATACCAGGGTTGTCACGCTTGTAATCCGCATACATGCGGAACATCGCGAAAGACGACAACCATGTCCCGACTACGAATAACACGAGTCCGACATAGAAGAGCGGATCTGCCATGAGCGGCGCATAAAACGTATATAAGACCGTTCCTTTATTGGACAAAATCATGACGGTTATCATGACAGCACCGATGATGATCGTCCAAAAACCGAGCCACGCGACACGCGTCGGGAATGCTTCAAAGCGACCGAACGATTTCGCGAGTAACGCATATAAAAGGCCGATAATGAACATCGTCGTAAAGACGAGTCCAAGCATGATTCCGTGTGCAGTCAGAAGTTGATAGTATCCAAAGATTTCAGGAATGACACCCGTCCGAATCAATGTCTGAGTCAATCCAGCTAGCGCCCCAATCAAGATGGCGAGAACGGATACGAGAACGTGTCCGTAGGCAAGACGTGACTCTTTGGCTCCGATACTCGGAACCGGTACGCCGCGTTCCATCTCCCATTGCTTCAGTTTAGATGATACGTCATTCATTTATTCCACCACCTTGATTTTAGTCGACATCATATGATGCCCTGTACCGCAATATTCGTTACACAAGATTAAAAATTCGCCAGCTTCCTCGAATGTGTATGTCAACGAGTTGATATGTCCCGGAATGATCATCATGTTGACCGGTGTACCCGTCAACTGAAATCCGTGGACAACGTCAGGTGATGTCACGAGGAACGTCACTTTTGCCCCTTTTGGGATTTCAACATTCCCTGGTGTGAACGTAAACGCTTGTGCAATCATGACGAGCTCGTACTCATTTTCACCAATTTTATGAAGTCCTGGTTTGTCGAACGGAGCCGTCTGATTTACTTTTGCCGGGTCAATCAAGTCTGCATCCGATGCGGGTTGATTACCTGCTGCGAATGCGGATACCCCGAGAACAGTCAGGAAGACTGCGAGTAGAATGATGCCGAATGTAAGCCAATATTTCTCTAATTTATGAATATGCATAATGAGACCCTCCTCCCTGAATTCTTATCGAGTGACGAATAAGTAAAAGACTGATGACCACATGGCGATGATGACACCCGCCACGATCATGACCGATGTGAACGTTCCTTTTAAATTCGGTTCTTGCCCATCTTTATGTTCCACGTGTAAGACCCCTTTCGCTTGTTTTTCCATCTTTATTGTATGCAATCGCTTAGGTGATAATATGTGATATTTATCACTCTAAAAGTGACAATCACATTAATTTTGCGTAGTTTCAACACATAAAGTTCACATTTGTATAAAACCAATCCACAAAAAAACCGCCTCCACATAGGGCGGTTTATAAACGACATATTCCTGCCGGGCAACCTTCGCAATGGCATAGCTCTTTTAAAAAGTCGACATCGCGAAGGATGATTGATTTCGTTGTTGTGCTGATGACTCCTTCTTTGCGCCACTGACTGATTAACCGATTCACCGTCTCACGCGGTGCACCAATCAACTGTCCGAGTTCTCCGTCAGACGGATGACGAGGAATCACGATTGCATCTTCTTCCTCCACTCCATGCATCGCGGCCATTCGAAGCAACGTCGAAGCCAATGCCCCAGGTTTTCCGTACAACAATAAGTCACGCACTTTCATCTCAGAGTGCTTACGCATCATCGATGTCCAGCGCAAGATTTCTCCGGCAAAACGGATATCACGTTGCATGAGCGACTCTAATTCTCGTTTTGAAATCGTTCCGATTGTACTCTCTTCAGTCGTTTCAATGCTATACGAACTAGGGAATGTCTCCACGATGTCAAACTCACCAAAGAAATCATCCGATCCATACATGAACATGACGAGTGGATTTCCCTTTTTCGTGATTTTCGTGAATTTGACAGATCCACTCTTCAAATAAAAGAACTTATCACACTTCTCACCTTCCCAACACACGATACTCGCTTTTGGATGATGTTGAAGCGTCATCATTTCGAGTAACAGCTGTTTCGTTTCTTCTGAGAATACAAAACTGTTCGGTTGGGTCGTTCCACATTGCATTGACATAGGTCGGTGCTCCCTCCACGTTTCATTCGTCCGTTCCATTTATGACTTTATCATACAGGAGTGTGACAGGGAGTATCATAAAAATATGTGACATTTCAAACAATCTTTTGAAAATGATGAATTATAAAATTAAGTGCAACACCCAAAAGTGAACACAAAAAAAGCCCATGACGCTTTCCTCGTGTAGAATGAAGTCACCACAACACACATTCAGACGGAGGAAATCGCATGAGCTACACCCATCTTACCACAACGGAACGCGTGAAAATAGAGACGTATCTGGAGCTTGGGATGTCCATCCGGTCCATCGCGAGACGGCTCG
>CABIYO010000022.1 GCA_902362975.1 Caryophanales bacterium
GACACGTGGAGCTGAATGATACTAATCGGTCGAGGCTTTGATCTAGTCGATGGTTTGTGTTGATGAATCCTCAGTTTTCAGGGAACGAGCCCTGTAGAGTCTGGTGGCGATAGCGAGACGGCCACACCCGTTCCCATGCCGAACACGGAAGTTAAGCGTCTCAGCGCCGAAAGTAGTTGGGGGATCTCCCCCTGTGAGGATAGGACGTTGCCAGGCCAACGCAGAAGACGATCAAGCATATGCTTGATCGTCTTTTTTCATATTTTGATAGTTTAGGAGGAATAACAGATGGCTCCTGCTCCGGAAAATCCGTTTACATTTTTAGAGGTTCTAGAACAGCATGTTCGCGAGCACCGCGTCTCTTTCCACGTACCAGGTCATCATAACGGTACGGTGATGGATGGTCGCTTACCTGATGCATTTGCA
The DNA here is from genome assembly GCA_902362975.1 of Caryophanales bacterium. Classification (GTDB taxonomy): domain Bacteria; phylum Bacillota; class Bacilli; order Exiguobacteriales; family Exiguobacteriaceae; genus Exiguobacterium. Next base: position 427 of record CABIYO010000022.1, read on the forward strand.
AAGGTCATGCCTTACGACTTGACCGAGCTAGCGCATTTAGATGATTTGCACGATGCCTCGGGAATCATCGAGCAAGCTGAACGGGCGTTGGGTAATCTATACGCGAGTAACAGTAAGTGGCTTGTCAACGGATCGACTGTGGGAAATTGGAGTATGCTCGCGGCGACGGTGAAACGTGGTGAACGGGTATATGTTCAACGGAACTCACATAAATCGGTTTGGAACGCAATTGAGTGGCTAGGATTAAAGCCAGTGCTACTAACACCTAAGATTGAACGTGGCACAGGCATCCCGACTGTCGTGACATTAGATACGGTCGAACAGGCCATTCAAGAATTTCCTGGAGGGAGAGCCGTCATGTTGACGTCTCCAACCTATTACGGAGATATGGCAGACATTCGAACGATTTCGGACTATTTGACATCATTCGACATTCCATTGCTCGTCGATGAGGCACACGGCGCTCATTTGATTCATCCACAATTGCCACGGCGCTCTGCAATCTTCGAAGGAGCGAGCGCAGTCGTACAGTCCGCGCATAAAACGTTGCCTGCCTTAACCATGGGGGCTTGGGTTCACTATAAAGATAATATCGATGAAGCGCGCTTGAAGCATGCATTATCTTCTTTTCAGACTTCGAGTCCGTCTTATCTCATCATGGCTTCATTAGATTATGCTCGTTCTTATTTAGAACGTTTAACGAATGAAGAATGGTCCGCAATCCAAAAAAGTCATGCACAATTTGTTCTTGAATTAAAAAGAGCTGGTTTTGTTGTAAAAGTCGGAGATGACTTTACGAAAGTAACGATTCTGACTCATCCGAAGAATGGATTGATCTTTAGTCAGCATCTCGCCTCAATCGGCATAGACATCGAGTTAGCGGCAGTCGATCATGTGTTATTCTGCTTGCCATTTAGGGAAATAAAGAAACAGGAAATTGAACATTGGATCAAATTAATAAAAAAAGCATCTACCCATGTGCCGATCATTGAAGACGATGAAACAATCTTTCCCTTCCCACAAACCGAGCGCGTGTCTGAGCTCCATACGTTTGAAACAGCTCTTCCAATGCAGCGAGTTCTTTTCGACCGAGCAATCGGATTGATTTCAGCAGAGACGGTGATTCCATATCCACCAGGTATTCCATGGATTCTAAAAGGGGAGCGGATTACAGAAGAAAAAATCCAGGTGCTCCGGAAATGGATTTCTTTAGGGAGGAAGCTTCAAGCTAGTAAGCATGTTATGATAGAGCAAATTGACGTTATTGTAGAGGAGTTTTAAAAAGTGAGCGGAATGTTTATTACGGTTGAAGGACCGGATGGATCAGGAAAGTCCACACAGCTTCAATTATTAGTAGAAAACTTAAAGCAAAAAGGATATGACATTGTCGTGACTCGAGAACCCGGAGGAACAACGGTCGGGAATCAGATTCGCGAAGTGTTATTATCGCCGGATCATCATGAGATGACCCCACGCGTGGAGATGATGCTCTATGCCGCGTCACGGGCACAGAACGTGGAACAAGTGATTCGACCAGCGTTAGAGCGGGGCGCGATTGTCCTCTGCGACCGGTTCATCGATGCATCCATTGCTTATCAAGGATATGGATTGCAGTATGACCTTGATCAGATTCGGTCATTAAATGAATGGGCAACGAATGGTCTCACACCCGATCTAACCTTTTTATTTGATTTAAACCCAGTACGGGCAAGTGAACGTATGAAAGATCGGGGACAGCTTGATCGAATCGAGAGTCGTGATCAAGCATTCCATGAGCGTGTCTATGCAGGATTCCAAACGTTACTGAAACAGTATCCAGAAAGAATCGTTCGGATTGATGCCGATCAATCGATTGAATGCATTCAAGATGAGGTGCTTGGTTATACAATTGAACGACTACAACAAGGAGGCGTACAAATATGATGAAATTGGTAATTGCAATCGTACATGATAAGGATAGCGCACGTTTGTCCGACGCACTCGTCGAGCAAGATTTCCGCGCAACAAAGTTAGCCACGACGGGTGGATTTTTAAAAGAAGGTAATACAACGTTTATGATGGGGATTCCACAAGAGCGTCTTGATGATTTGATGGACGTAATTCAATCGAACTGCTCGAGCCGCGACCAAATGATCACACCGATTTCACCGATGGGAGGACATGCGGATTCGTATATTCCTTACCCAGTCGAAGTACAGGTCGGAGGGGCGACGGTATTCGTCTTGCCGATCGAAGGATTCCATCAGTTTTAATGGGAGTTGGGCATATGCGTTTTCAAGAATTGAGCGAGTCACAAACTGTCGTTTCTCGTATCATTCAAAATTCAATCATTTCGAATAAAGTGGGGCACGCATATATCTTTTCGGGAGATTATGAGCCTTATTTGATTGATACAGCCACATTGTTCGCCAAAGCTTTATTTTGTGAATCACCAGATGGCGCAGAGCCTTGTGGAGTGTGTCGAAACTGTCGGCGTATGGATTCTAAAAACATTGTCGACTACATCGAAGTGGAGCCGGATGGTGCGAGTATAAAAAAAGAACAGATTCAGCAATTGCTCAGTGATTTATCACTACGAGGTGCTGAAGGTGATCGCCAAGTGTACGTCATTCATCAAGCGCACAAGATGACGACTCAAGCGGCAAACAGCCTACTGAAATTCTTTGAAGAACCGGGAGTAGGAAAGCTTGCTATTTTAGTGACGACACAACCACAGTTGCTTCTTCCGACGATTCGTTCGCGCGCGCAACAACTTGTTTTTCGTCCAATCGACCGAGCCCAATTGGCGCAAACGATGTCAGAAGAACTGTCCTGTACGTATGATTTGGCATATCTTGCCTTGACCGTTTATCCGAAATGGGATGACGCGAAAGAAGCGCTTGAGCAAGAGTGGTTTGTACAGGCGTATGGGCTAGTGGTACAATTAATTGAAGTATTGACGAAACGACCTCAAGAGTTGCTCTTGTTCGCACAAGAAAAATGGTTAGGACATTTCAAAGGACGGAATGAGTTGCGAGTCGGTCTTGAATTATTCGAACATTGGTTAGAGGAGGCACTTCATTTAAAAGTGCGAGATACGTATGCTCCGAAACTATTTAAGAATGAGACCGCCTTGTACAACGCATTTATCCAAAATCGATCTGTCACGAAGCTTACACATGCGATTGAAAGTGTACATGCGGCCATTCGGCGACTTGAGGCAAACGTCAATCCTCAATTAACGTTCGAACGACTTTCGTTCGATTTGCAGAAAGGATAGAAGCGCGTGCTTGAAGTAGTTGGAGTCCGTTTTAAAGAAGCGGGAAAAATCTATTACTTTTCACCAGGCGATGCAACGCTTAAACGTGGGGACCATGTCATCGTTGAAACGGTACGTGGCATTGAGTATGGGGAAGTCGTCCAAGTCAACAAGCAGCTCGAGGAAGACGAAGTCGTCCTGCCGCTGAAGACAATCCTTCGTGTTGCGGACCAAAAGGATGCGGATATCGTACGCGATAATCGACTGGCAGCCGTTGATGCTAAAGCCGTCTGTGAAGAAAAAATTCGAGAACATCAATTAGAAATGAAGCTAGTTGATGTTGAGTATACATTTGATCGCAATAAAGTGATCTTTTATTTTACTGCCGAGGGTCGGGTCGACTTTCGAGAATTGGTAAAAGACTTAGCTAGTGTGTTTCGGACACGAATCGAGCTCCGACAAATCGGTGTTCGTGATGAAGCGAAACTCCTTAGCGGGATTGGGCCATGTGGTCGGGTTCTTTGCTGTTCGTCATTTCTTGGGGAATTCGAACCGGTCTCGATCAAAATGGCCAAAGACCAGAATCTCTCGTTGAATCCGAATAAGATCTCTGGAGTATGTGGTCGTCTGATGTGCTGTTTGAAATACGAGAACGACACATATGAAGAACTGAAACGTGATTTACCAGACGTCGGCAAGCGAATCAAAATTCCAGAAGGTGATGGTCGGGTAATCGGTCTTAACATTTTGGACCAACTCATTCAAGTTGAGCTCCACGATCGGACGCGTGTCGTCACATATACGATTGATGAACTCGTTGAAGTGGGTGCGATTAAACGAAAACCGTCAAAACAGTGATGGGGTGCTGAGCAGTGGAAAGAATGGACAAAAAAGAAGTGATGATGCGGGTGGATGCGATCGAACAACAGATGCAGCTTCTCACCGAACATTTAGGCGTGTTAAAAGAGCAGCTCGCTTATTTGCTTGAAGAGAACCAGCATATGTATCTAGAGAATCATCACTTACGCGAAAAAGTCGAACAATTGGCAGAAGTTGATACGACAAATGGTGATTCACAAATCGCATTGTCTGGGAAAGGGCAGAACAATTTGGCTGCGCTGTATCAAGAAGGATTCCATATTTGTAACCTCCATTACGGACAGGTACGAAAAGATGGAGACTGTCTCTTCTGTTTGTCGATGCTCAATAAACATTAATATGGGGCGATAGATAGGAGTTCCCTATCCGTCGCCTTTCTTTTATAGAAGGAGGAAACGATGGTAACGGTTAAGGATGGAGAACGCCTTGATGATTTGCTCGGACGTCCAGGTAAAATCATTCAAAGTGATGATGTGTTCTCATTTTCGTTAGATGCGGTACTGCTTGCAGAGTTTGTATGGGTACCTATCCAAAAAGGACAACTGGTCGATTTGTGTGCTGGCACCGGGGCAATCCCGCTCTTTTTGTCATATCGTACAAAAGGAACGATAACAGGTGTGGAGATTCAATCGAAACTGGTTGACATGGCGAATCGAAGCATGGCAATCAATCGTCTCGAAGAGCGAATTCGAGTGGTGGAGGGCGATGTGAAAACGGCAGCGGCGCAGCTCGGACATGCACGATATGACGTGATCACATGTAACCCGCCCTACTTTTTAGCGAACGAGACGTCACTCCGAAATCAAAATGAACATCATACGATTGCGCGTCATGAAGTGCTGTGCACGTTAGAAGATTGCATCAAGACGGCCAGTCAACTCGTCAAACCGGGAGGGAAAGTGGCGTTTGTGCATCGGCCAGAACGTTTACTTGATATCCTGACGTTGATGCGTGCGTATCGAATTGAACCAAAACGAATGCAACTCGTTTACCCGAAAGCGGGACGCGAGGCGAATACCTTATTAATCGAGGGATCGAAAGATGGAAAATCAGGTCTTAAAATTTTACCGCCATTTGTTGTCTATGAAGAAGACGATACGTATACAGAAACGATGCGAGCTATTCTCGATGCCTAAACATTATACGTACATCTTGGAATGCAGTGATGGAACGTACTACACGGGCTATACGACAGACGTGGAAAAACGACTCCTTGCACATAATGCCGGGAAAGGTGCGAAATATACGAAAGCCCGTCTCCCTGTACGACTTCGGTACGTACAATCGTTTGAGACGAAGCGAGAGGCCATGCGATACGAATGGTCCATCAAGCAATTGACCCGAGCACAAAAAGAGAAGTTGATGGAGGGGACGACCAATGAATTCACAGAAGAGCTATCAAACGGAACAACCGACGTTGTATGTCGTGCCGACCCCAATCGGGAACTTGGAGGATATGACGTATCGAGCGGTACGGACCCTTCAAGAAGTTGACTTAATCGCAGCGGAAGACACACGACAAACGATGAAGCTTTGCCGACACTTTGATATTGCGACAAAATTGATTAGCTATCATGAACACAATAAAGAAGTGAGTGGACCGAGACTGATTGACGATCTGTTGTCCGGGAAATCGATTGCCGTTGTCTCAGATGCAGGTATGCCGGGAATCTCAGACCCGGGAAGCGATCTCGTGCGATTAGCCATTGAGGCAAACATTCCGGTTGTCGTCTTACCCGGTGCAAATGCAGCACTCACGGCACTCGTTGCATCCGGTCTTGCAACTGAACGTTTTCTCTATTACGGGTTCTTGCCGCGTAAGAAGAAAGATCGGGTTGAGGTCCTCGAATCGATTCAATACGAACCGGGCACCGTCATTTTTTATGAGGCTCCTCATCGTTTGAAAGAGATGTTGACAGCGATTCGACAAGTGTTCGGGAATCGACAAATCGTATTAGGTCGTGAACTGACAAAAACGTTTGAAGAGTTTTTGAGAGGAACTGTGGATGAGGCGTTGACATGGTGTGAGGGCGAAGTGCGTGGTGAGTTTGTCGTCTTGGTGAGCGGAGCGACAGAGGCGGCACCTACGACTACGTGGTGGGAAGCACTCTCTGCATACGAGCACGTGGTTCACTATATCGAAGAAGGACTGAAACCAAACGCGGCAATCAAACAGACTGCGAAAGACCGCGGCGAGTCTCGGAATGATGTATACGATGCGTATCATCAATTGCATAAAAAAGAGTAAGCAAGGAAATCCTTGCTTACTCTTCGCTGTAGTAATTTTCGAGCATGTTCTTCAACTCAACGAGCACACGTTGTGCACCTTCTGGTGACAAGATGAGTTTGCCGTCTGCCAATTTGAAGTTATCATCTGATACTTCGCCTGTAACTTGGCAAGTCATGTTTGGCTTATATTTTTTCAAAACGATTTGATCGTTATCGACGTAAATCTCGAGAGCATCTTTCTCTGCGATACCGAGTGTACGACGCAATTCGATTGGAATAACGACACGACCAAGCTCATCAACTTTACGTACGATACCTGTAGATTTCATTTTGTGTTTCCTCCTCCAATGATGTCGAAATCTCATGGTGACATGAATCGTCAAAATTCGACAATATGACTACAGCAAAAAGCATACTAAACTTTCCAATTGTAGTCAACTGCTTACTATCTGGAAAAGTGAATTTTCGAAATTTGTCGAATCAAGAACGATATATACCTAAATTTCCCCGTAAGTTTGAACTTGAAACAAATAAAGGTTATTTTTGGAACACTTATGACGAAGAAAACGCAAAAAAATTCCAAATAATTAGGTTTGGAAATTCTTTTATCGAACCGTGTATAATGGAAATTGCATATGTCGAAAGGATGGAGAATAAATCATGGCGAAGCCGACTTTTTATATTACAACCCCAATTTATTATCCGAGTGCAAAACTGCACATCGGTCACGCATATACCACGGTAGCGGGTGATGCGATTGCGCGCTACAAACGCTTAAAAGGTTTTGATGTCCGTTATTTGACAGGAACGGATGAGCACGGTCAAAAGATTCAAGAAAAAGCGAAAGAAGCAGGCGTGACGCCACAAGCTTTCGTGGATGAGGTCGTAGAAGAAATCAAGGTCTTATGGGACCGTCTCGAAATCTCATACGATGACTACATCCGTACGACGGAGGACCGCCATAAGAAAGTAGTCGAGTATGTTTTCGAGACATTACTTAAAAATGGGGACATCTACCTCGGTGAGTACGAAGGATGGTATTCCGTACCGGATGAGACATATTACACTGAATCGCAGCTCGTCGATGGAAAAAGTCCTGACAGTGGACATCCGGTTGAACTCGTTCGTGAGGAGTGCTACTTCTTCCGCCTCAGTAAATACGCGGACCGCTTGATTGAATATTTTGAGTCACATCCTGATTTTATTTTGCCAGAATCTCGTAAAACCGAGATGATCAATAACTTCTTAAAGCCAGGTCTTCAAGATTTGGCTGTATCACGTACGACATTTGACTGGGGTGTACAAGTTCCATCGAACCCGAAGCACGTCGTGTACGTATGGGTCGATGCGCTCACAAACTATATCTCATCACTCGGATACGGTACAGACAACGATGAACTCTTCAACCGTTACTGGCCAGCAGACGTTCATTTGGTAGGGAAAGAAATCGTACGTTTCCATACGATCATTTGGCCAGCCCTCTTAATGGCGCTTGACCTTCCATTACCGAAGCAAGTATTTGCGCACGGATGGTTGCTCATGAAGGATGGGAAGATGTCGAAATCGAAAGGGAACGTCGTGGACCCGATCCCATTGATTGACCGTTACGGCCTCGACTCGGTCCGCTATTACCTTCTACGGGAAGTTCCATTCGGAGCGGATGGCACGTTCACGCCGGAAGCGTTCGTTGACCGCTTGAACTTTGATTTAGCAAACGACCTTGGAAACTTATTGAATCGCACCATTGCGATGATTAAAAAGTACTTCGACGGAAATATTCCGGCATATAACGGAAATGTCACGGCATTTGATGCAGAATTGTTAAACGTGGTGAAAGAGACGACACGCAAAACAGAAGAAGCCATGGAGCACATGGAGTTTTCGGTCGCACTCACAAACATTTGGCACCTCGTCAGCCGTGCGAATAAATATATCGATGAGACGCAACCATGGGTTCTCGTGAAAGAGGAGTCGAAGCGCGAGGAGCTGGCTTCTGTCATGACACATCTTGCGGGCGTACTTCGTCATGTTGCCATCATGATTCAACCATTCATGACGCGCGCTCCAAAAGAGATATTCCGTCAGCTCGGACTCGAGGGAGAGGACATGTCATGGGAGGCGTTGGATACATTCGCAGACTTTAGTAACGCAGTCGTGACGGACGGGACACCGATTTTCCCACGTCGTGATGTGAAAGAAGAAATCGATGCAATCCAAGAAATGATGCGCCAGGCGTCTAAAGCACGGATTGAAGAGACGGAGACGGCATCAGTAGAAGAAGCTGACGAAGACATTCGTCCTGAAATCACGATTGATGTCTTCGACCAAGTCGAATTCCGTGTCGGTCAAATCGTCGAAGCCGATAAGATTAAAAAAGCGAAGAAACTGTTGAAACTTCAAGTCGACCTCGGGAAAGAGACACGTCAAATCGTGTCTGGTATCGCTGAATGGTATGCCCCTGAAGATTTGGTTGGCAAGAAAGTCATCGTTGTCGCAAACTTGAAACCAGTCAAGCTCCGTGGAGAACTCTCGCAAGGGATGATTCTAGCGGCAGATCGTGACGGGAAACTAGAGCTCGCGACGGTCTCAGACCAGATGCCGAACGGTGCCATCGTCAAATAATGGAATGGGGGAGACCGCGGTCTCCCTCTCTTTGTCTAAGGAGGAAACAAGATGTTAATTGATACACATACGCACATCAATGCGGAACAGTTCAGTGAAGACGTGGAGGAGACGATTGAGCGAGCGAGAGAAGCGGGCGTTTCTCCGCTACTCGTCGTCGGATTTGATACACCGACCATCGATCGAGCCATTGAACTGGCAGAAACGCACGAAGATATTTATGCCATTGTCGGATGGCATCCTGTCGATGCGATTGACTGTACGGATGCTGATTTAGCACGAATCGAAACACTCATGAGTCATCCGAAAGTCATGGCACTCGGTGAAATCGGTCTCGATTATCATTGGGACAAATCACCGAAAGACGTGCAACAACGCCTCTTTCGTCAACAGATTGCCATTGCCAAGCGAACGAATATGCCAATTGTCATTCATAACCGAGAAGCAACGGCAGATGTCCTTGATATTTTAGAAGAAGAGCATGCTGAAGAAGTCGGTGGTGTGTTCCATAGTTACAGTATGTCTGTCGAGCTCTTGCCTCGTTGTTTAGACTTGAACTTCTATATTTCGTTAGGAGGACCGGTCACGTTCAAAAATGCGAAGGTTCCGAAGATGGTGGCGCAAGAAGTGCCACTGAATCGTCTGCTTGTCGAGACGGACTGCCCGTACTTGACCCCAACACCATTCCGTGGAAAACGAAATGAACCAGCATACGTCAAATACGTAGCCGAAGAGATTGCCAGCCTTCGCGATATGCCGTACGATGAGCTCGCTGCAGCGACGACAGCCAATGCGAAGAAGTTGTTTCGACTTCCATGATCAAGCGTGTATTAGCAAGTATCGGCATTATTGCGACGGCATCTGTGGCGTATGTGATGCAACAACCTGAACCGATTCGAATCGTCGACGATGGTGTGGTCATCGAGCATGAGACACGAGCTGACTCGGTTCTCGAGGTGCTTGAAGAGTTAAATATCACACTAGGTGAATCAGATTATGTCACACCGGCGCTCAGTGAGGATGTACTGGACGACCGCTTGATCCGGATTGAGCGTTCACATGAGGTTTCGCTCCAGATTGGCTACGGTCAAACGGAGAGAGTACAGACGCGCGAGCGGACCGTAGAGGATGTCTTACTACGATACGGAGTCACGGTACGGGACGGAGATACGGTGTATCCATCAGCCCGTACACCGGTGACGAATGGGATGACGATTCGATATCAACCGGTCGTGACCGTGAATCTCATTGTCGGTCAAGAGGCGTTGACGATTTATACAATGGCTACGGATGTGGAGCAACTCTTAATGGAAGAGAACATCGATGTGACGGAAAGTGATACGGTCATGCCGGCCCCTTCCACACCGATACGAGAAGGGTTGACGATTACGGTCAATACAAATCGTGATGTCGTTCAATATGAGAGTGAGTTGATCCCGTTTGAAGTGGTTGAGGAAGAGGATGATACGCTCGAAGAAGGCGTGATGCAAATGGTGCAGGTCGGGGTTCCTGGACTTGAAAGGACAAGGTATGCACTTACTGTGGAAAATGGTACAATTACAAATCGTACGAAAACAGATGTCGAGACATTGCGTAAAACGATGCCGCAGATTATCAAAGTGGGAACGAGGAAAGTCACAGAACCGGTAACCGATCCCAAGTCAACGACCGTGGATGAATCGAGCCCATTCATTCCGGAAGCTGAAGTTGAGATTGCCGAACCGCCGAAAACAGATGACGTACTCGATTTTTCATCTGCTAAACAATTGCTTATGGAAGCGACCGCTTATACGAACAACCCGGAAGACACGGTAACATACGACGGACGCGTGCTGACAAGAAGCGGATATGATGTAACCGACACGATTTTGTATGAAGGCATGCGCATCATTGCGGTCGACCCTGCCATCATTCCACTCGGGACCCGTGTATATGTCGAGGGGATCGGTATGGCGATTGCCTTGGATACAGGAAGTGCAATCAAAGGGCAAAAAATCGATATCATGATGGATGAAAAGGAAGAGGCCGTGACGTTTGGTCGTAAACCACTCACCGTCTGGGTGATTCCAAAGCAGGAAGAAGAGAAAGAAGGATCAGACAATGCGTGACAAAATACAAGAAATTATCGTCGTAGAAGGGCGTGACGACACGGCGCGACTTCAAGAAGTGTTCGACGTCGATACGATTGAAACGAACGGATCTGCCGTATCCGATCAGACGATTGAACGAATCCGTCGTGCTCAGGAGAAGCGCGGGGTCATCATTTTGACGGACCCAGATTATCCAGGAGATCGTATTCGGGCGATTGTCGAGGAACGCGTCAAAGGATGTAAGCACGCACACTTGCCTCGGGCCGAGGCGAAGGACAAGCGTGGGAAAATCGGTGTGGAACATGCGAGTCCGGAGTCACTTCGCCGTGTCTTAGGGGCAGTGTTTGAACCGCGTGTCGAAACGGACCAACCAATCGTCACACGCAAAATGGTGTTGGAGGCGGATTTAATCGGTGGAGCAGCGGCCGCGACGCGTCGGAAGCGACTCGGGGTGTTGCTTCGAATCGGTGAGCCGAATGCCAAACAATTTGTAAAACGGGTCGAGGCGCTCGGCGTCACGATTGAAGAGTGGGAGCAGGCACTTGCTCAATTAGAGGAGGAACAGGGTTGAAAGACATTGCAACAATCCAACGAACGAAAGCGATTTTAGAACAACATGGGTTTTCATTCAAAAAATCGCTCGGTCAAAACTTTTTAATCGATTTAAACATCTTGAGTAAGATTGTCGGAGCAGCAGAACTGAGTGAAGCGAGCGGTGTCCTTGAAATCGGTCCCGGAATCGGCTCATTGACCGAACAATCGGCCAAGCGTGCCAAAAAGGTCGTGGCGCTTGAAATCGACCAACGTCTCTTGCCGATTTTAGACGATACGATGTCGCCTTATCCGCATGTGAAAGTCATCTATGGGGATGCATTGGAACTGAACTTACGGGAGATTGTGGAGCAAGAATTTTTAAACGAAGGTATTGAAGATATTTCAGTTGTCGCCAACTTACCTTACTATGTCACGACACCAATCATTATGCGTTTGCTTGAGAGCGGCGTTAAGTTCCGCTCGCTCGTCATGATGATTCAAAAAGAAGTGGCAGAACGGATTGGAGCAAAACCTGGCACGAAAGCATACGGCTCGTTATCGATTGCGATTCAGTATTATGCGGAGGCGGAAGTCAGTTTCATCGTGCCGAAAAATGTGTTCATCCCAGCGCCGAACGTCGATTCGGCCGTCATTACACTACGGATGCGCAAAGAGCCGGCCGTACAAGTGAAAGACGAAGCATTTTTCTTTGATGTGGCCCGAGCGAGCTTCGCTCAGCGCCGTAAAACCATCCTGAACAATTTGACAAACTATATCGGGAAAGAACATAAGGTCGAACTCGAACGTTCGCTTCACGAGGCTGGAATCGATCCGAAACGTCGTGGAGAGACGTTAAGCCTAGAAGAATTCGCACGTTTGTCTGACACAATTTTACCACTTAAAAATAGTTGACGACCTGAAAACGAGTCGTTATAATATTAATCTTTATTTTCATATTCAATTATGTTATACTTGTAACAGTGAGGTGAAGCGTATGCCAAAGACGTTACAAGAAATCAGACAAAAACTCGAATCGCATGTTGGTGAACGATTGACGTTGAAAGCAAACGGCGGTCGTAAGAAAGTTGTTACTCGGTTTGGAACGCTCGTTGAGACATATCCTGCAGTGTTCGTTGTGAAATTGGATGAAGACCTGCATAATGTGGAACGTGTCTCGTATAGCTACGCTGATGTCCTAACGGATACAGTTAAAATTGAATTCGGCAATTGATTTATAAATGAGGGGCAGCTGCATTGGCAGCTGCTTCTTTTTTTGTACGCCCGTTTACGGTACAATGGCGAACAGGAGACAAATGGGAAGGGTGAACGTGATGCGCACGATCAGTGTGAAAGCGCCGGCAAAAATTAATTTGACACTTGATGTCCTCGGAAAGCGTCCGGACGGCTATCATGAAGTAGAAATGGTAATGACGACAGTCGACTTAGCAGATCGCTTGGAGTTGACAGTTTTAGAGTCGGATGAGATTCGGATTCAATCAGAACACGCCTATGTGCCGAATGATCATCGGAATTTGGCATATCGAGCAGCAGAATTGTTGCGCGAGCGTTTTAACATTCAGCAGGGGGTCGAGATTGTGCTCGATAAACAGATTCCCGTGGCAGCTGGTCTTGCAGGTGGGTCGAGTGATGCGGCGGCAACGCTTCGTGGGATGAACGAATTGTTTTCATTGAACTTGTCATTAGAGGAGCTAGCAGAGATCGGTGCCGAGATTGGATCGGACGTCTCATTTTGTGTCATCGGCGGAACAGCTATCGCCCGTGGTCGTGGTGAACAGTTAGAAATGATCCCGCCCCCGCCCCCGTGCTATGTCGTTCTCGGTAAACCGAAAATCGGGGTATCGACGGCAGATGTGTATCGGGCAGTGCGTATGGAAGAGGTACATCACCCTGATACCGATGCCATGGTGGAGGCGATTCGTCAAAAAGATTTCCATGGAATCTGTAAACACCTTGGTAACTCACTTGAGAGTGTGACACTTAAGCTTCACCCGGAAGTGAAACAAATCAAAGAAACGATGCGTCATTGCGGAGCGGAAGGTGTTCTCATGAGTGGAAGCGGGCCGACCGTGTTTGCGCTGATCGAACACGAGCAAAAAGCGCATCGAATCTATAATGGATTGAAAGGATTTTGCCCAGAAGTGTTCGTCGTTCGGATTCTCGGCAAAAGACATTGAACAAAAACGAATGAAAGTGATATATTCTCAGTAGAACATTCGTTTATTATTGAAGATGTGAAGGAGAATCCGTATGAAAATTCGTAGAAGTGGTCGTCTCGTCGATATGACCCGTTATTTACTTGATCACCCGCATCAGCTTGTCTCGTTGTCGATGTTTTCAAGTCGCTATAAAGCTGCAAAGTCGTCGATTAGCGAAGACCTTGTCATTGTCAGTGAAATGTTGTCCCATGATGGGATCGGAAAACTGGTCACTGTCCCTGGTGCAGCCGGTGGTGTCATGTTTATCCCAGGATGGAGTAAAGAAAAATCACTAGAGATGATTGATACGCTCTGTGAGCAATTATCAAAACCGGAGCGTCTCTTACCAGGAGGCTATCTCTACCTCACGGATGTACTAGGTAATCCAAGCCAAGTGAAACCGATGGGGCAGGTCTTTGCATCCGTCTTCGCCGACCGAAAAGTCGATGTGGTCATGACGATTGCGACGAAAGGGATTCCTCTTGCCTATGCGGTCGCTGAACAGTTGGGCGTTCCGTTTGTGATTGTGCGTTCGGATAGCCGTGTCACAGAAGGTTCGACGGTCAGCATCAATTATGTATCAGGTTCATCGAAAGCGATTCGTACGATGGCGCTCGCACGTCGCAGTCTGCCACGTGGTGCGAATGTGCTTTTGATTGATGATTTCATGAAGGCCGGTGGGACGATTCGTGGGATGATGAGCCTCTTGAATGAATTTGAAGCCACTCTTGCGGGTGTCGGTGTCTTGATGGAGGCCGAAGGGGCCGAGAAAAAGATGGTGAGTGAATACGTCAGCTTGATGAAATTAACGAATGTCGATTCTGATGAAGGGCTTGTCACCATTTCACGGGGGAATGTGGAACAATTCTTAAAGTGATTGGCAAAATTTTGATTTCGTTTTATGATTAGAGGGTATAGAGTTATCCATATGAAGTCATGACGTTCGTTTGAAACCAACTGAACCTTACAGAAGATCACACCATGGCGTAGACAACGATGAAAAAGGGGATGCGAAACATGCAGATCACAGACGTAAAAATTCGCAAAGTCGCGACAGAAGGAAGAATGAAAGCGTTGGCCTCAATCACACTTGACCATGAATTCGTTGTACATGACCTTCGAATCATCGAAGGAAGTAGCGGTCTATTTGTCGCCATGCCGAGCAAACGGACACCAGAAGGGATTTTTCGAGATATTGCTCATCCGATTAACGGGGAAATGCGACAAAAGGTCGAAGCGGCTGTATTGGAAACCTATTCCAATATGGATGTGGAAACCTTTGACCCACAACATGTGTCATACGGTACACATGAATAACAGAAAACAGCGGTTAGGTTGCCTACCGCTGTTTTTTTTGCGTTTCACTGGTTAAGGAACGGTACAACTATTGAAACGAAGGCATGGTTTCGATATAGTAGAAACGGTGTAAATCGGATTTAGTTGCAGAAAAGCCGAACTATACAGACCAATCACAGCTGTTGTGAGATAGGAGCGAATCAAGCATGGAGCGTTTTGCAGTCATTTTGGCAGCAGGAAAAGGGACGCGAATGAAGTCGAAGTTATATAAAGTACTTCATCCGGTTCTAGGGAAACCAATGGTCGAACATGTGGTCGATCAGTTAGACCAAATCGGTGTCAGTCGTCAAATTGTAATCGTTGGCCATGGGGCGGAAGCGGTACAAGACACGCTCGGCACACGGGTAGAGTATGCGGTCCAGGAAGAACAGCTTGGAACAGGACATGCTGTTCAGATGGCTGAAGCAGAGCTTGCGGGTAAATCAGGGGCGACGCTTGTCGTCTGTGGAGATACACCGTTACTCACGGCCGAAACGTTAGAAGCCCTTCTCGCGCATCACGAAGCGCAACAAGCAAAAGTCACGGTGTTGACTGCGATTGCTGACGATGCGACCGGATATGGTCGAGTCGTTCGTGGCGAAGATGGGAACGTGACGAAAGTCGTGGAACATAAAGATGCTTCAGAAGCAGAACTCGCCATCAATGAAATCAACACGGGGACGTACGTATTTGATAACGAATTGTTGTTTGATGCACTCAAACAAGTCGGGAACAACAATGCACAGGGCGAATATTACTTACCTGACGTCATTTCAATCGCAAAAGAAGCGGGCGAAGTGGTTGCGGCGCATACAGCACCGACGTTTGATGAGACGATTGGGGTCAATGACCGCGTCGCCTTGTCGCAAGCAGAAGCCATCATGCGTAAACGGACAAATGAACGTCTCATGCGTGAAGGGGTTACCTTCATGGACCCGGCATCGACATACATTTCACCAGATGTGGTCATTGGCTCGGATACGGTCATTTATCCGGGAACGGTCATTCTTGGCAAGACGATGATTGGCTCAGAATGTGTCATCGGACCAAACTCGGACATCCGCAACAGTGTGATTGAAGATCATGCTGTCGTACGCCAGTCTGTCGTGACAGATAGCCGAATCGGTGAGGCGGCTCAAGTCGGACCGTTCGCTCACTTACGTCAACAAGCTGTCCTCGGGGAGAACACGCGCGTCGGCAACTTTGTAGAAATTAAAAAATCGACGTTCGGCGACGGTGCGAAAGCGTCACACTTGAGCTATATCGGGGATGCGTCAATCGGTGAGCGTGTCAACTTAGGTTGTGGTTCGATCACAGTGAACTATGACGGCAAGAACAAGTTCGAGACAGTCGTAGAAGACGATGCGTTCGTCGGCTGTAACGTCAACTTGATTGCCCCTGTAAAAGTCGGGAAAGGCGCGATTGTCGCTGCTGGATCGACGATTACGAATGATGTACCAGAAGAGGCACTAGCGATTGCACGCGAACGCCAAACGAATAAAGAAGGCTACACAAAACGATAACTTGCTGCCAATCATTATGGAAAACAATGGAGGAGAATCCTAAACATGTCTACTGTATACGAACGAGAAATTCGTCTATTTAGCTTAAACTCGAACCGCCCGCTTGCTGAAGAAATTGCGAAAGAAATTGGTGTCCCGCTCAGCGATTGCCAAGTCAAACGTTTCAGCGACGGTGAACTCTATATCAACATCGAGGAAAGTGTTCGTGGAGATGATGTGTATGTCATCCAATCAACAAGCTCACCTGTAAACGAAACGCTCATGGAATTGCTCATCATGATCGATGCACTCAAACGTGCTTCTGTCCGTACGATCAACATCGTGATGCCTTATTACGGGTATGCACGTCAAGACCGTAAAGCACGCTCGCGTGAACCGATTACAGCGAAACTTGTCGCTGACCTTCTTACAGTAGCGGGTGCAACACGCGTCATCACGATGGATTTGCATGCAGCGCAAATTCAAGGATTCTTCAATATTCCGGTTGACCAATTACTTGGTGTACCGCTCATCTCGACTTACTTTGAAACAGAAGCGTTTCAAGCGAAAGATATCGTGGTCGTTTCTCCAGACCACGGTGGCGTGACACGTGCACGTAAATTGGCAGAACGTTTGAAAGCGCCGATTGCCATCATTGACAAGCGTCGTCCGAAAGCGAACGTCGCCGAAGTCATGAACATCGTCGGTAGCGTCGAAGGGAAAACGGCGATTTTGATCGACGATATCATCGATACAGCCGGAACGATCACACTTGCGGCAGATGCTATCGTCGAAGCGGGTGCGAAAGAAGTGTATGCGTCTTGTACACACCCAGTCCTTTCTGGTCCAGCGATGGAGCGTATCGATAATTCATCAATCAAAGAGTTGGTCGTCTTAAATACCATCGATTTGACGGGTCGTCCTTGCTCGAGCAAGATCAAGCAAATGTCGGTCGCCCATTTGCTTGGGGAAGCGATTATGCGCGTACACGAGCATAAATCGGTCAGTACCCTATTCGATTAAAAAAACGAGGCCCGGAGGCATTCGCCTTTGGCCTTTTTTGTTCAGGAGGAAATGATATGAAATGCATCGTCGGTCTTGGGAATCCAGGGAAAAAGTTTGAGATGACGCGACACAATGTCGGATTTTTAGCGATTGACCGTCTCGCCGAAAAGCATGGCATCTCGCTGAATGAAGTGAAGTTTAATGCCCTTATGGGAACGGGAAGAATCAATGGTGAACGCGTAGTACTCGTCAAACCACTCACGTATATGAACTTGTCGGGTGAAGCCGTCCGTCCCATTTTAGATTATTATAAGATTGAGATTGATGACTTATTAGTCATTTATGACGATTTGGATATGGTGCCCGGCAAGCTTCGTTTCCGTCCGAAAGGGAGCGCAGGTGGTCATAATGGGATCAAATCTCTCATTCAACACTTGGGAACGGCTGAATTCAAACGATTAAAGATTGGAATCGGTCGTCCCCCGCACCCGATTAAAGTCGTCGACTGGGTGTTGATGAACTATCGCAAAGACGAGTTGCCAGAATTAAATGAAACACTCGACAACGCCGTAACCGCAGCCACTGATTTTGTGGATACAGATTGGCTGACGCTGATGAATCGATACAACTAAAGGGTCATTGCACCCTTTTTTGTCGTATGAGTTGGAGGAAAATAAATGAATGCTTTAGAGAGATTTATGGTGGCGCTCCCTGAAACGAATGTGATTCGAGAGCGACTCCAAAAAGTAGACCGTCAATTGGTGACAGGGTTGACGACAAGCGCAAAAGCCCTCGTCTTGGCTGGACTCGTGAAATCGTCCTCGAGACGTCTTGTTGTCGTGACGCATAACATGTATCAAGCCCAAAAGATGTTCGATCAACTTGAATCACTCATCGGTCCGGACAAAACGTTGTTGTATCCGATCGATGAGACGCTAGCAGGTGAACTGTCACTGACGGCTAGTCCGGAACTGTTAGCCGCCCGAATCGATACCCGTACTCGTCTCCTCGACCAAACAGGAGGCGTTGTTGTCGTGCCGCTTGGTGGATTACGACGCTATGTACCAAGTCCGGAAGCATGGCAAGACAGTCGCATCATGTTGAAGCCAGGAAGCGACCTCGATTTAGCGGATTTTGCGAAACAATTGACGGGCATGGGCTATGAACGAACGGCAACGGTGACGACACCTGGTGAATTTTCCGTACGCGGGAGTATTCTAGACGTTTATCCTCTTACGGAAGCACGTCCATATCGAATCGACCTGTTCGACACCGAGATTGACTCCATTTTCACGTTTGACGCGGAAACGCAACGCTCGCTTGGTGTAGAGGGGGAAGTGTGCATTACGCCTGCGACCGAGTTCATCGCAACGGAGAATCAGCTGAAGCAGGCGGGTGGTGCGCTTCGGAAGCAGTACGACCGAACCGTCGAGTTGATTGGAAATGAAGTCATCCGACAAGCCCTTGAAGAAGGAGTCGTGACAGACATCGAGCGACTTGAGCGTGGAGACTTCCCGGAGAAAGTTGGGAAGTATTCGCCGTTGCTCTATACGTCCACGCTCCTTGATTACGTTGGGAAAGACGCTGTCCTCATTTTAGATGAGGTGGCGCGGATTGATGACGCTGCCGACGTACAGGACCGCGAGGAAGCGGAATGGTTCTCTTCACTCATCGAAAAAGGAGAAGCCGTCAGTAATTACACGCTCGCTGTCCCGATGCATAAAGTCTTCCGTGACTTGAAGCAAGTGGCGTTCTCTTTGCTGCCGTCTCGTCGTTCGGGTATTCCGGAGAGCGATACGGTCCATTTGAGCTGTCGTCCGCTACCGGCGTTCCACGGTCAGATGCATCTATTGAAACAGGAAGTCGAGCGGTGGCAGCAAGGTAATCAACGCATCGTCGTGCTTGCGGGAGATAAGTCGCGTGCTGATAAAATCGAAGCGCTTCTTTCCGACTATGGAATCGCCTCGACTTTCACCAATGTCGATGGAGAGTTAGAACCGAGACGTGTCTCAATCCTCATCGGTCAAATCGAAGGGGGATTCGAACTGTCGACGAGCCGTCTCGTTGTCATATCGGAAGAAGAGTTGTTCAAGCGTGTGACGAAACGAAAACGTCAGACGAAAAATTTGACGAATGCCGAACGAATCAAGAGTTACCAAGAGCTGAAGCCGAATGATTATGTCGTCCATGTACACCATGGAATCGGGAAGTACCTTGGCATTAAAACAATCGAGGTCGGTGGGATCCATCAGGATTATCTGCACCTCGTCTATGCAGGGGACGACGCCCTCTACGTGCCGGTCGACCAAATCGACCTCGTCCAAAAATATGTCGGGGCCGAAGGTAAAGAGCCGAAGATTTATAAACTCGGCGGCACCGAGTGGAAGAAAGTAAAATCGAAAGTTGCCAAATCGGTTGAAGATATTGCCGATGAGCTTATTAAACTGTACGCGGAACGAGAGGCCTCGGTCGGTTTCGCGTTCCCGCCGGACGATGAAGAGATGAGACAGTTCGAATCTTCTTTCCCATACGCCGAGACAGAAGATCAGTTACGTTCGATTGCAGAAATCAAGGCAGATATGGAACGCTCTCGTCCGATGGATCGCCTTTTATGTGGAGATGTTGGATACGGGAAGACGGAAGTGGCGATTCGAGCGGCGTTCAAAGCCGTACTCGCCGGTAAACAAGTGGCATTTCTTGTTCCGACGACCGTCCTCGCCCAACAGCACTATGAAACGATGCTCGAGCGGTTCAGCGAATTCCCGGTCAACGTATCGGTCATGAGTCGTTTCCGTTCGAAGAGCGAGATGACCGCGACGAAGAAAGGGTTGAAAGAAGGTACCATCGACATCGTCGTCGGGACACACCGCGTGTTGTCAAAAGACGTGACGTTCGCCGACCTTGGTCTCGTCATCATCGATGAAGAACAACGCTTCGGTGTCAAACATAAAGAACGGTTGAAGCAGCTGAAGACGAACATCGACGTCCTGACGCTGACGGCGACTCCGATTCCACGGACATTGCATATGTCGATGATTGGGATCCGTGACTTGTCCGTATTAGAGACACCACCAGAGAATCGTTATCCTGTCCAAACATACGTTATGGAATACGACGGCATCGTCTTGCGTGAGGCGCTCGAACGTGAACTCGCTCGCGGGGGACAAGCGTTCTTCCTCTATAACCGCGTCGAAGGGATCGAACGAAAAGCGGAAGAGATTCGGGCCTTATTGCCCGATGCACGAATTGCAACGGCACATGGACGCATGACGGAGAGTGAGCTTGAGAGCCAGTTGATCAGCTTCCTAGAGGGCGAAGCGGATATTTTAGTCTCGACGACAATCATCGAGACAGGAATCGACATTCCAAATGTCAACACTCTCATCGTCCACGATGCTGACAAGATGGGGCTGTCCCAGCTCTATCAACTCCGAGGTCGTGTCGGACGTTCGAATCGAATCGCCTATGCATACTTCACGTATCGGAAAGACAAACGCTTGACGGAAGTGGCAGAAAGTCGTCTTCAGGCCATCAAAGAGTTCACTGAGCTCGGCAGTGGATTTAAGATTGCGATGCGCGACCTATCGATTCGTGGAGCTGGAAACTTACTCGGTGCACAACAGTCTGGATTCATCGATTCGGTCGGTTTTGACCTGTACTCACAAATGCTCTCTGAAGCCATTGAGGAACGGAAAGACCGCATGCGTGGACAAGCGAAACAAGTTGTCTTCAAACCGGAGATCACGTTCCAGGCCGATGCGTATATCCCTGATGACTACTTGTCAGATAGCGAATTGAAGATTGAGATGTACAAACGCTTCAAATATGTAGATACGCCGAACGCGTTGTTCGCCCTTCAAGATGAACTGATTGAACGGTTTGGTGAATTCCCGGAACCGGTCGCGCTGCTCATTCAATTGACACGTCTACGTATTTATGGAGAACTGGCAAAAGTGAGTCGAATCAAGCAGACGCCAGGGCGCATCGAGATTGTCTTATCGAAAGAATCGACGACGGCTCTCGATGTCCCGTCCTTCATGGAATGGTCGATGCCGCTTGGTCGCAAGCTTGGGGTAGGGCAAGAAGACGGTGCCTTGAAACTGTCACTCAGCGGCCGGATGCCACTAACAGAGCTCTTGAATGATGCCGATACTGTATTAGAAGAACTGATGAAGCGGTTGGTAGGCGATGCGGTCGCCAAGTAAGTTTGCGCAAGGCGTCGTTTTGTTCGCCCTTGCCGGCTACGTATCGAAACTGATCAGCTTCGCCTATCGTGTCCCCTATCAAAACTTGGCGGGGGACTTCGGGCTTTATGCCTATCAAACTGTCTATCCGTTCGCTGCCATCGTAGCGTCACTCGGCATTTATGCGATGCCGGTCGTCATTGCGAAAATCGGCGTCGGTGCGAAAGGGACGAATCGTAAGTTAGAAGTCTTATGGGGAAGCTTTTACGCCTTACTTCTACTCTCGTCCATGCTTGTCGTCACAGTATGGCTGTTTGCCCCTACTCTGGCAAGGTGGCTCGGAGATGCGCAGTTAGCTCCTGCACTACGTGTGATCAGTTTGAGTTATTTACTCATGCCGGCGTCAGCCGTGTTGCGCGGGGCTTTTCAATCTAGAGATGACTTACGACCGAGCGCATGGTCGCAAGTGCTCGAGAACTTTGTCCGCGTGACGGTCATGCTATCCCTCTTATGGGTTGGGGTCCGTCTCGGAAAAGATGCATATACGCTCAGTCAATATGCGTATGGTGCGACGCTCATTGGTGGGCTTGTGGCGATTGTCTTTTTAGTTTATCGCGCACGGGGAGTGCGGATTGTGAGGGTGCGACGTGTCACGTTTCGGAGTGGGATGAAACTCTTGTTGACGACCGGTTTTGCGGTCGGATTTGCGTCGCTCGGGATTTTATGGATGCAACTGGTCGACTCCTTCACCATCGTCAATTTGATGGGCGGAACGTATGAGGCGAAGGTGAGCAAAGGCGTGTTTGATCGAGGGTATCCGCTCGTGCAATTCGCCATCCTGTTTACAACGACCATTGGGGTGGCCAATGTGCCGACGCTCGTCCGTCATTATCGGGCAGGGCATCTGCAAAAGACGACGCAGGGACTCCGTTCGATGATTCGTGTGACGACAGCGATTGCTGGTGCAGCGACTATCGGATTGATGGGTGTCATGTTTTTCTTAAATGTGGCCCTGTTTGAAGATGAATCTGGGACACGAGCCCTCGTCTTCTTAGCGACGAGCACGTTCGCTGCCTCCTTGGCGATCGCAAGCATGACTTGTTTGCAGGCGATTGACCGAGAGTGGGTCGCGGCACGCAGTATGGTCGTCGCAATGTTAGTGAAAAGTGCGGTAAATGTATGGCTCGTGCCGAGTTACGGTATTGAAGGCGCGGCAATCGGAACATCCATTGGATTTTTAGCGATGGCGTTCTATAATTTCCGGGCGCTCGACCGCTTGATTCCGCTCGGGTCATTTCGATCGAAACACTATAAGTCGTTATGGAAAGCCCTCGTACCCATGCTAATCCTCATTGCCGTGTTAAACTGGCTAGGTCAGATGTGGGTCGACTCGCGAATCACTGCGTTCGGTTGGTTAATCGGAATGGTGTGTAGCGGTGCCGTCCTCTATATATGGAGACTATGGAGTACGCGAATGCTGTCACTTGCGGAATGGGAGTTGATCCCGTTCGGAAGTCGTCTGCTCGATGTGCTCGAGAAAAAGGAGAACTAATATGGGTTATACAATCACGGTGGTCGGACTCGGGTCGGGTGAGTTGAATCAATTGCCGCTCGGTGTGTACCGCCATTTAAAACAGCAACCGCTCGTCTGGTTGCGCACAAAAGAACACCCTGTCGTTCAAGAGTTAGAAGCGGAAGGACTCGTGTTCGAATCATTTGATTCGGTCTATGAATCGAGTGATACGTTTGAAGAAGTTTATGACCAAATTGTCGAGACGTTACTGAGTAAAAGTGAAGAAATGGCGATCACATACGCCGTACCGGGCCACCCGTTCGTAGCGGAACGGACCGTCGAACTATTGGTGGAACGCGGTGCCGACCTTCATGTACTCGGTGGACAGAGCTTCCTCGACGCCATGTTCCAGGCGCTCCAGATTGATCCAATCAATGGATTTCAACTGCTTGATGCGACCGCGCTCGACCTTGAACGTTTGCAGGTGACCCAACATGTGCTTATCGGGCAAGTGTACGATGGATTCGTGGCGGGTGACGTCAAAGTGCAATTGATGGAACGGTATCCGGATGACCATCCCGTCACTCTTGTGACGGCTGCAGGTACGACAGAAGAACGAATCGAGCACATCCCGTTATTCGAAATGGACCGGGTAGCGGAAGTGAATAACTTGACGACGCTCTACGTTCCGCCGCTCGTGGATGAATCGTATTTGGCGAAGGATTTTGCGACACTTAAACAAATCATTGCAACGCTTCGAGGACCAGACGGGTGCCCATGGGATCGTAAACAGACGCATACATCACTTCGCAAGTATCTACTAGAAGAGGCGTATGAGTTGATTGAAGCAATCAATGCAGAAGACGATGATGCCATCATCGAAGAACTCGGTGACGTCTTGCTTCAAGTTATGTTGCATGCTCAAATCGGAGAAGATGAGGGCTATTTCGATATTCGTGACGTAATCGGTTCCATCAGTGAAAAGATGGTGCGCCGCCATCCACACGTCTTTGGCGATGTCACCGTTGAAGATGCTTCTGAGGTGGTGAAAAACTGGAATACGATTAAACAGACGGAAAAAGGGGAAAAGAAACAATCGCAACTCGATGGTGTTCTCGTCGACCAACCTTCATTGATGCGAGCGGAGCAACTTCAAAAGAAAGCGGCTCACGTCGGATTTGAGTGGGATGACGTATCCGGTGCCTTCGAAAAACTGGAAGAAGAGTTAAAAGAATGGCATGAAGACCTAAGTGATGAATTGGAACTTGGGGACGTATTGTTCTCCATCGTGAACATTGCGCGATACGTCGGGCTGAATGCCGAGCAAGCATTAGAACAGACGAACCGAAAGTTCAAACGTCGATTCGAGTATGTGGAAGCGAACGGTGACCTTCACCAGATGACACTCGAACAGATGGATGCACTTTGGAACGAGGCAAAGGAGAAAGGTTTATGAGACTAGATAAGTTTTTAAAAGTGTCACGTCTAATCAAGCGTCGCACGTTGGCAAAAGAAGTGGCGGACCAAGGACGAATTCAACTGAATGGGCAAGTCGCGAAGGCGAGCACAGAAGTCAAAGTCGGAGACGAGTTACAAATTCGCTTCGGAAACAAACTCGTCACGGTCGTCATCGATTCAATCGCAGAACATGCACGTAAAGAAGATGCGAAAGAAATGTATCGTTTACTTAAAGAAGAGAAGATGGATGGTAGTATCAACTCATAAAAAAAAGTATACTTAATGTATTAAGAGGAGGGGGATGAGGCGATGAACGGACGTAATCCGATGGATCGACAACGACGCATTCGAGCGCTAGATGAGCGTAGAGAACAGCTAGAAAAAGATACACATCGCCGACGAGTTCATCTTCGACGTCGTTTGGCGGCAGCTTCTCTCCTGTTTTTATTTGTCATGGTGTTGATTGGACAGAGTTACTTCTCGAAAGTGGGATACGTATCGGACCAGCAACAAGCTTACGCACAAGCGAAAGTGGAGTTGCGTGAACAGCAGGCAGAACAAGATGAGTTGAAAGAGCAAGTGGAACGGTTGCAGGATGAGGATTATATCGCGAACTTAGCGCGAAACGAACTGCTTTTCTCTAAAGATGGGGAGATTATTTTCTACTTCTCCCCAGAGGAGTAAGTCGGTTCGTTGACCGTTAGGGAAACGACTCGTATAATTAGAAAGAATCAATCAAAAAAAGGAGTACATTATTTTATGTCAATTGAAGTAGGAAGCAAGGTACAAGGTAAGGTTACAGGGATTACGCATTTTGGAGCGTTCGTCGAGCTCCCAAATGGCAAGACAGGATTAGTACACATCAGTGAAGTGGCAGACTCTTACGTCAAAGACATTAATGAAGTGTTGACAGTCGGTCAGGAAGTCACGGTAAAAGTGTTAAACGTCGAAAATGATGGGAAAATCGGGTTGTCCATCAAGAAAGCAGTCGACCGTCCTGTAAGCGAACGCCCTGAGCGTCCAGCTGGTGAGCGTTTCTCTCGTGGCCCACGTCCAGGTGGCCCAGGTCAAGGTGGTCCACGCGGTGGTGGCGGTCCACGCGGTGGCGGCCCACGTGGTGGTGGTCGTCGTGAGCAACGTCGTGAACCAGAAACATTCGATACATTGATGAGTAAGTTCTTGAAAGATAGCGACGAGCGTCTTTCGACGTTGAAACGTCAAACAGACTCAAAACGCGGTGGACGCGGAGCCAAGCGCGGGTAATCCTTCGTATACCAATTAGCTTCTACTCGTAACCATATAGGTCTTGTAATGAGACGAGCCATGAACATTTTTGTTTATGGCTTTTTTTCTGTTAAAAAATTTTATAAAAAACAACTAAAAGAGTTGCTTTTTTTCGAGGAAGAGAGCAAAATAGGGAACATGAAAAAATAGTTATGTTTTATAAGTGAAGGTGGAGAGAAAAATGAATGGATGGAAACTGTGGACGGCGGAGTGGCGAAGTATCTTTAAGAACCCACGTGTGTTGGTTCCGATTCTCGCAGTCGCACTCGTACCGTTAATGTACGCCGGTATGTTCCTATGGGCTTTTTGGGATCCGTATGGACAGATGAAAGATTTGCCGGTCGCCATCGTCAATGAAGACAAAGGGGCAACGTTTGAAGGAGAGTCGCTTGCAATTGGAGATGACCTCACTGATAAGCTGCTGGATTCAGAGGCGTTCAAGTTCGTCGAAACGACGAAGAAAGAAGCGGAATCTGGACTGAAAGACCATGACTACTACATGGCGATCGAGATTCCAGAAGACTTTTCAGAAAAAGCAACGACTGCTTTAGATGAACATCCGGAGCAACTCGAACTGAAGTATATCGCAAATGAATCGTATAACTTCTTAGCCGCACAAATCGGTGGTTCCGCGATGGAACAAGTCAAAGCGGAACTGTCGACCGAAGTCTCGAAACAGTACGTCAGTGCGTTGAAAGACGGATTGAATGATGTGGCAGACGGACTCGGTGAGGCCGCAGACGGTGCAGCGACACTTGCGGACGGCTCAACGTCAGCAAAAGACGGTGCCGTCAAACTGGCGGACGGGACGAAGCTTCTCGCTTCGAAACAACGTGAGCTCGCAGATGGAGCAAGCCAATTAAACAATGGGATGATTCAGTTGGCCGATGGTTCATCTGAACTCGCGGATGGGACGAAGCTTCTCGCTTCGAAACAACGGGAACTGGCGAATGGAGCAAGTCAATTACGTGATGGTGTTTCGCAATTGGCTGATGGCTCATCTGCACTTGCGGATGGCAGTCAACAAGTATACGAGGGCTCAGCCTCACTTGCGGACGGAGTCCATCGTGTCAGCGTGGGCGCTTCTGCCTTACAAGGCGGGACGAGCCAACTCGTTGACGGAACAGGAGCGTTCGCGTCTAAGCTAGATGAGCTGCACACAGGTGCGAAAACATTGAACCAAGGCGTTCAAGACCTTGCTGCCGGCATCGAGCGTTCGAAAGAGGGGGCATCTGCATTACAGGATGGTGCCACAAAACTCACAGGAGCGTTGACTCAGGCGAAGGATGGAAACGCGGCACTTGTTGCGGGTCAAACAGACGTGATCAATGGGATCGGACAAATGAAGTCTGAATTGACTGCGAAACAAGATGAGCTGATTGGACAATTGACAGCACTCGCTGAGTCGGGACAATCGGCATCACCTGAAATGCTTCAAGCCATCGCGGCACAATTGAGCGAAGGGAAGCAAGAGACGGCGGCCGGGTTTGATCAACTATCCGCTGGCGCGACGAAAGTGAAAGAAGGACAGGTCGCACTTGGTGCAGGTCTTGATCAGGCAGGTACAGGTGCAAACAAACTGTCGACTGGACTTTCTGACTTGAGTGCCGGTCAAACGAAATTGGCCGAAGGTGCGAACGCGTTGGCAAGTGGTTCAAGTCAAATCGAGCAAGGTACGCAAACGGCAGCCAATCGTTCTCAAGAACTCGTGTCGGCGAGTGCGAAGCTCAATCAAGGCGCGATACAACTTCAAGATGGGACAACTGAGCTCGCCTCTGGAAGTGACAAGCTTGTAGATGCGACTGGACAGTTGTCTGAAGGTAGCGAAAAGCTTGCGGATGGAGCGAAGAGCGCAAGCGCCGGTACAAGTGAATTGGTGAATGGTGCGAATCAGTTAGCGGATGGTGGTCAAAAGCTGCAGTCAGGAAGTCGTGAACTGGCCGAAGGCGCGAAGAGTGCTGGAGCCGGAACGAGCAAGCTGACGGATGGTGCGAATCAGCTCGCAAATGGTGGAGAAGAACTTTCAGAAGGTAGCGGTGAACTCGCTGACGGTATGAAGGAGCTCGCATCAGGTAGTGAGGAACTTCGTGACGCCTTAGTGAAAGGTGCGAAAGATGCAGACATCGGTTTAACGGATGACAACGTCGAGATGATGGCCGATCCAGTGTCGCTCGTCGACAACTCGATTCACGAGGTGCCAAACTACGGTACTGGATTCGCTCCATACTTCATGTCGCTCGGACTTTTTGTTGGGGCACTCCTTCTCTCGATCGTTTATCCGTTATACGATCCAGCAGGACGTCCGAAACGTAGTCTATCGTGGGTATCGTCGAAATCTGGTGTCCTCATGGTCGTCGGATTCCTGCAAGCATTGATTCTCGATGTGGCGATGGTGCAATTGCTCGGTCTTGAAGTGAGCGAACCGTTGAAATTCTTCGGTTTCAGCTGGTTGACGAGCATCACGTTCCTCTTTATCGTACAGTTGCTCGTGACAACACTCGGAAACCCTGGACGTTTCGTGGCAATCGTCTTGTTGATTTTACAATTGACGACGTCAGCCGGGACGTTCCCACTTGAATTGATTCCAAGAGCGTTGCAACCGTTCAATGCACTGCTTCCAATGACGTATACGGTTGCCGGATATAAGGAAATTATATCGTCAGACGGTGCGCAGTATTTGCAGATGGCGACAACCTATTTAGTGTTTGTGGCAGCCGGATGCTTTGTCTTACTATGGGCTTACTTCCGGATTGCATGGAAGAAAAAATATCATCGAGTCGCATCAGAAGCATGATGTAAAAACGGTACAAAATCGTGTATAGTGGTTAAGACGACACTATGCACGATTTTTTTCTTAAAAATATAAAAAAAGAATTGACACTCGAATGGCGACTGGTTATTATAGAAAATGTGCTTAGGACACAAAAATAACATGGCGGTGTAGCTCAGCTGGCTAGAGCGTACGGTTCATACCCGTGAGGTCGTGGGTTCGACTCCCTCCGCCGCTACCATTTTATTTAGGCCCGTTGGTCAAGCGGTTAAGACACCGCCCTTTCACGGCGGTAACACGGGTTCGAATCCCGTACGGGTCACTTAACCTAAGCGTAAAGAAGCCATCTCAATCGAGATGGCTTCTTTTGTTATATCAAGGAGGGAATTCATGAAAAAGGTACTCGTTGCTGTGTCCGGTGGAGTCGATTCCATCGTCTTGTTGGACCGTCTCGTCAAACAAGGGTGGGATGTCGGGGTGGCGCACGTCCATCATGGCTTACGAGAAGCATCAGATGAAGAGTACACGTTCGTCGCGCACGTAGCGGCATCCTACCAAGTCGCGTTTCATGGGACGCGTCTCCATTTTCAAGAAGGAGCATCACAGGCTGATTACCGTAAGGCCCGCTACCGTTTTTTTGAAGACGTCATGAATGAACATGGATACGATACACTGGCCACGGCTCATCATGCGGATGATGTGTTGGAGACGGTGCTCATTCAACTTCACCGAAACGTAATCGAAGTGAAAGGAATTCCTGAGAGAAGAACGTTCGGGCGTGGGACGTTGATCCGTCCTTTATTAAGAGAAACAAAGGTGCAGCTCATCGAGTATGCTAGGAAAAACGAGCTTGCCTGGAGGGAAGATGCCACCAATCAGGAAGTGACCTACTTACGGAACCGGATCCGTCACGAAATCATCCCGAGGTTGAAACAACTGTGGCCGACAGTCGTTGACGATGTCTACAATACGGCGAAACAGGCATACGCTGAATGGGACATGCGTTACCAGTCATGTTGGCGATGGATTGAAGAAAATGTGGAGCTTGAAATGAAAGCGTTTCATGTGAAACTTGATGAGTTTAATCGCTTATCCTCACTTGAGCGGTATACGGTCGCTCGCTTGCTGTCCCATCGCTATGGGGTAGAGATTGGTGAGGCGGTCGAAAAGTTAAGCATGAGTCAAAAGGACACCGGAACCTATCACCTGTCAGGTGAGTGGTTCATGATGAAGCAGAAAAGGGTACTTAATCTTGTCCAACGTTCGACAGAAGCACCACTTCATCCCGTTCAGGTCGAGTCGTTACCGGCCGTCGTTCAATTTGGAAAGCGTACGGTTTCGTTGTCCATCGAAGAGGGACGTGAAGGTATTCCGCTAAAGGAAATCACTTATCCGTTGACAATTCGTTCGCTCGCACCTGGAGATCGAATGAAGTTGAACGTGGGGACAAAAAAAGTATCCCGTATCCTAATCGATGAAAAGGTTGAGCGAACCATTCGACCGACGCTCCCGTTGCTTGAGGACGCCTCGGGACAAATTCTCGCGATTGTTGGGGTAAGAGTTTCAGAATTTCTAGACAAGTCGGATGCGATTTGCCTACGATTAATGGTAAAATGATGATTGTGTCGAAACAGAAAGAGGAGGATTTCAAGATGTCATTAATGAACGATATGGAGAAAATTTTAATCTCACGTGAAGAGATTCAAGAAAAGGTGAAAGAACTCGCTGGAACATTGAGCGAAGACTATAAAGAAAAATTCCCGCTTCTCGTATGTGTATTGAAAGGCGCGATGCCATTCATGGCGGACCTCGTCAAAGAAATGGATATCCATTTAGAGATGGATTTCATGGACGTGTCGACGTATCATGGAGGAACTTCTTCGACAGGTGAAGTGAAAATCGAGAAAGATTTAAATACATCTGTAGAAGGACGCGACATCTTGATTGTAGAAGATATTATTGATAGTGGATTGACGCTTGGTTACCTCGTCGATCTTCTTAAATACCGTAAAGCGAAGTCTGTGAAGATTGTCACGCTTCTCGATAAGCCGACTGGCCGTAAAAATGGTTTATCAGCAGACTATAGCGGTTTCGTGATTCCACACGAATTCGTTGTCGGCTACGGTCTTGATTATGAAGAGAAATATCGTAACCTTCCTTATGTCGGTGTGCTCAAACCGAGCGTTTACGGGGGCTAACGTTTTTCTTTTGAAAATGTGACGTGGTAAGATAAAGGAAATCCCCAAAGTATAGGCATATACTGAATGGGCGAGAACATCGTTTCTCGGAATAGGAGGCAGAGAATGAATCGTGCAGTGAAAAACACATTGGTTTTTGGTGTGATTTTCCTAGCCTTGATCTTGTTCCTTCAATATTTGCAGAATCCGAATAGTCAGAGTGAAACGCTCTCGTATTCGAAATTCCTAGAATATGTGGAAGATGATCGAATTGAGACGGCAACCGTACAAGAAGTCCCGGGGGCTATCTCGATTACAGGCGATCTTACAGGAGATGAAGACCAACGTTATGAAACAAACATTCCAGCGAACGAAGCGGAATATGCGGATGTATTAACGCAGCTTCGAACGAATACGGATATTCAAATCGAGGAGGCCGAATCCAACAGTAGTTGGTTCAGCATCGTCTTCGCGATTTTACCGTTCATTATCATCTTCATCTTGTTCTTCTTCTTGTTGAACCAGGCGCAAGGTGGTGGCGGTGGTGGTCGTGTGATGAACTTCGGGAAATCGAAGGCGAAACTATACGACCAAGAAAAACGTCGCGTCACATTCAAAGATGTGGCTGGGGCGGACGAAGAGAAGCAAGAACTCATCGAAGTCGTTGAATTCTTGAAAGATCCTCGCAAATTCTCGAAACTCGGCGCACGTATTCCAAAAGGGGTCTTACTCGTAGGTCCTCCAGGGACAGGTAAAACACTCTTGGCTCGTGCGGTAGCCGGTGAAGCCGGTGTTCCCTTCTTCTCAATCTCAGGTTCGGACTTCGTTGAGATGTTTGTCGGGGTCGGGGCGTCACGTGTTCGTGACTTGTTCGAAACTGCGAAAAAGAATGCGCCATGTATCATCTTCATCGATGAAATTGATGCGGTCGGTCGCCAGCGCGGTGCCGGTCTCGGTGGTGGACACGATGAGCGTGAACAAACATTGAACCAACTCCTTGTTGAGATGGATGGATTCAGTGATAACGAAGGGATTATCATGGTTGCGGCGACAAACCGTCCAGATATCCTTGATCCGGCACTCCTTCGTCCAGGTCGTTTTGACCGT
Source organism: Caryophanales bacterium (assembly GCA_902362975.1). Classification (GTDB taxonomy): domain Bacteria; phylum Bacillota; class Bacilli; order Exiguobacteriales; family Exiguobacteriaceae; genus Exiguobacterium. Next base: position 32,570 of record CABIYO010000022.1, read on the forward strand.
CAAATTACGGTCGATCGTCCGGATGTCAAAGGGCGCGAAGAAGTATTGAAAGTCCATGCACGTAACAAGCCACTCGATTCGACGGTGGACTTGAAGTCGATTGCACAACGTACGCCTGGTTTCTCTGGGGCAGACTTAGAGAACCTCTTGAACGAAGCGGCACTCGTTGCGGCACGTTCGAACCGTACAGCTATTTCAGTTGTCGATGTGGAAGAAGCAATTGACCGTGTTATCGCAGGTCCTTCGAAGAAGAGTCGCGTCATCTCTGAAAAAGAGCGCAACATTGTTGCATATCACGAAGCAGGTCACACAATCATCGGTCTCGAGCTTGAGAATGCGGATGAAGTACACAAAGTGACAATCGTTCCACGCGGAAACGCAGGCGGATATGTCGTCATGCTTCCGAAAGAAGATCGTTACTTCATGACAAAACCTGAACTCGAAGACAAGATTGTCGGTCTTCTTGGTGGTCGCGTCGCTGAAGATGTTATCTTTGGAGAAGTGTCGACCGGAGCGAGCAATGACTTCCAGCGCGCTACTAGTATCGCACGTAAGATGGTCATGGATTACGGGATGAGCGATAAACTCGGACCGCTCCAGCTCGGTTCAAACCATGGCGGACAAGTCTTCCTTGGTCGCGATTTCCAGACAGAGCAGAACTACTCGGATGCGATTGCGCAAGAAATCGATTTGGAGATTCGAGACATCATCAATCGCTGTTACGCGAAAGCGAAGCAGATTTTGACAGATCGTCGTGAAGATCTCGAACTCGTTGCGAAGACGTTGCTTGATGTCGAGACGCTCGACTCGAAACAGATTCGTCATTTGATCAAGACACGCGAGTATCTCCCGCATGAGCCGGAAGAGGGCGTGGATGGATCGACGGATGCGGATGACGCAGCGAAGAAAGATGATGCAGCCGTTCAACACGGTCAAGTCGTCGATCAACCTGAAGTTGTCCAAGACAGTCAGCCGGATGTCGTACCTGAAGGCGATAAGCCAGAAGCGACACCGACAGAACGTCCGAATAACGAATCACGTTAATGAATGAGACGAATGCCCTTGACGAGGCATTCGTCTTTTTTCGTGTTATAATTCGAGCGAACTGCAATTGACAACAAAGTGAGGAACTATATCATGATTTTAGTGATTGATGTTGGAAATACAAATATTGTTCTCGGGATGTACGATGGAGATCATCTCGTACACCATTGGCGCATCTCAACGGATCGTACAAAAACGACCGACGAGTACGGTATGCTGGTGAAATCGCTATTCGATCATTCGAACGTCTCGTTCGACCAGGTCGAAGGAATCATCTTATCTTCTGTCGTACCTCCTGTTATTTTCCCACTTGAGCAAATGTCGCAACGATACTTCAATGTACGTCCAACCGTTGTGGGACCAGGTGTGAAGACAGGGTTAGACATTCACGTCGAGAACCCTCGCGAAGTCGGGGCCGACCGAATCGTTAACGCGGTGGCTGGAATCGCCAAGTATGACGGTCCGCTCATAATTGTTGATTTTGGAACGGCAACCACGTATTGTTACATCGATGAGAAACGTCGTTACCATGGCGGAATCATCTCGCCAGGTATCATGATTTCAGTTGAGGCACTCTATCAGCGCGCCGCGAAACTACCTCGGATTGAATTGGCGACCCCGCCGACAGTCATCGGGAAGAACACGATTCAAGCGATGCAATCGGGGACATATTATGGATATGTGGCACAAGTGGACGGTATCGTGAACCGAATGAAGCGTGAAGTCGGTGAAGCGACTGTCATTGCAACGGGAGGGCTGGCGCGATTGATCAGTGAACATGCAGAGACAATCGACCATGTGGATTCGTTCCTGACACTCGAAGGCCTCCGTCTCATTTACGAGCGCAATCAAAAGTAAACTAAAGGAGCTAAATCATATGATTCATACAGAACAACAAGCACTACTCGACCAGATGAAGGATGACTATCTCGTTCGTGCCCTCGGTTTTAACGGAGAGGTTCGTGCCTTTGCTGCACGCACGACAAAAACGGTATATGAGACGCAACTTCGTCATCAAACGACACCAGTTGCTTCAGCTGCCCTCGGACGGACGATGACAATCGGCGCGATGATTGGAGCGATGCAGAAAGGTGCAGCGCGTGTCACGCTTAAGGTAGAAGGTGATGGTCCAATCGGGAAAATCATCGTGGACGCGAATACAGCGGGAGATGTTCGTGGATATGTATCGCACCCGCGTGTCGATGGCGGTACATTCGTCAACGAACAAGGGTTGACGAAATTGAAAGTCGGCGAAGCCGTCGGAAAAGGAACCATTTCTGTCATTAAAGACTTAGGATTGAAAGACTATGTCGGCGGTTCTTCAGAGATTCAAACGGGCGAAATCAGTGAAGACTTCACGTACTACTTCGCCACATCTGAGCAAGTGCCGTCAGTCGTCGGAGCGGGTGTCCTTGTCTTACCGGAAGATGAATCGATTCTTGCTGCAGGTGGAATCATCGTCCAGTTGCTCCCGAACGCTTCTGAAGAGACGGTACAAGCGCTCGAAAAAGCACTTCAGACGTTCCCGCCCGTATCGATTTTGATTGGTGAAGAGAAAACGCCAGAAGAAATGCTTCAATTACTCCTTGGCGATAGCCTCGATGTTCTCGACACGAACCCGATTCAGTTCAACTGCCCATGCAGCCGTGAACGAATGGAAAGCGCCATTATCGGTCTCGGAAAAGAAGAGATTCGTCAGATGATTGAAGAAGATGGCGGAGCCGAAGCCGTATGCCATTTCTGTGGCGAAAAGTATCATTTCTCAGCGGAACAGTTAGAGACGATGAAAGTGCAGGCACAGGCGTAAGGAACGTTTCAAATTGCATATTTTCAATTCGATAGGGTATGATAATAATATCGGAATAGTCGGAATTATGAAGGAGGAAATGCAATGCGTATCGTAAACTCAGTAACAGACTTGATTGGAAAGACTCCGATTGTGAAATTGAACGGAATGACTGGACCAGAGGATGCCGACGTGTATCTGAAGCTCGAATATATGAACCCGGGATCAAGCGTCAAAGACCGGATCGCCCTCGCCATGATCGAAGCTGCTGAAAAAGATGGCATCTTGAAGCCGGGTGATACAATCATCGAGCCAACGAGCGGAAACACGGGCATTGGTCTTGCGATGGTCAGTGCCGCAAAAGGATATAAAGCCATTCTCGTCATGCCTGAAACGATGAGCATGGAACGCCGAAACCTCCTTCGTGGATACGGGGCCGAATTGATTTTGACACCAGGACCTGAAGGGATGGGTGGAGCGATTCGACGCGCTACTGAAGAAGCAGAGAAACATGGCTACTTCCTCCCGCAACAATTCAATAACCCAGCTAACCCGAACGTCCATGAAATGACGACGGGACCTGAGATTGTAGAGGCGTTTGAAGAATCAGGACTTTCAGTCGACGCTTTGATTGCCGGAGTCGGGACGGGCGGTACAATCACCGGCGTAGGTAAAGTCCTGAAGGCGAAGTACCCGGACGTAAAAATTCTCGCCGTTGAACCGGTCGATTCACCTGTCTTATCAGGCGGGAAACCGGGGCCTCATAAGATTCAAGGGATTGGGGCTGGATTTGTTCCATCAATCCTCGACACGGATATTTATGAAGGGGTTCTTCAAATCACGACAGAGCAAGCGTTCGAACATGCTCGTCAGGCGGCACGTACGAACGGTGTCCTCGGTGGTATCTCTTCAGGAGCTGCCATTGCTGCAGCGCTTGATACAGCGAAGCGCCTTGGTAAAGGGAAAAATGTATTGGCGATTATCCCGTCAAACGGTGAACGTTACTTGAGCACGCCGCTCTATCAGTTTGATGAAGAGTCAAACGAGAGTCGCGTATAACATTTCAGGCAGTAATCGAGAGACATTCTCTTTCGATTGCTGCCTTTTCTTGTGTACAATAAAAGGCATGAATGAATAGACGGAGGAATGACATGTGAGATCGACTGCGTTCAGAACAAAGCGGATGACGAAAGAGAAGATGTATGAGACATACATGACGTTGACGGCGGATCAACCGTATCATGCATGGTTAGAAAGTGGGAGAGCGGGACGGTATACGATTGCGGGAATCGAGCCGTTCGGTCGCTTTCATGTAAAAGACGGTGTCGGACTCTTGCAAATGGGCGATACGACCGAAACGCTATACGGAAAGCCGCTTGAGCTCGTCAGTGACGTCCGGAAGCGATTTGAGGCCGAGCGTCCGGAAGGGGCTCCTCCTTTCTTTGGTGGCATGATCGGGTATGTCAGTTATGATGTGGCCCGGACGATTGAACGTCTCCCTCAGCAAGCGGAGGATGACTTGGCAACACCAGACGTCTCGTTTCTTCTGTTTGATGAGGTGGCGGTGTTTGATGAAGTGGATTCGACTTTGTATTTGATGGTGACAGCGGATGAGGGTGCAGAACGTAAGGCGGACCGATTGGCGGCCATGTGGAACGTCGAGTCGCATTACGCGTTCAAGCCGACAAGGCAGTCATGGGTAGAGCGATCGCGCTCCATGTCCCAGGAAGAGTTTGTTGAAGCGGTCAAACGGATTCAGTCCTATATCGTAGAAGGGGACGTGTTCCAAGTGAACTTAAGCGTTCGGCAGTCTGAACCGCTTCTCGCTGACCCGCGTCGTGTATATGATACGTTGCGACAAATGAATCCATCTCCTTATATGGGATATTTCGTGGATGACGCTTTGACGATGGTCTCTGCTTCACCAGAGTTGTTGCTTGAAAAACATGGAACCGACATTTCGACACGCCCAATCGCGGGTACGCGTCCACGTGGGAAAGATGATGTGGAAGATTTGGAGTTAACGAACACGTTGCTTGAAAACGAGAAAGAGCGTGCAGAACACGTCATGCTCGTCGACCTCGAACGGAACGACCTTGGCAAGGTGGCGGCATATGGTAGCGTTCATGTTGATGAATTGATGGTGATTGAGAAATACTCACACGTACAACATATCGTCTCAAACGTACGGGGTACGATTCGGGATGAAGTATCAGGAGCCGAAGCGCTGGCAGCGTTGTTCCCAGGCGGCACCATCACCGGCGCCCCGAAAATTCGAACGATGGAAATCATCGAAGAACTCGAACCAGTTCGCCGGGGACTCTACACCGGTTCATATGGATGGTTAAGTTGGAATGACGACCTTGTCTTCAATATCACCATTCGAACGATGGTCGTGAAAGACGGAATCGCATACGTTCAAGCGGGAGCAGGTATTGTGATTGATTCGGATCCGGTCTCGGAATATGAAGAATCCCTGTCCAAAGCGAAGGCGCTATGGGCGGCGAAACACATGACGGAGGAAACGAGATGATTGTATTGATCGACAACTATGACTCATTTACGTATAACTTGGTGCAATATTTCGGTGAACTCGGTCAGGAACTGGTCGTGTATCGAAACGATGAAGTCACGATTCAAGAGATCGAGGCGCTTGCCCCGAGTTATCTTGTTATTTCGCCGGGACCTTGCACTCCGAATGAGGCGGGAATTAGCGTTGAGGCAATCCGAGCGTTCGCAGGTCGTATCCCGATTTTAGGGGTTTGCCTCGGACATCAGGCGATTGCGCAAGCGTTCGGTGGAGAAGTCGTCCATGCGGAGCGGCTCATGCATGGAAAAACGTCGAAGATTCAACATGACGGAAAATCGATTTTCAAGGAGATTCCGCAACAGTCGGTCGTGACCCGTTATCACTCGTTATCTGTGGAGCGTTCGTCGCTACCAGAGTGTCTAGTGGTCACTGCCGAGACGGAGACTGGAGAAATCATGGCACTCCGTCACCGAACGCTTCCGATCGAAGGGGTGCAATATCACCCTGAAGCGATTTTGACTGAGCATGGGAAGAAAATGATTCGAAACTTTATCGAGGAGTATCGTCATGTGGTATTGGCATAACGGAGAGTTAGTCGAATGTGAGAAGGTGTTGATTCCGGTTGAAGATCACGGTTTTTTGTATGGGATGGGCTTGTTCGAGACGTTCCGTACATATGAATTCGTCCCTTTCCTGTTCGATGCCCACTGGGAGCGCTTGATGAAGAGTCTCGATGAGCTGTGGATAGACTTCCCGTTTACGAAAGAAGAAATCGAGACGGCGATTCAGCAACTGTGCCGTCAAAACGATGCACCCGATCTCTATATCCGCTTGAACGTATCGGCAGGAGTTGCACCACTGGGTCTCTATGCGGGGCGTTATGAGACACCGAACGTCACGTTGATCGTCAAACCGCTCTCCTCAGAAGTCGTACCACAGGAAAAGAGAGTCGAACCGATTCCGTTTCCGAGAAGTCGTCCTGAAGCGGCTTTTCGATTAAAATCGCATCATTACATGAACAATATCCTTGGGAAACGGGTCTTACAAGACCAGAGGGCTGAAGGACTATTTGCGGACGAACATGGACATGTGGTGGAAGGGCTCGTGTCGAACATCTTTTGGGTCGGTCCAGATGATAGGTTATACACGACTCCGCTCTCGAGCGGAGCACTCGCAGGTGTGACGCGACAATGGGTGATAGACCATTTCTCTGTAGTCGAACAACCCGTGACATTTGAAGAATTGGCTGCAGCGAAAGAGATTTGGATGACGAATTCAATCCAACAAGTCGCTCCGGTGACGCATTATGGAAAGCTGAGATACCCCGGTAAAGACGGGGTACGATTTAACGAAGTGTGGGCGAAACTCGTTCGCTCACTTGGTTAGGAGGCGGAAACATGACGAAAATCATGGGTATTTTAAACGTGACCCCGGACTCGTTTTCGGATGGGGGACGGTATACGGCAATCGAGGAGGCTGTACGACATGCGAAACAACTCGTACAAGAAGGTGCCGATGCGATTGATATCGGTGGAGAATCGACGAGACCGGGCGCAGTACTTGTTTCCGAAGAAGAAGAGATTGAACGTGTCGTCCCGATCATCCGTCGACTGACAAAAGAAATCGATGTTCCGATTTCGATTGATACGTATAAGCCGACGGTGGCGAGAGCGGCAATCGAGGCCGGTGCGACGATTATCAATGACGTATGGGGTTCGAAATGGGGAGACCGCTCGATGGCACGTGTCGCTTTCGAATATGGGGTTCCCATCATTCTCATGCATAACCGAACAGACCGGGACTACCATCATTTCATTGAAGATGTGGTTAGCGATTTACAGGAATCCATCGAGATTGCACATGCGGCAGGCGTAAAGGATGAGCACATTTGGTTAGATCCGGGCATCGGATTTGCGAAAGACGTGACGCAAAACCTCGAACTCATGAATCATCTCGACGTGATCACACGTCTTGGGTATCCGGTTCTGCTCGGCACGTCGCGTAAGTCGTTTATCGGTCATACGCTCGATTTACCAACAGAGGAGCGTCTTGAAGGAACCATTGCGACGACATGTCTCGGAATCATGAAAGGGTGCGACTGGGTGCGTGTGCACGACGTCAAAGCAAACGCCCGTGCGGCGAAGATGATGGATGCGATGATTGGGGGAAACGGACGTGGATAAAATATTTGTGAACGGGATGCGTTTTTACGGTTATCATGGGATGTTTGCAGAAGAAAACCGTCTCGGTCAACGGTTTCACGTGGATTTAATGTGTGAACTAGATCTCACTCCTGCGGGACGTTCGGATGACTTAAACAATGGGGTCAGCTATGCCGGCTTGTATCAATTGACGGAAGATATTGTGACGGGAGAACCGGTCAATTTGTTAGAAACACTCGGAGAACGCATCACGACAGCCGTGTTGGCGCATAGTGAGTTGATTCAACGTGTGACGGTTAAAGTGATTAAACCGGACCCACCCATCCCGGGACACTATGATTCAGTAGCAATTGAGATGACAAGGGGACGGACGTCATGATTTATATTGCATTAGGCGCGAACATCGGGGAGCGGGCTGCGCAATTGTCTGTGGCAATCGATGAGATGGAGCGAGCAGGTCTCCACGTCACGAAACAGTCGTCGGTCTATGAGACGGCTCCTGTCGGATATACAGAGCAACCTTCGTTTTTTAATATGGTGGTCGAAGTCGAGAGTCGCCAATCCTCGGACGAACTGCTCAACACGCTTCAACAGATCGAACAACGATTAGGACGGGAACGTCTATTTAAGAACGGACCGCGTACCATCGACCTTGACATCCTCTTTTATAATGGGGAAGATATACAATCAGAACACTTAACGGTTCCGCATCCGCGCATGCAGGAACGTGCATTTGTTCTCGCCCCGTTAGCGGAGATCGCGCCAAAACTCGTCGTTCGAGGACGGACGGTCGCCTCTTGGCTTGAAGGGTTACCGAGGACGGACCGCCAAGATGTCGTCCGATTACAGTTGCTTACGAATTTGGTGAAATGAAGGATGTGTTGTCTTGACAGGCTTTAAGATTGGAAACATAGATATTAAAAACCGTGCAGTCCTCGCGCCGATGGCCGGCGTGACCAATCCCGCTTTCCGTTTGATTGCAAAAGAGTTCGGAGCGGGGCTCGTCTGTGCCGAGATGGTTAGTGATAAAGGTATCCTGCTCGAGAATGCTCGGACGATGCGCATGCTATACGTCGATGAACGAGAGAAACCGCTCAGTTTACAAATCTTCGGCGGTTCGAAAGATACACTCGTCAGAGCGGCGCAGTACGTCGACCAAAACACCAATGCGGATATCATTGATATCAACATGGGTTGTCCCGTACCGAAAGTGACGAAGTGTGACGCTGGGGCGAAGTGGTTACTCGACCCGGATAAAGTGTATGAGATGGTGAATGCCGTCACGAATGTCGTCGAAAAACCGGTCACGGTGAAGATGCGACTTGGTTGGGATGACGAGCATATCTTTATTTTGGATAATGTGAAGGCGGCTCAGACGGGTAGAGCGGCAGCGATTGCCATTCACGGACGTACACGGGCCCAACAATATGAAGGAACTGCGAATTGGGACTGGATTGGCGAGGCGAAGAAAGTAGCGACTGTCCCGATTATCGGGAACGGGGATATCGCAACCCCGCAGGATGCGAAACGTGTGATTGACCAATATGGTGTGGATGCCGTCATGATTGGACGCGCTGCACTCGGGAATCCGTGGATGCTTTATCAAACGGTCCAGTACCTCGAAACAGGGGAACTCCCTCCGGAACCAGAGGCGCGTGAGAAAATCGATATTTGCATGCTTCATCTCGACCGGTTGAGTGCAATCAAAGGTGAGCTGACAGCCGTACGCGAAATGCGTCAACATGCGGCTTGGTATTTGAAAGGGTTGAAAGGCAGTGGTCCGATTCGCAAACAAATCAATGAAACGGAATCGCGCGAGGCGTTCGCGGCGGTCCTTTATGGATTTGTGGACCAACTCGAACGACAACTGTCAGAAGTGTGAACTAGTGAAAAGAACTAATTTATGGTAAGCTTGTTTGGCGAAAAAGTGCACCACAACGAATGAACGGCTTCGGCTGTGCTGTTGACCATCAGGTCGACAGTTTTTTGTTAGAGAGAAACCCAATATGGATAGAGGAGTGAATGGAATAGTGAGCCACGAGTTAGAAATGAATGATCAAATGCAGGTTCGTTTTGAGAAGATGACCGATATGCGTGAGCGCGGTCTCGACCCGTTCGGTCACCGCTTTGATCGTTCTGCACACGCAGGTGAATTACATGAGCAGTATGAATCAATTGAAAAAGAAGCTTTGGCTGAACAAGATGTAGAAGTCACATTGGCTGGACGCATCATGACGAAACGTGGGAAGGGGAAGGTTTTCTTTGCCCACATTCAAGATGTGACAGGTCAAATTCAAATTTACGTTCGTAAAAATGATGTCGGGGATGAGTCGTTTGACTTATTCAAGTCTTCAGACCTCGGTGATATCGTCGGTGTGAAAGGGAAGCTGTTTAAGACCAACGTAGGTGAGCTTTCGATTCATGTGGAAGAGTTTGAATTATTGACGAAGGCGCTTCGCCCGCTTCCGGACAAATATCATGGATTAAAAGATGTGGAACAGCGCTATCGCCAACGCTATCTTGATTTGATTACAAACCAGGACTCGCGTCAGACATTCATTTTGCGTAGCCGCATCATTTCTGAGATTCGCAACTTCTTAAACCAAAAAGGATATTTAGAAGTGGAGACACCGATGTTACACACGATCGCGGGTGGAGCAGCGGCACGTCCGTTCTTAACGCATCATAATGCGTTGGATATGGAACTTTATATGCGTATTGCCATCGAACTTCACTTGAAACGCTTGATTGTTGGTGGACTCGAGCGCGTGTACGAAATCGGACGTGTATTCCGTAACGAAGGGATCTCTACACGTCACAACCCTGAATTCACGATGATTGAATTGTACGAAGCCTATGCAGATTACAACGATATCATGGATTTGACGGAAGAATTGGTTGCGCACGTAGCGAAAGAAGTACTCGGTACAACAGATGTGCAGTATGGTGAGGATACGATCCACCTTGGCATCGGTTGGAAACGTGCACATATGGTCGACCTTGTTAAAGAAGAGACAGGTGTCGACTTCTGGCAACAAATGTCCGATGAAGAAGCACGTGCCCTCGCAAAAGAACACGGTGTAGAAGTACAAGATCATATGACGTTTGGTCATATCGTGAATGAATTCTTCGAGCAGAAAGTAGAAGAAACGTTGCTTCAACCGACATTTGTCACAGGACATCCGGTTGAAGTATCACCATTGGCGAAGAAGAATGAAACAGATCCACGCTTCACGGATCGTTTCGAGTTGTTCATTGTTCGTCGTGAACATGCGAATGCCTTCACGGAGTTGAATGACCCAATCGATCAACGTGAACGCTTTGAAGCACAATTGCTTGAAAAAGAAGCGGGGAACGATGAGGCGCACGAACTCGACAACGATTTCCTGGAGGCGCTTGAATATGGTATGCCCCCAACAGGTGGGCTTGGAATCGGGATTGACCGTCTCGTCATGTTATTGACGAACGCGCCTTCGATCCGTGACGTTCTTCTTTTCCCAACAATGCGTCCTCAACAATAATCAATTAAATGGTCGGATCATCCGTTAGTATGATCCGGCTTCTTTATTTTTGTTGTCTCGAAACGCATGCGTAAGCCGTTAAACAGAAGGGATACTAAAGATAAAAAAATTTTTCAAAAAACTTTTACAAAAACCCTTGCGTTAATTAGAGGTGTGCGGTAAAGTAATAAACGTTGCCGCTGATGGCAGCGGAAAAGAAATAAAAAAGTGGTTGACAACTGTGTCGATGGCTTGTATTATTTTAAGAGTCGCCAAGAGCGGCAGACGAACTTTGAAAACTGAACGATGAGGCAAAAATAAGTTTTACCATTTTTGAATGAAGCGCAAGCTTCGTCAATTTAAGAGCTATATC